>DATDFK010000009.1:0-54240 GCA_036522655.1 Pyrinomonadaceae bacterium | reverse complement strand
CATTATCGGACTCGGTGGGGCAGTGATGTTTGGGATTATTATCGCCTTAAAACGGCAAACAGAGGGCGCGATGGGTGGGTGCGCCCTCTGTTTGCGGAGAGGGTCTATAATTCTTACTGGAGAATTATAGTTTGATCAAAGGCTCCGAAGCCGTTGGCGGCATAATCGATACGCCATTGACCGTCATTTGTCAGGACGGCGAAGTCCGCTCGACCATCACCGTCGTAGTCACCCTGTGCCGGTCGAGTTTCTGTGAAGCCATAACCCAAGTATGACGCGTCCGTGACTCCAAATCCGTTCCAGGCGTAGTCGATATTGAATCGGCCTTGATCGTCGGCCTTGATGGCGATGTCGGCCCGGCCATCACCGTCGTAGTCGGCGGGCGCTTCGCGGTTTGGTGAATAACCATATCCGCCATAGAAAAAATCCCCGCGCCCAAAGCCATTCCAGGCGTAGTCTATGGCCCACACACTCTGTGTTGTAGAGTGGACGCCGATGTCCGCTCTGCCATCACCGTCGTAGTCCGCCGGAGCTTCACGATTCTCCGCGTAGCCATACCCGCCCCAATTAAAGTCCCAGACGCCGTAGCCGTTTGAAGCGTAGTCAATACGCCACTGGCCCGTGCTGGTGGCGTGGGTGCAGAGGTCTGCCCGACCATCGCCGTCGTAGTCCGCCGGTGCGGGCCGTGATTCGGCTAAACCATAGCCGGGATATGAGACATCAAAAACTCCGAACCCGGTCGAAGAGTAATCAATGTTCCAGGCCCCGCTGTCTGTCTTCACACTGAGATCGGCCTTCCCGTCACCGTCATAGTCGGCGGGCGTTGGCTTAGCTTCTGAGCCGCCATATCCCAGGTAGGTCGCATCCCAAGCGCCGAACCCGTTCGCAGCGTAGTCAATGCGCCAGCGCCCGTCGTCCGTCTTGATGGCGATGTCGGCCCGGTGGTCGCCGTCATAATCCCTCGGTACAGGCTGGCCGGAGGAAGTGGAAGCCGGTGCGAAAATCGAATAGAGCAGGCGGTTCGGAGCGCCTGGGCCGGGATTGATCACTTTGCCGACGCTTGCATTGCCGACAATGGCAGCATTCACGGTCGCGGGCGTCGCCCCGGGATTGCTTTGCAGGTATAAGGCGGCGACGCCAGCCACATGCGGGCTTGCCATGGACGTGCCCGAAATGGTGTTCGTCGCGGTGTCGCTGCCGATCCACGCGGAGGTTATGTTCACGCCCGGCGCATACAGATCCAAGACCGAGCCGTAGTTGGAGAAGTAGGCGGTCTGATCGGAAATGTCAGTCGCGCCGACTGTCAATGCCTGCGTGACGCGCGCGGGCGACTGTGTACCGGCGTCCAAGGGATTATTGAATTCATCGCCGTTGCCTGCGGCAACAGCATACGTCACGCCGCTGGCAATGGAGTTTCTGACCGCCGTATCGAGTGGGTCATAAGCTGGGCCTGTGAGGCTCATGTTAGCGACGGCGGGCGAGGCGTGGTTGGCCGTGACCCAATCGACGCCCGCGATCACGACGGAAAAAGCACCGGAGCCACCGCAATTCAGAACACGCACGGCATGAATCGTCACGCCTTTAGCGACGCCGTAAGAAGTGCCGCCCAGAGTGCCGGCCACATGCGTGCCATGCCCGTTACAATCGTTGCCGCCCTGCCCGTCGCCGATAAAGTCTGCGGCGATGGAAGCGCGTCCGCCGAAATCCTGGTGGGTTGGGCGAATACCCGTGTCGAGGACGTAAGCGTGAACGCCTGCGCCTGTAAAATTGTAGGTGTAGAGACTGTTAAGTGGGAGGTCACGCTGGTCTATGCGATCAAGCCCCCAGGAGGGAGGATTGAACTGGCTCGCCGTAGCGTGAACCTCACCATCCTCGGCCACGTACTCGACGCGCGGGTCATTGCTGAGAGCGATGGCGGCAGCTTCAGGCAATCGGATGGAGAAGCCCCTGAGGGCATGTTTGTAGATGTGCCTAGTAGCGCCTCCGTGAGCGCGTGCAAGTTCGGAAGCCAGAGAGGCGACATCCGGCGTGGTAGGCTCATCTTTGAGCACCACGACATACTGGTCGGCAATGGCCCCTTGCGTCCTTCGGAATTTACCTTTAGAGGCTTGTGCGTGGCTCTCTCCACCTCCGAAGAGGGCTGACAGAGCGAGGCAGGATAGCGTAACCGCGACAAATAGAGCTAAAACTCTCTTCATAATGCTTTCCCTTCTATCGTTTTCGGTTAGAGTTGAAGAGAGCCTGCATGCACATTGACGCTGAATGAGGTCTACGGAGCTTACCCCTTGAGCATAAACGCAGAGCGGGAAGTCGTATGATGTGCAGGCCGACTCCTGTTGATTGAGCCTGCGCCACACTTTGCGCTGAGATGAATGTTGATCGGGCAGTCCATCTCTTGCCCAGACATGCGGCGAAGGCTGTATTGTTAAGACGCTCTGTCATTTATTTTCAGGTAAATGACAGAGCGTTTTGTTTATCCAATCCCTGATGTAGCTTGAAAGACACAGGCGCTTCAAACACACTCGGCAACTGAGAGAGAGTTCCGAGCGGTCTTCAGGTAATGACTTGATCCGGCGGCAGGATATTTCAGCTTCCGCTGGTGGTCTGTCGACAACTCGACATAAGCAAAAATAAAAGGGCTGAAATTTAAGCGGCGAGAAAGTGAGCGATTCCTGCTTTCACAATCCTGTAACACTCACAGGATGCGGCCTCCAAGCCTTCCCGATCGATGATGTGGACTATGCCGCGTCGATAGCGAATGAGACCGGCCCGCTGTAGGTTACCGGCGATCATCGTCACGCTCGTGCGCGGGACGCCTAACATGTGGGAAAGAAATTCCTGTGTGAGAGGCAAGGTATCCGATTGCACACGGTCGCGGCTGACCAGAAGCCAGCGGCAGAGCCTCTCTTCTACCTTGTGGAAGCCGTTGCAGGCGGCTGATTGTGAAACCTGTGTGAGCAGCGTGTGCAGATAGAGGAGCAGCAGTTTTTGGAGAATTCCACCCTGATTGAATTCTGTTCTCAGCACCTCGGCTCCGATTCGCAAGGCATTGCACGGGAGCTGAACCATTATTTCATAGGGGGTGATATTAAACTCCAAAATCACCGGCACGCCCACCATACCTTCGCAGCCCACCATGCTTACTTCAATGGTTTTGCCGCTCTCTGTGATCGAAAGCAAAGAGATCATCCCGCCCAGCGGAAAGTAGGCGTGTCGAACCACTTCACCGGCTCCGTATAGAATCTTCCCTTGAGGGAGTTTGATTGGTTTCAAGTGTGGGAGAAGCCGTTTATATTCATTCTTGGGCAGAGCGGCGAGAATTCGATTTTGAAAAGTAGCTTGAGAGGACTTCGGCGTAAGCATGGTGAGGCTCCTTTAATGGACACGACGTAAGGGTATCCCGCTGAGCTTCAATTACGGCGTCTGTCGCAACGCATCTTGTGCCGCACCATCTGGCCTAACACCACAATGGAGCATGAAAAGCCCACAGTGCGGCCTGACTCCTTGAATAAGGAGCCAATGCATAGTGCGGCCTAACACGCCCACAGGCGTGTCTCATGCCGCTCCCCTTACAGACTCTTCAAATATTCCAACAATGCCTGCTTATCCGCAGCGGAAAAGCCGGTACCATAATTGTGGCCGCAATGGCTATTGCCGGAATTACGCGCCGCACAATCTGTAGTCTTCAGTGTGTAGTTGAATTTAGTCTGCTGCGCCGCCAGCCCAACCTTCTCGATATCGTAGGCTGGGCCAACCATGAATTCGGAGATGCGTTGGTTGTCGGGCGTCAAGAGCTCGGCCAACGTCGGAACCGAACCATTGTGCAGATACGGTGCGGCGGCCCAAATGCCTTGCATCACGCGCGACTCGTAAGCAAAAGTTGCCGCATCGGAAACGGACGCCGCTTTTGGTTGCCATGTATCTTTCAACTGGTTGGAATCACCCTCTTTTCCCTTCGGCAGTCCCAGTGTGAAATAGTGCTGCAAGATAGAACCAGTCACCGCCAACTTCAGCACGGAGATAGCTAAGTCAATCCGTTTTAGACGGGTTCCGAAAATACTGGCCCCTTCCAGCACCCCTGTGTTGACTTGTGAACCCAGCAAATTGATTTCGCGCGAATCAGTGCCGACATCTAGAACGGGGGTAGCCCAGCTTTCATGGCCGAGAGAGCGGAGCTTGCCCTTCGTGATGCCGTGGCAGTCCGCGCAGCTTTGATTCCCATTCGCCGCATCTTTCTGGTTGTACACCTGCTTACCCTTAGCCACCAAGGCTTGATTCAACGGCCAAGGCCATTTGGGTGGGCCCAGCCTCATGATCAGGTCTTCAAGGTTGTTGAGCCCCCGGAAATTGACCGAACTGTTTCTCGAATAATTCACCTTCAGCAATTTCAATTTGTCCTTGAACGGATGAAACTCCGCAAACACGCCGATGACTTCTCCCGTGTTGCGTGACAAGGCGTAAAGCTTGTTGCCATTGGGCGCGAAACCCGGCCATTGGGTGAAGTCCTGACGCCAGGCATTCCACAAGAATGGGTAGCGCACCGGCACATCGGCCCTTTTAATGTTTTCCTGAATTATGTAGGTCGGCGGCGGCCCGATGTCCAAACCAGTGAGGCGGTTGAAAATCAAAGAAATTGCATCCGCGCGTACTGGCCCCCACGGAGCATCTACCGGGAGCGAGCCTGTTATCGCGTGGAAAGGCACAAACCAGGCGGCCAATTCATCATGCAACTTCTGTTTGGCAGAAGCGCCCGGCACTCCGCCCAGTACGTCAGTCGCGAACTGATTGAAGGCGGCGGCGTCACTGAGCACCGTGTTCACCGCCGTATCCAAATCAACTTGGAAACTTTGCAAGTCGGTGATCGCGGGGCCGCCATCAATCCGGTAGGATGTACCAGCGACATCGATCTGGCGCGTGTGACAAGCAGCGCAAGTCATGCCAAGGTAGGTCGTATTATTGCCATCGTTGGTGGTGAACCCGATGGGCAACCCTGCATGGCTGTTGGGATTGGGTAAGTAGCCATATCGATCCAGGTTGGCGGCCATGAAGGGTTCGCCGTTTGGCTGCTTCAGGGCCTTGATCCATTTGAGCGGAATCAACTGCGAGCCTTGATCCTGGCTATAGAATTCGTCGCGGGTTGTCTGGTTCCACTTGCTCCCCTGATCCAATGTTCTCGGTGCTGTTTGAGCAGTTGTCTGCGCAAAGGGCGCGCAGCAGACCAACGTCAAGAAAACCCACAGCAAGCCTTTGAGGCGAAACATAGATTTATAGTTTTTCATTTGTCTCTCCAATCCGGCAGGTATGCCCTGGGTGATGAGGCCAGTACCGGAGCGCGATCGCGCGGTCGTACTAACCTCATCACCTCCAAACGGGCTTCCAGGATGTTCCGGCGACGATTACCATTCAAACTCCGCGATTAACTTGCTTGCGGTCGGAGCGCATACGCTTCGTGCACCTTCGCGAGGACTGGACGCGGCCACGGCCCATATAACGCTGGCTGAAGGGCCGCGAACGCTTCCGGTGTGCCGAAGGATGCAAGGGCCCGCGCGGCCAGGACAACGATGTGCGGCGGCGTTTCCGGCGCGTACAGGATGGCGCTGAGACGCTCTGCTGACCCCGCGCCGTCTCCGGCGAGACTCCGAACCTCGTCCGCGAGCGCGGCAAAGTCGGCATGCGGCCCGACGGCAGGAGGGCCCCCACGACTATCTGCCGTTTGCTGCGGCGGCCAGGTAAACGAGGGCAGCGTGCCGTTAGCCTTCATTAACTGTTGCAACTGCGAATCGAGTTTCTGCTGAATCGTGCCATAAGCCTGCGTCCCGGCGACATTGTTATTCTCAAGCGGGTCGCATCCGAGGTCGTACAACTCCCAGTCAGCGTCGCTCCCGTCATCTACGTCTAAGAAATAGACCGAATAGGCGTATTCAGCCGTGCGTATGCTTCGGATGATGCTCGGCCCGAGCGTGGTTCCAATGTCGTCGTAAGTGAAGTGCACGGCGTCCTGAACGCTCGCCCCCGAATCGAGCAAAATAGGAGTCAGGTTCTGCCCCCGGAATCCGTTGAAGTCATCGCTGACACCCAGGAGCGAGGCGAGCGTCGGGACGAGATCGATCAGGCTCACCAGTGAATCGGAGGATTGCGCGGTCGGCCACACGACCGGGTTTGAGAAGATTAACGGGACGTTGATGCTTTCTTCGTAAGCGTTATAGAACTTCTCGACAAGACCGTGGCTGAGTCCCATCTCGCCGTGGTCTGCAAATCGAACGACGAGGGTATTGTCCAGCACGGGGCAGAGCGCGGACAAAATCTGCGCGATTTGCGCGTCCACGATCGTTTGCAGGTACGCATAAAAATTGACGTAATCCTGCTTGCTATTACTGTGAGGGACGTTCTTCCAACTCTGGCCCGCCTGAGCGCGCGGCTTTGTCGACAAGTCCTCATTCGCATTTTTCGGAAGCGGGACGACGACCTTCGAGAAGTCGTCCGTCGAATAGCCGGAGTTGCCCGGCCCGAATTGGCCGACATACACGTCGTGCGGATTGACGAACGACGCGATCAGGCAGAACGGGCTTTCCGGCGAGTTCTCAAGGAATTTGAGAATGTCGCCGAGGAACCGCTGATCGTTATCCGGCGTGCCGCCGCCCAGCGTGTCGTTAATCAAAAGCCAATTGCCCGCGTCGGGCGAGTCCCAGCCGCTGAAGCCGTAGTCATCGGGGCTGCCGCCGAGATGCCACTTCCCTCGCCAGGCGCAGGTCGAATAACCGGCCTTCGTCAGCACCGTCGCCAGATTTGCGAGGACGTTCGGTTGCGGCAGTGAGGTCGGCGGCTCAGGGCTCCCGGTACTTGTCACCCCCGTCACTGCCGGGTAGTTGCTGGTGAGGAATGCAGAGCGGCTGGGGGAGCACATGCATGCGGCTGTAAACGCGCGGTTGAAGGTAAGGCCCTTGCCCATGAGTTGCTGCATGGCGGGCAGCTGGTTCAGGAAGGAGGGCCAATGTTGAATATTCCGTTCCTGATCGGTGATGATGAAAACGAGGTTCGGTCGCTTCCCGCTTGTAAACAAGTCCGTGATTGACATTTGCCACCTCCTGGCATGGGTGAAGATGAGAGGCCCGTTTTCCATTGAGCAGGTAAGGCTTATACCCCGCGCGCCAGACCGTGTGGAGCCGCATATATAAAGAGAAACGCCCGTCAAGTCAACAAAATAATATGCCGGCGTATCAGGTAAGAAACTAATTCCTAACGCCCACATTAACCCACGCCGAGTAAAGATCAGGAATTTCGCAACGGCGATGCCATCTTTATTCCGCTTCCCGGCGCGATGTACTTTCCTATTGACATCCCATAGGAGCTGTGCAACACTCCTATGTGATACCAATAGGAGCGTTGGTGATGGGTGAAAAGTTCGACATCCCGCTGGGCACGCTCGCCCTCATGATCCTGAAGACCCTTGAAGCGATGGGCCCACAGAACGGCTATGGGATCGGACGCCGCATCGAGCAGACAAGCGGCAAAGCATTTTCCCTTAACTACGGCACGCTCTACCCGGCGCTCATCAAGCTCGAACAGGAGGGCTACATCGGCTCGGAGTGGGGCGCGTCGGAGAATAACCGCAAGGCCAAGTATTACACGTTGACCTCCGCCGGACGGAGGCATCTGGCGAGAGAGGTGCGCGAGTGGGAGCACACCACGGCCATTCTGGCGCGGTTCTTCGCGCCTGTGGAGGAGTCATGATGGGTGCGCGACAGGTGCGCGGCTGGTTGGCCCGTCTCGCTGGCCTGTTCGGCCACAAGGCGCGCGAGCGTGAGTTGGCGGAGGAGTTGGAGAGCCATCTCCAGATGCACATTGACGACCTCGTTCGGTCTGGGATCGATCCAGAGGAGGCGCGTCGGCGGGCGCTCGTACAGTTGGGCGGGATGGCGCAGACGAGTGAAGAGTGCCGCAGGAGGATTGGTGTTCCAGTGCTCGAAGACCTGTGGCAAGACCTGAAGTACGGCGCGCGTGCGCTGCGAAAGAACCCGGGCTTCACCCTGACCGCCGTCGCGTCCCTGGCTCTGGCGATCGGCGCTAACTCTGCCGTCTTCAGCGTGGTCAACGCAGTCCTGCTGCGCCCGCTGCCCTACAGGGGGCCGGAGCAGTTGATGAAGGTAATACAGACCAGCGCCAACCGGGGCAAGTTCCCAGCAGGCGCGCTGTGGTCTTACCCCGGGTTCACAGCGCTACGGGATCAGAATGAGACTTTCGAGGGCGCGGCCATTTACGCCCGGCGTCCCTTCATCATGACGAGCACAGAGGAGCCGGCGCGCCTTCAGGGCGAATACGTTTCAGCCAACTACTTCTCTTTGCTCGGCGTCGGCACGACCGTCGGTCGCGCCTTCCTGCCTGAAGATGATGCAAGTCCCGGCTCAGCCCCCGTCGCCATGATTAGCCACGGGCTATGGCAGCGCCGTTTCGGCGGCAACCCCCAGGTCATAGGTCAGGACATTGAGTTAGAGGGGCACAAGCTGATAATTGTCGGCGTCCTCACGAAAGGTTTCAAAGGTCAGTCGGGTGAGGCAGACGTGTGGGTTCCGATGATGATGGCCCCTGTGCTCGCCAGTCCTCAGCTCATCAGCCAATCCAATATCGCCTGGGCGGAGGTGATCGCGCGCCTTAAGCCCGGCGTCACCCACCGGCAGGCGCAAGCTGCGATGGACGAGCTGCACGAGCGGGTTGAGAAGATACTGCCCGTCCCTCAGGCCAGACCTTCCGGCTCGGGCAAAGAGACGTTCACGCTCGTGCCGCTCAAGGACGCTCAGGTCGATCCGATGATACGCCGTTCCTTCCTGATCCTGCTGGCGGCGGTCGCGTTCGTCCTGCTCATCGCGTGCGCTAACACGGCAGGGCTCCTGTTAGCGCGCGGCCTCACGCGTCGCAAGGAGATTGCCGTCCGGCTGGCGCTCGGCGCAAGTCGCGGAAGGATCATGCGCCAGCTCCTAGTAGAGAGCATGCTCATCGCTTTCGCTGGCGGCGCGGCGGGATTGGCCGTGGCTTTGTGGGGCGTCGATCTGATGACGCGCTTTAAGCCTGCGGACGCGACGAGTTTCTGGACGGCCTACGCGCGCACCTTCCAGCAATATACCGTCGGGGTGGACGCGGTCGTGCTGGCTTTCAACTTCGCGCTCTCCGTCGTGACAGGGTTTCTTTTCGGATTGCTTCCGGCGTGGCAGGCGTCGCACGCGGACGTGAACGACGCCTTGAAGGAGGGCGGGGGCGGCACACATATCGGCTTAGGGGACAGGCTCGGCGCTCGTCGTTGGCTGATCGTTGCTGAGATAGCTCTGTCGCTCGTCCTGCTGGCGGGGGCCGGGCTGATGATCAACAGCCTCGTCCGTCTCAACTCAGTCCGGCTCGGCTTCGAGCCGAAGGATGTTCTCACCATGCGCGTCGGCGGGCGACGCGAGGGCATCGGATTCTACAAACAAATAATGGAGCGGACTGCGGCACTGCCGGGCGTAGAGTCGGTCAGCGTGTCGACGACCGCCCCGCTTTTCGGACGCGGCGTCTCGGCCCCGTTGCGCCTCGAAGACGAGGCTGAGGGACAGCGACCGGCCTCACGCTCCGTCAACATCAACATCATCTCGCCGGACTTCTTCAAGACGCTCGGCATCACGCTCATTAGAGGCCGTGGCTTTACAGAGCAAGACCGCGCAGGGTCAGGGCGCGTGGCTATCGTCAGCCGTGCCGCCGAAGCGTACTGGGCCAATCAAGACGCGGTCGGGAGGCGCATCAAGCTGGCCTACAGTACGGGCGATTACAAGCCAGACGACCTGATAGAGATCGTGGGCGTCGTGGAGGACGCGAAGTACGGGCGTGTGGAAGAGATGGCCGAGCCCACCGTTTATCTGCCATACACGCAACATGACGAATCCTCTTCGCTGCTCATCGTGCGCGGAGACAGCGATTCAGGCGCGCTCGCCAGTGCAGTGCGGCGCGAGGTCTACGCGCTCGACAGGAACTCGCCTGTCTACAGCGTAAAGTCTATGGCGGCACGCGCCGTCGAGGCGACTTCGAGCGTGCGTTTCATCGCGCTCCTGCTCGCGCTCTTCGCCGTAGTCGCGATGATGCTGTCGGCTGTCGGCATCTACGGCGTGATGTCTTACATGGTCGCCGAACGCACGCGCGAGATCGGCGTGCGCATGGCTCTGGGCGCGCAAGGGAAAGACGTGTTGCGCCTGATCGTCGGACAGGGGATGCTCCTGGCGCTCATCGGTGTAGGGCTGGGCCTGGCGGCGGCCTTCGCCCTCACGCGTGTCATACGCGGCATGTTGTACGAGGTCAGCGCGACCGATCCGGTTACCTTCATTGCCGTCTCTGCGCTGCTCGTCATCGTGTCGCTCGCCTCATGTCTCATCCCGGCGCGGCGGGCCACGAAGGTTGACCCGCTGATCGCGCTGAGGTCGGAATAAGGAGACCGGCGGCGTTTATACAGTTAACCAGTCTTTGCTAAGGCTGACAGTCTAATTTCCAAAAGTTGTTCTTATTCTCGTTGCACGGTCTGAATGACCGTCAGGCGGAGCCATGTCCTTAAATCATGTGCCCTCGCAAATAAGTGGAATGCGTACCGCTCTGCTTTCAGACTTCCGCTTCGGAAGGAGGTATAGGAAATGCGGCCAGAGATGAGCTATAGAATCACAGTCGCCTCAGCAGCAGTGCTCTGTCTCCTGTCGGCCTTTGCCCTGACGGCTCAGGCACAGCAAGGCTTGGACACTGCCGAGCAAGGCGAACGTGAGCTACTCGATCGCACGTTTGAGAGCGATCAGCACCGGGAGAATCGATTGATGCTCATGATGACCGAGCGGTTTCACCGGGCATCTCGGACAACACGCTCGGCGCGCCCGGCCTTGGCGCAGATTAGAGAAGATTACGTGCGCCTACAGGTGGTCAACAATGAACTGGCTCAGGCAGTAGTAACAAGCAGCACGCCCGATCTCAAGCTGATCGCGCAATCCACCGCCGAGATAAAGAGGCTGGCCGAGCGACTCAGGAATAAACTGCTACTGCCTAAGACTGAGACGTGTCATGAGCCGCACAATGTAATTGTCGGGCCTGAAGTCATCCATTTGAGGCCAGCGCTTGCCGCGCTGGACATCATGATCATGAGGATGGTGCGCAACCCGCTCTTCAGGGAACTTAAAATATTTGACCCGCACTTCGCGTCGCAGGTGGGTTGCGATCTGGAGGCGATCATCGAACTGAGCACCCGGCTTAAGAAGCGCAGCGAGCAGTCGTATAGATCATGAGTTGGCCCGCCCAGGAGCACAGCCCGGAGAATGACCGTCGGCTTCTACACGCGCCACGGAAATTCACATCGCCTCTTGCTGGCCACGACCTGTGGGTAGTCGTCCAATGCCTGCTGCCGCCAACAGAATAACGCCACCTCCACCGGAGTCAGCGTCGCATTCGACGATCTGGGCGCTTTCGACATCGTGAATCTCGTTCCATTGATGCCATTTATCTGTCACCCATCTGCCGGTCATGAGCATGCAGGCCCCTTCTTCCACGACCTCTCCACGCTCGTCGAAGTCGCCCAACTCATCGGCAAGCTCTCCCAACACGTGACCGATGAGACCACCCAGTTGTCCTCCCAACCAGGTAAAGAGCGCCGGAAGTATGAGGCATGTCCACCACAAGCCCCCCAATGAAGCGAAGGTCAGGATGGCACAAAGAACAGCACCGGCAATCGCCCCGCCAATAGAGCCGACCACGCCCCCCACGGCAGTAAAATTGCCGATGGACGACGAAATCTCAGTATGAAGGACTTGAGTTTTGTCGGGGTCGTTTACCTGAAAGGCGTGGTATGACTGGGGTTGGCCGGAGCCGGGGGCCGCCCGTGTGCGAACTTCCTCGGCATCGAGTCCGGGCATGTCCGGCAACAGCACATGAAAGTCCGCCTTGACATTAAAGTTCCAATCACCATCGCCGAACATTGCCGGATCAGTAAGGCTGAAGCCGCCGAGGTTCCTACGCTTGCACACGATTAACCCGGAGATCGTAATCGTCCTGGGGTTCTGCTCTTTGAGGCGATCAAAAAACCAATTCCACCCGTTGCCTATATACCCTCCCAGAAGGGCTCCGGTCACAATCGCCCCCAGTACCAGGATGCCCAGACCAGCGGGCACTAAAAACGCTGCGGCGATGGCAGTGCTCAAGGCACTACCGGACAATATCCAAATCCATATGCGCTTTTTGTTCCAAGACCCGTCGCCGGGCGGTTCAACGCTCAAGCTGCATTCAGACATTTGTTAACCCTCCTGTCTTCTTGATACTGTCACCGAGACTCCGCCGGTCGGCATACCTCCCTGGCGCGCGCTGATGTTGAAGACTTCTGACGGGCCGGGCTCATCAGGAGCATCGACGATCAAATGCACGTCACGATACGCTTCGTTCTCGGCGAAGTGGAAGAGATGCGGTTCGAGGCGGGCGGGCCAGACCGGAGGGCGTTGGGCGAACATCACAGCAGGGTCAACTTCTCTGCCCTTCCGGTCGTGGAAGACGTAGGAATCGACTGTCAGCTCTACCAGATTGCAGGGAACCTCGTCGCGACGGAGCCGACTCTGGTTTCTCATTCGGTACTTTAAGGTGCGTACTGCTTCAATGGCGAAGCCGATGAGAAAGCCTGCAAGGTAACCCGCCACAATCCCCTGGGCGAAAGTCCACATCGTCGCATCCGTATGCCGGAGAATAGCAGCCATCATACCGTTGACTGCTCCGAGCAGTCCCCAGCCGAGCAGAACCACCAACAGGTTGAATTTACGCCCAGCCTCTTCGACGGGTGGGCAGCCGTCCAGCCAGCGATTGAAAATGCGAACAGGCTCTCGCACTTGAGAAGCCGCAGCCTTGACCTGAGTATTATTCCAACCGCGATTGTTGGCCGGATTGCCGTCATCAGGGTGCGACAGTTCCACCTCAATGCAAAAGTGACCGGGGGTTGCGGGCGTCCGCCACGTCGTCGCAACCTTGGAGACCCCTGGCCACACCGGAACATTGGTCACCAGCGTTGCGATCGGATGCCGGATTTGTGCACCGGCTCCGAACTCTATCCAGCGAACCACGACCAGTGTCCCGTCGGCTGGTTTCTTGCGAGAGCTGTTGTGGACAGTGATTTCAACCGTGTACTCGGTGTCGGCCACAAGATCATAGGTGTATTGCTCGACGCCGCCTCGAAACAACGCGATATCAGGATTGTCCCACGTCACCGGCTGGCTGAGCTGCATCAACATGAACTGACTATAGATGCACGGGTCGGGCCGATTGATAACGCGCTCTGGAAGGTAGAGGCATGGGTCTCCTCGTTTCGGACGCTTGCAGAGGAGGATGTGCAGCTTGCATAACCAATCAAACATTCCCCGGCAGCACGGCTGATTCTGAGTTGAGGTGGCGCTTGCTTCAGCTAGGTGATTACGCAGCATTTTCGTTCTCCTGGTATCAGGTCAAACAGAATGCATTAAGACACGCCGGTGAGTACGCCCCTAGATAAGAACCGTTGGTAATCGAAGCCATATTATCGCATTCGGGAATGTTTAGATAGTGTCATCCCGACATTCCCTGGAAAATCGATTGCAGTTTCGAGAACACACCGCGTCGCCGGAAAGCCCACACACTCCAATCGCTTTCTATTTCAACGTCAGGAATGAGCATGAAAGCCCGGCTCCAGAGGCGTTGGGTTGAGCGAGTTGTTAGGCGCTGCTGCTGCTCCCGCTCCCGACGGACAGCTCCTCAGACCCTTCGCCGCAACGTTACTGGAAGGTGCTGCCCTTCTACCGGAACGCCCACCCCGAAGACCAGCAGATTCAAAAACTGCTGGCGCTCCTGAGCTACGACGGCGACGACCCTGCGACGCTCAGCCGCAAGCAGGATGTCGAGCGCCAGGTCGCCGAGTGGCGCGACAATCCTTTCAACCCGCACCTCATCGCACGCCTGCGCATCACGGCCTACCAGAAAAACGTCGTCATGCGCTACATAGACAATCTCATCGCCTGGGGCGACCAGTTGTTTAGCCGCGACACCATCGAGTCCATCAACGAGGCGACGCAGTTGTACGTCCTCGCCTCCAACATGCTCGGCCCGCGCCCGCAGCGCATCCCGCCCATCGGAACCGTCGAGCCCCTGACCTACGGCGAATCGCATCCGCAGTCCGTCTCATTCAATCTGCGTGGCAAGCTTTACCAGCGCTTCGACGGCGCAGGTTTAGAGACGCATCCCGCTTACGATTTCAAAGGCAACAGCCTGAGCCAGAGCCGCCAACTGTGTGTCGCGTACGAGACGGAGCCGGACTGGTCAGCACAGAGCCCGCCAGCGCTTGAGAACGACATCTTCACCACAAGCATCGCTTACGATGCGCTCAACCGCGTGACGAGCTTGACGACTCCCGACGCCAGCGAGATTCTGCCCGTCTACAACGAGTCCAACCTGCTGGCGAGCGTCTCGGCGCGTCTGCGCGGCGCGAGCGCGGCGACCGTCTTCGTTGAAAACATAGACTATGACGCCAAAGGCCAGCGCACGCGCATCGAATATGGCAACCAGGCGCGCACGGATTACAGCTACGACCCTTTGACCCTGCGGCTCACACGCCTTCTTTCCACGCGCTTCAACAGCGCTGCCGCCCTACAGGATTTGCGCTACACCTTCGACCCCATCGGCAACATCACCGAAATCAGCGACGAAGCGCAGCCCTCAGTCATCTTCGACAACGTCGTCGTCTCCGCGAGCGCGCAGTTCACATACGACGCTATCTACCGTCTCATCTATGCCGATGGCCGCGAGCACATCGCGCAAGGCGGCTCGTCGCAGGTCACACACGACGACAGCCCGCGCAAAGTAGTCGAGAAGCAGAACGGTCTGATCGAAGAGCGCATCTACCTCGACGGCTTTGAAATTTTCCGTCAGCGTAATGCCGGTGGCCTCCTGCTTGAGCGCGAGACGCTGCACGTCACCGACGACACGCGCCCGATCGCTCTGGTCGAGACCAAAACGCACGACGGGGGCGCGGCGATTCCCGACCCTGCCCCGCTCAGTCGTTTTCAGCTTGGCAACCATCTCGGCACGGCCTGCATGGAATTGGACGAGGCGGCGGCCATTATCTCCTACGAAGAGTATTATGCTTACGGAAGCACTTCATTTCATGCTGCGCCCGCCGGTCTGGAAGTGAGCGCCAAGCGCTATCGCTACACGGGCAAGGAGCGCGACGAGGAAACTGCGCTCTACTATCACAACGCGCGTTACTACGCGCCCTGGCTTGGCCGCTGGACGAGTTGCGACCCGGAGGGGCTGGTCGATGGCCCGAACCTCTATCGCTACGCTCGGAACAATCCAGTCATCTATAGCGACCCCGGCGGCACACAGCCGACGCCGGAAGATAAGCTACAGGCTTCGCTGGCGGCCCTCGACAGCATCAGGGGCACGGATAAAAGCAGGCATCTCTCCAAAATCGTTCCCGACATCCTGTCTGTCTTGGAAAAGCACCCCAACATCCCTTTCGAGAAGGCGTACTGGCTGGTGGCGCAGAGTCGGGGCGAGCAGTCGCTCAGCAATCCCGGCAACCGGCTCTTTAACCAGATGCCCGATCCCGACTGGACGAAAACCATCGTCACAACAAAACCGGGAACTGAACCTGGGACAGTGGTGAAATCTATCCAGAAGCTAGTGCTCCTGCCCGGTCAGGACGATCCCAAGAGAGGCATCGAGATCAAAACGTTGGAATCATGGGAAGACCCTGCGAAAGGGTTCGCGGGCGGAATGTTAAAAAGCCCCTTCTTCGTCTATTCTTCCAGAGTCCTTGCCACAGAGCATCACCTCGAAAGGCTCGAAGCGAGGTTCAAGGGGGCGTTCGACATTCTCTCCAAGCCGGGCGGGACGCTCGCCGAATATGCCGTCGCGCTGAAAGCGTCCGGCTACGCTACTAAAGCAGGGTACGTGGCGCAGCTCAGCGCTCTGGCCGATCCGATTCTGAAGGAACTGAAGGCATGGCTGCCCGCCGAGATCAAAGCGAACGAGGTCGTCATCGAGTATCTCAAGGATAAAGCGGCAGAGTTGACGGTGCAACGCACTTTGCTGGAGTCGCTGCAAAAGGTGACGCTCGACGATGCCGTGAAGGCAGAACTTCAAAAATCAATCGACCAGCTGAATCTGGACATCAAAGGCTATGAGACGCAGCAGCAGCGTGTACAGAAGGAGAATCAGTTGCTCGACAGGTTCCAGAAGCTATTGTGAACCGGGCCGCCGCCGGTCGCCCGGACGAACGCGCCCTTGCCGACGAGCGCTCGGCAAAGAGCTATTCATCTTCCTGCGCATCTGCGTTGGCCAGGTCGGTGTAAGTTTGCCAGTCCTTCGATAGTTCAGCGCGCAACCCCGGAGTGCCGTTTGCATCGACTAGACGGTAGAGTTTATCCAGGAGGCCACGAGTCGCCATCGCTGCTGATGCCTCTCCCTGAGCGAACGAGTGCAGTTCATCGGCTTCCATGATGATGTGAATGATTAACTTCGCCCACGAGTCTCCGTGCCATGCGGCGTCTTCGGCCAGCCACGTCGAGAGTCTATCTTCAAGTCTTGCGGATGCCATCGAGAGTTCGCCGCCTTTGCTATCAACGATGGCGAGCATGGCTTCCACCCTCACGGCCCTCTCCGCCAATTCCGGGTCGGGTTGACCTTGTAAAGCCTGATCAAGCCTGTCTCTCACGGACAGTAGCTCACCGCTCGCCCTGGCGTAGGCTTCAACCGCCCAGCAGGTTTCGGCAAAGATGATAACTCCGTCGGCATACTGGCAGAGTTGTTTGCGTCCCATGTATTGCTCGGGGACGCGGCGAAAGCCCTGA
Organism: Pyrinomonadaceae bacterium; assembly: GCA_036522655.1. Lineage (GTDB taxonomy): Bacteria > Acidobacteriota > Blastocatellia > Pyrinomonadales > Pyrinomonadaceae > DASQYE01. The sequence goes on along the minus strand of DATDFK010000009.1, from coordinate 37,390 downwards.
ATCCCCTTTTCGTAGTAATCCAAAGCCTCTGGCCACTGTTCCAGACGCTTCAACATCGAGCCGTGATTCATAAAGATGCCCGCCAGCAGCAAATAATAATGGTATTGCCCAAGATCGAAGACCAATCGCTCAGCCGCATCAATGGCGGTTAGCGACGTGCTCAGCGCGCCCGCAGTGTCATCGGCCTGTAAAAGTCGCGCGGCGTATGCGTGAAGGAGCAGTGTTATGTCGGCGAGAAAATCTTTGTCCGCATGGTCGATGACGCGACGGTCGATCTGCCCGACGACCGCCGCCGCTTCCCGCATGATCTCTTCGGCGGCCTCCTCATCAAGCGACTCTTGAATTGATTCCAGCGCCTTGGCGACGCGCGTTTTCAGTTCCCCGGTGAGAGGGCCTTCCACGCCTGCGGACGAAGCCTCGGCGGCGTTCGCGTCTGCGTCGTCCACGGTGAGAAAAAACTCTTGCAGGAATCTGGCACAATTGGCATCGCCCTTTCTTGCACCTTCAAGGGCCAACTGCCGCGCTCGCGCCCTGTCACGGGGGATTCCTTCGCCGTAGAAATAGAGAAGCGCCAGTGAAAAATACGCAATCAGGTCGCCCGCTTCGACTGACTTTTCCAGCAACACGCGCGCCCGTTCCACATCTTTTTCGACTCCTATGCCGCCCGCGAGGGAGTTCGCCAGATTCGTTTGCGCCATGACGTTGCCCCGCGCGGCGGCGACCTCAAGCCAGCGAACAGACTCTACGGCATCAGGTAACACGCCGACATCACCATGGCGGTATATCTGAGCCAGGTTGAAGGCCGCCATGTCGCTGCCATGATCGCTCGCGCGTCTATACCAGGCCATCGAATGGAAAATGTTCTTTTCCAAGCCCCGAAGACCCAGACCGAAATCACGGCCCAGCTCAAGCATCGAGTCCGCATCCCCCTGTGCGGCGGCCATCAGAACCGGCTTCAGCTCATCAGGATATAGCTCATCCTTGAGGATTATGTCCGGGTCTGTCCGTTCGGCGGGAGAGTCTTCACCCGATGGCTGTTGTGGCTGTCCGAGCATGCTATGAATGCTGTTCCAGAAATCGTGGGCCACATGAGCCTGGCCCACCTCCGCGATCCTCTGAATCGCCACTCGCCTTCGGGCCGGGAGTTCCGAGGCTTCAAGTTTCTCTAACACGCGAAGATTCCATATCAACAGGCCGACAGCCGCCCTGACGACTCCACCGCCGTCCGGGTCAAAGACCCGTGTGGCATCCAACCCCGGCGCAACAATCGCTGCCAGCAGATCGCTTCCGGCGTATCGCTCGGCAAGCATCGCTATCTCCAGAGCGCGGAGGTCTCTGTCAAAACATTCGCGCATGGTCGCGTTACCCGTCGGCAAGCTCTCGATGATTTCATCTCGCTGTTCAATGAGCTTCTCGGCGGGGCCCGTTTCACCGACGGCCCAGAGCAGGCGGCAGCGTTCTCCCAGAAGCCGGAAAAAGAGTTCCTGAGCCAGCGGTCTCTCCGCTATCAGCTCCTCGGGATTTTCGAGTGCCGTGTACGCGCGGTCTAAGACTCCGACGCGCATGAGGTGATAGACGCTTTCCAGCACCGTCGGGAGAGCATAATCAAGAATGTTTGTGTGGGCCATCCAAGGCACGGCGGGCGGTTGCGGCGCACACCGGACGTGGTATAGGTCGGCGATCTCGTTGCCGTACCGTGCTTGCAGCAGCGTCAGTTGTCCGTTCGCCAGTAGAATCAGGAAACTGCCGGACTGTAATGCGCAGATGACCTTGCCGCCGAACGTGTCGTGCCATTGCGCCACCTCCCTGTCCTCCATCGCCGGAGAGCGGAGAACGAACCTGCGATTATCTGCTATCAGGAGCGGTTCATCGCTGTTGCCCGGCGCGGCGATGAGGAACTGTCCCTCCGTGTGATCGTTGACTTGCCACAGCGTCGTCGCTCCGTTCTTATGCTGAAAGATAAATGTTTGTCCGGCGCGCGTGACGGCCTCCACTTCGGCCGCGAGTTGCGCCGCCGGGCGGACATCGCCGGTCGAAATGTCGCACACACTGACCAAGCTGGAAGTGGCTGAGAACAGAATATGGCGGTCGTCAACAGCGTGGAGTAACCACACGCCGGCAGTAAAACGGCGCACCATGACGGGCGCGGAATCGCCTGCCGACACCCGCCACATCGTAAACGGCTCGGCGCGATGGCTCTCACCGTCCTTCGACTGCTCGTGGGTTACGTACACGACTCCGCCCGCCGGTAGCACGCATGCTTCAACGATGCTCGTCGAATCCCTGCCGTTCAATTCGCCAGGCTCGGCGGCGACGACGAACGAAACCGCCGGGCCGCTTTGCGTGAGCGATGAGACAGACGAGGCATCCCACACATCCAGGCTTCCGCTTTGCCGCAGCAACAGCCATCGCTCATGTTCAAATTTGAGCTCGTCCGAGATGCCGGTCGGCTTCGGCGGCGAAGCCCGGTGCAATTTCCAGGAGTGAAAGTGATAGGGCGCGCAGATGCTCACAGACCCTTCCGAGGAAAGGGCCGCCGCCAGCACTTCCCCGCGCTCGCTCCCGAATATGGGTAGCTCACAGGGCTGCAAGTGGAAGGGGACGAGGGCGACGACGGGCGCTCCGTCGCCGATAGTCATCTGTATTTCCCCACCGGAGTAGGCGTCTGTAACGTGTATCTTCCCTTCTTTTGACCAGCTGAAGACAAGTTGGTTCAGGGTTCTGAAACCGATGCGACCCGTCTCATTCTCATAACGCGCGTGTGTCACACGCTTCAACAGACGGACGGCGGGGTATATCGAAAAGATGTCGACGTAAGCGGACTGCTCAGGGGTCAGATAGCTGACAGCAGCTAAACCGTAACCCACTTGCTCGCAACGATCAACGTCAAGGATGGCGGTGGACACAAGGAAGTCGTCTGTGCTTTCGTCCGCCGCCGCCGTCGCGCTCGCGCCTGCATTCCAGAGCCAGAGCGTCCCATCATCAACAATCAACAGAAGTCGCCCGGAGTCGAGCATTCTGATCTGCTCGATGTTGTTCAAAGTGCTCCTGAAACGGCTCGTCACCTCACGACGTTCGAGGTCGAACCGCAGGGGATGCCCTTCCGCAACGAGCAGGATTTCCGAAGCGGAGAGCGGCGCGCACGCCATCACGAAATTTTGAATATCAAAGCTGGCGATACTGTCTACCCGTCCCGCGTCCATATCTACGAGGTCTATGCCAACGCCTGACCATGCGCATAGTCGCCCTTGATCAACCGGAAAGATGCCGCGCGGGACGAGGGACATTGCGCCCCGGAAGTAACCGGGCGGGTCTGTCCGAAAATTCTTGAGCAGGCCCGTCCGCTCCAATGCGCCGCTGGTGCGATTCAGGATTCTAAACTCAATCAAATCGGGGCCGCCACCGTGTCTCGCCTCAGGGTTCTGCGCCGCCCAGACGAAGAGGCGCGAATCATCAATTTCGGAGATACCCGCATCGTCGCGAGCCTGGTGCAAACGCTTCGCAGTCTGGTCGTGCCAGTCCCATTCATATTCCGCGCCGGAGGAAGTCAGAACTTTGAGCGTACTCTCTCCGGCTGGCAGGACGTGGCTCGGCTGCTCGTAGACGAACCAGCTGATATCCGCGATGCGACCGGCCTCCGCGATAGACCAGACGGCAACGCCTCCCATGCTCCACGTAACGAAGTGGTCATCATCCAGTTGGAGAAGCCCACCGCTCATGGTTGTGAAGAAGCTTGATCCCGTTTCAGGCAACATCGGCACGTACAGGTCGCCTCTGAAAAACCTTTCGCCGCGCTGTGATGAATTGCCGTCAACAGAGCCTTTGAGAGCGGAGGCATTCACATCCATGACGACCTGTTGCGGCGTGGCGCTCATGCGCCAGACGCGCAGGGTTTGATCTTCACGGCTGAGGCTCAGAAAGCGCCCGTCTCGCAGCGGGCGCACGATGATCGGTGCGCCGTCGTGGGGCCGTAGCTGTGCGAGTTCGCGCGCCGAGGGAACGTCCCAGCAGCGAACCGTCCCGTCCGCGCCCCATGAAAGGATGCGATTCGGCGGCAGCGGAACGACCGCAGTGACGGAGCCTTCATGGCCCCGGAATTCCCTAAGGAGTCGGCCTGAATCAAGGTTCCATGAACGCATGCTTCCATCTTCCGACCAGGAGATGCCCACCTCGCTGTCAATAGCGATGAAACCATTCGGGCGAGAGGTGTGCCCCTGAAGCGCGTTGAGACCCGGAAAGTGCGGACGCTGCCAGAAGTTCTGTAACCAAAACCACCGGCAATATCCGGCCTTGAGCCACGCTTCCGCGCTTTCACGGACGCGATGCGCGGGCGGAGCCTCGGCGGCAATCTGCAACAGAATGCGACCGGCATGCCAATCCTTGTTGCCGCGACGCAAAAGATGAGCGTTATCGCTGAGGAAATCATGCGCCCGCTTCAATTCAGTTGGGGCTGCCTCAATCAACGCTCGCGCGCGCCTGAAATCGTCCAGCAAATCCTCGAACTCCCCCGCCTGGCATTTCGCCATCAGGAAATCGAAGTCCCACAGAAGCTCTACCAGCTGCGTTTGCCTTTCCGGCCCGGCGTGTGTGAGGTGGAACGGCAGCAGCCTGAGTGGACGTGTGTTGGGCGAGCGGTTATCGACCTGCCCGAGCCAGCGCGAATAGAGCCTGTCGTTGTTATATAGCTCCGCAAGCTCCTGATGGTGTCGAGCCATCTCGTCGGCTCCGATGCCGCGCTTGACGGCCTCATCAATGGATTGATGAAAGAGGTCGAATATCACAACACCGTCGAGAATTCGTTCGGCCAGAAACTCTCGAATATCTTCCGCCAGCCGATACCAGACGATGGGCGGCAGCGTCGCGACCTTCGGCGAAAAGGGGTGGGCTTTCAGAAACTCTTCCAAAACTCCGCCATCGCGCTCAAGCTGTTGAAGTAAATCGGGCTCGGCGATGCCGAAGCGTGATGCCGCGACCTGCCCTAAGACTTTGCGCATCAGGGCTGCACCGTGATAGCCCTTCTCCTGAATCACACGGATAGCCGCGTCGATCGCGTCCGGCAGACTGTCCGGGAGATGCTTTGACGGGTCAAAGTCATGTTTCCAACCGGCAGCCATGAACGACACCAGCCGCAGATACAGGGGTCGCGCGTTATCATTGAGCGCGGCGTTTACCAGTGCAGCCATCTGGTGCGGCTGCACCTGCCTCTGTTGTAAGGCCAGCCGCCTGGCGACGATAGCCGTCGCTTCGCTCGCGTTCAATGGAGGAATGACAAAGATCGCATCCGGGGGCAGGAGAGATTTCAAGTGGTCAGCAACTTCGCCTTCATTCACGGAAAGAATGACCCGGACAGAACCAGCCAATCGCGTCGGCAACCAGTCCACAGCGGATGACGGAACAGGTAAGTCCAGACGGTCTACGCCATCTATGAAAATGTAGAGCGCCTCGTGCGTTCCTTTTTCGAGTACGCGACGGAATGTCTGCATCAGCACAGGCAGAGCGTCGGGCGAAGCTGCTTCTTCGACCGTTTCTCCGATCTCCTGTAATAAGTCTGCAATGAGCTGCGCGGGATTTCCGCTGCGCGGCGTGGAGCCTACAAAACGATAGTAAGTCCGTGCGGTAGGCAGGCGAGTTTTGGCTTGTGCGGAAAAAGAGGCGATCAGCGCAGTCTTACCGCTGCCGCTCGGCCCGACAATCACAAGAGGAGTTGCCGTAGCCTCTGCGTCGCTTTCGATGGCGTGCCGGATACCGTCCTCGAAATCTCGCCTTGGCACATAGCTCCGCATATAACGGGCGCGGATGCGTGTGTGTTCTTCTTGGTCTTCAACCTGCCCGGAGAAGTCCTCGAATTCCGAAAGCTGCTCACGGACAATCCGGCTGAGCCTGTCATAGATCGTGGTTTCAAAATCTTGATAGTAGCGGCCCGGCAACGCTCCCGAAGGCGCATCAACTTTGAATTCTATAAGCTGATCACCGACGACGGCTCTTATCCGCTTCTTCAACTCAAACAGTCGCTTCTTCTGTAATGCTGCAAACTCGTCATCTGTTTGCGTGTCGCCAACACCGTCGAGTTCATCCTGCCGCTGAGCCACGTCCCGGAAAACAACGAGACAGTCATCATGTGCACCGGGGCGCGATAAGATTCCGGCTTCGGCTTCAATCTCGATGATCGGTCGCAGCATCGCTGCCAACATCTCGTCATCAGAACCGAGCATGACTGCGGCGCGCCGCAGGGCTGCATGCAAACGTTGCTCCCGTTTGGCCCAGATGTCTGGATGCAAACTCCGGCCCTGACGCGCCCTTAAGGCGTAAGCTTCCGGCACGGCGTTTCTATCAAGCTTGTACCAACCGGATAACCGTCTGGCCCGCTGACGATCCTGGGGATTGCCAGATGCTTTTAACAGGGAGATGATTGAGGCGAACGTATTGGATTCTATTTCAGAAGGAAGCGGACACCAGCCGTATGAATTACCGAGTAACAGAAGAAAATTCGGCTTCGTTCCAACCGCCACGCAACGGTTGATCTCCTGTCGGCAAAGGCTGACAGTACGATGATCAACCGTCGCTTCTTCATTGATCCCCCAACGGAGATCAATCGCCTGAAAAACCACTCCATGCGAGCGGCACAAATCAACCAGTCTCGGAAACACCTGATCTCTCAGCAATTCTCTTTCCGTGAAGAATTCCTGAAAGGTCGAAGCGACAAAAAGTCTTATCATACGAAGAGACATAGACAGCTCTCCTGTAACGTCTCATCCCGCCGAGTCCATGAGTCCAAATAACAATTTCCCGCTCCGGGAAATCTGTTCCGTGACTGCAAGGGGAAACGATGAGTCCGCCGGTTGTTACGTTTCAAGAAGACTCAGTGCATCGGAGCGAGGTTGACGAGAGAAAATCGAGATCACTGAGCAGACCTCATATAGGAACATTAATAGTATGGTACTGCTTCTACACATCACGGTCTAGTGCGATGAGGTGTCGGCTTCATCACATCACTGCCGACAAAACGCCGGGCAGAGCGCTACCGTCAACTTCAGTAGTGAAGATGGAAAATTCGGGATAAAGAGCAGCACGGCTCATAGGACAGGTGGCGGGGCGGTACATGCATCAATGCAGACGGCGAGCATGCGCGCTCGCCGCATCAGGAGTTCGAGCCTTCCTGCGGGAGCCACGGCGCGCGGGTGAATAAATTCCTTACGCGCCGTTTCATCGCCGGATGAAATGACGGAGATGACGGGCGAAACGGCTTGCAGAAGCGCGGACGAAAAGTCGGCTGAGCCGTGATGCGGAACCTTGAAGACTTCCGCCTGTAGATTCACCCCGCCGCTATTGTGTGCGCGAGTCAGGATACGCGCGGCCTCGTCGTTCAGATCGCCTGTGAACAGGAAGCTGAACTGTCCGTAGGTCAGGCGAAAGACTATCGAATGTCCGTTGATGGTGTGGGAAGCAGACTTGCCGGAGAAGCCTTCTTCGTCGAGATTAAGAGACTCATGACCAATGCGTGGGCCCGAAGGGGGATTGCCGGGGAACTTCAATCCTTGGCTCCGCTTATGGTCGGCAAGCTCGTCCGACACCCAACTCGGCCTGGTGCTTCACGGGCCGTGGCCCTTCCGGCAGATTTGATGCTCTTCAAAAATCCGTTCGAGCTGCATAATGTTTGAAAGATGTGGATTCACTGAAAAGCGAAAGCCCGGCGACGGCGGTTCCGAGAGCCTCTGAAACGAGGAGCAGGTAAGCCGTAATCCGAAACATCGCTGACCAGAACGCAGGCTCTAAATGGGCAACGTGCGCCACGTGATCAATAGTGTCGGCTATGAAATGGTAGTAGAGGCCGAAGACGAACGAGCCGAACATTGAAACCAGCAGCATGACCGCCCCGGCTTTGCTAAATTTCGGAAGCATGAATCCCGCAATCACAGGCGCGAAGACAATGACCGGGATGATGAATGCGAGTTGCGCCACCGTCGCCTTGACGGGCAAAACCTCGTGCGCGACAGAGTGCAGAACAACTATCAAAACATGAAATCCGATGAGCCCTAAAGCCGCCAGTTTTAATCTTCGCGTATTTTGATTGTTCATTTCTCACCCCTCTTCAGGCGGCGAAACCCTCTGTTCGCCAGGTTGCAATAACCTCTTCTAAACCCGCACGGAAAGACGAAAAGCGCGGCGACCAATTCAACTCTTCGCGGAAGAGCCGGTTGGAGGTGCGAGTCGAGCGAGTGAAAAATTCAATCACGCTTTTCCCAACAACCCACCTCGCAAGCCATAATGGAATCCGGCGCGGCGCGGGCGCGCCGAGCTTCCCGGCGAATTCAAACAGCATATCTCTGATCATCATCGGCTCGTCATCGGTGACGTGCCACAACCCTCGCCTCCCGGCTTCCGCCGCGACGAGAAAAGCGTTTGCAGCATCGTCTGCATGCAGGTTAGCGGAAATCGCTTCGCCCGCGCCGATGAGTGGCAGGCGGCGTTTCAATAACCCTTGAGCAAGAGCGCGTGTGTGATACGCGTCGGGCGCGTAAAAGCCGCCGCAACGCAGAACGGAAACATTGAAGCCATACTTCTCGCCTGCTTCAAGGGCGATCTGCTCGCCATCAAAGGCCGAACGGTATAGCTCGCCCGGCTCTTTCACCACACTCTTTTCGTCAAAGAACGAGTCATCGGCGGGACGAGCGACCCAGACGATGCTTTGCTGTATGTAAGTCTTCGCCCCCAGCTTCCCTGCCGCTTCGGTCAGAGCCCGCGTCCCTTCGCGCCGCAGACGATCATTCAAATCCCAGTCCGCGCCCTTGCTCGAAACCTGAGCCGGAATCGCGGTCGCGGCGTGAATTACGACATCTGCCTGTGTGACCGCCGCAGCCAGCGTCTCGGCATCGAAAATATTGCCGATGACGGGCTCGCCGCCCAACCTTTCAATCCTTTGTTTCCCATTTTCATCGCGCGCCAGACCTACAACACGGTGATTTTTCTCCACAAACTGCCGCACCATCCGGCGGCCTAAAACTCCTGTTGCCCCTGCAATAAAGACTCTCATTTTCCCTTCCCTAGCCCCTTCGATAAGTCGCTTTCCAGCACCATCACGTTCGAGCATGGCCGGAGGTTACAACCGCAAAGTTTTTATACCTCTGGAAGTTTCACCAGTAATGACAGCCGTGTCGGCGGGAAGCTTGACTAAAGGAACTGCCCAGGCAAATGAACAATAGCAGGAATAAACAAAGTCTCATCGGTCTTTGTTCCATATACGGCGAAAACGTTTTACGCCCGGCATCCCCGCGCCCACATTCTTTGCATTTACCGTTCGACACTCCCTGCGGATTTCCCTTTGCTGCCATCCTATCGTTACAAGAGCCACCGATATTACCCTTCTGATATTGAGCGCGTCCATAAATCCGACCATTTACGCTCACCGGAGCCTTGTATGCGGAGAAACATCAGGGCATTCACTTGCGAATCTGGACTTAGGGATTCAGTGTCGCTTACACTATCGCTTGGTATCCTTTATGACCATTAACCTGTCACTCCGTTTAAAAGCTCTTCGTACGCGTGGAAGAAATCGTTGGCGACGCCGTTTGCCTGAATGGGCTCAAGCGAACGTCAAGAATGTTCTGAAGAGCGCGAAGGGTGAAATGCACGTGGCCGAGATTGTGTCCGGGTTGGCCGAACGCCTCGCCTGCATCCTGCCAGCGCTCGACCGTGGGCCCACCGTTCTCGATGATCGGTCATTCGCGACCAGCTTTCAACACACGCTGAGCTGGATCGCATATCAGGAAGAGATCACCGGCAGCGAATCTAAGCTCCGCGCCTATTGCGACATCACGGCGTCGCTGGCCGTCTTCGATCTGCTCGTGCGAGAGATCGCGAAGGAGTTTTCACTTCAAGGCGTGGAGGGGGAAATCAATGTCGCGCTTCGGCTCGCCGCCGCGACGGGGAGCTGGCGCGAACCGCTGGTCGCTGCCGGACGACGCATGCTGTCGGCAGGCAGGTACGACGAGGCCGCCGATTGCGCACGTCGCGCCCTGAGCGTAGTGTCGGCGTGCCCCGTGTCGCAGCGCCTTCTCATGGACGCGCTGCGTGCGCGCCTTCGGGCCATCGGCACGGTCGAGCCCGTCGAGCAGAGCGGGCTGGCCGACCTGCGCGGACGCTTCTGCCCGAGGCCGTTTGAAGTGCTCGTGAGCGGGCAGTCAACGAGATGGAATGAGGACACGAACCTGACCGAGCAGGTGATGGGTTCGGCCTATCTTTGCGATTGCGCCGCGTGGCTCCCGTACGTCGCAGGCAACGTCGTGGAAGCCGAATCGCCCGCCGAGGTGTGGAACTCGGAACAGGCCCAGGAGATTCGTCGCTCCGTGCTCGACGGTGACTATTCGTATTGCAGCCGGACGATGTGCCCCTCAATCCTGAACGACGCGCTGCCACGCTCGGAAGAGGTTACGTCGCCGCGCCTGCGCCGCATCATCGAGCGCCGCGAAACTACTCTCGAAGACGGCCCGCGACTCATCGCGCTCGGCCACGATAGCTCGTGTAACTTGGCGTGCCCGTCTTGCCGCGTCGGCATCATCATGGCGGACAAAGCGCAGAACGAGCGGCTCGACCGCGCACGCGACCGGGTAATCCTGCCGCTGCTTCGCGGGCAGCAAGTAGGTCTACACCTGACGGCGTGGGGCGACCCGTTTGCCAGCCGCCATTACCGCTCGATTCTGGAGGCGCTTCGGGAGCCGGAGTTCGACGGCGTTAAGCTCTATCTACTGACGAACGGCCTCGGCCTGACGCCTAAAGTCTGGAAGGCGATGCCGCACCTGGCAGAAAAAATCGTTGAGTTGCGCGTCTCTGTTGACGCCGCGACAAAGGAGACATACGAGAACGTCAGACGCCCCGGACGGTGGGAGGTGATTCACGAGAATTTGGCCGTGATGGGCGAGATAAGCAGGGCAGGCACGTTCCTGCGAAACCGCTTCTCCGGCGGCGTGCAGTCGGTCAGCAGCGACCTTTTTCTTGACGCCAAAGCCCCCGTCAGCTTCGTGCTCGCGTTCGTCGTCCAGAGCGCCAATTTCCGTGAGATGCCCGCCTTCGTAAAGTTGGCCGAGGAAGTCGGCGCGGATCGCGTCGTGTTCCAGAGGTACTACAGCTTCGGCCATGAGGGCGCGGCGGTGTTCTCGGCCCGTGACGTTGCGGCCCCGACACACCCGGAACACGAACAACTGCAAGCCGTCCTCCGAGACCCGGCTATGCAGAGCCCGCTCGTCATACAGTTATTCATCAGCCAACTCACACGCCAGCCGACAACATGATAAGTCTCAGCGTAATGAAGCAGCATCGCTACGTCTCCGACATACGGAGTCTATGGGAGACGTGGTTCGGGAGCGTTCGCGTCGCGAAGCGTTGGGCTCGTCGCGCCCTGGCCGAGTTCGAGATAAGCGACGAAAGGCGCGCGGAGATTCTCTCGTCGCTCGTTGCCGATGCTCTGCGCCTGGCTACGCTTGCGGATGAACTTGCAGCCGATCACGACGGCGGCGACCGTCGCCGCTTCGTCGAGTCGCTGCTCGATGCCTGTCAACGCCTGGACTCCAGTGGCGTGCGACACAGGAGTGCCGGACTTCGTTCGTATGTTGACATCTCCGTTCAGGCGAAAGCAGTCCGCGCGTTCGCGGATTACCTGTCGCCGCGAAAGGCGTTCGCGGGCGATGTCGCAAACGTGACCACACTGCTCCTGGAAGAGCAGCCGGACTCGCGTCCCTCACTGCTCGCGCACGCGGAGTTGCTCATCGAGCGAGGGCGTCTGGACGAGGCGATTGTCTTCATCAGGAGGGCGCTGCGCATTCAGGCCGTCTGCCCCACTGCGCAACAACTGCTGAGCCGTGCCTATGCCGCACAGCGCGAGCAAGGCATGTGCGCCGGTGATCTGGATGGAACGAACTATGACCTGAGCGACAAGTTCTGCCCGATGCCGTTCACCCATCTAGCCACCGGCTACAAAGGTGACGCGTTCGCCTGCTGCTGCCCGGCGTGGGTTCCATTCGCGGTTGGGAATGTGCTCGATGCGCCGTCAGCCGACGCGGTGTGGAACTCTGAGGTTGCGGTGGAGATACGACGTTCGGTGCACGACGGCGACTTCAGTTATTGCAGCCGGACGCTTTGCTCTTACATCGCCGCGCGGAAACTTCCGTTGAAGGCCGAGATCACCGATCCGCTCCTTCGTCGTTACATAGACGAGCGGTCGGTCGTGCTCGAAGAAGTCCCGCAGATGGTGCAGTTGAACCACGACCCGAGCTGCAACCTGGCCTGCCCTTCGTGCCGCACGGAGATCGTTACCGCGAAGGCGGATGAACAGGACGTTTACAATGAATCGGCCCGGCGCGTCATCCTGCCGCTGCTTCGTCAAGTGGACGGGCAGAGCTACATTTCCGGCGGCGGCGAAGCGTTCGCGAGCAAGCACTATCGCTCCATCCTTGCCGCGCTCAATCGCAAAGAGTATCCAGACCTTTATCTCTACCTCATCACGAACGGCCAGCTATTGACTGCCGAACGGTGGAGCCAGTTCCCCGATCTGCCGGAGATGATCGACATCCTCTCCGTGTCAATCGACGCGGCACGCGCCGAAACGTACGAGCGGCTGCGGCGTCCGGGGAAATGGCCGATCCTCATGCAGAACCTCGAACTGATGGCAGAGATGCGGCGCGCGGGCGCGCTCCGGCGCTTTCAAATCAACTTCGTCGTGCAGGAGGAGAACTATCGGGAAATGCATGAATTCATCGAGCTTGGCCTGCGCCTTGGGGTGGACAGCATATGGTTTCAGCGAGTGACCAACTACGGCGCGTATGCGGAGGACGCGTTTGCGAAGGCGGATGTCACCTCGCCCGGGCATCCGAAGCACGCGGAGTTGCTCGACATGCTGCGAAGCCCTGTGATGAATCATCCGGCCGTCGATGTGGAAATGTTGATGCCGCTGCTGCCCGAAGTGGTCGCCTCTGACATGCGTCTCCCGCTGCTCCGCACAGCATCCCGCCGCGAGGCTCAGGAACTGCGTTGGGGAGCCGTAGACGCGCAGCGCGGCATACGGCTGATCGAGTCCTGATCGAACACCTTCATAGTGCTCAACAACCGTTCACTCAACGAGACTGATGCTTCAGAGCATGTCCGTTGCGGCGATAAGGTTAACGCGCCTCGAACGGCTTCACGCAGATTCGACCAGTGTAGTCAATCCGGTTCAGAAGCGGACGCGCCTCAAGGGTCTGGAAGTATTCGTCCGTCGCCCTGCGGGCCCCGCGCCAGTAGCCGTAATCGTCCACGATTAAGACACCGCCCGGGGATAGCCTCGGGTAAAGCTGCTCCAGCTCGTGCCTGGTAGATTGATACCAATCGGTGTCGAGCCTGAGAAGCGACAGGCTCGCCGGAGCTTCCGCCGGAATTGTCTCCATCACGTCGCCCTCGACAAAGCGAAACAGGTGCATCGGATACCGCGTAAGGCGAAGGTTCCGCTCGACCAGTTCGCGCGGAGCGATGCCCCAGAAGGGATCATCTTGAGAGCGCTCGCGCTCATCAAGGATTTCCCTGGCCCGACGCCCCGTCATCTCCTGCACATCCTCATCGCCGGGCGGCGGCACGCCATCGAATGTGTCGTAGAGCCATATCGTGCGGTCTGTACAGCCGCGCGCGAGCAAAGTGTAAGCCATGAGCATCACAGACCCGCCGCGCCACACACCGCACTCGACCAGATCGCCCGGAACATCACGATCGAGCACATGACAGGTAGCCTGATAAAGCGCGTACATACGCTCGACCGAGGTCATCGTTGCGGCCCGGCACGAGTCGAAGAGATTGAGAAACTCCACTTCGAGATCGAAAACGTGACTCATCTTATCGGCTCACACAGTCCCGGATTTCACCGCCCTCAAGCTCGCGTTTACAAGCGGCGAAGATAGCCATTCACATTCCAAGTGACGTTTCTTCCGTAATAGTCGCACAAGCCTCGGTCTACTTCGTACCTGCCGTCGTTCTTCTCAAGAAAAGCTTCGATGGCCCGCAGTGGGCCTCCATCATACAGAGCGGCGACACGCATGTCCGAGAGGATGCCGTCCTCGATGACGATGTACTCGCCGGGACGCAGCCATGTATCAAAAAACTCAAGGACAGCCGCAGTCGTTCCGGCCAGATGGCTGGAGTCCTCGACAACCATCAGCGGACGCTCGATGGTGTTCATGACAGATGAGGGGAGGACTGCCCCAAGCTTGTGAGCATCGCCAAGCAGAAAGTCGATCGATGGACGGGCCACAGTCGCTGGGACTTCGAGATCAATCGAGAGGACGCGCAGGTCTAGTCCCAGAAGACTCGCCTGATCGGCGAACCAGATGGCGCTGCCGCCCTGGTAGGAACCGATCTCGATCAGCGTTCGCGGCCTCGTCCGGTCGAGAAGCAACGTATAGAGCGCGAGATCGAACGGGTTCTTCTGAAGAGGCACGCCCCGGTACTGATACGCCATCGTCCCCTTTTGTATCTTCATCAAGAGGTCGTAGTCGATGTCGCTGTGCGCCATGTGCGGAGTCATGATTCTCCTAACATCTCAAGGAAGTGCTGCTTCGCCGACCGGAGCACCCGGGCCTGCTCGCCGGTAAATCGAGCGGCGGCGCGATCCATCAGTTCGATCTTCTCCGCCGTGGTCAGGCTCTCGACCGTTCTTTCGCGTAAGACGCCCTCCGGTATCCGCTTCGTGTTGAGAAATACCACGGAATTGACGCCCGTATCGCAGACATACTCGAAGTAGTCCGAGTAGAATTCCATTGTCACGTGAAGCCACGCGACCCAGTGATGATAGAGATAGTCCTGCTGGATGACGACGGACTTGCCCGGAATAAGATGAGGGAAAAACTGCCATGTGACCCAGTCGCACACCGTCCAATGCTTGGCAACGTCGATGAAGAGTATCTCGATCGGGCCACCTGTCCAGGGATGGGAACGTATATCGCCGCCGTGAACCTCCACAAGGTCGGCATACGGGGCAAGGTTGCGATCGAAAAGAGGTCTGAAGCTTTCTCCGGCTTGCGCCGACTTAGGGAAATATGAGCCGAGCGTCCACGCCTCGATCTCAAAGCGATCATAGGAGTGAATCAGTTTCTCTGCGTCACATCCACGCCTGCGAAGATTGCGGCGCAGACCATCGGCGAGAGCGAGCGTTGACCCGCCAAGGAAACATCCGGCGTCTACGATGGCTCCCTCTCCGGTGTAGTAATCGTCGGCCAGGTAATGCAACAGCCGCAACTCGTCAGGCACAAGCATCGTCGGCACGTCGGCGCAGGAGTCGGGCACAGCCCTCTCGCGCCATGCGTTCGCCAACTCATTACGGCCCTCCTGCGGCGGGCGGCGGAACACCGCCTGAAAAGTGTTCGCGTTTCTGACCACGGTCGTGTCGGTGCTCTTCCATAGTCGCGTGGCAGTGTAGGCGACCGCCCACGCCACAAAGCGCCGAAGCCTGCCGCCCTTCTCCTGCGCATACTCCCATAGTATCCAGCCCAAGGTCTGAGCGATGGAGTGCACAGGCAAGACGCAGACGACATCGAGTCCCGCCCGGCGTCCCAGCGCAGCCAGCCCATCGGCGGTGTAGCGCCTGAAGTCTGTAGGACATGCATGGAAGGGTTGAAGGAACGGGACAGCGACGACGACGTGTCCATTCGGCCTGACCACACGCGCCAGCTCACGCATGGAGTCCTCCGCGTTGGCGACGTGTTCCAGCACGGCGTTGCACAGAACGCTGTCGAATGTCGCATCCTCGAACGGCATTGATTCGAGGGGGCCGACGATGACCTCCGGGTACTGCGAGGCGATGTCGTAGTCCGTGATCTTCGTGGCCGCGTTCGCCAGCAGGTAGGCGCTGACGTTACGATTACCGCACCCGGCATTGAGCAGATGCCCGGAGAGGTATCGGGCAACCGGACGCAACTCCTGTTCAAGCGGCTGGAAATAGACGGGGCCGACGCGAGTCGCGTTCTGTGCAGTCACGCCGCACCCCCGTTGGCTTTCGCAAAGCCTTCAAACATGATGGCGACATCGTCAGCCGAATGGCCTGTCGAGATGCGTGCGCGCGCTGCGCGTCCCATCTCTTCCCTGAGCCGCCTGTCTCCCGCGAGTCGCAGCAGCGCGTCTCGAAGAGGCGAGACCTGCCGGGGCGGCACGACGATACCGGCATCCCCGATGATGGTGCTGTTGCCGCCAACGTCGGTGACCACGCAAGGGAGACTACAGGACATCGCCTCTACCAGCGCCATCGATGTTCCTTCTCCGAAGACCGAAGCGAGCAGGAAAATGTCTGCGGCGCTTAATATGCGCTGAACGTCGTCGCGCCAGCCGAGCCCTATGAAGCCGGGCTGTTGCGGCAGTTCATCGGTTCCCTTCCCGACGCCGACGGTAATGACACCCGGAATGTCGCGCGTGGCGTCGAGCACTCCCGCCCAGTTCTTCATCGGGTCTACTCGCGCCACTATTACTACCATGATGGCGTCATCAGGGAGACCGAACTCACGTCGAACCGGCTGGCGAAGCTCCAGGTCGCGGCAGAATTTCCTGGTATCGAGACAGTTGGGAATAACGAGCGAGCGCGGCTCGCGAAATCCGAAAGAGTGATGAAAGTCGCGCGCCTGACTCGCATTGTAAATGATGCCGTCAACGTAAGGTGAGAACAGCTTGCCCAGGCGACGAAAGAGGTTTTTCCAGGGGTATTGGCCGGCGCAGGTATCAGAACAGAAGATGCCCCAGATCAACTGCGTGCCACGCCGTCCGGCAAGCCAGAGAGCCAGCGAGGCGAAGACATTCGCCGGGTACATCCATCCCTGGACGACCGCAGGCCGTCGCTGGCGAATCAGTTTCGCCAGCCTGAAGAGTCCGTCGAGCGCGTTCCTTCGACGCCGTATGCCGAGGTCGATGACTTCGACTCCTGCGGCTTCAACCGTCGGCAGAAAGACTCCTTCACCCTGTAGACAGACAACGAAGGCATGCCCGTTGGTCGAACTCTGTTGCGTGACGAGGTTCGTCAGCAATCGTTCCGCACCGCCGCCATCAAGGCTGGTGATGACGTGCATGGTTGATACGCTCATGGGTAAATCTCTCCGGGACGACCGGCGCACACGCTCATGAATCGGCCCACCTCGTCCCGTCCTGGTTCGTATGGCCGGCATGGCCGCCCGCATGTGTTGTTAAGAGCTGAGCGTCGCGGTCGCCCCGTCCGAGCGTCGATTCGGCGATCTCGGCTTCAAGGTCAACGACGCCGAAACAGTCACGCAAGGACGTGATGGCGAGATGCAGAACTCCATAACGAGCGTCGAGAACAACGATTGATCCGCGATCCAGCTCAAAGATCGAAAAATCAATGAAGAGGTCTCCGACGGCGACCGACAGCCTGAAGGTGATCTCGACGCGCCGACGCTCACCGGCAGAGGCGGACGCAGGGCGACATCCGAGCAGCGCCGTCGTCGTCGCATACACGCGGACTCCCTCTTTGGTCGAGCAACTGAATCCGAATTGAGGGGCCGCGACCGTGCGGTCGAACTCGACCTCCATGACGATAGTGACCCGCTCACCCCGCGAGAAATTCCGCGTCTCGTTAACGCCGTCCGGCGTCGCAAAGCTTCTGACAATCCTCGCGCCTCCCGCTCCGTACCGAAGTCTCTCATGCGCTGCCTCTTGAATCGGTCGCTGGGGCGTCTTGAAGAACAACTGGTAGTAACGATCGACGCCTGCCGCCGGGTCTCCATCAAACACCAGCTCGCCGTGATCGAACAGCAGCACTCGGTCGCACAATCCTGGAACCATCTCCACCGCATGAGTGACGAGCAGGATTGTGGTTCCACGGTCGTGCAGCTCACGAATTCTTTTAAAGCACTTCTGCTGGAAACGGGCGTCGCCGACGGCGATCACTTCGTCTATCAGGAGGATGTCGGGTTCCGTGGAGATGGCGGCGGCAAATGCCAGCCGAAGCAGCATACCCGAGGAATATGTGCGAACGGGGCGATCGAAGTAGTCGCCAATATCGGCGAATGTCTCTACGAACCGCTCCATCTCCTTCCAGTCACCGGCGCTATTGGCAATGACCTCGTGGAAGTAGCGCACGTTCTCCCTCCCTGTGAGTTCAGGAGCGAGGCCGCCCGCAAGGTCTAGAAGAGCAAACACGCTGCCCCTGACGGTCACAGCACCGGCAGACGGCTTGAGGACTCCCGCCACCAGGTGAAGCAGCGTTGACTTTCCGACGCCGTTCGGCCCAAGGATAGCAACCGTCTGCCCCTGAGGAATGCTGAAAGTGACGCCGCGCAGAACCGGCAGGGGCGTGTGATAAATCTTCCCCCACGGATGGAGCGCCTCTTTGATGCGGTGTAGAGGCGAGGCAAAATACCGAAAGCTCTTCACCACCTGAGCGAAAGCGATGGCCGTGCCCGAAGTCGTCATCCGTTCCCTCGCAGGAGCCGTTCGAGACGGCGTTCGATGGGGCCGAGCGGCATGCGCGGCAGGATGTCGCGCATGCGCCTGCGCGTCCACGAAGCGAGGCGGACGAGTGGCAGAAGGCCGAGGTCTATCATCGCCAGGGCCGTCATTCTTTGCCTTCCGGCTTGTTCGTTTGTCCCGGAAACGTACCCGGCCGCGCCATACCCGGCGGCCAGCATGTAGTAGCGGTCGACAGGTGAACAGTCGCCAAACGCCTTGACTCGTGTCGGAAGCGTCCTGGCGGTGCTCTCCGTCCATTCCTCAGGACGCTCAAACACGGGCAGGGGGTAAGGCCAAATATCCATGCCGCGCGTCACGCAGAAATCGGCGAGCCCCATGAAGGCGCTCTCCACTGCAAGCTCGCGCCACAGGCTCGCGCGCCTTAATCCTTCACCGCGCACGAGCAGTCCGCCCGTGAAGGTTGCGCCTTCAAAGAGCGTGAACGACGGATCGCCGCCCAAAGGCAGAACTGTTTTTCGCGCCCGTTCGCCGATCACTTCCGTGGCCGGTTGAAGGCCGTCTATGTCCGGGTCGTCGAGCGCCGCGAGCATGCGGGCGAAGGCATCCGCCCGAACGCGTATGCCGGAGTGAATCATCAAAATCGCTTCGTCAGCAAATTTGGCGATCTCTGCGCCGAATGCCTCCGGCTCTTCGACGCAGAGGTCGAGATTGCGAACCGAGAACTTGCCCGCCGCCGGTGGGACGCTCACGCCCTGGCGATTCAAGATGACGACCCGGTCAACGGCAGCGGTTGCGGCGAGCGACTCAAGCGTCGCCTGAAGCTCCTCCGTAGAACTACCCTCAACGATGGCGACGACACGAGGCGCGGGCACGGGGTCAAGCTTACGCGGTGTCAGGTAGCGTCTTGAGTCCGCGTGAAACGAAGCCCACACCCGTCTGATCTCCTCCTGCGACTGTGATGGTGCGGCGACCCACCCGCCGCTATCCAGCGCGCCGAGCAGAGCGCCGGCCAGCGCCTCCGTCGTGCACTCAAACAGCACTCGATCCTGATGGGCCTCGTGCACCAATTCGGGAACGCCGCCCGTACGCGCCGCGAGGAACGGAATCCCCCAGGCCAGCGCTTCGTAGACAGTGCAGGGCGAGTTGTCAACGGGAGCCGCCATGACCGCGAGCTTCTCGCCCGAAAGCAGGTAGGACAGCGCTTCGGGCTGGCCCAGATTCGTCACCGTCGTCACAGGGAACTGCCACTCCTTGGAGCGTTGGGCGATATACTCCAAACTGTTCATGCCGCCGCAGGTCTGCGCTTTTCCAAGAAACGTCACCGAGATGCCTCGATCGGCAAACTCCTGCCTCAGCGAATGTATGGCGTTGCAGAACAGCCGCAGTCCTTTTCTCTCCTCCAGGCGACCGAAAAACACTATCTCCTTCGGAGGCGCGGCCTGTCCGTAGCGCACCGCAGGAAAGTCTGCCGGGCCCTCACCCTGTTCTCTCAGGCGTTGAGACGGGAGGCAGTATTGCTGAACGAACGTCTGCTTAGGCAATTTGAATCCGCGCAGCCGCGCCCACTCGATCAAATACCTGCTCGGACTCCAGAGGACATCAGCACATTTTACGCTCAGGTGCTCGGCATAATTGTAGGCCGACAGCAGCAGGCTGGTCGGCATCATATGATTCAACTCCAGCACCCATTGGGATGGACTGTGCAGCGCCAAGACCAGCAGGGTATCTTGAAACGCCAGGCCAAGTTTTTTGGCCGCAAGACACATGTTGCCTTCCCCTGTGCAGTCGTTGAAGTGAATCACATCAAACTGTTTCGCGGCGAGGTACTGGTAGACGAGAAAAGGAATTCCGAAGCCGTAGTTCTTTACAGGGCCATCCACAGACTTCATCTTCTCGATGGAGATGTCGACGAAATCAATGCCTAGCTCCGCGTAACGCGTCCGCCACTTACCGAGGTGAATGTCCGGGGCCCACACGCCTCCCGTGTAAAGAATCGTCAGGCGGCATCCCGAATCAGCAAGGTGTTCGGCCAAGCCCGTCATCGATGTCCCGATCCCGCCGTTCTTGAATGGGCCCACGACTTCGTTCGACACGATGCACACAGAGGGCCGCCAATCGCCAGCATCATTGTCATAGACATCCCGTAGCAGCCTTGGGCCAGTGCGCCCATCGCCTTCCCGCCCGAGACCTTCCACAGTAGTCCCATCCGAATCATTGGGCTCGCCTGCCTTGATTGATGATGGCGGGGCTTCATCTGCATGCGCGTTGAAGTCAATGCCCGATACCGGCAGTCCCACGAGATGATGCGGAAGCTGCCACGCAATATCCGGGTCTGGGATGTGCGTGATCGGCGTCACGCGCCCTCGCCAGGCGATCCCCATAATCTGTTGGGTTTGATAGATGAGAACGTCGAAGCCCTCGCGCTGCAAATAACGGAGGCCAGCGGCAACCGCCGGTGAGGCCAGATCGTGAAAGACGAAGGCGCAGTCTCGATCAGCGTACGGCAGACATGTGCGGGCGTCCAGCAGCGGCCCGAGCCCCTCGTGATCTCCATCAATAACGAAGAGGCTCCATGTTTTGCTGCGCTCTTCGGCGAGGTCGCGTACACCTTCCGGGCTCCGGCTGGCGGCGAGATTGACGTTTGCCGACACACCACATCCGGCGAGTGACTGTTCAACGATCGCCCTGAAGTCCGGGTCGGCGTGAGCGGGGTCGATAACGTCCAGCCTCACGCCTGCCAACGCGAGGTGACATGTAGACCACCCCAGCCAGCCACCGATCTCAAGAGCGGAGCTGCCCGCGAATTGCAGGGCGATGTTATACAGAATGGTCGCCTCATCACGATTCATGAAACCCATGAGGGGGAATCGGTCGTCTACGTACCAATGATGGGAAACTTCGCGGCGCAGATACTTCCACGGATGACTGAAGCGGTCGCCCACTCGCATCCGAGGAAAATGCGCGTCCGGCACGACCACGTTCAAGCCCGGAGAAACGTAATCTCTATCCATGAAGGGGTAAGGCATTCGGTCTTATAAGCAATCCCAGAAATAGACGCGCAGACGCCTGAAGCAGGTTGATCCGATCGCAAGCATGGCGAGGGACATAAGCCAGAAGGCCGCAGTATCGAACGCGGTGGGGGCGGCGAAGATTTTCGGCATCAGGGCGTGTCGATAGCCTGACACGATATAGCTGGCGGGATTGAACGCGAGCAGCGTCCGGCCAGCAGGGGGGAGTTGACTGCTGGCCCAGGCGATGGGCGTAAGCCAGAACCAAACCTGTAGAATCGAAGGCAGCATCTGCTGGAAGTCTCGCATGACGACTGTGATTGACGATACCAGAAAGCCGGTGCTGATCGTGAATATGATGGCGCACAGATAGAAGTATAGAACGAGCAGCAGATCGGGCAATCTGCCATAACCGCCGATCAGGCAGACGCCGCTCACGAGAGCCAGCAGAAAAGCGTGCGGGAGCGAGTGTATGAGCACAGCGTCCGCAGGGATAATCTCAACCGGAAAATGTATTCGCTTAACCAGGTAACTATGCTCGACGATGGAGCCCGTCGCGCTGGAGATCGAGGCCGAAAGAAGTAGCCACGGCACGTAGGCCGCAGCGAAACCAAAGATGTACGGAGCACCACCGAGCGGGAGCTTGAGAGCGAACGCGAAAATCGATGAAAAGATGAGAACCGGAATGAGTGGAGTCAGGAACGTCCACAACATGCCACCGACCGTACCGGCATAGGCTCTTCTCAGATCGTAGCGGGCGAGCGACTTGAGGGCGCGCCGATGTGTCCACATCGAGATCACATCGCTGACGCCTGCGCCATGCCGACTGAGGGCGGTTTCTTCGCGTATCACCACGTAGCACTCCTTCAACTGCCTACGCGGCTATCGCCTGAAACCACGGTTCGAGGCGCTGGTCTAGCACGTCATAATAGGCTATCTCACAGGGTTAAAACGGAGGTAATGAAGCAGGTCGCCCGACCCTTGGCAACGCACTCTATCGCCCATCCGAAACCGCGACAGGGTAGCACGGTGGGCGAGGAAAATCCAAGAGGTGTAAAGCTTGAAGGACTGTAGAGCCCGCCGAAAGAGGCAATCAAGATGATGGCAAAGGATAATCATGAAAGCCATGCTATCGCGGGCTCGGGTTGAATGAGTTGTTAGATTGCCTGGAATAACGGCTTTGCCCAACAATTCAGAAAGTATGCATATCAGAGCTTTGAGCATACACTTATGCACGAGTTATGCAGGTTTATTGCATAATCGCTTAATTGTCGGGCAAGGCAGAAGCTTGCAGCACCCATCCTCAGGCGGCATGGAGCCGAGTGGGTAAGGGCTTGAGCCAGCACGCCCTGCCCCCGTTGCAGGCCCTTTCAGGGAAGTGACATATTATTTCGCTGCAACAAAGTCATGGTAATATCTGGGACGAGTTGGTATAGTCCACTCATTCCCCTGAGCATTCCCCCGTCGTTACTTCTACTTTGTTTCGCGTCATAAGTGTATCTATGTCGATCGTGTCCCCGCCAACAGGTCTGCCCGACGATAAAACCACGGAAGCCCGGATTGCTGAAATGCTCGGGGGAGAACTGGCCCCTTACTGGCTCACGGCCATCATCGAAACAGCAGAGGATGCCATCATCAGCAAGACGCTCGAAGGCGTCATCACGAGCTGGAATAAGGGGGCCGAGCGCATCTTCGGCTACACGGCGGAGGAGGCGGTCGGTCGGCCTGTCACCATCCTGATACCGGCAGACCACCTGGACGAGGAGCCGACCATCCTGGCGCGCCTGCGTGCCGGCAAGCGGATCGAGCATTACGAGACAGTTCGCGTTCGCAAGGACGGGACGCGGATAGACATCTCGCTGACCGTGTCGCCTATCAAGGGGCCGGACGGGAACATCATCGGGGCCTCGAAGATCGCACGCGATATTACAGAGCGCAGACGCGCCGAGGAGAAACTGCTCCAGGCGGCGGCCATCGTCGAAAACTCGGACGACGCGATTATCAGTAAGAATCTGGACGGCATCATTCTCAGTTGGAATCCGGGAGCCGAGAAGCTCTATGGCTACACTGCGGCAGAAGCCATCGGGCAGCCCGTCACGATGTTGATCCCCGAAGACCGCGCGGACGAGGAACCGCACATCCTTGAACAGATCGGGCGCGGCGCGCGCGTGGATCATTACGAGACCGTGCGACGGCGCAAGGATGGCACGCTCATAGAAGTATCTCTCACAGTCTCGCCCGTGAGGGACACAGACGGGCGGATTATCGGCGCGTCGAAGATTGCCCGCGACATTACTGATCGTAAGCGCGCGGCGGAAGAGTTGCGCGAGCAGGCCGAAGTTATAAACACGGTCAACCGCCTCGGGCAGACACTCGCGGCCGAACTCGATCAGCACAAGTTAGTGCAGGCCGTCACAGACGCGGCGACAGAGATTTCGGGCGCGCAGTTCGGCTCCTTCTTCTATAACGTGCTGGACGAGCGCGGTGCATCCTACATGCTCTACACCCTCTCGGGTGTGTCGCGCGAAACGTTCGCGCATTTACCCATGCCGCGCGCCACCGACATCTTTGCGCCGACCTTCAATGGCGAGGGCACAGTGCTCATCGCGGACGTGAAAAAAGACCCACGCTATGGTAAGAACTCACCTTTTTACGGTATGCCCGAGGGCCATCTGCCCGTGACGAGCTATCTAGCCGTCCCCGTCGTCTCGCGCTCGGGTGAAGTTCTCGGCGGGCTGTTCTTCGGTCATTCGGAAGAGGGCATCTTCACCGAGCGTGCGGCGCGCATCATCGAGGGGCTCGCCGCGCAGGCGGCTGTCGCGATGGATAACGCCAGGCTCTACGAGGCCGCGCAGCGCGCGCGGATAGAAGCCGAAGAGTCCGCCGTGGAGAAAGAGCGACTGTACCGCGAGGCGCAGGAATCAAGCCGCCTCAAGGATGAGTTCCTCGCCACCGTCTCGCATGAACTGAGGACACCACTGACCTCTATTCTGGGCTGGGCACACATACTGCGCACGAGAGGGTTAGGGGACGCCGAGGCAGCTAAGGCTCTGGAGACCATTGAGCGCAATGCGCGGGCGCAGGCGCAGCTCATCGATGACCTGCTCGATGTCTCGCGCATCATTACCGGCAAACTCCGAATCGATGTGCAGCCCGTAGACCCGAACTTCTTTATCGAGGCGGCGGTTGAAGCGGTGAGGCCGGCGGCGGAGGCCAAGGGCGTACGCTTGCAACGGATCATGGACACGGGCGCGGTCACGGTCTCGGGCGATCCCGTCCGCCTCCAACAGGTGGTCTGGAATTTGCTCTCTAACGCCATCAAGTTCACCCCGAAGGGCGGGCGCGTGCAAGTCAGGCTTGAGCGCGTCAACTCACATATCGAAATCGGCGTCATCGATACCGGGGCGGGGATCGCGCCGGAGTTTCTGCCCTACGTCTTTGACCGCTTTCGCCAGGCCGACCAGCGCACCTCCCGGCAGCATGGTGGCCTCGGCCTCGGCCTTGCCATTGTCCGCCATCTCGTCGAACTCCACGGTGGGAGCGTGCGGGCCGAGAGCCCCGGCAAGGGACACGGCTCGACCTTCACGGTGCTGCTGCCGGTCGCCCCCGTCTACCAGAGTGTTAGCCCGGAGAAGCGCGTGCATCCGGCGGCGCGAGACACACTGCCTGTCTACGAATGCCCCGACAGGTTCGACGGGTTGCAGGTGCTCGTGGTGGACGACGAGCCGGACACACGAGAGTTGCTGAAAGCCGGGCTCGGGCAGTGCGGCGCGAACGTAACAGCCGCAGGTTCGGCCGCCGAAGCGCTGGAGGCGATTGTCGCCGCCGTGCCGGACTTGCTGATCAGCGACATCGGGATGCCGGGCGAAGATGGGTACGAATTGATCCGGCGCGTACGCGAGCTTCCAGCCGAAAGCGGGGGCAAGGTTCCGGCTATCGCGCTGACGGCTTACGCAAGGGTCGAGGATCGTATGCAGGCGCTCAGAGCCGGGTATCAGATGCACGTACCGAAGCCGGTCGAGATGGCCGAGCTAATGGCCGTCGCCGCCAGTCTCATTCAGCGTCACTAGGCACTCGCCCTTCAAAGAGACTCGCGACGCTGTGCGCGAGCCATTGAGTTAGAATCGAAGTGCCGGGGAAGATCAACAAAAGAGCGGAAAGAATTCGCAAGCGCGCGCGCAATGTTCGGATACGCACGCGCTATGGTCGAAGACAAATAAAGCGCATCTCACGAACGGCCACGCTCGGCGGCCTCTTCCTTTCCTTCCTTAAAATCGGGACGATCGGCTTCGGCGGCGGGCTGGCCGTCATCGCTCAGATCAGGCAGCTTACGGTAAACACGCGCGGCTGGCTGACGGATAAGGAATTCATCGAAGGCTTCGCCCTCGCGCAAAGCTTGCCGGGCACGAACGCGGGCAATACTGCCACTTACATCGGCTTCAAGCTGAGAGGCTGGCGCGGGGCATGTGTCTCGATGGGAGGCTTTATCCTGCCTTCCATGCTGATGATGATCGTGCTGGCGATTCTCTACCGCCATTTGCGTCAGCTTCCCGCAACCGACAGACTCTTTCACGGGCTTAATGGAGCGGTCGTCGCCCTCATCCTTGTCACGGCATGGCGCATCGGCAGGAACACGCTGAGCAAGCAGTGGCAGTGGGTCGTCGCCGTTTTAGCCTGTCTGGCCGTGGCACTGCTCGGTGCGACCGTGATTGAGGTCGTTCTCTCCGCAGGCATCGTCGGCATCTTCATCGACTCGTTTGCCGAGAAGCAAATTCAAAAGTGGCGACAGGCACGCAGTACGTCTTCCCGCCGCCGCGAGCGTATCTCCTCCCGTATAGTCTCTCGCAGGCGTGAGCGCCGTGCGCGGCAGAAGCAAGTGTTTGTCGGAGGCTATCTGACGCGCGCCCTGGCTGAAGAGCGAGTGCTGCGGGCTGGCAGGGCTGATGAAGAAAAGGCGGAACCGGCAAATGAAAGTGATGGCGATGGCTCGCAACCACCACGCAAGACCATGCTTCACTCTATCGGCGTGATGGGAGTTTCGATGCCGGTGCTCGCCAAGCTCGGCCTGCTGCTGGCTCTATCGACCGTCTTCCTGCGGATGGGAGCCGTCACCTTCGGCGGGGGCTTCGTCATGATTCCGCTGATCGAGTCTGAGGTGGTGAACTCTCGCCACTGGCTCACTCATCAGGAGTTCGCAGACGCGACCGCACTCGGGCAGGTGACGCCGGGGCCCGTGCTGATTACCGCCACGTTCATCGGCTACAGGGTAGCGGGAACATTGGGCGCGCTCGTGGCAACCGTCAGCATCTTTCTGCCCTCTTTCCTGATGGTGATCGCGGCAGGCTCAAGCCTCCGCCGCTTCCGCTCTAATGAACTCGTCCAATCATTCCTGCGGGGCGTCACGCCTGCCGTCGTCGGCTTACTCGTCGCCGCAGCGCTCAGCATCGGGCAGGCTGGTATTCATACCTGGGTCGGATTACTGATTGCGTCTGTTGCTGTTTTTGTGCTGGTGCGCTTCCGGCCCAATCCCTTCTGGATAATCCTGGGCGCTGGCGTCGTCCGTTTTCTGATAGGTCTGGTCTTGTGGTGAAGAGAATAAATTACAGCTTTCGTTCGCTCATTTTTATTGGCATCATGCTCATTTTGTCGGGCTGCGCGGCATCGCACTCGACGCGTCCGCTCCTGAGCGCCCCTCCGAGCGCCGCTGCCGACAACGACATCTATATCACGGACGCCGAAGGGCGCATCCGCGCTCTCAGATCGGACGGTACGGAGCAATGGGCATTATCCATACCGGATGAGATCGTGCGGCTCGACAACACTGCTTCGCGCGACATCCGCGTCGATTATCTGGCGGCGCGCTCGGGCGGCAAGCTCTTCGGGTTAGCTACCGAAGTGTCCGGTCGCAGCGCCGGACACACTATTCTTTTCGCGCTCAACGGCAATCGCCTGCTCTGGCATGTCGACGTTCCATTCCCGGAGCAGAATGGCGCTCCGGTCGCCATCGGGCCGTCCGCCGTGTATGAATCGGGTGATGACGGAGTGCTCTACGCCTTCTCGCGCGCGGACGGTCACGAGCTTTGGAAGTATCAGGTCAGCCAGGGCGAATTAGGCTCTCCCACGGTCGGCGCTGACGGAACCGTTTACGTGACCGGGCCTCGTCATAACCTGCACGCTGTCTCACCCGAAGGGACTCAGAGGTGGGTGGCCGAAACACAGAAATGAAGGGATCGCTTCAAAGGTTATGCGTCCGCGCTTCCTGATCGAATACTACCGTGGCGACGTGGATCGAGGCTTCGTCTTCGACGGGCTCTTTTCGACCTCACAGCTTATCGCGATCCTTCTTTTCATCGCCTCCTCTTTGCTCTTCATCGTTCGCTACAAAAACGGCAACCGGACTCGGTTCGGCGCAAGCCCCGGAAGAGTCGCACGATTAATGAAGCTACTTTCCAGCAAGAGGTTTTTATGTTTCCCATTTGGCTACAGGCGGGTTTATGGGGATTGCTCGCGGGTTCTGCGCTGCTCTTCGGCGCTGCTGCGGGTTATTTCGCCAGAGTGCCGCAACGACTCATCGCCGCCGTCATGGCCTTCGGCGGCGGCGTCCTGATCTCCGCGCTCTCCTTCGACCTGATGGATGAAGCCTACAAGCGCGGCGGCTTCGACTCGACCGCCGCCGGTTTCCTGGGCGGCGCAGCCGTCTACACAGCGGCCAACTGGTATCTGGCCCGGCAGGGCGCGAAGCACCGCAAGCGTTCGGGCGACCAGCAACCGTCCGAAGCAGATGACAGCGGCAGCGGGCTGGCGATTGCGGTCGGCGCGCTCCTCGACGGCATCCCCGAATCCATCGTCATCGGGGTGAGCATGATCGGCGGCGCAGCCGTGAGTTGGGTGGCGGTGGCCGCCATCTTCCTCTCGAACATCCCAGAGGGGCTGTCGAGTTCAGCCGGGATGAAACGGGCGCATCGCTCCGCACGTTATATCTTCGGCGTGTGGGCGGGCATCGCCTTAGTCTCGGGCTTAGCGGCGCTCGTCGGCTACGCCGTCTTCAGCCACTTCTCCGGGGAGGTCATCGCCGCGACGACGGCTGTGGCGGCGGGCGCGATCCTCGCCATGCTCGCAGACACCATGATGCCGGAGGCGTTCGAGGAGGCGCACGACCTTGCGGGTCTCATCACAGTGGCAGGCTTCCTGGCGGCCTTCGTCCTCACCAAACTCGGTGAACGGTGAGCCGCTCATCACCGCCGACGAAAACTGTCAGCTTGACGGCCGGTTGTAGTTCCTGGCCCATCCGGCTTTACACTGGTTTCGTTGGAACCGGCTTTTTCTTGCCTTTCGGTTTCGCCTCGATAGAACTATCACGTATGTCGCGCTCCGCGCCCTGCCACTGTGCCGGATCGCCTGCATCCGCCCGGGCCTCAAACCGTGTATAGGCGGCGCGGCTCGTTAAAGGCACTTTCTCTATCCCTCTTGCTGCAAATATTCCCGCCCACACGGCCGCGAACCCGACAATAAAACTCAGTACGACGTTGAGGAAAGCGTAAAGCATCTCGCTCTCTTCAACGAGGCGTGCCGTCTCGTACTCGAAAGTCGAGAAGGTCGTGTAGGCTCCGACAAAACCGACGGCCACGGCGAGGCGCAGGTGCGGATTGATGCTGAGGCGCTCTGTTGCCAGCGTGAGGAAGAAGCCGATAATGAACGAGCCTGTGACGTTAATGACGAAGGTTGCGGTCGGGAAGGGCGTCGCCGTGCGGGAGAGTACGGAGCCGCCCATGTAGTAGCGCAGGCAAGCGCCGAGAGCGCCCCCGCCCGCAACAGCCAGGTAATTTATCAGCGTTTGCACTTTGCCTCCCATAAACCAAAACTCCTAACCACGGCGCACAAGGTGCGTCCCAGTTAGGAGTCATCAACCCTGCATCAAGCCGGGTGGTTATACGGCGAACTCCATCGCCTCTTTTTCTGTATTCTACATTACGACGCCGTTTTTATTGCACTACATGCCTTTCAGTGCTTGTGCTCGCTTTCTGTGGGCAGTCCCGCCTCAATCCAGTCAGACTTTCCGCCACCATAATCCTTGACGTTCGTGTAACCCATAGCCACCAATTCACGGGCGGCCGTTTCAGAGGCGTGTCAGGTAGGGCTTGAGCAGTAGACGATGATCTCCGCTGACTTGTCCGGCAGGAGTTGCGGCGCGAGTTCTCTGACCCGATCCGGCGGGAGGTTAATCGCTCCGGGCAGGTGTGCGTGCTGGTAGGTCACCTCCGCAAGTGTTTCGACGAGGACGAACTCTTCGCCGCTGTCAATCTTTCCCTTCAAATCATCTCTCGATATGGTATCTATCATCGTCTTATTCCTCCCCACCTCAAAGCGAGGTGATGCGGACACTAAATGAAAATCATCAGGATTAATGATACGCCTATTACCGGCGTTGTAAAAGCATTTCCGCCTTCGGCTCGCACGGATTGGTTTCACGCACACGGACAGCTACTATGAGACCCGAGATAAAGGTCAGTGCCCCGACTGTAGTGATCGCCCACGTCAGCCCGAAGAGATCGGCGATTACACCTTACCAGGGCTTAGAGTGGCTCATCAATCTTCAGAGGAATAGCAGCAGAGAAAAGTGCGACAGCGATTTCACGGAAAATACGTCTCGTATAGCGTTTGTTACGCCATACTTACCCTTACGGCTGATTCTGCATTCGTCGGGATCATATCCCTCGGCTGAGATGCGAACCTCGACACTGTGACCGAGGCGATTTAATATGCTCAACCGGACTTCATATTCTCAGTGATGATCTTTACAGCCACGGCCCTGACTTCTTCCGGCAGGCTGCGGACGGTTAAAACCAAGTGATAGTGAATTCGGAATTGAGTGCACGCTTCGAGTTGTTCCTGATCAGAGATTTTTTCGACGCGCAGACGTGCGCGGAAATCGTTGCCGAAATGCACTCGGCCTGGGGCGGCCCTGCGACCGTTTATAGTAAGGGCGCATCGAGCCCTGTGAATGAGAAGCTGCGCAAGACGACGCGCCGTATGCTGTCCACGTCAACGACCACGTACGTCAAACAACGATTGCTGGAGCAGAAGGAGATGGTCGAACGCCATTTCCGACTCAGCTTGAGCGATTGTGAAGACCCGCAGTTTCTCTTCTACAAAGAAGGCGACTTTTTTGTCCCGCATCAGGACGGCAACTCGGAACTATTAGAGTTTGATCATCTGCGTATTCGTCGGATTTCGGTCGTGATCTTCCTGAGCAGGCAGTCGGCAGAACCCGGCCCTCATACCTATTGCGGCGGCTCACTGGTGTTTTTCGACTCAGGCTCTGACACGAATCGAAAAGAACTGGGCTATCATTTAGCCGGTGAGACGGGACTGCTCGTCGCCTTCCGCTCCGAGACGACACATGAAGTACCCCCGGTGACATACGGCGAGCGTTATTCAATCGTCAGCTGGTATAAGTAAAGCTCCGGCCCAACTCGACTCAAGCTGGATGGGCCACACAAATATTTTATTGACACTTCCGGCGCGCCCGGTTTACTCTCCGCTCGTTCGAACTCTTTTTAACACCTCGCAAGGTAAGCCACCTTCGTCTCAAGGGGAACTCTTTCTTCGTCTGCCTCACGTCGGATTAACATCTTCGGTTTGTGGCGGTCGGAACCTTCATTGGTATTGCAAGGTGGCGCGTCGAATTCGAAAATTCGTTTGACCCGACCAGTACAGCAAGACAAAAAACTGTGTCCCTCTACAGGAGAACTGCTATGGATAGTAAAGAAAAAGATGAAGGAAAAAGGATTCGGCCCGAGGTTGTCCCGGAAGTAGCGCCGGAGATCAGGCCCGAAATCAAACCAGAAGTCATCACAGAAGTTGCGCCCGAAATCCGACCTGAAGTTTATCCCGAAGTGATTACAGAGGTTGCGCCGGAAATCCGACCCGAAGTGTACCCCGAGGTGATTACGGAAGTAGCGCCGGAGATCAGGCCCGAGATCAAGCCCGAGATCGTCACAGAGGTCGCGCCGGAGATTCGGCCTGAAGTTTATCCCGAAGTGATTACAGAGGTCGCGCCGGAAATCTCGCCCGAGCGGAAGATTCGCCCGGAGATACACCCGGAAGTCGCGCCTCAAGCACCGGGGAAAGTGATTCCTGAAGTTGCGCCGCAAGCCCCGAACCGTGTCATCCCTGAGGTTGCACCTGCCTCTCCGAAGCGTGACCAGGTAATTCCAGAGGTCGCACCGGAACATCCCAAGGATAAGAAGGGATATTAAGCTCGGAGCGTTTAATGTCCGAGCGTGTCGCCTCTTCTCAATCTGGACAAAAGACTTCACGGGCGGCAGACCTTAGTGCGTCAGGCACAGGTCTGCCGCTCACGAAGCACATGGCTGTGCCGCTTGTGATGACAGGCGCACGGCCACCCGGCTCCTGCGAAAAACAGCGGGCCTGAATCTTTCCGCGAGCATTCGATATGGACACCAGCGTCTCCAAGCCCGTCGCGCTCATCAGCATGCCCACACTCTCGGCGCGCTTTCCCTCGTTTCAACTCGGCCTCCTTAAACCCACGCTCGAAAGGCATGGCATCCCTGTCCAGACGTTCTCACTTTTCATGTACTTCGGCATGCACATCGGCTGGCGAATTAACGAGACCATCGCCGACGTTTATCCTTGCATGATAGGCGAGTGGATCTGGACGAGGGCGGCTTTCGGCGATTTCGCTGACGATGAAGAGTATCTCAGAATCTACGAAGAGAGTTTGCGCGGTATCTGCCGCCGCGCAGGTTGCACGCTGGATGATCTGCGTAAGATTCGCGAGCAAGCAGCACCCGCCTTCATTGATTTTTGCGTCGAGAGTGTCGATTGGAGTCGCTTCGGCCTGATAGGGCTGTCCGTGGTCTTCCAACAAACCCTCGCCAGCATCGCGCTCGCCCGCGCGCTCAAAGAGCGATTCCCCTCCATCCCTATCATCATGGGAGGCGCAAGCTTTGAGGACGACATCGCCGAAGAGATCATGCGCGGCTGCCCGCAGGTGGATTACGTTCACTGCGGCGATGCTGAGGAAAGTTTTCCGCAACTGGTGCGCCGCCTGTACAAGGGCGAGACGATGCAGGGCTTGAAGGGTGTCATGTGGCGCAACAACGGTCATGTAGAGTATGCAGGGCGTGCGCCCAACCTGTCGGACATGAACCAAACGCCCGTCCCTGATTTTGACGAATACTTTTACGCGCGGCGCGAAGGCGGGTACGGAAGCTACGACAACGCTCAAGGGGTCTTGATTCCCATCGAGACGGCGCGCGGTTGTTGGTGGGGGGTGAAAAACCATTGCACGTTCTGCGGCCTCAACCGCTCGGGGATGGATTTTCGTGCGAAGGACGTTGACAACGTTATCAACCAGCTGGAGACTTTGTCGCGTCGTTACGGCATCTTCGACTTCAATGCCATCGACAACATCATCTCTCCTGAATATATAGATAAGCTGTTCGGGCGGCTG
Organism: Pyrinomonadaceae bacterium; assembly: GCA_036522655.1. GTDB lineage: Bacteria > Acidobacteriota > Blastocatellia > Pyrinomonadales > Pyrinomonadaceae > DASQYE01. The sequence goes on along the minus strand of DATDFK010000009.1, from coordinate 4,486 downwards.
GCCGAGGCCCGGACGGACATGCGGCTTCATTATGAAGTCCGTCCAAACCTGACGCGCGCCCAGCTCAAGCACATGCGCGCCGGTGGTCTCTTCTCAATTCAGCCCGGCGTGGAGAGCCTCTCAACGCACGTCCTCAAGCTGATGAGGAAACACACGACCGGGATGCGTAACCTCGAACTCATCAAATGGTGTACTTACTACGGCATCAACAATCTCTATAACATTCTGTTGAGATTTCCGGGCGAGACTGCCGAAGACTACGAGTTGCAATGCGACATCATCCCGAAGATTCACCACTGGCAACCGCCCTGGGCCATCGCCAAGGCGCGCGCGGATCGCGGCTCGCCGATGTTCACGGAGCCGGAGTCGCAGGCCATCACCCGGCTGAGCCCGTCCAAGTGCTACGAATTTCTCTTCCCGAAGGAGCGCTTCGATCTGCGGCGCGTCTCATACTACTTCGATCACGATATGAATGAGACGGTCGGGGACGATGGTTATGATGAGATTTTCGAGAGAGTTGCCGTCTGGCAGAGGCGCTGGCGGGAGTCGCCCCGTCCCTCTCTCACTTACCGGAAATCCTGGGCGACTATCCGTCTCGAAGACAGGCGCAAGGCTCAGGCCACGACGCTCACTTGTTCGGATGAGCGCGCGGCGCTTTATGAATACTGTGCCGACGCACACACACGCAAGGAGATCGTCGCCCACTTTGATGATGCTCCCTGGATAGATGAAATTTTAGGTGAGTTCACAGACCGCGACTTGATGATCCATCTGGATAATCGTTACCTCAGTCTGGCCCTGCCGGAAAATTCATATCTTTAAAGAACTCTCGTCAACGAAGAAGGCATGTTACGCTCATCAATGTCATCCACGCTCTCCACGCTCTCAGCGGGTTTTCATGCGGAGCGAGCGGAGTTACTACAACTCCTGCGGCGCGACGGCATCCTTTACCGCTCGCCAACGCAACCCGTGCTCTCGCGCGACGGAACATCCGCGCGGTGGATGCTCGATTCGCTCTGTGTCACGCTCGCCCCTCGCGGCGCGGAACTGGCGGGGCGATGTCTGCTGGAACTACTCAAACGCTTCGACGGTCGGCAGATCGCCACCTATGGGCTGACGGCAATACCCATCTTACAATCAATCATACTTCAATCGGGTGGGCGTTATCGCGGGCTGCTGGTTCGCAAAGAGCGCAAGAAGCATGGCTCGCTGAAACTCATAGAAGGGTTGATAGATCGGTCGGAGCCGGTCGTCCTTGTAGATGATTCCATCAGTTCCGGCACGTCCATGACCGAAGCCTGCGCGCACTTGGAAGCAGCGGGATTGCGTGTGGAGGGTGGGGTCTCGCTGGTACGCTTTGGATGGTATGGCGGATATGCGCTGATGCAGGAGCGCGGCTATCACGTCGAAGCCGTCTATGACATCTGGGAAGATTTCATCTCGCAGATGGAGGACGAAGAAAAACCGCTACGCAACCCGTCGAAGTGGTTCCCGAAATTTGAGCAAAGCTCAAACCGCGCTCCCGAAGGGCTTCACCCGGCACGGCTCGCACGCCTGGTCATAGAGGAATATTTGGCGACCGCGCAACTGCTTCGCGCGCCTCTGCGGCTCGACAAAGAATACGATTCGTCGGGCGGCGTGTGGATCAGCGTGCGCGCACGCCGGGACATACATCTGCGTTACGCGCGCGACGGCTTTTGGCACTTTCCGGGAGAAGCCGTGGGAACGACGCCGGAAGACATCGTGATGGCGTCGCTGCGAACGCTCACGCACTTACCCGCAGGTGAGGATGCGAAGAGGGCGCTCGACGAAAGCGGCATCGCCGTCACGTTCTTCCCCGCGCTGGAGAAGTGCGACGTGGGCCAGCTTGACAATGACCGTTACGGCATCGTGGTGCGAAGCGGCGAGCGCCCCTCCTGGATGGGCGGCGCGCTGCCGCGCATGCCGGGCATCAGTAATGAGTGGGAGCAGTTTCAGCACGCGCGTCGAAAGAACGGCCAATTGGTCTCGTTCGAGCCTTACGAAATATTCCGGCACGACGTAGTGAAGACCGTCGAGCCGGAGACTGACTGGCAGCCGACGGGTGTGCCGGTCGGTGAAGATATACCGTGGCATAAAAACAGGAACATCTGCGGCGCGGTCGTCGAGCGTGCGCGCGACGTTGTCCTGGCACACTTGCTTGGGCGGCAGGAGATGTCAGAGCCACTCCCCAAAACAGCCGTCCCTGAGGAGCTCGATTCCGTTTATTTAACGGTTTACATTAACGGGCGTTTGCGCGGGTGTATGGGTTCGGCTGTGCGCGACATCGATGCCGATATCAAAAAGCTGTCGCGCGCCGCTCTTGACGACCAAAGGTTCGCAGGTGTCGCGGAGGCAGCAGACCCGTCACGCGTCGCCGTCAGCATTTCGTTCCTCTTCGCTCCTCTCGTGCTCGGGTATTTTTCACCGGAAGAGGTCGTCACGCGCGTCCGGCAGGGCGAGCAAACTCTGATGGCATACAAAGGCGAGCGCGTCGGACTACTGCTTCCTTTCGTGGCGTCAACACAGAACCTCAATCGCGTCAACTTCGCGCGGGCTGTGCTTCAGAAGGCAGGCATAGAAGGAACTAACTTCAACTGGTGCCGCTTTGACTGCGCGACATGGCTCGCTGACGCGGAGCAGACGCGCCTTCTTATCGGAGGCTTTCCGTTAAGCGAGCCGGAGTCGCGCACAACCGAAGGCTTGCTCGCCCGGTTCGCGGCGCTACATTCCCAATACCTCGTCCGCCAACAGACAGCTGACGGAACGCTTTACCTGCGTTACGAGCCTTTCCAGAACAGTTTGTACGAAGGAACGGACGCGCCTCGGACAGCTCACGGGGCCTGGGTGCTCGCACGCGCCAGCAGCACATTGGGAGGGAGAGACCTTTCCGCCGCCTCAGATAAAATCATTAATCGTCTCTTGAGTGACCTGACCTCCAACGGCGAAGAGTGCTGGGTTGAGACGAAGGAGGGCGAGCCTTCCGTCGCCGAAGTTTCGTTCCTGCTCCTGGCGCTGCTTGAGCTACCACAGGACGACGCGCGCCGTTTGGCGATTCCCCGTCTCGCCGCCACACTCTGGTCGAGCATTGATTCGCACGGTCGCATCAACACACACCGTCAGCCTGCCGCATCGCCCGAAGCGTTTCAGGACTACTCACCGGGCCAACTGCTCCTGGCCCTCGCCACAGCCGCAGTCGCTCAGCAGACCGAGACGGATGAGGACAGGCTGCTGCGAGCGTTCCGTTATTATCGCCACCGCTTCCGCTACCGACGCCACTTCGGTCAGGTCTCGTGGCTGATGCAAGCCTTCGCGCAGTGGTGGCGCGTCACCGAAGATTCTTCGATGGCGGAGTTCGTCTTCGAAATCGGCGACTGGATTTTAGGTTATCAACAGGATAAGACCGGCGGTTTCATCAACGATCATCAGCCGGACGCGCCCGGCTATACCACTGCCCTGTATCTGGAAGGAGTAGCTTCCGCACTCAAACTCGCGCGAGCTGTTGATGATGCGGAACGACGCCGCAGATACCTCAACGCCATCGCGCATGGCTATCGTTTCCTTGATCGGTTGATTATCCAGCCGCGCGACGCCTGTTTGCTTCCGAACCCGGCGCTCGCCGTCGGCGGGCTTCGTCAAAGTATTCATCGAAGCGAGGTGCGCGTTGATTTCGTCCAACACTCTCTCTCAGCGATCCTTGAGCTCCATCCCTTCTCAGAGAATTGCAGAGGTTAACGCCCGCACCCTGACGAGTTCTATAATCACATCGGTTCTGGTGCAAATAAGATATGACCGCTGTGTCCCGTAGACATCAAATCGTCACTTGTCCATCCAATGGGTCTCCCGGCGAAGAGAAGCATTCCACTGACATCCAATTCATAGTCGGGCGGATCGCCACACGCCGGGTTACTTTGCATATCATAAAGTAGCCAATGAAGCGGGTTCCCCAGTGCAAGCATTCTGCTGCCATCCGGTAGCCGGTAGATGTATCCATTTACAAGTTGTTGCATTGTGCGCGCGTACCATCAAATGTCAACAGATGTTTCCGAAAGTTTCCATTACCGGAAATAGCGCACCTGATAGACAATTCGTTAAACAAGCCCCTTTACTGACTACGTTTAGCCCTTTGTGAAACTATGTGAAACCATAAAGCAGATCGGCTTTTAAAAGTATGTTTGGGACAGATTGAGTGTCCCGGATGGTAAAATTCTGGAGGTTTATATTGTTGTGAAAGGTCATGAAAACCAAAATTTGCGCGGCGAACATTTCTGAGGATATAGGATGTAACCAGGTGAAAGGTAAATCCATTAGGGCTTTTGAAATTGGCGTTTCAAGTAGTTAGAAAAAGGTTTCAGGAGAAAATAAAGGTTTGTTTTTAAGTTTTAATGAAAATAAGTCTTGAGATTGGAAGAAAGAAATGATAAAAGGCGTTACTTATGAAGCGTAGAATAAGCCCATTCTCAATCTC
>DATDFK010000008.1:0-13415 GCA_036522655.1 Pyrinomonadaceae bacterium | reverse complement strand
ATAAATCTCATCCAAGGCTGCAAAGACAAGTCAGCAGCGTCTAAGGTCTCGGGCCGCTCTCAACGTTGAGAGCGGCCCGAGACCTTAGACGCTGCTGACTTGTCTTTGCAGCCTTGGATGAGATTTATTTCATGCAGGTGGTGTTGTCACCGTTGACCATCGCGTCGAGCGCATCGGCTGTGAAATCCCCGGCGATCGTTCCGTCGGAAAGCAGCACGCCGTCGCTGAGCAGCACCCCGTCGCCCAGCACGCCTCCGTCCACCAGCGCCAGCGCATCGGTGACGAGCACGCCCGTGCCACAGAAGAAACTGCCCTCACTCATCGTCACGCCGCTGCTGGTCAGAATGTTATCGCCCAACAGCACGCCGCTCGTCGTCATATTCCGGTCGGTGACCAGCACGCCGTCGCTCAGCAGCACGCCGTCGCTCAAGAGCACTCCGTCGCTCAGGAGGACGCCCATGCCGTAAATCTTCTGGTATTTCGTGATGAGGTCGGAGCCGGTGGCGTAAGAGCGGCCAACGTTGATGCCCTGGGCCCAGGGGAAGTTGTAAGAGGCGATGACCGTCTCTCGCGGCAGTAAAGTGGTGCCGGTCAACAGCGGAGTGCCGAGCGGGGTCGAGGCCGTGAGGTCTGTACGGATGCGTTTGGCGAGGTCTGTCGCACCGCGCGCGTTGACCAAGCCCGCGCCCTGCTCGAACATGTTGTAACCGCTGAGCTGCTGCGCCGTATACATCAGCACCATCTTTACCATGTTCGGCGTCAAGGTGGGGTTCGCCTGCAAGACGAGCGCGGCAGCCCCTGCGACGACGGGCGCGGCAGCCGACGTGCCGCTCATGTACATCATCTTGGCGTTGGCCGCCGTGTAGGAATTGACCTGCGGATACTGCGAGAAGATGTAATTGTTGGCGGCCTGCGCGCCGACGATCTTATTGCCGGGCGCGACCAGGTCTGGCTTGATCAGATTGTCATAGTGCTTTACGCCGAGCAGGTCTGTCGTATAGCTGCGTGTGGGCCCACGCGAGCTGAAGGTGGTCACGCCGTCGTCTGCGCGCGAGTCAGTCCCGTAGGTATTGGAAGCGCCGACGGTGATGGCCGAAGGCTCGTTGCCGGGCGAGTGGATACTGCCGTAGAGCTTGCGACCGCTGCTGTCCTTGCCGTTATTACCGGCGGCGACGACGACGACTATCCCTGCGTCCACCATCCGGCGCACGGCCTTGCACGCCGGGTCGTTCTTGTAAGAATCGATGGCCGCCATGCCGAGGCTCATGTTGGCGACGCGGATTTTGTAGGTCGTGCGATTCGCCATCACCCAGTCGACGGCCTGAAGCAGACCGCAGAGCGTTCCCTTGCCCTGTGAGTTGAGGACGCGAAGACTGACGGTCGGAGAATTGAAGGCCATGCCCTGATAGGTGTTGACCGTTCCGTTGACGATCGCAGTGACGTTGCCGCCGCCCATCGCCAGCGAAGCGACGTGCGTGCCGTGACCGTACCTATCGCTCGTGGTGCCCTCGCCCGTGAAGTCCATGCTCTTGACGATGTGAAGCTGCTTGTTCGAATTGAACGAGAGGTGAGAGCTTTCGACCCCGGAATCGAAGATGGCGAGGCCGATGTTCGTTCCGTCCAGCCCGCCTTTGCCGGAGGTGGCTGCCAGACCCCATGCGCCAGTGGTCGTGAAAAGATGGCCCGTCGATTCGATCTCGCGATCGGGCGAGACGTATTCGATGTCGTCTCGTTCGGCCAGCATCTCGACGGCATTCGCGGGCAGCTCGATCATCCGCATCCCAAGGTTATCGAAGCGCTGCTTGACGCGGCCGCCATGAAATGTAACGGCGTCGTCCTGTTCTGTGCCCCATTCGCCCTTGGGTTGGACGAGCACGCGTATGCGCTCTGGCCCGTGAGCATTGCGCGCAAGTTCGCGCAAGTCCGCAGATATCTTATCGCTTTTCTGCTTACCGGCGGGCGTGCCCGCTTCGACGCGCCTTGCGCTGAATGTCCCGGACATCATCGAGACAAACAGCGATAAGGCGATGAACCATGTCAGCTTGTGTGAACGCCTTGCTTTTCTCATCCAAAGTATCCTCGGGGCAATCTCAAAGTAAGATGACGAGCGACTCTTCGGGCCAATGCCCGCGCCGAATTTCTAATCAACCTCCATGCCATGACGAGCATCATCGCGCCAAACGCTTGAGTTTTCTGTGCTTTAGGGCTCAAACGCGATTTTCTGGAAAGCGTTTCGGCGGCAGCGAATTAATCAATTTGATCGCGCGGGTCAGTCAAAGTGAAAGAGGCCGGTCAAGATACTGCCCGGAAGGCTTGAAGAGATTTGCAATCGGTTTGGGGCGGCTGCGAAGCGAAAGCCCCGACCATGAGCATCGGGGCTTTCGCTGCTTGCGCACGTTCAAGGAGCACGCCATATCGCCTGAGAGAGATGGGGGGAGCGCTGGCGCGTAATGACCCGGCTTATCCGCCGCAGACTACTTCAAAGGTGATGAAAGATGCGGTCACCTCTCCGTTGGCATTGATGGTCGTGTGCATGGTGACGCGAATCTTCAAATTGTCGCTCGACCCGGCGCTGACCAACCGCACATCATCTATGGTCGTCACTTCACTCTGCGGGCCGTTGCTGTCGAAGTGAGAGTGATTGTTGCTATGAGCCTGATAGGTGGTTGTGCCCGATGTGCCTGACACATCCTGCCAGTTGGTGTTGATGTGCACATGCGTTCCGCCGCTGGAGCTGACGGTGTATTGCGTCACCATATGCATCGTCCCGCTGACGACGACGGACTGGCTGTTGCAGTTCGTCAGTGTCGCCGTGAAAGGCATTTCCGTGTTGGTCGTGGTCGAGGTGGCTTGCGCCATTGTCGGCTCGGAGCAAATGCCGACGAGCACAAACGCGATGGAGACCGCCATCAGGATCGAGAGCGGCTGTGTCGTTCTGAGAATTTGTCTGGTCACTTTCTTTCCCCCCACAGTGTTTAGAGCTTTGTCTCATCACGGCTTGGCCCAAAAGAGCTTCCGCCCAACAACTATTCAGTTGCCTGAAACAGTCTGACATTCTTTTGTCCAAGTCTGGTTGGTGTAGTTATAACAGAGGAAGGGAGAGGCGTACGAACGCCACAACACAAAGGTCTGGATTTTTGCTCAAGAAACTTTTTCTTCCCGCCCGAGCCCGCGGGCGGCGCACAGGCTTTAGTCGTGTCGGAGGGCTTTCACGGGGTCGATGCGCGCGGCGCGTGATGCCGGGTAGAGTGCGGCGAGGATGGAGATGATGACGGCGAACAGTATTGCCCCCATCCAGAGATAAGGCGGCAGGTAGAAGAAATCTATGAAGGACGCGCCCTGCGGCTTTAAGACGAAACGGTAAGCGAGGCGGTTGGCGATGGCGTCAATCCCCCACGCCACGAGCGAGCCCAGGACGCCGCCCGTCAGACCGATCACCGCCGCCTCGACAAAGAAGATCAGCTTGATCTCGCGGTCTTCGGCCCCGATGGCCTTCATGATGCCGATCTCGCGCGTGCGTTCGAGGATGGACATGATCATCGTGTTGGCGATGCCGAAGGAAGCGACGAGCAGCGAGATACCGCCGAGCAGCCCCAGCGCCGAGTTGATGATGAGAAAGACTGTGCGCAGTTGTTCCATCTGGTCAACGATGGAGAAGCTGCCGAAGCCAAGCTCCGTCAGGCGCTTTCTGACATCCTGTAGCAGGCCGGGGTCTGTCACGCGAATGACGGCCGAGCCGTAACCGCCGCTCTCGTTTTCGCCGAGCACTCCGTTCTGGCGCGCCAACTCCAGCGCCACCTCGCTCAGATTGTCTCTATGCTCAAGCGTCCAAGCGCGCGCCGCCTGCAAAGGGATGTAGATGTCGGAGGCCGGCATCATCCCGCGAAAACGCGGCGCGTTCCCCTCCGGCTCCTTGATGACGCCGACGATCTTTAAAGACCTGGCCGCGAGCCCGCCTGCGGCCACATTAGCTGCCCCTTCATCCTCTTCGCCGAGCGGAAGCCCGAAGAAGCTCGGGGCGTCCGTCTCATCCTCCTTGACGGGCGCGAGCAGCTCAAGCGTTTTGCCGATGGCGTCCTCCGGTTTCGCGTAACCGAAGTCGCGTGCGAAAGCCGCGCTCACGACCGTTTCGTCCGCTTCACCAGAGCTGATCATGCCCCCTGCGGCGTAATCCTTAAAGCGCGACGAAGGATTGGGAACCACGGCTCCGCCGATCGTCTGCATAAAGGCGCGCCCGTTCGCGCGCACGTAGACGTTGAAGGTGATGGTCGGCTCGACGTAGGCGACGCCGGGAATCTGCGCTATCTCCGCGATGGCGGCGTCATCCAGGGGGCGCTGCGGAGCCTTGTCGGGCCGCAAGCTGCGATTGCCGTGTCGCTGCTCCTGCGGCTTGTCGCCGGCACTGTTCGCGTCCTTACTGAAGCCGGAAGAAGCTATGCTGGAGAGGCTGCGACCGAAGACCGTGATCTCGTTGAAGAGGTCTAGCTCTTTAAAGCGCGAGATAGTATTACGCTGCAAGCCCAATCCGAACGAGATCATCGTCACGATCACGGCGACGCCCACCACGACGCCCATCGTCGTCAACGTCGCACGCAAACGGGCCTCGCGCAGATTACGCAAAGAGAGATAAAGAATATCGAAAAACGTCATAACAAGAGAAAGGATGAAGGCGGAAGGATGAAGGATGAAATAAAAGCTTTCAAGACAGAGAAGCATTCAGGAAAGCATTCTTTTCATCCTTCATCCTTCCGCCTTCATCCTTCCGAAAAGACGTGGTGCACGGCATCAACAGTCCAATCCGCCAGGCTCGCGGTGACGACATCAGCGCCCGCCGCGCGCAGCTTCTCTTCCGTGACGGTATTCGTCACCCCGAGCGTGCGCATCCCGGCGGCGCGCCCGGATTGTATGCCCGGCGGTGAATCCTCTATCACCAGACATTCTTTCGGCAGCAGCGGAAGCTCGCGCGCGGCTCGACGCTTCTCGTTCAAAAGCTCGAAGGCCCGCTCGTAGCAGCAGGGGTCTGGCTTGCAGGCGCGCACATCTTCCGTGCTGACGACGACCGCGAACTGTCCGTCCAGATGAGCACGCTCTAAGACGTGATCTATCTCCACGCGGCGCGCCATGCTGACCACCCCGAGCAAGTGATGGCGGGCAGCGGCCTTGATGAACGTGACGACGCCGGGAAAGAGCGGCAGCTCTTCGCTGATCGCCGCTCGATGAAGCTCCGACTTGTGCTCGATGACAGCGCCGAACGTCTCCTCGCTCAGACTCTTCCCCGCACGCTCGAAGATGGCGCGCACGAACGCCGCATCATCCGCCCCGAGCAGGCTGTAATAATCTTCATCCGTGATCTTGATATCGTGCGCGGCCAGCGCCTCACGGTAGGCTTGTAGTTGCAGCGGCTCGTCGTCGATGATGACGCCGTTGAAATCAAACAGGATGGCTTGAATCATGAAGTAAGGCGAATCTCTGGGTCTCTCGGAATATTTTATATGTAACAGTCAGGCATTGTAAGACGCGCGCACGCTGACGGGCAAACCGCTCGCTTCGAGACGGCCGGTCATGACTCGTCGCCGCGCCTCCGTGCTGCGACAACTACTACTGCGCCGACTATTCGTCCGAGGCATTATACAGGGCAGCCGCGACGCGCTCATTCTGCTCCTTGAACAAAATGGGCAGGCGCTCGCTTTCGAGCACGTCCAGGCGGCGCAAGACCTCCGCGAGCGAGAGTTCATTCTTGAGATTGATCTGAAAATCTATGTCGGCGCGCAGCCGATCCTGGTTCGACTGGCGATTCTGCGCCATCAGGATAATAGGGGCCTGCAAACCGGCGATGATACCGAAGACCAGATCGAGCAGGTTGTAAGGGTATGTATCGAACTGTTGAGTGCCCAAGAGCCACGCGTTGAGCAGCACCCAGACAAGTATCAAAACCAGCGAGGCGATGAAGAACGTCCAGCTACCGGCGAAGTTTGAAAAGATGTCGGCCATGCGGTCAGAGAGAGTCATACGGGCCGCCGCCTCGTCGTTAACATTGCGCGAGACGCGCTGGCGCAGCAGCTCGTCCGTCCGCCTGAGCCTGTCCGTAATGGCGCTGAGCATCTCAAGCGCAACGTCCGGGTTGCGGCGCACGAAGGAGAGAAAATCGTCGCGGGAAAGAATCGCAAGGCGCGCATCCTCGATCACGGTCGCGTCCGCCGAGCGTGCTTTGCCATCGAGCAGCGCCATCTCGCCGAAGAAATCGCCGCCAGCCAATTCCGCGAGCGTCACGTCATGCCCGGTCGAGTCAAGGACGTGTATGCGAACGCGCCCGTTCTCGATCAGGTACATCGCGTCGCCACTGTCGCCGTGATTGAAAAGAACCGTCTCGCCCGGCGCTTCGACCACACGCAAGAGGCTGCGCAACTCGCGCGACGCCGCATCGTCGAGCGAGGCGAAGAGCGGAACGGAGCGCAACGCCTCAAGCGTCATCATATGAGCAACACTCGTGGACATAACAGATCACCTCATCCAATAGTCAGGCGGGCCGCGCTCTTATCTCTTCAGCTTCTCGCGGTAATGCTGGCGAAACTTTGCGACCTTCGGGGCCACCACCATGCGGCAGTACGGCTGCGAGCCGTTCAGTCTGAAATACTCCTGGTGATAATCCTCCGCCTCGTAGAACGCCTCAAACGGCGCGACCTCAGTGACGATGGGCCCATCCCAGAGCTTCTCGGCGTCGAGCTTCTTAATCACTTCTTCGGCAACGCGCCGCTGTTCTTCGTCGTGATAAAAGATCACCGAGCGATACTGTGTGCCCACGTCCGCTCCCTGGCGATTCAAAGTCGTCGGGTCGTGCACGGTGAAGAACACTTCCAGTATCTCTTTGAACGAAATGACCTGCGGGTCGAACGTCACCTGTATGACCTCGGCGTGTCCGGTCGTTCCCGAACAGACCTGCTGATAGGTCGGGTTCGCGATTCCGCCGCCCGAATAACCGGACTCCACTCGCTCCACGCCCTTCAATTCATCAAACACGGCCTCCGTACACCAGAAGCAGCCGCCCCCGAGCGTCGCCACTTCCCTGCCTCGCTGCTGATCAACTTGTCCTTCGCTCATCTTTATCCTTCCTTCATAAAACATTACGGTTAAATCACGCGGCCATCTTTCATAAAGACTATGCGGTCGGCGAAGCGCGCGGCCAGTTCCTGATCGTGCGTCACCATGAGCACGGTCAGCCCTTCGCGCCCGACCATCTCGCGGAGCAGCGCGAGCAGTTCCTGCGCGCGCGTCGAGTCGAGATTGCCCGTCGGCTCGTCCGCCAGAAGGACGCGCGGGCGATTGGCGAGGGCGCGCGCGATGGCGACGCGCTGCTGCTCGCCTCCCGAAAGCTCAGACGGCCTGTGCTCCATGCGGTCTGCGAGGCCGACGCGCCGCAGCAGTTCCTCCGTCCTTTCCTCGCGCGGCTTGCCGCGCAGGCCGCCGAAGGCGAGCGCCAGACGAACGTTCTCGGCGGCGGTCATCGTCGGTATGAGGTTGAAGTTTTGAAAGATCATCCCGACCGAATGGCGACGATAGCGCGCCATCTCTCGCTTGGTGAATGGGCCCAGCGAGTCGTTGTCGAAGAGGACTTCGCCGCTCGTCGGGTGGTCAAGGCCGCCGAGCATGTTGAGCAGGGTGGACTTACCCGAACCGGACGTTCCCTGTATGGCGACGAACTCCCCCTCTTCGATCTTCATCGAGACGCGATCGAGCGCCGCCACGGTGACGCTCCCCATCCGGTAAATTTTCGAGACTTCGCGAGTTTCTAAAAGCGTTGTCATCGGGCGCGTTGAATCCATCTCGCAAAGCTTCTCAGGGTCTCAGTTAGCGGCGGGCGCGGCACAGGCTTCGCTCGCGGCAGGAGAGATGCGCCACAGGCTGAAACGCTCTTCGTCAAAGCCCTTGAGCGTGACCTCGAACGGTTGTGCTTTGAGGTCGCTGGACGGGCTCTCAAGCATCTCTGCGATCTCCGGGTCGGCATGAACCGCGTCGGAGATGACCACGTCGCCGCCCGTCGAGAGACCTTCGAGACGCGCCGCCATGTTGACCGTGCAACCGAAGTAGTCGAGCCGCTCGTTGAGCGTGACGGCGATGCAGGGGCCGGAGTGTATGCCCACCTTGAGCATCAGGGGCCGCATCTCGTCGGTCGGCATGGCAAGCCTTTGCTGTGCTTTGAGGATCGCGCGCAGCGCGCCCGCCGGACGACGAAAGACGGCCATCACGGCATCGCCGATGGTCTTGACGAGCGCCCCGTCTTCGCTGCGGATGGCTTCGCGCAGCACGTCGAAGTGATTCATCACGCGCCCGAAGGCCGGAGCATCGCCGATCTCTCGATAAAGCTGTGTGGAGCCGCGCAGGTCTGTGAAGAGGACTGTCAGGCTGCCGACGGAAATCTGCTCGCCGGGTCTTAGGGCTTCGTTCGAGAAGAGGTCGCGGAAGACCTGTAGGGCCGTCACCTCGGCAGCCGTCGCCGCCTGATCGCTCCATGCCGTGCGCTCAAGAACAAAGAGCCGCTCGGCGGCGGTCGCGTTGACGAGCCTGAGCGCGGGCGTGCTCGCCAGGCTGATCTCATCTTTGGCCCAGCCCTCGGCGGTCGCTCTGAGCACAGCTTCGGAGAGCCCGTCGGCGCAGACTTTTAAAAACTGTTCGCCCGGCACATCGCTGCTGCGCAGGCGATAGCGCCCCGCTTCGAGCGGCAATTGAAGCGTGCGTTCAGCGCCCGCCTCCAATAATTGTTGGGCCATGATGTGCGGCGTGACCTGCGGGCCGCCGATGCAGAAGGAGCGGCTTTCGACGTGGCGCACGCCCTGGTTGGGGCGAAACGTCAGCTCGACCGAGTTCTCAAAGTTGATCGTAAAATCCACGTTGCAGGAATCGCAGTAGACCTCCGAGTGAATGCCCGTCAGCGAGCGGCTGGTCTGCGCCGCCCCGCGACAGTGCGGGCAGAGCAAGTCCCATTGCAAATCGAGCAGTCCGACGCGCGTCGCCCACAGACAGACCTCAAGGGCCGTGCGGCGCGGGATGTTCCAGTAATCGGCCAGGGCATAGGCGCGCAGACGCGCGAGCGAAATATCATCGCCCTGCTCGATCATCTCCGCGAGTTTGCCGACGAAGAGAGGGTCTGCGCCCTGAGCGATAAGCTTCTCGCTCAGCACACGCAGGCGCGCGCGTCCTCCCTGCGCGAAGTTCGCAGACTGTTCCGTATAGAGAGGCGGCGCGCCCGTTCGCGCAAGCCTGTCGTAGCGGCGCAGCGTAGCGGTGAAGGCGCGCTTGCTCACGAGACCGATCTGAACGGGAATGGCCGCGAGCCCGAGGACGTTCTTCGGCTGGGCCCAGACTTCGTAAACGAGATGCGTGCCTCCCTCAGACCGGCTGCGTAGCTCCACCAGCACGCGCATCTCCGCGAGCGGCCCCTTCGTGTACTGGCGCACGACGCCGAAGCGATAGGGCCTGATCCACTCGAAGGGCTGCTCGACCCATTCGACCATCTGGCCGAGCACGAAGAGACGCAGGCGACGGCGCGCCACTCCCTGCTGCTGCTCCTTCTTCTTGCGGTCAACCTCTACGGAGGGCACACGCGTATCGCGGTTAAAACGGTTCGTATCGGCGACGAGCGGCCATAGCTCTTCGGGGCTCGACTCCAATTCGTATTCCCAGCGATAGTGGAATTCTCGATAGCCCATAAGAAGGGATGAAAGCGGAAGGATGAAGGATGAAGTAAAAGCTTTCAAGCACGAGCAGCAATGAGCAGCATGCCTTTCATCCTTCCGCCTTCATCCTTCATCCTTTCCGTCAGACCTCTTTGTATTCGGAGTTGACATCTTCGTCCGAGGAAGCGACGCGGTAATTCTTCGATTGCACCTGCTTGGTTATGAGCAAGTCATCTTTGGTCTTCAGGAGGTCGGCGCGGCTGTAGACGGACAATTCAAAATTGTAGCCGTGAGTGATGGCGTCCTTCGGACACGCCTCGACGCAGTAGCCGCAGAAGATGCAGCGCCCGTAGTCTATGTTGTAGACCTCCGCGAAGCGCTCATCGACGCCGGTGCGCTCTTCCTTCGGGCGCGGGTCATCCTTGGCGATGATGTAGATGCAATCGGAAGGACACGCGGCGGCGCACAGGAAACAGGCCACGCACTTCTCCTTGCCGCGTTCGTCCACGTGCAGGAGATGCTGGCCGCGATAGCGCGGCTGCACGGTCACGGGCTCGTCCGGGTATTCGACCGTCCACTTCTCCCTCGGAATATAAGAGAAGGTGACGCTCATGCCCTTGATGATCGCCTTGGTGGATTCGATAACGTCGCTGATGATTGACATAAAACCTCTTCTGTACGTCGGAGGCCGCCGTCTGTGCGGCCTCATCCGCATTACTTCAAAACCTGAGACTTGGAGGCCGTCGCCTGCCATCGCCCGTCGCGCCAGACGAAGGTGTCTGTGAACTTCGAGCGTTCGGTAAAGGGCCCGTCGGCGCTGCGTCCTTTGACCGTATTGATACCGATGATGACGGCATAGTTGGCGCTCTGGCCCAGAGAGAAGTCGCTGTAGGTGCAAGTGCGCGAGTATTCATCCGGCTTCATCTGCGCGAGATACTGCTTCTTGTTCATCGTCGTGCCGTCGGGGTTGGTGACGACGAACTCGGTGGCGAGAATACGATCCATCGCCGCCTTGTCTCCCTTGAGATCGGCGGCGCACCAGGCGTATTCCAGATCATACAACTGCTTGGTCACGACCTCCTTATCGGTCGACATCTCGCCGCTCGCGCTCGCGTTCATATTATCGTGCGCGTGCTCGCTCGTGTTCGTGTTGGTGGAAGTCGTCGTCGTGCTCGAACTCGAATTGGCGTTCGCTTCCTTATCATTCTTATTGATATTGAAGCCGAGGCCGCGCTTCGTATTGCTGCTCTCTTCGGAGGAGTTGCGGAGCAGGAAGTAGGCCGCCGCGCCGCCGAGTCCGACCAGGCCGATCAGCATCACGGCGAGCCCGGCCAGTATCCACGGCAGCTTGCTTTTCTTCGGCGCAGGCATCGCGCCCGTCGCGCCGGGCTGTTGCCAGGTCGGGTTGGGCGGCCAGGAGGGCGCGGCCCAATCGCCCTGCGGCGCGCCCGGATTGTAGCTCTGCGGCGGCGGCGTCTGCGGAGTGCCGAAGGAGCCGGCCATCATCGTCTTATCCATAGAGGAGGGGGCCGCGTCGCTCACGAGCGGCGTGCCGTCGTTCATACAAAAAGCCTGCGTGTCATCCTCGTAGGTGCGCTGGCAGGAGGGGCAACGTTTCATCTATCTTTCCTTATCCTTAGTCTTAGAATTACCGAATACATTTTTGAGCGGCGCGGCGAACGGTCAGCGCGTCCTCAGTGACGGTTCTCGTCCAGCGGCTCAATTGAAGGGGAAGCATACAACACTCTACACTGCAAGAGACAGATTTTATCTCAGCAAGATAAGGGCTAAGGCCGCCAATACGACGACCAGCACTGCAAGGATCAGCACCGCAGCGATGACGACCCAGGGCAAAATGTTTTGCTTGCGTGGCGGCGCGGGCGCGGCGGCATATGCGGGCGACGACTGGGCCGTAGGCGCGCTCCTGTAGCTGGCCGCTTCGGGCGCAGCGCCGAGGCTCGTCGCGCCGAACTGTTCGTCGTGCAACGTCGGCGGCTTGATGGTCGGGGGCTTGATCGAAGAAGGCCCTCGCCCGCCTGATGAGCTACCCTCATTCATGAGCAGTACTCCTCGAATCACGTCGCATGAGAGAAGAGCCAGCCGCCGCTTAGTGTCAAGGACGCCGCCCGCTCAGACCAGCTCAAGCCGACTGAAGAAATAAGCGACTTCGATCGCGGCGTTCTCTTCCGAGTCCGAGCCGTGGACGGCATTCTCGCCGAGCGAAGCGCCGAACTCACGCCTGAGCGTTCCCTCGTCCGCCTTCGCCGGGTCGGTCGCGCCCATCAAATCGCGCCACCCCTTGACCGCGCCCTCTTTCTCCAGCGCCATCACCACGCACGGCCCGCCGGACATAAACTGCGTCAACTCAGGAAAGAAAGGCCGCTCGCGGTGAACGGCGTAGAATCCTTCCGCCTCTTCCAGCGTCATGTGAATCAGCTTCATCGCGCGCAGCTTGAAGCCGCCGTCCGTAATGCGTTGAATGATCGAGCCGACTTTCCCGGCGCGCACCGCGTCGGGCTTGATAATACCGAATGTTAGGTTCATGTAATTTTGGATTTTAGATTTAAGCTGCTGCCTGTGCGCCGAGCGCGTCCCGCATGGCTGTGCCGATGTCTGCGGGCGAATGCACGACGCGGATGCCAGCCGTTTCAAGAGCCTTCATCTTCTCGGCGGCTGTGCCTTTGCCTCCGGCGATGATCGCCCCGGCGTGGCCCATGCGGCGTCCGGGCGGGGCCGTCTGCCCGGCGATAAAGGCGACGATGGGCTTGCGCACGTTGGCGCTCGCAAACGCTGCGGCATCCTCTTCGGCTGTGCCGCCGATCTCACCGATCATCACTATGCCGTCGGTCTCGTCGTCGGCTTGAAAGAGCGCGAGCGCGTCGACGTGAGTCGTGCCGACGATGGGGTCGCCGCCGATGCCGATGGCCGTCGACTGGCCCAGCCCGAGCGCCGTCAGTTGGCCCACGGCCTCATACGTCAACGTCCCCGAGCGCGAGACGACGCCGATGCGTCCCTCTCGATGAATGTGGCCGGGCATGATGCCGATCTTGCACTTGCCGGGGCTGATGATCCCCGGACAATTCGGTCCGATCAGGCGCGTTTGCTTGTCACGCAAATACTCCTTCACCTTCACCATATCCAACGTGGGAATACCTTCGGTGATGCAGACGACGACTGGAATTCCCGCATCGGCAGCTTCCATGATTGCGTCTGCGGCAAAAGCCGGCGGCACATAAATTACCGACGCGTTTGCGCCTGCCTGCTTCACAGCATCGGCGACGGTGTTGAATACGGGGATACCTTCGTGCGTGGCGCCGCCTTTGCCGGGCGTGACACCTCCAACCACATTCGTTCCATACTCCACCATCTGCTTCGTATGGAACGTGCCTTCCTTACCAGTGATGCCTTGCACGACAAGGCGCGTAGATTTATTGACGAGAACGCTCATTTGAAAACCAGAGATTAGATATCAGAGTTCGGATTTCAGGGTGAAATGCGAGCGCGAAGTATAGCAATTGAAATCAGCTTGAGACAAAGCGGTTCAAAACTACATCACCACTTGTGAGAACTGGCTAACTCCAATTTCGCAAGAAAAAGAAAGGCTCCGGCAGTGTCCGGAGCCTTTCATGGTTTGCGTTTAAGGTCACGTCGCTATGGTAACGCTTCGACGTTCAAGAAAAACCTAAACGAGCCGGCCTGCTGTACGCCCAATAAGAATTGAATATTGGCGCTTGCACCATTCGC
>DATDFK010000007.1:0-57136 GCA_036522655.1 Pyrinomonadaceae bacterium | reverse complement strand
AGCGAGGTCGTGATGATCACAAGCCATTACGACACGAAGCCGTTCAAGGAGTTTCGCTTCGTCGGAGCCAACGACGGCGGGTCTTCGACGGGCGCGCTGCTTGAGCTTGCGCGCACAGTCGCCGCTAAGGGAAAGCCGCGCTACACCTACTGGTTCGTCTTCTTCGACGGCGAAGAGGCTTTTTGTCGCGAGTGGGATCAGTGCAGCAACGACGGCTCGCCCGACAATACGTACGGCAGCCGCCACTTCGTCCAGAAGCTCAAGGAGAAGAACGAGACGAGCCGTGTGCGCGCGATGATTCTGATGGATATGATCGGTTATAAAAATCTGGAGATACCGCGCGAGGAGATGAGCGCCGTCTGGATTAACGACATCATCTGGCAGACGGCGCGCGAGTTGGGCCACGGCGCGACCTTCATCGAGCGGAATGATTACGTGACGGACGATCACATACCGTTTCTACAGGCGGGCATCGAATCGGTTGACCTGATACAACTCGGCGGCTATCCCTTCTGGCATACGGCCGAAGATACGATCGACAAAGTATCCGCCGATAGCCTGAAGGTGGTCGGCGAAGTGTTGCTCGCGAGCCTTCCTCGCATCGAGCAGAGGATCGCCAGCCGTCGCGGCTGAGAGCCGTCTTTTACGTGCTCAGAGAGAAAGGAGGAAGAGATTGTTTCAAGCGACAGACATACTCGTTCCAGTGGATTTTTCGCAGTGCTCTTTGAACGCCGTGCGCGCCGCCGCGAGCATCGTCGGGCCTGACGGCGATCTGACGCTGCTTCATGTCATCGACGAAACCTTTATCAACGATGCTGTGGCGGCGAGCCTCGGCAATAGCGACGAAATTCAGGGGCGCATGCGCGAGCGCGCCGAGATCGATTTCGTCACCCTGCTCGAAGGCGTCGATTTCGGAGAGGTCAACGTCGAGCGCATGATCGTCATCGGCATACCCTTTGTCGAGATTCTGAAAATCGCCCGCGACCTTGATCTGCCGATGATCGTGATGGGCGTGCGCGGGCGCTCGACTCCGCCCGAAGAGCTGCTCTTCGGCTCGACGGCGGAAAAGGTCTTGCGCGGCTCGCGCGTGCCCGTGCTCTGTTTGCCTTTCTGAAAAGTGAGTGGAGAATTAATGGCGCAGGCGAAAAAGAGAATCGCCGTCATCCCCGGCGACGGCATCGGCCCGGAGGTAATCAGGGAAGCGGTCTTGCTGCTCGAACACCTCAAGGATACGCACGGCGTCGAGCTTGAGTTGACGCATTTCGATTGGGGCGCGGACAAGTTTCTCAGCGAGGGCGTCTCTTTGCCTGAAGGCGCGCTCGCGATGCTCTCCTCGGAGTTCGACGCGATCCTCGCGGGCGCGTTCGGCGACCCGCGCGTCCCTTCAAACAGCCACGCCGAAGATATTCTTTTAGGCATGCGGCGCGGGCTAGACCTGTATATCAACCTGCGCCCGGTGCGCTTGCTCGGCGCGCATCTCACGCCGCTCAGAGACCGCGCGCCCGAGGCGATCGATTTCGTCGTCTTTCGCGAGAACACCGAAGGCGCTTACTGCGGCGCGGGCGGCTTCTTCAAAAAGGGAACGCCCGACGAGATCGCCACGCAGGAGGAACTAAACACGCGCCGGGGCGTTGAACGAATCATCACGGCTGCCTTCGAGTACGCGCGCCGTCAGGGGCGGCGCAAGGTCACGATGGCGGACAAGTCTAACGTGCAGCGCTTCGGCGGCGACCTCTGGCAGAGAGTTTTCAAGGAGGTGGCGAGTCACTTCGCGGAGATCGAAGCCAATCACCAGTACGTCGATGCGATGGCGATGTTCATGGTGCTCAACCCTGCGCAGTATGACGTGATCGTGACCAATAATCTGTTCGGCGACATCCTGACAGACCTCGGCGCGGCGCTTCAGGGGGGCTTGGGGCTCGCCGCTTCCGGCAATATTCATCCCGGCAGAGTCTCGCTCTTTGAACCCGTGCATGGCAGCGCGCCGCCGCTCGCCGGAAAGGCTCTGGCCAATCCCGTTGGAGCTATTCTCACTGCGGCGATGATGCTAGAATATCTCGGGCACGAGAGAGAGAGCAGGTCAATTGAAAAAGCGGTCGGCGCTGTGATCAACGACGGCGAGACGACGCGCGACCTCGGCGGCACGCTTTCGACACAGGAAGCAGGGGCCGCCATTCGCCAACGGATTGCCAGGGTGTAAGACTTTTTCGGATTTCACTTCTCGAATTCAGGGATTGAAATCCGAGCTTCCAAAATCGAATGGGCACTAAAGGGAAAGAAGCAACGCAGAGACTTTTGGCCATCATCGTGATCGTCGCGATGCTGGCGCTCATGGGAATACCTCCGGCTGTGATTATCTTTTTCGCCATCGTCACATATTTTATCTGGCGAGCCGTCCAGCGCTCCGAGCATCAGGAGACGGGTCGTATCTTCGAGTTCTACATCTCCGCCAACGACATCCTGCGCGACGAGGAGCGACGCTGGTATGGCTTCGAGGTTCAGGAAGTCATCGAGCGTGGCGAGCGTCTGCTGCACACGATGTCAGACCCGCCGCCGCTGGTCTATTTCGCGATGGGCGCGCTCTACAATTACATGGGCGATCATGATGCGGCGGTGGAGCATCTCTCCTACGTTGTCGAGAACGATCTGGCCGACGAGCGCCATCGCTTCGCGCCCTCGCCGGAGTTGCGCCGATACGTGCACATTCTGCGCAAGCTCGAACGCGAGCCCACGGAAGCGCCGCAAACGATGGCGGCCATACGCAGCCTCGACCGCGTGCGCCGCAATCGCGCGGCCTCCATGCTGGCCGAAAGCCGCGAGCGCGTCTCCATCATCTCTTCGCTTAATCCGGCATCCGCATCCCCAACTCCTCGCGAAGTGTCACCCTCCCACAGTGAAAGGGCCGCGAACAACACGCAGTCTACGGCAGACCGGCGGCAGGGCAGACAGCAAGCACCCCCTCCCATCGCCGAAGTGCTGCGCGACGTGTACGAAGAAGAGAAGAAAACGGCTTGAGGCGCATCCGACGGCCAAGCTCCGAGGAAGAGCAGGGCTGAAGCTCGAAGCGCCTTCGCGTCTTTCTCGATTACCGCTTCATTCATGAGCCACTAAGTTGTGCCGCCTGAATCCGCAGCCGTCAGTTCAGTGGGAGCAAGACCTTGGGCGTCGAAACAATCATCGGCAACTATCGTATCGAAGAGCCTATCGGGCGCGGCGGGATGGGCATCGTCTATCGCGGCCATCACGTCCAACTGCCGCGCGAAGTCGCCATCAAATCCATAGACGCTCGTGTCGGCAGCGACCCGCTCCACCTCAAAGCCCGCTTTGAAAAGGAAGCCTACGTTCAATCGCAGCTTGATCATCCGGGCATCGTCAAAATCTACGACTACATCGCCGAAGAGAACGCCTACTACATCGTGATGGAGTTTGTCGAAGGGCGCTCGCTGGCGCAGCTTATGACGCGCGAAACCTCGCCGCTGCCGCGCGAGCGCGCCCTGGATTTTTTCGAGCAGATGCTTGAAGCCATCTCTTACGCGCACACGTTCGTCTATCGTGATCAGGACGGCTCATCGCATCGCGGCCTCGTGCATCGCGATCTCAAACCGGCGAACATCCTCATCACCCCGCAGGACAGCGTCAAGATCACGGACTTCGGCATCGTCAAACTGGTCGGCGCGGAGGGGACGGACACGCTTGGCTCTTACGGCTCGCCCGAATACGTCTCGCCCGAGCAGGCCGACGGCAGAACGGTTGACCAGCGTTCCGACATCTACAGCCTTGGGATAATCCTCTACGAGATGCTCACGGGCTCGCCGCCCTTCTGGAACAAGACCGGGACGCTTTCACACACAGACATCGTGCGCATGCACATAGAGCGCGCGCCGCAACCGCCCTCAGAGCGCAACCCGCGCATCACGCCCGCGCTGGAAGCGGTCGTCCTTCGCGCGCTGGAAAAGGGAGTGGAACAGCGATACGCCAGCGCGGCGGATTTTCTTCAGGCCGTACGCGACGCTCGTCGCCACACGGAGCCCGGTATCGGGACACAAAGAGCGGGCGCGCCGACCGAGCAGATCGAGGGCACTGGCTCGATTGGCGGCGATGCTTCAACCGAGCCTCCCTCGCGCGAAAGCTACGTGACGCAGCCGATCGGGGCCACTAACTGTCCCGCCTGCGGTGTGCAGTCCGTGCCCGGCGATAAAAATTGCCGCTCGTGCGGTCAGGAACTTAACGCCTCGCCCGCGACCGTCAAGCTGACGCGACAGGAGGCCACCGAGCTACGAAAGAGAAAGAGGCTGGACATTCTCGTCGCGGGTATTCTGATCGCGATCGCGCTGGGCGTCTCCGCCATCTTTTACGCGCGGCGCAACCAGACCGCTCCGAAATCAGAAGCCCAGCCGCCCGCGACCGGAGAGTCTGCACGGCCCACGCCTGTTCCCGCGTCGGCGCTCGTGGAATTGAAGCCTTCGCGCATCGGGGTCGATTCCAGCTTCGACGGGTACACCACAGCGCCTTTGACCGATGGTGAAATGGACGTGCGACGAATCGGCGCGATGAAGTACAACAAGGGCAACTGGGCCTCAGCCGAGACGCAGATGCCGCACTGGATAGAGTTGAGCTTCGATCAGCCGATCACGCTCGCCGCCGTCTACGTCTACTGGGGCTTTGACCGCAATCGCTTTATGCCTTCGCGCCGCGTCGAGCTACAGACGGCGAATGAAGGCGGCGAGTGGCAAACCGTTTCCGTGATCGAGCCCGGCAACGATCATGACCGCATGGCCTTTGACTTTGCTCCCGTCAAAACATCCCGCGCCAGAGTCTTCCAGTCCGCCAAGGATGGGCCCACGAACAGACCTTTCGTCATGTGGGTGCGCGAAGTAAAGGTCTTCGGCATCGCCGAATGAAGACATTTTAGATTTTAGATTTTGGATTTTGGATTAACGCGTCGTCATGTGGAGCTTTGGAGCCAAGCTTTCAAGCTCTGTTACTCGTCAATCTAAAATCTAAAATCTAGAATCACAGTGAGGAGTCGTTGATAAACCGGACAATGCTTACCGCTGAAATTATCGCCATCGGGTCGGAACTGCTGACGCCCGACCGGACGGATACGAATAGTCTCTGGCTGACCGAAAAGCTGAACGGCATCGGCATCGAGGTCAAGCTCAAGACCATCGTCGGCGATGACGATGCGCGGCTGGAAGAGGCCATCAAGGATGCGTTGAGGCGTTCGCGCGTCATCATCACGACGGGCGGCCTTGGGCCCACAGAGGATGATATTACGCGAAAGATCGCCGCGCGCGCCCTCGGTCGCAGGCTTCTCTTTAACGAGAAAGTGCTGGGCGAGATCAGCGCGAAATTCGAGCGCATGGGTCGCGGAATGCCCGAGATCAACTCGCGGCAGGCGATGGTCATACAGGGCGCGGAAGTGCTGGACAATCCGAACGGCACAGCGCCCGGCATGTTCATCGAGCATAATAATTGTGCCGTCGTGCTCCTGCCCGGGCCGCCGCGCGAGATGCGCCCCATGTTCGAGAAGTTCGTGCAGCCGAAACTCGCGGCGCGCGCGGGCGATGTACGCGTCGTCAGGCGCATACTGAGAGTCGCAGGGATGGGCGAATCGGCTGTGGACGAGCGCATCGCCCCCGTCTATACGCAGTACAAAAATCCGCAGACGACGATTCTTTTCAACCGCAGCGAGATAGAGATTCACCTGACGGCGCAGGGGAAGACCGAACAGGACGCGGAGCTGTTGCTGGACGGGCTCGCGGGTCAGATAGAGGAGCGACTGGGGCACGCCATCTTCGCTTTTCGCGGCGAGAAGATGGAAGAGGTGGTGGGCCTGCGTCTCGCCGTCGGAGGTTTTTCGCTGGCCGTCGCCGAAAGCTGCACGGGCGGCCTCATCAGCGAGCGCCTGACGGAAGTTCCGGGCTCCTCCGTCTACTTCAGGGAAGGCGTCGTCGCTTATTCAAACGACGCGAAGATCAGATCGCTCGGCGTCGATTCCGAGTTGATTCGCCAGCACGGAGCCGTCAGCGCGCAGGTGGCCGAAGCGATGGCCGAAGGCGTGCGCCAACGCGCCGACACGGACTTCGGCCTCAGCGTGACGGGCATCGCGGGGCCCGGCGGCGGCAGCGAAGAGAAACCCGTCGGGCTGGTCTTCATAGCCCTCTCCGACGACGCGCACACGGAGCATCGTAAGCTGATGTTGCCGGGCGACCGTCACCTTATACGCTGGCGCGCCTCGCAGGCCGCGCTCGATCTGCTGCGCCGCAGGCTGATATAAAGGTCAGTAACGCCAAAGGTCTTGGACGGGTCTTAAAAGCTGTCTCAAAAGCCCCTGCAAGGGGCGACAGAGTGTAGCCCACGACGTCAGTCGTGGGAATCAGTTTAAAGAGAGACGAAAAGCCCCGGAGGGGCGTAAGAAACTCAATTTGGATTTCTTACGCCCCTCCGGGGCTTACGTGTTCTCTGTCACAGTTGACCCAGGGCTTGCGCCCTGGGCTACACTCTGCGCGCCCCTTGCAGGGGCTTCCGCTTACTTTTGAGATTTGCTCTTAGCACCCACCATACCCGCCCGCAACCTTACGTGGTCATGACTTAGATATTGTTAAGCTGCTTACACCTCTCTCTCCAAACTTTCTCATCAACTTTTCAAAAATCTTTTGAGCAAGGTCATAGCCTGACGGTATTGGCCTTGCTTTTTCTCCGTGCATCAGGGGCTGAGCGTACATAAATCGCTCACTAAATTCAGTCATCGGAGGTGCGACATGTACTTTTTTACAAGTCAGGGTACGGTATGCCACATCCTCGAAGATGAAGAGACGGGCAAAGCGCCTGCGCCCTGTGGCGCTGCGGTCAGTAGGGTGGGGCTCATACGTTTTCGCGCCGGTCAGCCCACGCCTCACATCGTCGCGGCGAGGCCGATGAATGTTCCGCTCTGTAAGCACTGCCAAAAAAATCAGGTTGCCGATGAGTGACTTTTGAGACGCAATCTTATCTCCCGTGGGGCTCGTAATATTCGACCGGCGAACCTGATCGGCTCATCTCATGGGCCGCAGCCCGGACGGCGCACCTCACACGCGCTTGTCGCGCGCTGACCCGGCTTGCTATAGTTCGCTTTGCTCTTCCTTAGATTTCGATAGCTGGGCTCGTGGAGTCTCTAAATGCGGCCCGTCCTTGTCCTCATCGCTGCCTACTTGCTGGGCTCGATTCCTTTCGGCTACTTGATCGTGCGCGCGAAAGAGGGCGCGGACGTGCGCGAGACGGGTTCGGGCGGCACGGGCGCGACGAACGTGACGCGCCGGGCAGGGAAGAAGGCAGGCATCATCACACTGCTTCTGGATGCCGCCAAAGGGTTAGCGGCGGTCGGGCTGGCGCGCTGGCTCGCGGCCTTGCACTTCGAGATCAACTGGTGGGTGGCGGCGGCTGCCGTGCTCGCCGTCATCGGTCATTGTTTCCCCGTGTGGCTCGGATTTCGCGGAGGCAAAGGAGTGGCGACGGGCGTCGGCCTCTTCCTCGGGCTCTCGCCGGTCGCGGTCGGATGCGCTCTCGTCGTTTTCATCTTCGTCGTCTGGCTGACGCGCTACATCTCGCTCGGCTCGATCATGGCGACGGCGGTTTTTCCTCTCTCCGTCTGGTTGCTGAGCCTCTATGTTAAGCCCGCCGGAGAACTCGCGCCGCTGATGACCGCCAGCATCGTCGGCGGCTTGATTATCATCTTCATGCATCGCGCCAACATCGGCAGACTGATCGCGGGCACGGAGAGCAGGTTCAAGTGAGCGAAGGGAAACGGATCGCCGTCGTCGGCGCGGGTAGCTGGGGGACGGCGCTCGGCATCATCGCCGGGCGAGCCGGTCACAGCGTCCGTCTCTGGTCGCGTAATGCGAAAGTCGTCGAAGCGATCAACCGTGACCGCGTCAATAGCATCTACTTGGCGCCGCACTTGATACCGGAAAGCGTTCGCGCGACCGCTGATCTGGACGAGGCTTTGACGAGCGCCGAGCTGGTCTTGATGGCTGCGCCCTCGCATGTGACCAGAGAGTTGCTCGCGCGCATGCTGCCCCGCTTGAAGCCTGAGATGATCTTTGTCAGCGCGACCAAAGGCATAGAGACAGAGACGGGCAAGCGCATCTCGGAGATAGTGAGAGATGTGACGGCTGCGCATTTCGATGCGCGCTTCGTCTGCCTCTCCGGGCCGTCGTTTGCGCAGGAAGTGGCCCAGGGACAACCGACGGCGATCGTGGCCGCGAGCCTCAGTCTGGAAGACAGCCGGATGGTGCAGACGGCGCTCAGTTTTCAAAACCTGCGCATCTATACCAACACCGATCTGACGGGCACGGAGATCGGCGGTTCCGTAAAGAATGTGATGGCCGTGGCGGCAGGGATGGTTGCGGGCCTGGGGCTTGGAACCAATAGCGTCGCCGCGCTGATCACTCGCGGGCTGGCCGAAGTCGCGCGGCTGGGGCTGGCCGCAGGCGCGCGCATGGAGACGATGATGGGCCTCGCAGGGTTGGGCGACCTGGTTCTGACCTGTACGGGCGATCTGTCGCGCAATCGTTATGTCGGGCAGGAGTTGGGACGGGGCCGCACGCTCCCGGACATCATAGGCGGTATGCGCGAAGTCGCCGAGGGAGTCAGAACGACGCGTGCCGTCAAGCGACTGGCGGAGAGACTCTCGGTCGAGATGCCGATCACGGATGAAGTGCATGCCGTGCTCTACGAGGGCAAGACTGCGCGCGCCGCTTCCGTCGCATTGATGACGCGACCTTTGCGTGATGAGTTTGAAAGATAAAGGGCTTATATAATTTTAGGTTTTGGATTTTAGATTTTGGATTAGCGCGCCCGCGAAAGTTGAGCGGCCCGATTCCAAAATTCAAATTGGCCGACACGCTAATCCAAAATCTAAAATCCAAAATGGAGTGATGGTGAAGGAAGACAAAATCCTCGTGGCGAATCGTGCGGCTTACCACGAGTATCATATCTCGGATAAGTACGAGGCGGGCGT
This sequence comes from Pyrinomonadaceae bacterium, assembly GCA_036522655.1. Taxonomy (GTDB): domain Bacteria; phylum Acidobacteriota; class Blastocatellia; order Pyrinomonadales; family Pyrinomonadaceae; genus DASQYE01. The sequence goes on along the minus strand of DATDFK010000007.1, from coordinate 48,135 downwards.
TGCCCTGACGGGAACGGAAGTCAAGAGCGTGCTGGCGGGCCGTGTGCAATTGAAGGACTCTTATGTCTCGGTTCGCGATGGCGAGGCGTGGTTGTTTAATGCACACATTTCGCCTTATTCTCATGGCAATAGGGAGAATCATGAGCCGTTGCGGACGCGCAAGCTGCTACTCCACCGGCGCGAGATAGATCGTTTGGAGCAATCGTCAACCATTCAAGGCATGACGCTCGTGGTAACGCAGGTGCATCTGCGAAACGGGCGGATCAAGTTTGAGATCGGCGTCGCACGCGGGAAGAAATTATACGACAAGCGGGAAACGGAGATGCGTCGCACAGTTGATCGCGAGACGCGCGCCCAGTTAAAGGAGCGCCAGAGATAAGACGCAAATATAGACGGGAGAGGATAAAGAGATGCAAATCCAATCAAGCGCGAAAAGTTATCTGGAAGAGGATGTGCAGGCCATCGCCATCGCCGTCTTCAAAGATGAGAGGGCAGATGAAGGATTCTTGAAAGAGCTGGATGAAGCGACGGGCGGAGTTATCAAGTCCGTCGTCGAATCGGAAGAGCTGAAGGGCAAAGAAGGCGAGACGGTTTACGTGCACATCACCCCCGGCGGGGCATTGCGCGCGCGAAGGCTCCTTCTGATCGGCGTCGGAGATCGCGAAGAATACGGCACGCCCCAGGTCTCGCAGATGGCCGGAACGGCTGCGCGCTATCTTCGCAACAAGAATGTTAAGACCGCCGCGATCGTCGCGCGCCCCGAAGGCGACGCGGAAAAGACAGCAGTCGCCGCCGCCGAAGGCGCAGTCACCGGACTCTTCGAGCCCGACAAGTATCGCACCGTTGATAAGGAAGAGCGCACCATCGAGCGGCTTTTAATCATCGTCGAGGGCGCGGACGCCGAAGCTCTTTCGCGCGGCGTAGAGCGCGGGCGCATTATCGGCGAGTCCATCAACTTCACGCGTGATCTATCGAACGAGCCGGGCGCATACATGACGCCCACGGATATGGCCGACCGCGCGCGGCAGATCGCTACGGAGTTCGGACTCAGTATTGACGTGCTCGATGAGGCGCGCATGGAGCAGGAGGGGATGGGAGCCCTGCTCAGCGTCTCGCGCGGCTCGGACGAACCGGCCAAGCTCATCATCCTTAAGTACACGCCGCGTGAAGCCGCAGCCGAATCACAAGAGGGCGACCTGCTGGCCTTCGTCGGCAAGGGCATCACCTTCGACTCCGGCGGCATCTCGCTCAAGCCCGGCGAGAACATGGAGCTGATGAAGTACGACATGACGGGCGGCGCAACCGTCTTAGGCGCGATGCGCGCCATCGCACAGTTGAAACCGCCCATCCCAGTGCTCGGCGTCGTGCCCTCTTCGGAAAATCTGCCGTCGGGCAAAGCCACCAAGCCCGGGGACATCGTCCGCGCCATGTCCGGCAAGACAATCGAGATCATCAACACGGATGCCGAAGGACGCCTTATCCTCTCGGACGCCATCTGCTACGCGAAGAAGCTCGGCGCGAAGCGCATCATTGATATGGCGACGCTGACCGGCGCGGTCTCCATCGCCCTCGGCGATGTCAATACGGCTGTGCTCGGGACAGACCAGCAATTGATTGACGAGATCATAGCGGCGGGCAGGGAAGTCGGCGAGAAGTTCTGGCAACTGCCGCTCGATAAGGAATACACCAAGCAGATCAAGTCGGACATCGCCGACATCAAGAACGTCGGCGGGCGCAAGGCCGGGACGATCACCGCCGCCGCCTTTCTCAAAGAGTTCGCCGACGGTGTCTCCTGGGCCCACCTGGATATAGCGGGCACGGCCTGGGGCGATGAAGCCAAACCCTATCGCTCGAAGGGCCCGACGGGGATTGCCGTCCGCACGCTCCTGAACATAGTCGAACGCGCCCAGCAAGCTCAAGCCAACGACAACAAGAAAAAATCGCAGAGCTAGATTACCTCTCTCTCGTCTTCAAAGACCGATCGCAGGGCGATGCTTCCGCCGACAAGTGGGAGCATCGCCCTTTGATCTAGGAGCCCGGCGGGCTCCTGCTCTCCCCATGTTTCTGACGCCCCGCCTCGCGAATGTGTCCTCGATTGTAGACATGTGTGTGTACTTTTGTGGACACGAGGGGCGGCGGGTCTTCTTGAAATTCTATATTTTTACTGCTTTTTTATGTTTTCATCTCGGTGGCATAATCGTTGCTGGGATATAGCGAGAGTCAAAGGGTGCAGTCTTCTTACTTCACAAAATAATAGTCCTCGCCCCCCCTCGATCCTTCGTTCGAGGTTGCAAGAACCGCCCTTTGACTCTTACCTCACTTTGCGAGCGTCAAACCCCGCTCCGCCCCCAGGCCGACAATCCTTCTAAACACAGATGCCCGGCCTCATGGGAGACGAATTTCACTTCCCCGTGTTATATTATTTGCCGAAGGGCGAAGCCTCCCTGAGCCCGGTCAAGCAGAAAAATTCTGATGACAATCGCTGGCTTTCGATCAGTGGTTAGAGCAAAGCGCGGTGGTTGATTATTACAAAATTTTAGGTATCAAGCGGACGGCGTCCGCAGCCGAGATCAAATCGGCTTATCGCCGTCTTGCGCGTGAAAGACACCCGGATGTCAACGGTGGCTCTGAGGACGCGGCGCGCGAGTTTGCGCTGCTCGCACTAGCCTACCGGACGCTGAGCGACCCGCAGGAGCGTGCCTTCTACGACGCGCAGTGGGCCAAGCGTGACAGGATGGAGACGAGCGGATCGGTTCTTCACTCCAACAATATTCATGCGCAGCGGATGCGCAAGGCTGCGGCGCAGGCCCGCTGGGACAGGGCCGTCGACCTCGTCCTCGAACAACAACGGCGCGATGAGGACATCTTTAAAAAGGCCGTCTTCACGACCGTCTCGCTCTTTCTCTCGACCTTCTTCGTCGCGATGCTGAGGCCGCATTTCTGGCATATCTTCGATAGCTGGACGGGCCGCGCCATCGTCATCACCCTGTCTCTGATCGGCATCTGGCATCTGGCGACGCGCCTCCACGAATATATTGAACGCTACACCTATAGACCAAAACAGTTTCAGGATTCGATCATGCGCGAAGACGAGAAGCCGGAGCAGCCTTACACGCGCGTGACGGCTTATGCTTTTCTGCTTGTCGGCTACATCGCCAGTCTGGGGGCCGGTCTCTACATCGGCGCGCACGCGGAATTCTTCATCGGCGATCTGGGCTTTTTCTTTCGCCAGCATGTCGGGAAAGAATTGCTGCTTTATCCGCCCCCGAGCCTGCTCATCCCTGACCTGCTTTTATACCCACCCATCGCCGTGCTGATCGTTGATACGATGCACGCCATCGCCGCCAAGATTGACCCTTGATGAGCCACACACCCACGCTCATCGGCGTCATCTCAGACACGCACGGCAAACTGGACGAAAAGGTTCTGGAACTCTTCGCGGGCGTTTACCGCATCATTCATGCGGGCGACATCGGCGACGAAGATTTGATCTGGCGCTTGGAAGCGATCGCGCCCGTCATCGCCGTGCGCGGCAATAATGATGCGGCGACCATGTGTTTTCCGAACGAGCGTCTGGCGGTCATCAACAACCGCACGTTCTTCGTCCGTCACCAGTTCGCGACCGTTGAGAAGATGAGCGCCGCGCACAAGCGTATCATCGAACAACGCATGCCCGATGCGGTCATCTTCGGCCATAGCCATCAGGGCTACACCGGAGAGTGGCGCGGGACGCTGCTCTTCAACCCGGGCAGCGCCGGGCCCAAGCGTTTCAGCTTGCCGCGCTCGGTCGGCATACTCGAAATCAGCGACGATCACATCCAGCCGCGCCTCGTCAATCTGGACGACGGCTCGGTCTAGGCAACGTTTAAATAAGATAACGGGGCGGCATGAAGCGAGGCGTAAGTCAAACTCCGTCCTTGTGGATTGCGCTGCCTCATTGTGCCCTTCGGGCATACAATCTTGCGTGTCAAAAGGGTCTGGTGTATATTGCGCTCATTCCACGAGCAGTCGTGAAGCATTAGCCCGGCCACCCACTGACGGTTGGCCCGAGACTTTTTCTGAGACGGAGACCTAAGCAAACGCTCTTGAAACACGGAAAGCGGTGTTCTTCGCACCTGTACGAAATCCGGCGACGGCCTCCTGAACGTCGCTGCTGTCAGTTTCGCGGAAACTGATCGCGTCTGGCCGTCAGCCCTCTGCACTCTGGAGAGGAGCAAAGAGATGGCCAAGCGAATAACCGAACGCCAACGCCTCGCCCTCAAACTCGACTCGCTGACAGACTCTGAAGTTGGGGAAGTCCTCGATTACATCTCGATCATGGAGTCAATGCGCCGCGCCACGATTCTGCCCAGAACATGGGAAGACGAGCTGGTGTCGCTGCTGGCAGACGCGCAGGAGAACAAGCGTGCGCGACAGGCTTTCGAGTGGGAGGCCGTTCGTCGACGCGCCGAACGCCGCGCCGCGCTCTGGCCAGCGACGGTGCGTGCCTGAAAGCAGATGAACTTTCCCAAGCGCTCTGACATCGCCAGTCGCCCCACGCGCATGCTCATCAGATCAGCATGTGCGACGGGGGCGATGCTTTTAATAATCTTCGCCCCTGGCCCAACCACCTCTGCTCAACAGACGCGCCCGCGCACCGCTTCCTCCCAATCCGGCGCGCTCACCCCTTTGCAGCAGACGATCGAACGCGAGCGCCGACGCCTCTCATCCTCTGAGCAGGAGGAACGGCGCGACGCCGTGATGCGCTTGGGCTGGATGAAGCGTCCCGAAAGCTCGCGCGTCGCCGCCACGGCCTTGAGCGATTCATCCGCCATCGTGCGCGCCACCGCCGCGCGCGCCGTGCTCTCACTTCCATCCGAAGAGGCCGCCGCTGCGCTTCTTCCGCTGCTTCAGGATCGAGATGAGTTCGTGCGTCAGGAGACAGCCTATGCCATCGGCTTGACTCGAAGCCGCACAGCCGTCCAGCCGCTCATCACGCTTCTGGTTAACGATAAGCAGAGCGGAGTGCGCGGAGCGGCTGCCGTCGCGCTGGGCCAACTCGGAGACGATGCGGCGGCTGCGCCCCTGGCGGAAACTCTCGACAGACGCATCCGCGCCTCCGGTCTCTTAAACAAGATCAGGCGCAGCAAGACGCCCGAGAATGAGTTCGTGCGCCGCGCCGCTGCGCATTCGCTCGGACAGATACGCAGCCGCGTGGCAGTGCCCGCGCTGGTCTCTACCCTCTCTGATGAAAAAGCCGGCGACGATGTCCGGCGCGAGGCTGCTCGGGCGCTAGGCTTGATCGCCGACCCGGCGGCAGTCCCGGCACTCAAAAACGTCCTCGCCGCACGCGACCCCTATCTCTCACGCTTGGCTTACGAGGCTCTACTCAAGATCGCTCCGACCGAAGCGACGCGTCCGTCATAAGCCTTTATGCTTCGCCTCTGAGCCTGAAGCCTAATCATGCGAAATTAAAAGAAGCGCCGAACTCTTCTATTGAAGGCTCGGCGCTTCTTGATTTGAATGTCGCGTTGGCGACATGGGGGCGTGTGGTTTAGGTGTCGGTCTTCTCGCCGCGTCCTTGTCCTTTGCGTGCGACCTTGGTCTGCGCGGGGATAGGCAGCGCGACGCCGCCGGATTTGCTCTGCTCTTCGTCGGGTTCTTCTCTTGCCTCTGACGGCTCCTGAATCAGCGCGCCACCGCTGCGCTTCGAGAAGATGAGCTTGCCCGTCTCTTCGTTCAAATCCACGCTGACCAGATCGCCCAGGCCCACTTGATCGGTTGCGACCAGGTTCGAGAGCGGGTAGACCAGGAAGCGCTCGATGGCGCGCTTCAAGTGGCGCGCGCCGTACTTAAAGTCGATGCCTTCGCGGAGCAGCATGTCCTTGGCCGCCTCCGAACACTGGAAGACGAATTTCGTTCCGGCGGACATCATGATGCGATCCTGCACGGCCTGTAGCTCAAGGTCTAGAATCTGCCGCAGGTGATGCTCTTTCAGGCTGCGGAAGACAACCACCTTGTCTATGCGGTTCATGAACTCGGGCGAGAACTTGCGCCGCGCCGCTTCGACCGCCGTGCGATAAATCTTCTGATCGACTTCGGAGTCGTTCGGGTTCTTCGCGCCCTTGCCGGGAGCGAAGCCGATGCCGCCCGAAATCAACTCCGACATCTCTCTCGCGCCGAGGTTCGAGGTCATGACGACCATCGAGCGTGAGAAATCAACGCGGCGATTATCGCCGAGCGTGAGCGTCGCTTTGTCCAGAATGCCGAGCAGGAGTTGCCACAAAGAGTCGGAAGCCTTCTCGATCTCGTCAAAGAGAATCAGCGAAAGCTTGGTTTCCTCCGTGTGCATACGATCGAGGTTCTCCTGCGTCAGCATCGGAGAGGTCTCGCGGTGGCCCAGGTATCCCGGAGGGCTGCCGATCAGCTTCGCTATCTCGTGCGAGTGCTGAAACTCTGCGCAGTCGATCTTGACGACCGCGTTCGCGTCGCCGAAGAGCACCTCTGCGGCGGCCTCTATGACGCGCGTCTTACCCGAGCCGGTTGGGCCCAGAAAGAGCATCGTACCGACGGGACGCGAAGGAGGGTTCATGCCCGCCAGAAAAATCTGGTAAAGGCCGCTCATGCGGCGCACTGCGCGCTCCTGTCCGACGATGCGGCTCGAAAGCTTCTCTTCAAACTCAAGGGCGCGCGGGCTCTTTTGATCCGGGTCGAGGAAGACCCTGTCCATTGTGTCGTTCTGTTTTTCCATTTCAGCTATCATCTTGGCCCTCCTCGCATCAGCGGTCTTGAGCAATGGCGCATGTCGCTCGTGTTAAGGTCTTTGGAAGCCCTCCGCGTTGGCTGGTTCCGACCTCTCCGGGCAGCGCCCTCAATCAGCTATGCAAGGAACGAACCGCTATCTCTTTTGATGCGTGTTCGGGGGGCGAGTTTGCTTTAGAGATTAAGGCCCAACCCGCCTCCCCTTTGAAAGTCAGACGCTATATATACGACATTGCTTCAATTGTCACCACAAAATATTCCCGGTGGCCTGTAAAAAGAGTCGCGGCTCGTGGGCCAACCCGTCGCCGGGAGTGACAAATCGCGGCATGGCTAACCTGACAATAAATGTCGCATCCTGAAATTTTGAAGGGCGAGAAAGGGCACAGAGTGCACCTAAACGTGACCCTTCCCGACCATATCGTCCAGCGAATGTGCGGCCTGAGCATCCCCCGTTGAGGGCGATCATGCGAGCAAACAAAGCGAGGACGCGTGTGAAATTTTTACGCGCCCCTCACTCTGTTCGTCTCGGTTTATAAAGCCGCTTTGCGCTCAGTCGTAATACTCAAGGCCGAGGTGTGTGATGAGGTCTTCACCGCGCAGGTGGCGCAGGGTATTCTTCAGCTTCATCAACTGGATGAAGATGTCGTGCTCAGGGTAGAGGCCGGGCGCGGTCTGCGGCGACTTGAAGTAGAAGGAGAGCCATTCCTGCACGCCCTTCATCTTGACCCGCTGGGCTAGGTCTAGGAAAAGCGCGAGGTCGAGCACGATCGGCGCGGCTAAGATCGAGTCGCGACAGAGGAAATCGATCTTGATCTGCATCGGGTAGCCTAGCCAGCCGAAAATGTCTATGTTGTCCCAGCCCTCCTTGTTATCGCCGCGCGGCGGATAATAGTTGATCCTCACGACATGCGAGAAATCCTTGTAGAGCTTGGGATAGACTTCGGGTTGCAGAATGTATTCGAGGACGGAGAGCTTGGATTCCTCTTTTGTCCTGAAGGACTCGGGGTCGTCGAGCACTTCGCCGTCGCGGTTGCCGAGGATGTTGGTCGAATACCAGCCGTGCAGGCCGAGCATACGCGATTTCAGACCGGGCGCGATGATGGTCTTCATCAGGGTCTGGCCGGTCTTAAAGTCCTTGCCGCAGACGGGGACGTTGTTCTGATCTGCCAGTTGCATGAGCGCCGGAAGGTCTACGGTCAGGTTGGGCGCTCCGTTGGCGAAGGGGACGCCCGACTTGAGCGCGGCGTAGGCGTAGATCATCGAGGGCGCGATGGCCTTGTGATTATCGCGCATCGCCTGCTCGAAAGAGTTGAGCGTTTTATGAACGGCGTGCTGCTTTAAAAATATTTCGGTGGAAGCGGCCCAGACCATGACGAGCCGCGAACATTTATTACGGCGCTTGAACTCGCTGATGTCCTCCATCAACTGCTCGGCCATCTCCATTTTGTTCGCGCCCTCTTTGACGTTGGTTCCGTTCAGGCGCTTGACGTAGTGCTGATCGAAGACGGCCTGCATGGGCTTGATCTTCTGCAAGGGCGTCTTGATCTGCGCGAGCAACTCTTTTTCGAGCACGCCCGCGTGCATGGCCGCCTCGTAAGCCGAATCGTTGAAGATGTCCCACGCGCCGAAGACCAGATCGTTGAGGTCTGCGAGCGGCACGAAGTCCTTAACGAGCGGCACGCGATTATCCGTGCGCTTGCCGAGGCGAATCGTACCCATCTGCGTCAGGCTCCCGATGGGCTCCGCGATGCCCTTCTTGATCGCCTCCACGCCCGCGATGAACGTCGTGCTGACCGCGCCCAAGCCCACAAGCAGCACTCCCAGCTTGCCTTTCGCGGGAGCTATCTCCGCGCCTTTTTCAACCGCCATAATCCTTTAGTTTTCCTCTCAAGATTTAATACCTCTGATGATACAGAAGCGCGGCGGAAGGCGTCCGGCAAATCTTGCTTTTTATCGTCGCTGGATTGCTGAAAGGGGCGCAAGGCGCTTCGCCGTTTAGCCTCTGATGACGGCGGCGCGGAAGGCGCTTGGCGTGAGACCCGTCGCCTGGCGAAAGGCTTTGGTGAAATGGCTGGAGCTGGCATAGCCGACGCGGGCGCTGACCTCCGCGATGGAGAGGTCTGTCCCGGCGAGCAACGTTTGGGCTCTTTCGACGCGCAGTGTCGCGAGGTAAGCGTGCGGAGATGCTCCCGTCAGCTTTTTGAAGAGGCGCGCGAAATGAAACGGCGAAAGATAAGCGGCGGAGGCGATCTCCTCAAGCGGCAACTCGCGATCCATGTGAGCGTGCATCAACTCCACTGCACGACGGATGCGCCTGTCCACCAGCCCCACTCTTGATAGCTCCAACTCGTCTGAGCGCCGCACGTTCGCGTGATGCCTGAGCAGGTGCACGACCAACTGTTCCAGGAGTGCGGCGACGACTAACTCCTGACCGGGCGCTTCCTCCGTCAATTCACCTGCCAGATCGCGCGCAAGCCGCGACAGGCGTTCGTCATCGCTGACGATGTTGGCGCGGAATGTGACGCTATTGCCCATCTGGACGAGCCTTGTGCGAACAGCGCAATCCAGTACGTAAGAGGGCGAGAGGGTCAAGGATACATACTCGACGCCCTGACCGCTGGCCTTCGCCGCGAGCCCCGGGTCGAGCAGCAACGCGCCGCCGGGCGCAATCTCGCCAGCGTTCTCAGAAAGCTCATAAGCGGCCACGCCGCCGAGCAGAAAGAAGGTCGTGTATTCGGCGCGGGCTTCTGCGAGCCAGCGCAGGCGGCGCGTGCGGCGGTAAAAGATAGCGTACTGTGGGCGCAGGAAAACCCTGTCCGGCTGGGCTTGCGACTTCGTCATTGATAAAGGAATGTACGCGAAGGAGCGCGCCCCGCTCAACCTTCTGGAAGCCGTTCGCTCAGGCTGGCGCGCATCAGCGCTGGATTATTCGTAATGATGGCGTGCACGCCATATCGTTTGGCGCGCCGAATCCATGATGGATTATCAACCGTCCAGACAATCGTGCGCATCCCGGCCCGCCCGGCCTCTTCCGTGATGCGACGGCCGGCAAGCACACGATGCAGCGCCAACTCGTCGGCGCGTACATGCGTCGCGCGCTCGATCATCGTGCGTAGGGAAGGGAAGGGACGCACGAGCTTCGGCTCGAAGAGCGCCGCCGTGCGTATGGAAGGGTCTATGCGCTTGATCTCCATGATCGAATCAAGGTTGAAGCTCTCGACGACGACTCGATCAAAGAACTCGTGAGCGCGTACGAGGTCTGCGACCGACGCGGCTAGCGCGCGGCTCTCGCTCCGTTCACACTTCATCTCGACGTAGAGCGTCGCCTCGCTCGCGCCGAACATCTCAAAGACCTGATGCAGAGCGGGCACGGTCGCCTGAGCGTATGCCTGCCGGGACAGGGACGGATGGCGCAGGTTGAACCATGTGCCGACATCGATTCCGCTCAGCTCGGTTGATGCGAGCCTTGCGACATCGCCATCGATTCGCGCCGTGCGTCGTAAGGTCGCGTCGTGAATCACGACGGGGACGCGATCGCGCGCCAGCCGGACATCGAATTCGATTCCGTCAGCGCCGTCAAGCATGGCCCGCTCAAAGGCCACGATCGTATTCTCAGGCGCGAGGGCCGAAGCTCCCCTGTGACCGATGATGAGTGGCTGCTGGCTCTTCAATTTCGGATTTGAGATTTTGGATTAACGCTTTCCAATCTTGAATCTTGGCATCAAAGCTTTCAAGCTCCCTTGCTCGCCAATCCAAAATCCGAAATCTCAAATCCAAAATCGAATTACGCTTGCGGTTTGGCGCTGCTCTTGATGCTTTTGAGCTTGATGTCGAGCGTGCCCAGTTCGTTGCTGATATGCGCGCGGACGGGAATGTGGCGGGCGTCGTCCGTGAACCAGATGAAGAGCTTGCCGCGCCCCTGTAGCAATCGTCCTTCGCCGAAGATTTCCGGCTCGACCTTCAGCACGGCGACCTCGCCCACGACCGTTTTCATCATCTTCCGCTCCACGACCTTGTGCGGGATGCGATAGACGCGCCCCGAATCGCTGACGGTGATCTCCATGCTTTTGCCGAGCGCGAGCGGCTGTGTGCGAAGAAAGTAGAAGACGGAAGCGATGTCCTGCACGGAGCCTGTGAATGGTGATGAGATGACGCGCGGCTCCCTGGCCGGATTATTCGGGTCACGTTCCGTCCAGACGACTTTGCCCGTCGCGCGGTCGAAGACGGCCTCGCTGGTGCGTCGTCGCTCGCCCTGCTCGTCGAGCTTCTTCGTTTCCAGCACGGCGAAGGAGGCCGGGTCGACGATGGATTCGATGCGCTGGTGAAAGCGCACGCCGAAGAGCTTGCGAAGTATGCCCTTCGAGACAGCATCGACGGTGAAATGTAAGCTCTTCGCCGTCCCCTTCTCATGTGACCTATCCGTTGTCGGCGAGGCGGGCTCAAGCGTCGCCGTAAAACGAAGGTCTGCGATGTCGACGCCGCGCAGCAGCGCCCTCGTAAACTCGCCCTCGTAGACCAGTTCCTCATCTGGCGCGAAGGGCAGGACGACGGGCGTTTCCGTCCGGCGGTGGTCGCTCGCTGCTCCGACTGTTGCGCCGGCGTTAACCAGCGCGAGCGCACAGAGCAGCAGGACTGCCAGGAATAAATAGCTTCGATGGTGCATCGCAAAAATCATTTCACCAAAACTGCCTTGAGGGCTAACAGGCCCCAGGCGATCAGAAGCCCTATGGCCGCGCGATACTCTCGATAACGCAGGTACAGATGCGCATCGAACTTTGCATCCAGTGCCTTCTCATCTCTGAAGGGAAAGAGACGCGGGATGAAAAGCGGGACTGCGCTGGAATAATGTTTGTAGTCTTCGCCGAACAATCCGGCGAGCGTCTCAGCTTCGACGCGCATGACCGGCAAATAGATGCCCAAAAAGAGCGCCGCGAAGAGTAGACCGAGCAGGGGTTGAGCGGAGGCGACCGTAAATCCTATGCCGAGGATGAAGCTGCCGAGGTAAAGCGGGTTGCGCGTGTGAGCGTAGGGGCCTGAGACGGCCAGCTCCGCGTTCTTCCTGATATGACCGGCGGCCCAGGCGCGCAGGGCCAGACCGAAGAGCGCGATCAAGCCGCCGATGGCGAGCGAGAGCGGACGCGGGCGCGCAAAGATGATGAAGAGCGCGCCGCACGCAAACCCCAGCGGCACGCGCCAGCGCTGCACCCATGTTCCGCCCCTACGTGCCAACGGTCGTCTCCAGCACCTTTGCCAACGGCGCGCGCCGCAATCTCTCGGTGACCGCCGACAGCACTCGCTCGACCTCTATATCCATGCAGACCCATTGCGAGCAGGCGCGGCGATGGCAATCCGTGCGACAGCCTATGTCGGTGCGCTCGACGCAGATGTCCTGCGGGCGTGGGCTGCCGTTGCGCCACCATTCTGTCGGGCCGAAGAGCCCGACCACGGGCGTGCCCGCCGCCACGGCCAGATGCGTCGGCCCCGTATCGCCGCCGACGTAAACGCGCGCTCTCTCCGACTTCGCCAGCGCATAAAATCCCTTCAAAGAGAGCGTCACGGCGCGCGCGCGCCCGGCCTTGCCGGAAGCCTGGACACGCTCGGCCAGCTCCCTCTCGCCAGGCCCGTACGTGACCAGCGAGCGCAAGCCGTGATGCGCCCACAATTCGTCCGCCAGCGCGCCGAAACGCTCTGCGCTCCAGAGCTTGGTCGGCCATCCTCCGCCCGGATTCAAGATCGCGTACGGGGCATCCGCGCCCCCAGCCGCCTCTTCGGCCTCGCGCAAGTGCTCGGGGCCGGTGGCGATGACGAACTCCAAATCTTCCGGCGCGGTGGGGACAGAGATGCCGAGCGCACCGGCGGCAAGCCGCAGGTTTTTATGAATGACGTGGGTGTGTGGCGCGGTGGGAATCGTCTTCGAGAGCAGGAAACGGCTCGCGGGCTCGCGCAGGGCTTCGCGCGCGAAACCGTAGGAGCGTTGCGCACCAGAGAGCCTGGCGATGGCCGCTGACTTTAAAAGTCCCTGAAAATCTAAGGCGAGATCGAAGGATGAGGCGCGTAGACGACGTAACTGCCGGCGCGGTGCCAGCAGCGTCTCCCCAGACATCGGCCAGCGCCTCAGGGCCTTCGTGTCCACTTCGATGAGACGATCCAGCAACTGGTTGTCCCTTAGAATTTCCGCCGCCCGGCGTTCGACCACCCAGGAGATTTCCGCGCGTGGCCGCGCGCGCCTGATCGCCGAGAGCGCCGGAAGCGTATGGACGATGTCGCCGATGCTGCCAAGTTTGACAATAAGAATACGCACAATAAAAGCAGTGACGAGTGGCAAGTGACGAGCAAGAGAAAAGCTTTCACCTGTCACTTGCTGCTCGTCACCTGTCACTGTCCTCAGGTTCCGCCGAAGTAGCTGAATTTGAGGCTCGCGGCGGCCAGTTTGCGGCGGCCTCTGAACTTGGAGAGCTGGCCTTCGAGGATGGGTTTGCCCCATTGATCGGAGTCCAGCTCGGCGAACACCCCTCCGCGAAGAAAGCGCCCGGTGAAACTGTAGCTCGTGTCGCCGATGGCGACGGTCGTAAAAGTGAACCTCTCGCGCGTGACCGTCAGCGTCTTGAACCTGTAGGTCACGCCCCGGTTCGTGTAAAGGCCCGAGTGAGAGTTCAGGAAACTCCTCTTGATGTCGCGCAGAAGCTGAATCGTGCTCACCTCCGAAAGCTCTTTCGGCAGCTTTCCTTCGACGTTGAACTCGCCCTCGGGGTCAAACTTCTGGGCCACTGCCAGAGGGGCTGGCGCAAGCGCGCTCGCCTGCCGCGTGGCGAAGGCTGCGCCGGGGACGAGGAGCAGGGCAAAGCTCAAAGGGTAAGCCGCAAGGCGAAGAATCCGTCTTCTACTCATCATCTCTTCTCCCGAAGGCGAGCGCCAGCCGGTTTCTCAACCCTCATCGGAAATCCGCTGCCCGAGCTGCGAAATCATCTCGGAGGTTGAATGGTCTTTAGGGTCGCCGACGATCATCACGCGCCCGCCGTATGATCGTACCACATCGCGTTCGGGAACAGAGTCCACGGTGTAATCCGTGCCCTTGGCGTGAATGTCCGGGCGAATGGCCCTGAGCAGCGTCTCGACGTTCGGCTCCGTGAAGATGGTGACGAAATCGACGACGCGCAGCGATGCGATGATCTCGGCGCGTTCGCGTTCGGGGACGAGCGGGCGGCCCGCGCCCTTCAACGTCCGCACCTGCTCGTCGGAATTAATCCCGACCACCAGCAGGTCGCCCAACGCGCTTGCGCCTTCGAGGTATCTGACGTGCCCGACGTGCAGGATGTCAAAACAGCCGTTGGCGAGCACTATGCGCGCGCCGTGCTTGCGGGCAATCGCCACGCGGGCGATCAGCCGATTGCGATCCAGTATGCGCCCGGCGGCATTCGCCTTTGTTTGTTCATCCGTCACATTCATGCTCCGTTCAAACGCCCGCGCGCCACTTCGTCAACCTCAACTCCACATCTCACCGACCTGGAGCCCCCGCCCCAACGTTCGACTCACCCGTCGAGCCTTGATGGCCTGAGAATGGACGAGAGCAACTCGTCCCGGTCAATGGATGCCGTGCCGCGCTTCATGACGACGAGGCCCCCGGCATGATTGGCAAGCTGTGCGGCGTCGCTGAAGGTCGCGCCGGAAGCGAGCGCCAGCGTGTAGGCGGCGATGACCGTATCGCCAGCCCCCGTCCCGTCGACGGCCTCAAGCGCCCCGACCGCTTCGATGTGTAGCGGCGGCGAGCCCTCTTCGAGCAACAACATGCCGTGAGCGCCGCGCGTGATCAGCAGCGCACGGTGGCCCAGACGCGCGCGCAACTCTACGCCCGCCGCTTCGAGCCCGTCCGCGCCCGTGTGCTGCATGCCGAGCAACTGCTCAACCTCGTCCTCGTTCGGCGTGGCGGAGGTGAAGCCCGTGAACTCCGAGAGCCGAAAACGCGAATCGACCAGCACGGGAATGGCGCGCTCTCTCGTCGCTTCGCGCACAGCCGCGATCATCTCCGCATCGGCCACACCATAATTATAGTCGGAGATAATGACGGCATCTGCGCGCGCGGCTTCCGTCAGCAGCCGCGCGCGCAATTCCTTACGAAGGCCCTCGTCCGATAGCGGCCTGCCTTCATAGTCGACGCGAATCACCTGCTGGCGCGTCGAATGCAATTGACCGGCGAGAATACGAACCTTGGTCGTCGTCTCAACGGCGGAAGATTGAACGACATTGCCAGCCGGGACGCCGCCCGCCTGAAGCCTGTCAAGCAGCGCGGCACCGGCCTCGTCCTCGCCCACGACGCCGACGAGCGCGACCTGCGCGCCGAGCGAGGCGAGGTTGATCGCGCAGTTGGCCGCCCCGCCCGGAACCGTCTCCGTACGCTCGTGCCGCAGAATGAGCACGGGCGCTTCGCGCGACACGCGGCTGATCTCACCATAGAGAAAACGGTCGGCCACAGCATCGCCAACCACCACGATGCGCCGCTCCGAAAAGCGACCGATAATCGTCTTCAGCCGCTCCCTCTGCTCTGTCGGCTCAAGGCCCACTGTGGTCGTCTCCTTAAACTAATCAGGCATCAATATCTTTCGCACGGCTTCGAGCAAATCTTCCGCGATCAGGTCGGGCTCGCGCGGCCATGCCTGGCGTTGATACTCCCATTCGCCGCGCCCGTAGCCGCTCAGGACTAATGCGGAGCGCACGCCTGCGTTATGGGCCAACTCGACATCGCTGTAACGATCGCCGATCATCCAGCTCGCCGCAAGATCAATCTCGAAATCCTGCGCGGCGCGGTGAATCAAGCCGGGCTTGGGCTTGCGGCAATCGCAATCGAAGCGATAGGGCGGTTGGCCCACGGAAGGATGATGCGCGCAGTAGTAGATGGCGTCCAGGTGCGCACCCGTGCGCTCAAGCTCTCCTTCAAGTACGCCGTGCACGGCCCCAATCAGGTCTTCCGTAAAGTAGCCGCGCGCGACGCCCGCCTGATTCGTTACCAGAATAGCGAGCCAGCCCGCTTCGTTCAATAACTTGACGGCCTCGCCCGCGTAAGCGAAGACGCGATAACGCGACGGGTGATTGACGTAGCCTATCTCTTCCGAGATCGTGCCGTCGCGATCCATGAATACCGCGCGGCGCGTCATCCTGCGGCCTCCGTTGCGCGCCTTCGATCGAGCAGGCGGACGGCGCGCTCAAAGACTTCTTCGGGCGTGATGGCCGTCATGCAGCGATGATCGATCGGGCAATCCCGCAGCATACACGGCGCGCAATCGGGCGGGCGACGAATGATCTCAGCCAAGGACGAGTACGGACGGGTCGCCGCCGGAATGGTCGGGCCAAAGATGACGAGCGTGGGCCGGTCGAGCGCAGCACTGATGTGCGCCGGGCCCGTGTCGTTGGTGACGAGCACATCGGCTAGGCTCAGAACGGCGACGGCCTCTGCAAGCTCAGTCCGACCCGTCAGCATGATGGGGCGTTGATGCATCAGCCTGGCGACCTCTCTCGACACATCCTCTTCATCGCGCGCGCCGACCAGCGCCACGGACGCGCCCGTGCTTTCGATCAAAAGGTCTGCGAGCGCGGCGTAGCTCGTCACGGGCCAGCGCTTCGCGCGGCTGTTCGTCGAGCCCGGACAGAGCGCGACGAGCGGGCGATCACCCATGCGTGCGCCTTCAGCGCGCAGCAATCGAAGCGCCTCGCTGCGTCGTTCCTCGGAAACCCTGAGCGCGAAGACCGGCTCACGCGTGTCAATGGTCGTCGCGCCGTCGAGAAGCTTTTCAAACTCGCCAATGATGTTGAGATAGTAAAAGACCTCGTGACGCTCGCCGCGCCATGCTGGAACGGGGAGCGGGTGTGTCAGCAGCGAGCGTCGCCCGTAGGTCGCGTAGCCCATTCGTATAGGAACGCGCGCGGCGCGGGCGATCAGCGCGGCCTCGAAAGCATTCTGGAAAAGCACCGCCGCGTCGAAACGCCGACGCCGCCACTCGCGCGTCTGTCTGAGGACAGCGCCGAAGTCGCGCCGCCCGCGATCATAGATCAGGAGGTCGTCAAGGAAATCCGCATCGGCAAAGAGCCCCTTGGCCCAGGAGCGCGTGGCAAGCGTGATATGAGCGTCGGGCAATAGGCGTCGCAACTCGCGCAGCGCCGGGATGGTCAGGACGGCGTCGCCGACCCAGTTCGTCCCGCGCACGACGACGCGCCTGATCGCTTCTCGCTGGATGGAACGCTCTCTCACAACAGGCTCCGCAGTCCCTCATCGACGCCGATCTCCGGCTCCCATCTCAACTCTTCGCGCACGTGATTGAGATCGGAGATGTAGTTGACGGGCACAGGGGGCGGCACGCGCGCGTCTCTGTCAATCAGGGGCTCAAGCTCGATCATGCGCCCGACCCGCTCGACGATCTCGCGCAGGCTGACGGCGTTGGCCCGTCCTCCGCCGAGATTATACAGGCCGTGCGGGTGCGGCGAATCGATAAAGGCGCGGCAGGCGCGCGAGAAATCATCGACGTGAAGAATGTCGCGCACGGGCGCGCCGCCGAGCGGCAGGCGTATGGGCCAACCACGCTTGACCGATTCGACGTAGTGGGTCACAAAGCCGGACTCGTTGTCTTCCGAAGGGCGCGCGTAGACGGTCGATAAACGAAAGATACAGGCGCGCAGATCGAGCGCCTGCGCGTAGTAATTGACGTAGTGCTCGCCCATGAGCTTTGACCACTCAAGGGCGGACTGGCCGCAATAATTCGTGCTGCACGTTTCGGGGACTTCCACGTAGGCATTGGCGTGAAAGCCGTAGACATCCTTCGTCGAGGCGTAGATCAGGACGGAGCCGCGCCGCATGTGGCGCATCAGATGGGCCGTCCCTTCGGCGTTGATGCGAAAACAGCTTTCGGCCCCCGCCGGGTCTTTGTCCAGATGCGCGGCCAGATGTATGACCACATCGTAGTCTGCGACCATGCCCGCATCATGCGGGTTGAGGATGTCCAGATGCGAGCGGCGCGAATAGTCGTCGGCATTGAAGAAACGGCGAACATGCGTGCCGAGATAACCGCTGCCGCCTGTGACGAGAATTTTCAAGTTCTGAATACCATACTAAAAGCAAGGATGAAGGCGGAAGGCGGAAGGATGAAGTAAAAGCTTTCAAGACGGAGCAGCATTCCTTTCATCCTTCATCCTTCCGCCTTCATCCTTTCTACTTACCCCGCGCCAGACGGTTCAGCTCCGCGAGCGAGTCTGCGCGACCGATGGCGATCAGTTCGTCACCGGCCTCTATGACGGCATCGCCCGACGGGTTGAAGATCATCTCGCCGCTGCGACGATGAATGGTGAGCACGACCACGTCCAGCTCCGAGCGAATGTTTGTGTCGCAGAGCTTGTGACCGACATAGCGCGAAGTTGGCTCGACTTCGAGCTGCTCAAATCCGAGATCAAGATTCTCAGCCGTGATGGAGTCCATGAAATCCGCGAGCGCGGGCTTGGTCAATGCCTGGGCCATGCGATGACTGCCGATGATCGTCGGGGCGACGACGCGATTGGCCCCGGCTTTGATCAGCTTCGGCTCGGCCTGCTCTTCGACGGCGCGCGCGACGATGTGCAGGTCGCGCTTGAGATCGCGCGCCGTGAGCACGACGTAAACATTATCGGCGTCATCCGGCAGACAGGCCGCCAACCCCGCCGCCCTCTCGACGCCAGCCGCGCGCAGCGTCTCTTCGAGCGTCGCATCTCCGACGAGCACGTGCGCGCCGTCTTCGATCAGGGCCGCAACTTTGCGCGCGTCGCTCTCGATGGCGACAAAGGGGGTTCCGGTGCGCCGCAACTCGCGTATGATGCGCGAGCCGACCCGACCAATTCCGCAGATGATAAAGTGATTATGCAATTTACTCATCTCGCGTGACCGACGAAGCTCGCCCAAGGTATGGACGATCTCCGACTGCACGATGGTCTGGACGGTGCTTGAGAGCGCATAGGCGACCGTCCCGACCCCGATAATCATAAAAAAGGTGGCGAAGGCCCGCCCCTGTCTGCTCTGCGGGGGCATGTCGCCATAACCGACGGTCGTCACGGTTTGCACCGTCATGTAAAGGCTCTCGGAAAAAGACCAGCCTTCGATCAGGTGAAACCCCAGCGTGCCGAACGCAATGGCGCAGCCGAGCGCGAAGAGCGCATAACGCAGGCGTAAGAGTGGTCTCGCGACGGGGCGCGCATCTTGAGGCATCAAACTCGTTACTGACGGGCTGCATCAAACTTCAGGCCGGAGCGAACTCTTGACGGGTCACGGTAGCGAAAAGAGAAGGGAAGTGTCAATCGGAGGTAGACAGCCCCGCCCGAACGGTTTACAGTTTCAGACGGCAGAACCGGGCGGGCCACAGATGTGCAGGGCGCTCGTTCTACCAATCTTCCGCCCGTCTTCCCTCCCACAGCTTTCGGCGGAAAGTTATCCGGCGCTCGAAAGAACAGAAGCGAATCATGAGGACTGATGCATTGATGAAAGATCGGCTCTTGAAAGCTCTGCTTTTCATGTTTCTGATCGTCGCTCCGTGCCTGGCGCAAACGCCCGCCGACCTGCGACGCAAATACGGTAAGCCGGAGACGCTCTCGCATAAATCTTCGCAGGTACTGGTCGAACGCTACAAAGTCGGGAGCAATATCACGATCACGGTGAAGTTCACGGCGCAGGGGCGCGCCTGTCAATTGCGCATCGAGCCGCGTCCCGGACAGATGGATGACCCGCGCGATGCTGTGATACCGTCGGCCTTAGCCTATAAGCTCACGGAAGACCTCGCCCCGACCTCGGCGCGCGGGCGCTTGATCAAATCAAGCAATGTCGAATTGGGCTGCTCAACAGTCGCCTATAATGAGTACGAGCAGGTGATGATCGCGGTCGCCACAAGATGTACGCAGAAGAGCGGCGGAACCTACTCTGTCAATATACGTTGGAAGGATACGGCGTGCGAGCAGATAGATCACGTGGAGAGCACGTCGAACGCTGCGGGGTCGCTTGAATAACTGATGGCCGTTCGTCATCCACCAGAGAATCGCGTGCCCCCGGTCGCGCGCAGTAGTAGTAGCGGTCGCGGCGGCGCAGGAGGCCCGCGCCGTCCGCCGCGCGTCGTCAAGTATCAGGAACCGCCGAAAGGTTTCTTCCGGCGCTGGGCCAAGCGTATCTTTCGCCCGCCCGTTATCATCGCCCTGGTCTTTCTCACCACCATCACGATCGGCGTCCTGGGCTATTACTGGTATATCTTTTCGGGCCGCATCGATCGCCTGCTGAACGGCGAGGTCTTCACGCGCTCGGCCGGAATCTACGCCGCGCCGAAAGAGCTGCGAGTCGGCGAGAATATTTCGGTGGACGAACTGGTCGCTTATCTGAAGCGGGCCGGGTACGTCGAGAAAACGCAGCAGGCCGATAGCTCGCGCGGTCGCTACAGCGTGAGCGGCACAAGCGTCGACGTGGAGCCGAGCAAGAACGCGACCGTTGACGGCCAGCAGACATTTCAACGTCTGCGCGTGCAGTTTGCGCGCGGCGGAAAATCGATCGCCGCGATACAGTTTCTCGACGGCGGCGCGCGCTATGACAAAGCGCAGCTTGAGCCGGAGTTGATCAGCTCTCTGACGGGCAGCGAGCGTTCCAAGCGAAAGATCGTCGGCTTCAACGACCTGCCGCCCCATCTCGTCAAGGCCATCACGGTCACCGAAGACCGCTCCTTCTTCGATCACTACGGCGTCAACATTCGCGGCATCCTGCGCGCGCTCATACGTCGCTACGAGGCAGACCCGAACTCGCCGATCGCGCGCCAGGGCGGCTCCAGCATTACGCAACAGCTCGTCAAAAATCTATTGCTTTCGCCCGAGCGCACCTGGCGTCGCAAGCTCGCGGAAGCTTACATGTCCATCATCATCGAGACGCGCCTCTCGAAGCAGCAGATTTTCGCGCTCTACTGCAACGAAGTTTACCTGGGCCAACAGGCCGGATTCTCCATCAACGGTTTCGGCGAAGCGGCGGACGCCTATTTCAACAAAGACGTGACGACGCTCACCTTGCCCGAATCGGCCTTCCTCGCCGGAATCATTCGCAGCCCCAATCGCTACAATCCCTACAAGGACATCGAGACGGCGACGGCGCGTCGCAATCAAGTGCTGGAATCGATGGCCGAGACCGGCGCGATCACGCAACTGGAAGCCGCGCAGGCACAGAACACGCCGCTCAAAGTCGCTGCCACCAAGGGACGCATTGATTCCTCCGACGCTCCGTACTTCGCCGACTACGTGCAGAGCCAACTGGATTCGATCGTCGGCGATCCGGGCGCGGCCCAGCACCTGCGCGTCTACACGACGATCGACATGGACTTGCAGCGCGCGGCCTACGCGGCTGTGACCAAGCAGCTCGCCGCGCTCGATAAGCTCTACGCCAAGCGCGTCGAGCCCGGCACGTTGCAGGCGGCGCTCGTCGCCATGAACGCGCACACCGGAGAGATCGTCGCGATGGTCGGCGGGCGTGACTACACGAAGAGCCAGCTCAATCGCGCTAACGACGCTTTGCGCCAGCCCGGCTCCGTCTTTAAACCCTTCGTCTATGCGACCGCGCTCAACACCGCCTACGACCCTATCCCGCGCGTCATCACACCCGCGACCATCTACCGCGACGAGCCCAAGACCTTCACCTTCGACAACCAGGAATACTCGCCGGGAAATTTTGGCGATACCTATACGAACGGCCCCGTCACTCTGCGCGACGCGCTGGTCAGAAGTCTCAACGTCGTGACCGTAGACGTGGCGATGGAAGTGACCATCGGTCGCGTGATGAACCTCGCCGCGAAAGCCGGCCTGCCGAAAGTCAAGAAGGCTTATCCGGCGATGGCGCTCGGCGCGAGCGAGGCCACGCCGCTTCAGATCGCTTCCGCCTATACGGCCTTCGCCGCTTCGGGCACGCGCACCACACCCGTCGCCATCAATCGCGTCACGACCGGGGGCGGCACGACCATCGCCGCGCCGACGGGTCAAAAGAACGACGTGCTCCGGCCCGATGTCGCTTACCTGATGACCTCGATGCTCAAGGATGTGGTCAATCGCGGCACGGCGGCCAAGCTCGGCGCGCGCGGGTTTAAGAACGTGGCGGGCCGCACAGGCATTGCCGGTAAGACTGGAACTTCGCGCGACGGCTGGTTCGCGGGCTTCACGCCCAACCTGGTCTGCGTCGTGTGGGTCGGGTTCGACGACGGCTCGCAACTGGGCCTCACGGGAGCAGATTCCGCGCTTCCCATCTGGGCAGACTTTATGTCTACGGCCCTGGCCGATCATCCAGAGTGGAACGGCGATTGGGCCATGCCCGAAGGCATCGAGCAGGCGGAGATAAACATACGCACGGGCGGGCTCGCCACGGCTGACGACCCGGACAGACGGACGGAGCTTTTCATCAGCGGCACTGCGCCGCAAGCGCCGAGCGAAGAGCCCGTAGACGATGGCACTGTGCCGGATGAAGTCGATGAGGACAGCGCGCAGCCTGATACCAACATCACACCCTTACCCGAAGCCTCGCCCGGCGCGACGCCGCGCGGTAGACCCCCGCTCAAGCCAGACGGGCACACCCCATCGACGGATGACCAGGCATCTCCGCGTCTCGGAACCATCACGCTCGACATAGACCCCACGACCGGCTTGATCGCAGACCCCACCGTCTGTCCGATCATACGTTCTAAAACCTTCGCCATCGGACAGGAGCCGCGACAGTTCTGCGGGCCGCAGTATCACGGCGGCGGAGCGAGCCGACCACGCCGCGCCACGCCTTGACCTTGCATCCCTCGCTTCAAGCCCGGCCTCATTCTGATCGTCCCGCGCGCGTTGCCTTTATTTTTCTTGCAGCCTATCCGTGCATCTCATGGTTGGCCCAAACAAAACTATTAAAAACGATTGACAACCCCTCGCGCGATGTTTCATCATGACGATAGCCCCGATGCCCTGCGGGGTTGTCAGCCCAAAGGCATCCTCATTCGTAATTAACGCATCTCAGTCCGCCCCTCGAAATCCTCGCGGCAAATCGTTGCCATTAAAACTTCGCGTGGTTCTTTAAGAAGCGGCTGAAGGTTTCGCTTCCAAACCCCCACAAAAATCGCGTAGTTGGTGGTTAGCGCACGCTCCCGGCAGCGTTTTTATGTCGTTTTGCGTTAAGGCTGCGCCGGGGAGATCGATCGGGACTTATGAGAGTAGTCAGGAGTAATTTAGTGAAAAAAATATTGGCCCTTACCCTGGGCCTGACCTTTATCGCCAGCCCTTTTGTCGCGATGGCGCGCACGACGGAAGCGACCAACGCCGTCACCCCTGCGAATCGCGCTGGCATACAGACAGTCAGAGGAATCGAGAATGCCGGGGCGCTCCGTTCGTTCTACGAAGCGCTCACGGCCATCAGAACGGGCCGCCGCACGGAGCCGATCAGGATCGCGCACTACGGCGATTCACACACGGCTGCGAATATCCTGACGGCGGAGGTGCGCCGCAACTTCGAGCGAGATTTCGGCGACGGCGTTGATGCTCCGCGACAGGCGCGCTCAAGCGTCGTCTACGATGTGCTCGGCATCAACGGGGCGCGCGCCGTACGTCTGATGAGCTGGAATGATTCGAGCTTCGCGTCGAGCGTTGCGCGTCGCAAGCCCGATCTCATCATCCTCGCTTACGGGACGAACGAGGTGACGGATAATAACTGGAGCGTGGAATCCTATAAGCGACTGTTCGTTAATATTATGCAACGCTTTCGCCGCGCCGCGCCGCAGGCTTCGATCCTGATCTTCGGCCCGCCCGATCGCGCCGTGAGAAGCGCGGGCGGCTGGCAATCGGTCGGAAAGATGACCGCGCTGCTTGAGGCACAGCGCCGCGCCGCGATCGAGATGGGCGCAGGCTTCTGGAGTTCCTATGCTGCGATGGGCGGCGCGGGCTCTATGAACACCTGGGTTGCTAAGGGCATGGGCCAACCCGATCATGTGCATCTCACGGCGCGCGGCTATGTCCGGCTCGGCGATATGTTCTACGACGATTTCCTGAGCGCCTATGAAGCCTACGCCCAACCGGACGACCGGCAGCAGAACGATCTGAGGCGTGCTCTACAGTTTTAATCGGCGCACAGCATCTCAAAAAACAAGGCCGGAGCTTGATGGCTCCGGCCTTGTTGTTTTCGCCGCTTGCTTTCCGTCGCGCACGGACAAACTCCGCTCTCTGCTTTACCGACCGGCGCATCATTTCCCGTCCGCTTTGGCATATGGGCAGTGTCGGCAGCCGTTCTCGCAGCAGTAACCGCGTTGTAGAAGATAGCGGGCTGTGAAGACCATCAACCCGCCTTCGAGGTAGTAATCGCGGCCTTCCAGAAATTGAAGCTTTGGCGAGCGGTTTGTTTGACCCTCGCTTGAGCCAGCCGTTGCGGCATCCTTTTTCTTCACACTGCATAGTCTAGCAAAACGACGGCTCTGCAACCTCATCCCGGAAGCCTCCCGCGCCTTTGAGATAAGAGCGATGCTGAGCATGCCTTTAGTGGCGGCCTACGCTTTTGATAAGCTATGATTGGGCTTGAAGCATTGGACGAACGATGTACACGTGATGCGAGTCCGCAAGTTTTGTCGCAGGTCTTTAGCAAGCCACTCCTGAAAAGTATTTTCCTCGCCGTAAGGAGGCCCGGATGATTATCAAGCGATCAGTCTTCCTTTTGATCTTCTCTCTGGCCGTCATCTCATCGCTCGCAGCACAGGAAGCAGCCGCCCCTGCGCCGACCGGGCAGGAGAGCACGCAGGAGACCGCCGAACAGCAGGAGGCGCAACAGGAGCTTGAGAAGAAGGCCGTCGCGCTGCTGGACGAGATCATCGCGGATGCGAAGACTTTCAAGAACCCGGAGAATCGCGTCCTCATCAAGATTGCGGTCGCAGACATGCTATGGCCGCGCAACGAGGCACGCGCACGCGCCCTCTACAAAGAGGCGGCGAACAATTTCAACGAAGTCCTGAGCGTCGATAGCGATCCGGCGGCGATGGATTTTCAGTTCGCGGATAATCCGATAGAGCTGCGCCGCTCTCTCATCCAGAGCATCGCGCGGCATGACCCGCAATGGGCGCGCGAGTTGTTGCGTTCGACGCGGCCCGCCTCTGCCGCGCAAGTCACGCGCGGGCGCGCCGGGGGCTCAGAGAGCGAGCTGCAACTGGAACAGAGCATCGCCTCTCAGATCGCTGCGAGCGACCCCAAGCAGGCGCTCGAAATGGCCGAACAGACGCTGGCCAAGGGCGTGTCCTACGAGCTTACGAACACCGTCTCTCTGCTCATGAGGAAAGATCGTGAAGCGGCGGCGCGCTTGGCCAGTAAGATCGTGACGAAGTTGCAGACGGAGAATCTGGCCGCCAACGATCAGGCGTTGCAGATGGCTTTCAACCTGCTCGGGATGTCGACGAGGACTCCTGAATCCGCTTCGTCCAAATCGAGCGCCACCAGCCAGCCCTCCATTCTTACTCAACAGGAGTTGCGCGACCTTTCAGAGATGATCGTCGCCGCCGCTTTGAACAACGCTTCCACTAATCCGTACCAGTTGATGATGCTCAGGCCCCTGTTGCCTGAGATAGAGAAATACGCCCCGGCGCGTATCGCTCAGTTACGAAGCCGTCTCGCCGAAGCTTCAAGGAGAGAGGAGAGACAGGGCGGCATGAGCAGCGAGCTTCAGGAGGTCATGCAGAGCGGCACGGTGGATGCGATGCTTGAGGCCGCGCCGAAAGCGCCCGAAGGGATGCGCAATTATGTTTACCAGCGCGCGGCGATAAAGGCTATGGAGCAGGGCGACAGTGATCGCGCGCGACAGATTGTCGAAGACAATTCATCCGACCCG
This sequence comes from Pyrinomonadaceae bacterium, assembly GCA_036522655.1. Taxonomy (GTDB): domain Bacteria; phylum Acidobacteriota; class Blastocatellia; order Pyrinomonadales; family Pyrinomonadaceae; genus DASQYE01. Next base: position 22,544 of record DATDFK010000007.1, on the reverse strand, counting down.
GCGCAACGCAGATACATGATGGCGGAGATAGAGCGCCTGGCGATGATGAAAGCCGCCGCCGAGGGCAACATGGAGCAGACGCGGCAGATGCTCTCGCGCATGCGCACGAATGAAGAGCGCGTCATGGCGCTCACGCAGCTAGCCACCGTGGCCGCAAATAAGGGTGAGAAGAAAGTGGCCCTCGCGCTGCTCGACGAGGCGCGCAGTATAGTCAGCAATCGCGCCAAAAACTTCGCACAGCTAGGCATGCAATTGCAGGTCGCGCGCGGCTATGCGCGCCTTGACCCGGCGCGCAGCCTGCTCATCCTTGAGCCGATCATCGACCAGCTCAACGAGCTGATCGGAGCCGCAGCCCTGCTCGGCGGATTCTTCTCGGAACAGTTTGTGAAAGACGACGAGATACAACTATATGTCATGAACAGTTTCACGGGCGGATTCGCAGGGGAATATGCAGATGAATTGAAGGCGCTGGCGAGCGCGGATTTCGATCGCACGAAGGCCGCCGCCGACCGCTTTCAGCGCAGCGAAATACGTTTGATGGCGCGACTGCTGATCGCCCAGAGCATACTTGCCACGCCAAAACCAAACGACCCGGCGGGCAGGCTTCCGGCAAACACCAGTTTTGTGATCAGCCCGCGCCCCGTCATCTTAGTAGGAGAACCATAATTCGAGTTGAGGGCGCGGCAGGCGCACGCGCCGAATGTCAGCCGTGCCGTCAGCCGATGAGCACGAAAGCTCAACTCTCATCCGTCAGTCTTCCCGCTTCGAGAGCAGCGCGCAGGGTTTCGATAGCGAGCGCCGCCGCGTGCTGCTTACGAGAGGGAAGCCCTTCAATCGCGTTGACGATTTCCCGTCGCGTGATGCGCGCCGCCTCCTCCAACGTCATTCCTTCAATCATTTCAGCGAGCACGGAACCGCACACGAGCGTCGGCGGGCAGCCGTAAGCCAGAAAGCGCGCCGCCTCTATGCGTCCATCACGCAGGCGCAACGCCAGTCGCAATCGATCGCCGCACACGGGATTCGTCTGTTCCGCTACAGCCGTAGCGTCCGCCAGTTGCCCGGCCCGTCGCGGGTTGGAGAGGTGATCTTTGAAAGAATCGGAGTAAGGCAAGTCGAAGTTTTTAGTTATGCAGTGCCGGTATCGCCTGCGGTGCTGATCTGTTTGAAATCATCCGTTTGAAATCGCTGCGACCGGCTCGTCTCGACGACAGGCGCGCTCGGCCTGGGCCTGCTGGTAGAGCGGCGAGAGGCGGCGCAGGTTTTCGACGGCGCGGGGCAAGACCTCCAACACGTAATCAACGTCCTCTTCCGTGTTGTCCTGGCCGAAGCTGAAGCGTATGGAGCCGCGCGCCAGCTCGTCGTTGCGACCGAGAGCACGAATCACAGGCGAGGGCTCAAGCGAGCCGGAAGAACAGGCCGAGCCCGTGGAGACGGCGACGCCCTGCATGTCCAGATTGATCAGCAGCCCCTCGCCCTCTATGTAGCGAAAGGAGATGTTCGAGAGATGCGGTAGCCGCCGCGCGCGATGACCGTTGAAGATTATGTCTGCGACTCGCTCCGCAACGCCCGCTTCAAAGCGATCACGCAAGCGCCGCATATGCTCTATGCGTTCTTGTAGCTCTGCATGAGCAAGGCGCGCCGCCTCGCCGAAGGCGACGATGCCCGCGACCGATTCCGTCCCGGCCCTTCTTTCACGCTCCTGATGGCCGCCGATGTTCTGCGCGGCGAGGCGCACGCTGCGTCTTACGAAGAGCGCGCCCACACCCTTCGGCGCATAAAGCTTGTGCGCCGAGAGCGAGAGCAGATCGCAACCGAGCGCCTCCGTATCGACGGGCATTCGACCTGCTGCCTGCACTGCGTCTGTGTGAAGCCAGAGGTGGCGGCGACCACGCGCGCGCTCTTCGCGCACAAGCTGGCCCACTTCCGCGATCGGTTGAACAGTTCCGATCTCATTATTAGCGAGCATCAACGTGATGAGCACGGTGTCCGGCCTGATGGCATCCTTCACATCGGAGGTACGCACCAGCCCGTCGTCGTAAACCGGCAGCCGTGTTACTTCCCAGCCGCGCTTCTCCAGGGCGTCGCAGATGCCGCGCACGGACGAATGCTCTATCTGCGACGTGATGATGTGGCGGCCGTGGGCTTCGGCGGCTTCGGCGAGCCCGCGAATCGCGAGGTTATTGGCTTCCGTGCCGCCGGAGAGGAAGACCATCTCGTTGGGACGCGCGCCGACGAGCGCCGCGACCTCGCGCCGCGCCCTGTCGACGGCGGCCCGCGCCTCCTGCCCGAAGAAATGGACGCTCGAAGCATTGCCGTACTTCTCTCTCAAGTAGGGCAGCATCACTTCGATCACGCGGGCGTCAACCGGCGTCGTCGCGCTGTTGTCCAGATAAACTCTGCGTAGCGTTCCCATAGTTAGATTTTTAGATCACAGAGAAACCCTGATCGAAAATAATCATCGCCAACCTAATCGCGCTCTCTCCGCATCAGAATCATTCGGGAGCAGCCTCCGGCTTCTCTCTCCTCGCCCGCGTTTTCGATGTCCGCTCTTCAATAATGGCTGCTACCGAGTCTAGGGCGCATGTGGAAGGGGCGTCAAGGCGGCGAAAGTTTTGCTGCGAAAGGCGTCAAGGTGGTAGCATCGGACGGCAAGATGGTTTATTGACTGCCGGTGGCGGGTAAAAAAACTGATCGGCATTTCCCGGTCTTTTCAAAGAAGGGATACGGTATGAGAAACCTCCAACGCTTTTCGGCTGTGGCACTCGCGTTCGCGCTGCTGGCCGTGCCGGTTTTTTCCACGGCGCACGCAGCGACCGAGACGACCGGCAACACTACTTCGACAGCGCCGCAGTCAACAAGCGCGCTTGAGCGTGGCTACCGGACGGGCTACTCCGACGGCTATCCGGCGGGCTATCGTGACGCGGCTGATCGGCAAGAGCGCAACTTTCGCAACAAGGACGAGTTCCAGCGCGCAGACCGCGCCTACGCCGCCGCCTACGGCTCTCTGGAAGATTACCGCGACGGCTACCAGCAGGGCTTCGAGGCAGGCTACGAATCGGGCTTCGATCATCGCACGTTCGACTCGACCGTCCCCACAGGCATCAGCCGCCGTGGCACGGACGACGATCGCCCCACAGCAGACAATCGTCCGACCATCAACGACGATGACGACGACTCGCAGAGCAGCACTTCGAGCAGTCGTCCGAGCGGTGTCGGCGTCGGCAGCGGTAGTAGCAGTAGCAGCAGTAGCAGCGGCGGCAGCGTCGTGAGGACGACCGGGAGCGGCAGGACGACGAGCGGCCCCGTCACCATCCCGCGCGACACGGAAATGCGCATAGAGCTGTTGACCAACCTGTCTACGGATGCGAGCCAGAAGGGCGATCGATTCCAGGCGCGCGTCATCGAGCCCGCAGAATACGAGGGGGCGATGATTGAAGGCGTAGTCTCGCGCGTCAGACGCTCGGGCAAAGTGAAGGGCTCATCCGAGCTTCAACTCTCTTTCGAGCAGATCAGCATCAATGGACGCTGGAGCAGCTTTGAGGCGCAGGTCGTCGAAGTCGTCTCGCGCGGCGGCACTGGCGTCGGCGATGTCGATGAGGAAGGCGGAGTCCGTGGCACGGGCTCGACCAGAGATACCGTGACGAAGATCGGAACCGGGACGGCCATCGGCGCGATCATCGGCGCGATTGCCGGTGGCGGCAAAGGCGCGGCCATCGGTGCGGCCATCGGCGGCGCGATCGGCACGGGCGGCGCAATCTCCTCGCGCGGCAGCGACATACGTCTGGCCGCCGGTCAGGAACTCAGAATCCGCACTTCAAACACTACGCACATCCCGTAAGACGAAGGATGAAGGATGAAGGCGGAAGGATGAAGTAAAGGCATCTCAAATCTGAGATTCAATATTTCAGATCACTTTTCAAATCTGAGATTCAATATTTCAAATTACTTTCATCGTTGCCGCCTTCATCCTTTCTTTCATCGTTGCCGCCTTCCGTCTTTGCTTTTATGTTGATTACGCTGTTGACTGATTTCGGAATCGCGGACTACTTCGTCGGGGCGATGAAGGGGGTGATTCTTTCGATCAGCTCGGAGGCGCGCATAGTCGATATTACGCACGAGATACCGCCGCAGGATATATTGGCGGGCGCGTTCACTCTTCTGGCCGTCTACCGCGATTTCCCGCCGCAGACGATTCACGTCGCGGTCGTCGATCCGGGCGTCGGCTCAAGTCGCCGCCCCATACTGGTCGCAGGCGGCGGCCGGTTTTTCGTCGGGCCCGACAACGGAATCTTCGGCTACATCTACGAACGCGAGCCCGCAGCACGCGTCTATCATCTGAACCGCGCGGAGTTCTTTCGCCCCCGCGTCAGCGAGACCTTTCACGGACGCGACGTGTTCGCCCCGGTGGCGGGCGCGCTCTCGAACGGCACGAAGCCGGATGAGTTGGGCCTGGAGATAAAAGATTACGTGCGGCTGCCGCCTCTTGCTGCGCGCAGGGGAGCGGCGGCGGATACAAGCCTGCACGCACAGATCATCCACATAGATCGTTTCGGCAACTGCGTCACAAACCTCACGCGCGACCTCCTGACCGAAGAGATGATCGAGAGCGGTGTGCAACTCTTCATCGGCGCGAGCGTCGTCAAGACTTTTCGTCGTTTCTACGCGGAGGCGAGCGATGCTCCCGGTGAGCCTTTCGCTATCTGGGGAAGCGCCGGGCTGCTGGAGATCGCCGCATTGAATTCAAGCGCCGCGCAACAATTAGGCATACGACGCGGCGACACTGTACGCGTCAGCGTCCGACCCGGCGGCGCGGGTCAAAGGCCGTAGCAGATTCCTCAAGCCACCGTAAAGAGCAGGCTGATTGTCGTCCGGCGATGTGGCGTCGGCGGGTACTGGTCTGTTGTTTTACAGAGGGATGCCCATGATCTCCGGCTTCTCCATCCACTTCGCCAGCGTCAAAGGGTTGAGCTTGACCCTGGCGATAAACGCTTCGTTCTGTTGGAGGCTCACGACCATGAGCTTAACGTCCTGGCCTTCCTGACTGACGTAGGCGAACATCTGCTCGCCTCCCTTACGCGAGTAGACACGGACGAGCGGCTGCCAGCGCTCATCCAGCGCCGCTCGAATCACTGTGTTCAGTTCGGCGTGGTTGATATTGCTGTAGTCTTTCAGCTTCTCGAAGAACGCGACCTTGATGCTTTTCACTCCGGCAGGACGCACGATCTTGACGGCGAAGTTCGCGAGGCCGAGGAAGGGAATGCGCTTGCGCTTGGCCTGGTAGCGCGCCTTCAGATGAGTGCTGATCGCCTGGAACTCTCTGTCTTCGGCGCGCGCCGTGACGAGGGAGGCGGGCAGGAGCACCGCCAGGACGATGATGCAGATGAGCCATCTTTTACGCTTCGTCATCACGCCTCTACTCCTTTTGCGCCCTGTCTTTGGTAAGCTCAATATTGAGCCCCGGAATGCCGAAGCTGCCTTCCAGCTCGCTCAGCTTTTCCAGATCGATGGGCCCAACGATATTCACGACCGTCAGCTCCGTATCTTCGGCGGCGATGACGGCGAGCCCGCTGATCTTACTGCCGTCGATCATGGTGTAGACATCTAGGTTCTGGCCGTTGCGCTTGCTGCGCACGTTCGCCATACGGGCCCAAGCGGAGTTATTCAACTGCGAGCGAATCGCTTCAACGTCGGCCATCGAGTATTGCCCGGCGCGCTCAAAGCGAAAGTGCTTGACGTAGATGCCTTCGATTCCACTGATCACCTCATTGATCTTCTGGTCGTTCGGTTTTTTGGATTTCGATAGAAATATCTTCGCCAGTTGCAGCACCTTCTGGTCTACCGTCACGTCGATGGTCTGATCCGCCACCGCTTCCAGACGATCGAGCGTGCCGAGTTGTAGGCGCGCGCTCTGCCCGAAGGTCGTCCACGCCGTACAGCCGATCAAAAGCGATGCCCAGAAGATGAGCTTGATTGATCTTGTGATGATTGATTTCATAACTGCTCCGTTCCTCTACTTAAAACTTCGATGGTTAAGACGCAGGCCCGCGCTCTTTGTTATCCTGAATCTTTCTTTGCACGAGATTGAGCTTGCTGCTGGCAAAGTGCAGGGCCAGCATGAGCTGCTCCTTGGCCAGCTCGCCCTCTTTCATCATCAGCTCGTCGCGCCGGTTCTTCGGCGCTCTGCTCCTCGCCGTGGCCACGACGGTCTGTCTCTCTTCAATGACGCGACGCGGCCTGTTCTCTCTGGCCGTTTGCGCCACGGGAGCGTTCGCCGCTCGCTTAACCCTGTCTTCATCTATAGAGAGGGCGAATGAAGCCGCCGCGCCGTAGAGGCTCACGAGCGAGTCGTGCGTCCGGTGAGAGCTCAGGAGCCTGTCGTTCGTCGTGTCCTGCCCGGGACGGCGCGAGAAGGCCAGCCACGTCCCCCCGGCCAGAATCATCAGCGCCACGGCTGCTGCCGCCGCGAGCCCATGAAAAGAGTGTCGGCGCGAGGGTGCAACCGGCAACTGTAGCGGCCTCGGTCGATGACGAAGCTTGCCCAGCGTACGCTCCAACCTTTCCGTCTCAGGGTCAGGCTCGCCCGAGCGATCCCAAAGGTAATCGTCACTCATGTGCCCTCCATTACTCCCATCTTCTCGCGCAGTAGCTTCATCCCTCGATGCAGGTTGACGCGCACGCTCGATGGGGTCAAGCCGGTTCGTTCCGCTATCTCAGGGCCGGTCATGCCTTCGACAAAACGCAGCATCAGTGTCTCGCGATAAGCTTCGGGCAGCTCGCGTATCAAAGCTATCGCCTCGCCCGCCTCTGCGTCCACAGCGTCTCGCGCGGCGTGGGCCAAGTCCAGCGGAAGCTCTTCCATCTCGCGCGAGCGGCGGTGATAATCGATCGCGCGATTGCGCGTGATCATACCGAGCCAACCGCCGAAAGCATTGTCATCGCGCAGCGTGTGAATCCTCTTGTAAGCGTGCAGGAAAACGTCCTGCACCAGATCGTCCACCTCGTTCCAGGGCACGCGCGCCAGCAGGATTCCGTGCACCATTGGCCCATAGAGATCGTAGAGACGACCGAAAGCATTCCGGTCGCCGCGCCGCACGGCCTCAACCAGCGAGGCATGAGGCGAGCGCAGGGGGGCCGCCGGGGCTGCCGGAGCAGCCGCGCTCTGACGCCCGTCGCTGATCGGAAACAAGTCTGCGATTGCCTCGACCTCGCTCATTAGCTCAACTCGACTGGATGGATTCCCGTGTGCTCTTCAGAGCGCATGGCAAAAAATTAACAGGGACGGACAGGATGCACAGGATACAACTGGAAAGCATACTGCATGAATTAGTCGTCTCTTTTCTCTTGTCCCGACAATCTCTGTTTTATTCCGCGTGGGATGGCCTGCGCTCGCGGGCGGATTTGCCATTCGTTTATAAGGACGCACCCACCCTGGCGAGTGTTAACGAGCGGGTGCGTTACTTTCCTGCGAATCCTGATGGATGTGCTCAGGGGCGTCGGCAACCGGCTGAGGCGAGGATGATGGATAAGCTGACGGCGGCCTGAGAAGTGTCAGCGTTTGATCGGCGGGCGCTGGGTTTTCTCTCCCTGCCAATTGCACCATCTCTTCGGTCGCGGAGACGAGGCGCGTGCGCCAGATGAAAAGCGTGGAGATGAGCAGGACGAGCGTGCAGGCAGCGCCGCCCTCTATGCCGTACGCGCCGCCCGTGAGCCAGGCCGGGCCCCTGTCTGCGACGCGCATCAGTGGCTCCGGCGTGATATCGCTGATGCCGCTGACGGGCAGGCCGAGCACCGCGCCCATCGTCCAGTTCCATGCCCAGTGTACGCCGAGCGGAAACCAAAGGCTGCGCGTGCGCAGGTAAGCGACTGCCAGCCACACGCCCGCCAGCGTCGTGTTGATGAAGGTGAACCCGCGCACAGTGTTCGGATTGTCGAGGTGAATCGCCGCAAAGGCTACAGAGGACGGAATGATTGCGGCCCAGGTGGGCCATGAGCGCAGCACCGTCTGCAAAGGATAGCCGCGAAACAAGACCTCTTCGGCAGCACCCGAGCAGATAAAGATCAGCGCCGAACTGAGAAGCGTCTTCGCAATCATCGGCCACATGCTCGCTTGCGTCATTGTGAAATTGAATCCGCCGGGTGCGGAGGCAATCACACAGGCGAGCAGGAGCGATGCTGCGCCGACCAGTGAGCCCATCAACAGATCGCGCGCCCAGCCGCGATGCAGCGCCCAACCAAGCGCACCCGTGGGCAAGCCTTCCAGCATCGCGCCGCAGCCCCAGCCGATCAGCGTGGCGGGAACAAACAGTATCACCGCCTGAACAAGCCAGCCCCACCCGCCCTCCAAAAACGACCCCCAACCCTGATGCGGCACGACTTCAAGCGCGAGCCGAAACAGCACGCCCATAAAAGCGAGCGCGACGAAGTAGAAGCCAGCGAAAATCAACAGCCGCCAGCCGCTACGCAGGCGACCCGCCTTGTTGAATAAAATATTGAATGATTCCATGAAGTAGTTGACCCGAACCTGTTATTGCTCGCTCTCGCAAGCTTCGCGCGTATTCTAACCTACGCGGAAAGATACTTGCAGGAGTAAAGACAGGTCAGTACCGCCTGCTTAAGCCGGACGGGTTCCAGCAGGCCCACACACCCGCCCGGCTTGAGCAGGCGGTACTGACTGCATGAAGCGCATCGGAACGTATGGTAAACTCCTTTTCAGTCGAGAGTATTCAATGATGAGCGACCAGTGGCAAAAATCCGGTCACACCGAGCGCGGGCAGGCGTCGCGCAAGCGCACGGCCCCCTGGCTGCTGGGCGGGCTGGTTCTGCTCCTGCTCTCGACGCTGGTCGCGCTGCAAGCCTTCGGACTGTGGACGGTTGTTCCTCCCGATACGGCATCGGACACGATGCTGCTCTACGCGCTCTCGTCTCTGAACTTCGCGGCCTTCATCGTCTTCACTTTCATCTTCGTACGCAGCCTCTTAAAACTCAGGCGCGAGCGGCGCGAGCGGCAACTGGGCTCGAAGATCAAGACGCGGCTCATCGTCTATTTCATCTCCGTCAGTTTGTTGCCGATCACGGCGATGGCCGTCTTCTCTTATCTCTTCCTCAATCGTTCGATCGAGAAATGGTTCTATCGCCTGCCCGAAGATGTGGTCAAGGAGGCCAGGGAGGTGCAGAAGCAGGCGACGCTCGGGCAGACGCGATCCTTACGCGAGACGGCCTCCATGCTGGCCGTGCTGATCGAGGATGAGCCGCGCCTGATTGACGCGACGGTGCTCGGTCGCATGGTCGAGAACGGGCGGCTGGCGGCGATCGAAATCGTTGGGCCCAACGGAGAGATCATCGCCGGTAGTCACTCTTCCACTTCTGCCGCCGAGCGCGTCGAGCTTGAACAGGCGATAGAGGTGGCGCGCACCTCGCATGGCAGCGATCAGAGATTGATGGACGGGAAAGGTTACGACGCGGTTGCAGTTCCTTTGAGCGGGGGCCGTTACCTGATCGTCGCGCCCGCGCGCCGCAGCGCTTCCAACCTGTCGGAGCTGACGACGAGCTGGGAGAGCGAGTACAGCAAGCTCGTTGCCAAACAACGAAAGGTGCGGCTGCTCGGCCTCTCGACGCTCGGGCTGATGACGCTCCTACTGCTATTCGCATCCACCTGGGTCGCCATTCATCTCGCGCGCGGCATCGCGATGCCGATACGCGCGCTGGCCGAAGCCTCCAATGAAGTCGCGCGCGGCAATCTCTCGCATAGGGTGACGACGATCGCCGAGGACGAGCTGGCGCTGCTGGCGGAATCATTCAATCAGATGACGGCCCAGCTTTCGGAAAACCGCAGTCGCATAGAAGCCGGGGCGACCGAGCTGCGCGACAAAAATCTCGCGCTCGAAGAACGCAGCAACTACATCGAGACGGTTCTCGAATCGCTCTCCACGGGCGTCATCTCTCTGGATGAAAGCGACCATGTGACGACGATCAATGCGGCTGCCGCGTCGATGTTGATGCTCGAAGACAGACCGCACAAAAGCGTCGCGCTCTCCGCGATCACGAGCAGCGAAGACTGCGCCGTGCTTGAGCGCCTGCTCAGGCGCGCGCGCCGGACGGGACGCGCGACGGAGCAAACGGAGTTGGTGCGCGGCTCGTCTGCTGATAGCGAGGCCATCCCCGTCGCGTTGACGGCCACGGCGCTGATGGCGACATCCGACAACGGGCGCGGCGTCGTGCTCGTCATGGAAGACCTCTCGGAGCTTCTCTCGGCGCAGCGTGCCGCCGCATGGAGCGAGGTCGCCCGTCGCATGGCCCACGAGATCAAGAACCCGCTGACGCCGATTCAACTCTCCGCCGAACGCATCGCCAAAAATTTTCATCGCGCCAATGGCAACGGCGATCACGGAGTGGGCCCAAACGGAGCGAACACTGAAGCACGCGCCGAGAGAGCGCGCGTTGAAGCGGTCGTAGACGAATGCACTGCGACCATCACGCGCGAGGTCGCGGGACTCAAGGCGATGGTGGACGAGTTCTCGCGCTTTGCGCGCCTGCCTCATTCCAGGCTCGAAGCGGCTGACCTGAACGAAGTCGTCAGGCAGGCCGTCGCGCTCTACGAGGATCGTCTGCATGGCGTGCGTATGGACGTGCGGCTGGCGAGAGTGCTGCCCCCTGCGATGCTCGACGCCGAACAACTGCGGCGCGTCTTCGTCAATCTTATCGATAATGCTTTGGAGGCGCTCGAAGGGGTCGAAGGCGAGCGCCGCATCACGGTTGCGACGGCGCATCATCCGGCGCGCGGCGTGCTTCTCGTAGAGATCGCGGACACGGGCCACGGCATCGCGCGCGATGCTTTGTCCCGTCTCTTTCAACCCTACTTCTCGACGCGCGGGCGCGGAACCGGCCTCGGCCTCGCCATCGTCCAGCGCATCGTCATGGAACACGGCGGCCACATCCGCGCCGAAGCCAATCGCCCGCGCGGCGCAAAATTCACCATCGAGCTACTACCCGCATCAAATGGCTGAATCAGTTCTCATCGTTGACGACGAGCGCGGCATACGCGACACCCTCCGAGGCGTGCTCGAAGACGAGGGCTTTACGGCGGACGCGGTTGCGACCGGCGAGGAATGCCTGAAGGCCGTGGAGCGCCGCGCCTACGGCTGCGTGCTGCTGGATGTCTGGCTGCCGGGCATCGACGGCCTTGAGACGCTCAAGCAGATGCGCGCGGGCGGCGTGGATGCGGCGGTCGTGATTATCTCCGGCCACGGGAACATAGAGACGGCCGTGCGCGCAACCAAGCTCGGCGCGTTTGATTTCATAGAGAAGCCGCTCTCCATCGAAAAGACCGTGCTCGCTGTTCGGAATGCGCTCCGCCAGAAAGAGCTTGAGCGAGTCAACGCCGAACTGGTGGCCGAGCTTAACCGCGAATACGCGATGATCGGCGAGTCCGTCGCCATGCGTGCCTTGCGCAAGCAGATCGCGGTCGTCGCCCCGACCGATGCCCGCGTGCTCATCTACGGCGAGTCGGGGACGGGCAAGGAACTGGTCGCGCGCGCCATCCATGCGCAATCGCGCCGCGCCGGTGCGCCCTTCGTCGAAGTGAACTCGGCGGCCATTCCCGAAGAGCTGATCGAATCCGAGTTGTTCGGCCACGTCAAGGGCGCGTTCACGGGCGCGACGACGGCGAAAAAGGGGAAGTTCGAGCTGGCAGACACCGCCACGCTCTTCATGGACGAGATCGGCGACATGAGCGCGCGCGTGCAGGCGAAGGTGCTGCGCGTGCTCGAAGAGCAGCGTTTCGAGCCCGTCGGGAGCAATACGAGCGTGCGCGTCGACGTGCGCATACTGGCGGCCACGAACAAGCGGCTCGAAGTCGAGATCGAGCAGGGAAACTTTCGCTCAGACCTCTTTTATCGTCTCAACGTCATCCCGTTCGAGTTGACACCTTTGCGCGAGCGCCTGGAAGACGTGCCGCTTCTGGTCGAGCATTTCAACCAGAAATTCTCTTCGGCCTACGGCAAGCGCGCCAAGCGTTTCGAGACGGATGCGCTCGACGCTTTGCAGAGCTATTCATGGCCGGGCAACGTGCGCGAGTTGCGCAACACGATCGAGCGCGTCGTCATCATGCACTCGAAAGTAAAAGTCGGGGCAAGCGACCTGCCCACGCTCGGCGGAGAAGAGCCGCCCGCAGCCTCCTTCCGCTTTCCCTCCTTCAAAGAGGCCACCGATGCCTATCATCGTGAATTCATTCAGCGAAAGCTGGCCGAAGCCGAAGGCAACGTCTCGCGCGCAGCCGAATTGATGGGCGTCGACCGCAGCCATCTTTATCGTCGTATGAAGGCGCTCGGAATTCAGGGACGCGGCGAGCGCAGCGTCGCTTCCTAGCATCTAAGCTGTTCGCGCGCCCGTAGTTGTAATGACTACGGCGGACTTGCGCGTTGACAAGGTGACAGGAAATACCGTATCTGTTACGTTTCGCCCCGCAGGGCGGCGCAAGTGCTTTAGCGCTGGCTGAGCCTTTCGGGGCACGCTATTATTCAGAGGTAGAGATGGATTACACGACAAAAGAGCTTTTGAAGCGTTACGCGCGCCTGGCCCTGGGCCAACCCTTCGCGCCCGTCCTGCTCAACATATTGGTCACATCGGTGTGCGATATGCGCTGCACGCACTGCTTTTTCACGGACGAGCTGGATGATCGCCCGCGCAAAAAGTTGCAGATGAAGACGCACGAGATAGAGAAGATTTCCGAGACCCTGGGCGGCAATCTGGGCGTGCTGATCTTAGCCGGGGGCGAGCCCTTTACGCGCAAAGACCTCCCCGAAATCGTTCGCGCCTTTTACGAAAATAACAAGCTTGAATCCGTCTACCTGATGTCGAACGGCCAGATTCAGAAGCGCATCATGCCGGACGTGACCAGGCTGCTACAGGAGTGCCCGAACCTGAATGTGACGGTCGCGCTCGGTATCGACGGCCTCAAAGACCAGCACGAGAAGATCAGGCAGAAGCCCGGCTCATGGGACATCGCCATCGACACGGCACGCCAGCTACAGGCGATCAAGAAAGAGTACCCGCGCCTGGACATTCAGACCTGCACCTGCTTTATGCACTCGAATCAGGACACCATCTTCGAGTGGTATGATTTCCTCAAATACGACCTCCGCCCGGACAAGGTCAACTTCAACTATATTCGTCCGCCCTCAGCCGACCCCGTCGAGCTTGAGATAGACCATTCGAGATACGCGCGACTCGCGCAGATGATTGACGCCGATTCGCGCCACGCCGCCATCAAGAATAATTACGGCGGCGACGCCGGGTTCTTCAAAGCGGCGATCGATATTTACATGCACGGGTTGATTAGCAAGGCGCAGGAAGAGCAGAAGGCGCAGATGACCTGCTATGCCGGGACGGCGGGCGCTGTCATCTACGACGAGGGCACTGTCTCGTCCTGCGAGAATCTCGCGCCGATCGGAAATCTGCGCGAGCATGACTGGAACTTTCAGAGCCTCTGGCTTTCGCCGGAGATGAAGGAGCGGCGCAAGAAAGCTGCGGACGGCTGCTGGTGCACGCATGAATCCAACAGCTATTACCCGAGCCTGCCCTTCAATCCGAAGCACCTGATTCAGATCAAGCGTCTTGAGCGCGAGATGAAGAAATCGCGCAAGGCGCTCGGCGGTGAAGAGCCCAGGGCCGACGGCCTGGCTATCAAGGCATAAATCATTTTGGATTTCAGATGTCGGATTGCAAGACAGGTTGTTGAATCTGTTCGATCCGCTGGCTAATCTAAAATTCAAAAGCCAAAATCGAAATGTTTCGAGCAAGAGTTCCTAAAATTTTGATCATCTCTTCGGACACGGGCGGCGGCCATCGGTCGGCTGCCGCTGCGATTGTGGCCGGTGTCCAGAAATTCTTCAGCGGACGCTCCTACGCCGTGAGGGTGGTGCGCGCCATCGAGGAATCGCATCAGATTTCGGCAAAGCTGGTCGGGCTCTACAATTGGGTCTTGCGTCATCGCCAGCATTGGATGAAGTATCTCTACTGGGCCGTCAATCGCTTTCGACCCGAAACCAGAAACTTCTTTTACAGGCGAGGCGTCGGACTGCTCAGCGACCTCTTCGAGCGCTGGTGTCCGCACGTCGTCGTCAGCGTTCACCCGCTCACGCAGCACGCCATCGCGCGCATCCTCAAGGAATTGAAACTGGCGGACAAGATTCCGCTCGTCACTGTCGTGACAGACCCCTGCTACGGATTCTGGAAGGGTTGGGCCTGTCATGACGTGAGCCTCTACCTGGTCGCAAGCCCAGAGGCGCGACAGCAGTTGATCGACTACGGCATCGCGCCCGAGCGTATCAAAGTCTCCGGCATGCCCGTTCATCCGAAGTTCGAGTTTCCGAGCGAGCAGGCGGCCCAGGCCGCTCGCACCGCTCTCGGGCTAGACCCGCACAAGTTCACGGTCTTCGTCAATGCGGGTTGGGCGGGCGGCGGGAATGTCCCGCAAATCTTTCGCGAGCTGGTGCGCGGCGAGCTCAACGTGCAGGCCATTTTCCTCGCGGGCCGAAACGAAGAGCTGCGCATAGAGGCGGAGACTTTGGCCCAATCGGCGAAGTTCCCCGTCAAGGTCATAGGCTACTCCGAACACGTCGAGCAGTTGATGGGAGCCGCCAACGTGATGATCTCAAAGCTCGGGGGCTTGACGACCTTCGAGGCGCTGGCGTGCCGTCTGCCGATCATCGCCGACACGATCACGCCGCCGATGCCGCAGGAGGCAGGCGCTGCAAGCCTCATCGTCAAACGCGGCGCTGGCATACTGCTCAATCACGCTACCGATATTGTGCCCGTGGTTCGACGCATGGTGGAAGACACGAAACACTACGCCGCGCTCCGGGCCGCCACCGTCGGCCTGGCCATTCCGAACTCGACGCGCCATATCGTCGAAGAGATCACGGCGCTCATCCCCGCGCCCGTCATGGCGCACGAGGAACCGGCGCTCCTGGACGCCAGCCGAGTCTGAGCCCCCTCGCCCGTCTCTCCCGGTTTGACTGACTGGCCCAATTCAGGCTTTAATCCTCCATACGACGACGAATACGATCTACTATTACGCGCCCGCTATCGAGCCGAGTCGAGGCGGGCTTTTTTGGAGAACCACGACAGGTGAGTCTTCTGCTTGAAGGAAAGCGCGCATTTATCACGGGCGGTACGCGCGGCATCGGCGCGGCGCTGTGTGAAATCTTCGCCCGCGAGGGCGCGGACGTGGCATTCAACTATCACTCGCGCGACGACCTGGCCGAAACCGTCAGCCAGAAGATCAGGGCGCACGGCAGGCGCGCACATGCCTTCAAAATTCCCATCACCGATCGCGTCGGCCTGAAAAGATTGACGCGCGAGCTTGTCGAGGAGTGGCAGGGCATAGACATCCTTGTCAATAACGCCGCCATCAATCGCGGCGACAATTTTGCCACGACCACTGACCGCGCCTGGGACGAGGTCATCAATACCAACGTCAACGGGCTGTTCGCCGTCACCAAGCCCATCTATAAGCAGATGATTCGCCAGCGCAAGGGAACGATCCTCAACATCACTTCCATCGGAGCGATCAGGGCTTTGCCCACCTCCGTGCACTACGCCACGTCCAAGGCCGCCGTCATCGGCTTTACCAAATGCCTCTCGCGCGAGGCGGCCACCTTCGGCGTCACCGTCAACGCCATCGCCGCCGGAATCTTCGACACAGACCTCGCGCACACTCTGCCCGACAGGCTCTTACAGATGCACGATTTCTGGGTCGCGCGCGGCCGTCTTGGCCGCCCCGAAGAACTGGCCGAATACGCCGCCTTCATGGTCAGCGATCGAAACAGCTTTATGAACGGCGAAGTTGTAATCGTTGACGGCGGCGCAGTCACCTGAAAGGGCTGCGCCCCACGGCGCATGCCTGACAGAGATGCTGTCTTAGCGTTCTCCCTACTGATCGGAACTGAAAACGAATTTCAATGTTAACTGTTGATTTTTAAGGATTTACAGTTGACAGGCGAGCGCCCCCGGGTCTATCATCCACCCGTTCTCAACATTTTCGGGCTGGAAACAAATCTATCCGGGAGAAGACTATGGCGAGTAAGGAACTGGTCGAACATCTCAACCGCGCGCTGAGCCTTGAGCTGGCGTCGGTCGTGCAGTACATGCAGCACAGTTTTCTGGTGACGGGCATGGAGCGCGAAGTCTACCGCTCCTATTTTCGCAAGCAGAGCGGGGAATCGCAGGAGCACGCGACCACTCTCGGCGATAAGATCGTGGCTTTGGGCGGCGTGCCGACGGTCGAGCCCGCGATGATTCGCCAGTCAACCGATCTGGCCGAGATGCTCAGGCAGGATTTGGCGCTTGAGCGCGAGGCGATGGAGGTCTACATGGCCGCCTGGGAGGCTTGCGGGGAAGAGAAAGAGCACAGGCCGGTTCGCTTCCAGCTTGAAGAGCGTATCTATCAAGAGCAACTACACATAGACGAGCTGGAGAAGCTCACCTCGGAGCGAAAGGCCAACACGGTCAAAGAGAAGATCACGCTCAGGCAGGTCGGCTGAAACAGATCGCCAAGCTCTAAAAGTGAAGGGCAGCGTGGACGAGAGCATCAATCGCTCGCATCCACGCTGCCCTTCGTCGTTCGGAGAGGCTCGGCTTAAATTCTTACGCCAGAGTCGGTAGCTGGATAACCTGCGCGGGCTGCGTTTGCTGGCCCCGCTCGGCGCGCGCATGATTGATACGGTGGCGGGCGACCGTCAGTGCGCGATGTAGATCATCTATCTGTTCGCCGTCGAGTTGGATGGTCTTCTGGCTGCACCAGCCCAGGCCATCCGTCCAGGTCGAGTAACGAAGCACCACACGCTGCTCCGCCGCGCCCTCGTGCTGCTCAAGACAGACTTCCACGCGCCTGTCGTCATTGGGAGATTGTAGGATTTGAACTGTTGCGCTCTGGCCGCTTTGCACTTGCCTTGTACCTCGGGGAACTTCAGGGATAACCGGCCTCAATCTCGCCGGAGGGTGCGAAATTGAAAACCAATTTCATTTGGGATTATGCCTGTCACCTTCGACCCCTGTCAAGCATTATCTTCATTCTGATTAGCGGGGCTTTCTTCGAGCGCCTTGAGGCGTGCTGCGAGCGAGCGCAGCGTGCGTTGCATCTCGCCTAAGCGACGGAAAGCCGAGGTCGAGCGCAGCCAGTCGCGGTTATCAAAGGCCGGGATGCCGGAAATCACCTTGCCCGCAGGGACATCATGGCTGGTCGCGCTTTTGGCCGTCACGATCACATCATCGCCGATGGTGAGGTGGCCTGCGACGCCCGCCTGACCGGCGAGGATAACGCGGCGTCCGATGTGCGAGCTTCCCGCCAGCCCGACCTGCGCGCAGAGCAGGGCGTCTTCGCCGACCGTGCAGGAATGGCCTATCTGGACGAGGTTATCAATCTTCGCCCCGCGACGTATGCGCGTCTCGCCGACAGAGGCGCGGTCGATGGTCGTGCCCGCGCCTATCTCCACGTCGTCTTCGATGACGACGTGTCCCGCCTGCGGAATCTTCAGCCAGCGCCCACGCTCGTCCTTCGCGTAGCCGAACCCGTCAGAGCCGATGACGGTGTTGTTATGAATGATGACGCGCTCGCCCAGTTGTGTGCCTTCGCGTATGGCAGCGCCGGAATGGATGATTGAGCCCGCGCCGATCTGTACGCGCTCGTAGATGGTCGCGTTCGGGTGGATGCGTACGCGGCTTCCGATCTGAGCGTCTGGCCCGACAAAGGCGCAGGCTCCTATCCACACGTCCGGGGCCACTTGCGCCGTCGGGTCTATGACGGCAGAGGGGTGGATGAAGGGCGCAAACTCCGGCTCTGGATGAAAGAGCCTGAGCGCGCGTGTATAGGCAAGATAGGGGTCTGGCGCACGCAGGACGGCGATGTCGCGTCCGACCTCGACCGATTCGCCGACGTAGATGGCGGATGCTTGTGTGGTCTGCACGCGCGGCGTGTAGCGAGGGTTGGAGAGGAAGGTGACGTGGCCCGCCCCAGCCTCGTCCAGTCCGGCAGCGCCGCTGATCTCCATCCCGCCGTCGCCCTGCTCAAGTTGCGCGCCGGTTTGCGATGCAAGTTCTTCTAGTTTCATGAAGCGAAGTTTAGCGCGAAACCTTATGGCCGCGCACGCTCTGGTTACATCAGGTTAATAGGATCAATCTCGATATTGATGATACGCAGGTCGCAGCCGCGTGCGCCCGCTTCCGCCATCGCCACGTCGATGACCTGGCGCAGTTGCGGGCGGCTGCGCGATTTCAGTAGAAGCTGTATGCGATGCTCGCCCTTGAGACGAGACAGCGGCGCGGGCGCGGGGCCGAGGATACGGCAGGCGCGCTCGGTGTTAGCTTCTTCGAGCGCCCTTTTGAGTTCGGCGGCGGTCGTTTGCGCGCGCGTGAAATCATCCGTGTGGATGAGCAGGGAAGCGAGGGCGACGAAGGGCGGATAACTGAGGCTGCGGCGATAGCGTATCTCTTCGGCGTAGAAGCCCGCGTAGTCCTGCGCGCAGGCGTGCTTGAGCGCGTAGTGGTTCGGGTGAAAGGTTTGTATCAGCACGCGCCCGGCCAGTTCGCCACGGCCCGCGCGGCCCGCGACCTGTGTGATTAATTGAAAGGTTCTCTCGGCGGAGCGAAAGTCCGGCATCGAGAGCCCGGCATCGACGGAGACGACGCCGACCAGCGTGACGTTCGGAAAATCGTGGCCCTTGGCGAGCATCTGCGTGCCGACGAGCATGTCCAGGTCGCCCGCGCCGAATTCGAGGATGGCGCGCTCGAAGAGCTTGCGGCGCGAAGTCGTGTCGCGGTCGAGACGCGCTATACGGAGTTGCGGAAATTTCTGCTGCAAAATCTCTTCGATCTGTTCCGTGCCTTCGCCGACGTAGTAGATATATTTCCCGGCGCAGGAGGGACACTGCCGTGGCGTGCTCTGCCTGTGGTTGCAGTAGTGGCAGACGATGCTCATCTCGCTGCGATGATAGGTGAGCGTGACATCGCAGTTGGGGCAGTGAATTGATTCGCCGCAGCTGCGGCACAGGACGAAGCTCGAATAGCCGCGACGGTTGAGAAGGATAATGGATTGCTCGCCGCGCGCGTGCGTCTCTTCGATGGCGGCGAGAAGCTCGTCGGAGAAGACCTGCGCGCGACCGTGGCGCGCGAAGACCTCGCGCATGTCTATGATCTCTGCGCGTGCCATCGCGCGATTGGCGATTCTTTCCGGCAGTTGCAGGTAAGCGTATTTACCGCTGCGCGCGTTATGGAAAGATTCGAGCGAAGGCGTGGCAGAGCCGAGCACGACGACCGCCGATTCCTTCAACGCGCGGACGATGGCGGTGTCGCGCCCGTTGTAGTAGGGCGATTCCTGTTGACGATAGGAGGTCTCGTGTTCTTCGTCTATGACGACGAGGCCGAGATTGGAGACGGGCGCGAAGACGGCGCTGCGTGTGCCGATGACTATGCGTGCCTCGCCGCGCTTCAGACGACTCCACTCGTCGAAACGCTCACCCGTCGTCAAAGAGGAATGAAAGATGGCGACACGCTCGCCGAAGTGAGCGCGCAGGCGGCGAGAGAAGACCGGCGTGAGCGCTATCTCGGGCACGAGCATCATCGCGGAGCGCCCATTGCGAAGCGCTGCGCTCATGGCTCTGATATAAATCTCTGTCTTGCCGCTGCCCGTCACACCATGTAGAAGAAAGGCCGCGTAGCTTCCTTCCCTGAGAGGCGCTTCGATCTCGTGAAGGGCAGCGGCCTGCGCCGCCGTCAACTGCATCTCTTCCATCTCAGGCAGGGTGACGCCCGCGAGCGGGTCGCGGCGCACTTCACGCACGAAGACTTCCAGCACGCGCTTTCTCTCCAAAGACTGTATGGGAGCGGCGCTCACGTTGGCCATCTCAAGCAGGTCTGTAAAGGCAAGCTCTCCGCCCGCACTGATGAGGATGTCGACGATGCGTCTTTGCGCTTCGGAGATAGCGCGCGCGGCTTCCGGTTTCGCGTGGGCTTCGGGCGGAAGAAGGCGCACGGCCTTGCGGCGCTTGGCGCGTGCGAGCACGCTGCGGGCTCTGTGCGTGAGCTTGACCCAACCGGCGCGCTCCAACTCGCGTGCGACGGCGGAGGCGCGCGCCTCACCTATGTGACGCGCGATATGACGCAGGCTCAGCTCGCCCTCGTCTGCGACCAGCCGCAGGGCGCGTGCTCTGGCGGTCGCCGTGCGCCCGATGGGCAGGCGAGCAAGCTCGTCGCGTCCCTCGGGCGTGATGGAGAGAATCTGCTCGACGGTCGCATTGAGCCCGGCGGGAAGCGCGGCCTTCAGCACCTCGCCCCACGGCGCTGCGTAATACTCTGCGACCCAGCGAGTGATCTCAAGAATCTCCGGCGTCAGGAGCGGCTCGGCGTCGAGCAGTTCTTCGGCCTCTTTAATATCTGCCTCCGACAGCTCGCCCGCCGGGTCTATCTCGTCCAGCAGCGCGACGATGTAGCCCGTGATACGTTTGCGCCCGAAGGGCACGAGCAGGCGAGAGCCCAGACGCGCTTCGTCTCTGAGCGCGAGCGGCAGGCGATACGTGAAGGTCTGCATGACGCGCAGCGGCACGGCCACCTCGGCGTATTGATGCGCCGTGGCGCGGGCGCTGCGGTCAACTATTTCGGGGGCGGTCGGTTTCGTTGAAGCCATGACGTGCTGCACGGATAGTAAAGTTAGCTTGAACCGGGCAAAAGAGGAAGCGCGCGAAGGATGATGAGAGGAATGCTGATCGAAAAGGGAGGCCATCAAGGCCCGTAATAATGCCGAAGCCCCGAAGGGGCGACAGAATGTACAGACCGGGGAGATAGGTAACAGATGTTCGGAGACATAGGTAACACTTTCGGCTTCGGCTACCCTGCTCGATTGAGGAGGGTCGCACAATGCCTTGGAAAGAAAGTATCTCTATGTCGCAACGTCACGAGTTTGTCCTTTTAGCCACTGCCCCTGATGCCAACTTCAGCCAGCTCTGTCGCCGCTTCCAGATCAGCCGCAAGACCGGTTACAAGTGGCGCCGACGCTTTCTCTCAGGCGGCTCTCAAGCTTTAGCCGATCTCTCGCGCCGCCCCTCTCGTTCACCACGCCGCACCCAAGCGTGCATCGAAGAGCAGGTCATCGCCTTGCGCTCAGAGCATCCGCGCTGGGGTGGGCGCAAGCTGCGAGCCCGCCTCCAAGCCCTCGGCCACGGTGATCTGCCAGCACCGAGCACGATGACGGCCATTCTGCACCGCCAGCAGCAGATCAGGCCTGACGAGTCAGCTCTCCCTCACAGCTTCCGGCGCTTTGAGCATCCGCACCCCAATGATCTCTGGCAGATGGACTTCAAAGGCGATTTCTCAACCGCTCATGGGCGCTGCTATCCCTTGACGGTCGTCGATGATCATTCGCGCTTTTCGCTGAGCCTGCGCGCGCTCGCCTCGCAGCATGGCACGGGCGTGCAAGCTGAACTCACCGAAGTCTTTCGCCGCTATGGGCTGCCCTGGCGGATGACGATGGACAACGGCTCCCCGTGGGGCGTCTTTGTCAGGGGCCGCTGCTGCTGGACGCAACTGACAGTCTGGCTGCTGCGCCTTGGCATCCACGTCTCGCATTCGCGCCCTCATCATCCGCAGACCCAAGGCAAAGCCGAGCGCTTCCATCGCACCCTCAAGCTGGAGTTGCTGCGTGACTATGCATGGCGTGACCTCTCGGAGTGTCAACACAGCTTCGACCACTGGCGCAATCAGTACAACTGCGAGCGACCGCACGAAGCCTTGGAGATGGCCGTGCCCGCCTCACGCTATCAGCAGAGTGTGCGCCCCTGGCCTGAGCAACTGCCCGCAGTAGAGTATGCGGCGGATCATCTGGTCAGACGAGTCGGTAAAAGCGGCGTGATCAGCCTCCACCAGCAATCTTACTTTATCGGGGAAGCGTTTCGTGGGCTTGATGTCGGGTTACGACCAACGACGAGAGACGGGCAGTACGAGGTCTACTTCTGCCATCAGCAGATCAGCAGTCTTGACCTGAGAGAGCCCGCAGAGCAAAGATGAGAACTGTTACCCATGTCTCCGAACAGTTGTTACCCATGTCTCCGGTCTATACACAGAATGTAGCCCACGACGTGAGTCGTGGGAAAATGATTAAGAAGAGACGAGTAAGCCCCGGAGGGGCGTAAGAAATTCAAGTTGAGTTTCTTTCGCCCCTCCGGGGCTCTCGATTATTTGTTGGCGCACGTTCCCATGACTCACGTCGTGGGCTACATTCTGTCGCCCCTTGCAGGGGCTTTCATCTATTATTCCCAGGGCTTGCGCTCTGGGCTACATTCTATCGACCCTTGCAGGGGCTCTTGATATTGTGTTGTAAAAACCGAACCGGCTTGATAGATTAACGGCCAGGCTCGGTCTACTCGCGCGCCGCCGTCCCGCTTTGGCGCATCTGAAATCCTCGCCCTTTGATTTCCCAGAGCCGACTTCGATGACAAGCCGAATCGACATCATCTACCGTAAGGACAAGCCATGAACATAACCATGTCTCTGGTCTC
>DATDFK010000006.1:0-69648 GCA_036522655.1 Pyrinomonadaceae bacterium | reverse complement strand
TGGAAAACCTCAACTCTTGGCATAACGCAATTAAGCGATCTCCCGCGCGAAGCGCGCGAGTACGTGAACTTCCTATCGAATCAAATCGGCGTGCAGATTGGCTTGATTTCAACCGGCCCTGAACGATCGCAAACGATTGTTGTCAGAGAATCTTTGCTGGCGGAATGGCTGCGGTAAGAGGTTTCATGTTTAAGGTTTCAAGCTTCAGGTTAGAAGAACGACCAACTTGAAACTTGAAACCTTAGACCTTAAACTCCCAAAACACGTGGGCCGATAGCTCAGTTGGTAGAGCAACTGGCTTTTAACCAGTGGGTCGCAGGTTCGAGTCCTGCTCGGCTCATCAATAAATACAATGAGATAGGGGCGATGGTGAATCGCCCTTTCTTATTGATACCCGCCTTCATACCCGCTTTCATCATAGGTTTATAAAAATCTGCCGTTTCTCAATCGCTTCTAGGCTGCTCTCTGCGCTGCCATGTGCATGTGAACCGGAATCGCGCTCGCAGCGTGAAAGCACGGTGTTCCGAACGTCCCTGCGACGCAATCACAGTCAACGACCTTCAGGCCGTTACGCCGCTCGCATCGCACCTTGTAATCAGTTCCCTTGCTACCCGTCACCTCGTACTCGCCAAACGACCGGACGCGCACCTTTGGATGGACGGCCTTCGCTCGCTCTATCGCCTTGCTGATTGTGTCTCTGCTTTCCAGTATGAACATTTCTTTCGCTCCTTTCAAATTTTCACTTGCATAATCCCTTGTCAAGTGATAGGTTTATTATACAGATTTCCTATCACTTGTAAAGCATTATTTCGAGGTTTTCAGATGAAAAAAGAGAAGACAACAGATGAGACAAGCGACCTAATCAGTCAGGCAGAAGCAGCGCGTCTGCGGGGTGTCACGCGCGCAGCGATTCAAGATTTGGTGAGACGTGGCAAAATCCGGTCTCTCGAAATCGGCGGACGGGCGCTTGTATACCGAAGAGAGGTTGAAAACTATGAAAAGGGCGAGGCAGGCAGACCACGCAAACTAGAAGAATAATCATGCTCTTTGCTCTTTACGACTATATTCATTATCGGCGGCGTTCAGGAAGATACGAACGCAAAGTGATTAAGGCGGGCCTAATGGGCGGGGCATTTGAAGGCGAGTTGCCGGATACAGTTCTGTCTATATTGAAGCCAGGAGATGTAATCTTCATTCAGAGCTTTGGTTGGTGGGTTTCGTGGCTCATCTTGTATTTAACTAATTCTCATATTAGCCATGTCGCGTGGTACATAGGTAATCACAGAATTAGTCATGCTACTAAAAACTTGGGGGTTATAATTGAGCCTATTGAATCTCTTTATGATAGTGACACAAGAATCCTTCCTTGCATATGGCATATGCCAGAAGAAACGCGCTCTAAGATTGAAGCTGAAATTAGAACCAACTGGTTAAATCGCCCTTATGATGCAAGGATAGTAGTTCTTAAAGGGTTAAGAATCATCTTAGGGAGAGATTGGCCTGAATACCGTTGGGCTTTTCTCTTTGATATTTCTTTCTTTCTACTCCTTATAGACCTTCCCCTTGTCTTCTACTTTGGATTCCCAGTGCTATCTTTGTTAATTCCCATATATCTGTTAATACTGCTTATCAATAGAGCTTTATCCAAAAGGCATCCAGTGTCTATAAGCTATCCGCATCAATGGCTCAATGGATTGCGTAATAGTGGACAAGGAGAATTTCTTCTCGATGCGTACCACATAAGCCAACAATTACAACAGGAGAAGGCTAAACGTGAAAAACAATGAGGTGCAAGGTTCGCAAGCGACGATTACTCAAGACCTAGCCCAACGAATGTTAGAAGTGCCTAAAGCTTGGCAACAGTATTTGGATGGTAAAATGACGGCAGAGCAGTTTCAGCAGACGCTTGAGAATCTCAGCGATGTGTATGCTGCTATCGTAGCCAAACAAAGAGAGCCAGGTGAGGAGTTGCTTTGGAAGCAGTATGACTTGCACACGTCTCTCTACAAGCATTACCTAGAAGTAATTTTAAAGTTCAACGTGTTCTATTATGCTGTAACTGGCGCAATATTGTCCTTCTATTTTACGAAAGCAGATATTCCTCTTGTTAGATACGCTCTCTTGTTTCCTATTTTAATGAGCATTGTTTTCGGTGTCCTTTTTGGCTTCGCCACTCTCCTAAATAGAGTGACAAGAAATGATGTCTTCATGATACGCGACAAGCTTAATTTAGAAACCGCCCCAGACCTGCATATCTTAAGCGCATTGCTGGCGCTATCTGCTTTGCTAATGCTAGCAGTTGCGAGTCTTTTGCTTTGGTTCTTCTTTCCTCAGCTAATTCTACCGGCCATCATAATTACCGCTCTTGTTTGTCTGGTTCTTTGGTTGTCTTTTCGATAACACTGTGTAGGAAGGTATAGTTATTTCACCGTGTAAAAATCATGGTCACAGAGTGCGCTTTATGTTAATATTGCAGCACTGAAAATTTAACCCTAACGACAGGGGACGGAAGCCACAGCCGATGTGAAGTTCGGCGGTGGCTTTTTTCATTTGGAGCACATGCACATGGAATCGAACAACCTTTCAGCTCGTGAAGTCTGCCAACTCATCGGTGTATCTCGCCCAACTTTGAGCAGGTTATGCGCAGCCGGAAAGATAGGATTTTATCGTGTCGGCGTCCGCCTTTTATTCAGCCCTGAACATGTTAAAGCTTTTCTGGAGTCATGCGAGGTCAAGCCGCGAGAGGTCGCACCACGCCATCGCGCGCAAGCTGCTTAGAAATAGGTAAGGGCGCGAAACCCTATTACGCGCCCTTAACAATTGTCCGATTTCACCGCCGGACTGACAGCCGATGGAGGCTATCTGTGTGATGCTTCTAGCTCACGACCAGCCTGCAAGTCAAGCAGGTAATGTTCAGAATGCTGCGCTCTTGCGCGCACTGGATGGTTTGGAAATTGCCACACGTCTGGAAGAGATAGGAAGGCTCTTTGATTCCAAAGATGCGCAGGCGGCAGCAGAGATGGTACGGGAATGCGTTTCGCCGGAAAACATAGTCATCGCTTATGACTTGCATAATGCAAACGGTGAAAAGTTTGATGGAATCATTGCTCTAAACAAGTGTCGTTTGCGCTTTTGTCCGTTTTGTTCAGAGCTTTTGCCACGGCGCGACCGCCGACGCGCGCGGTTGGCTGTTTCATCTGTTCGGCTAAGAGATGGGGAGCACTGGCAATTCATCACCTTAACAGCTCCAAAGATTAAGGATGCTGGATTATTTATAGCCTTACAAGTTTTCCGACGTGCATGGTCTCTGCTCCGCAAGCGCCGATGGTGGAAAGAAAATGTGCGCGGTGGGATTAAAAATCATGAATGGACGACGAATGAAGGCGCTGGCTACAACGCTCATCTTCATCTCTTGGTCTTTGGGCGCTTGAAGTTTGGTGGCTTGGACTATGAATGGACGGAGTGCATTAAAAAGGCGTGGAGCGAGCATGGATACGAGATTGAAATCAATACTTCAGATGCTCTTGCTGAGGTCAAACGAGACACCGTTTCAGAAGGCGACCGGGTGAAGTGTGTAAATTACATCTTTAAAGCTGCCGCGTGGGACTCTGTGCCGGACGCTCACCTTGTCGAGATAGTAGAGTTGCGGCGTTGGCCTCGCCTGTTTGAAGTTTTTGGCGATGCTCGCAAGGCTTCGGTCATTCTTGATACAAGCAACTTATCTGACGGCAAAAGAACATTACCGAAAGCCCACAGAATATCTAGAGCGACTTACAAGCTATCAGATACAGTTGATTACAAAGCTTGGCTGGAAATTGTAAGAAAGAGTCGTGATAAGCGCAGAGAATTTCTAGAACAAAAATACCCTAACGCGACTTTTGACATGCTGAAGTTTGCAGAAAATCCCCCGCGCGCCGCCCTGGGTTCGGGAAACCAGATATGTCTGATGCTTCCAGACCGTCGTTTTCCCCCGCGCGCCGCCCGCGAGGAGGCCACCGCGAGCAGGTTACAACCTCCACCATTTATTTTACTCAGGCTCGAAGGGGCGGCAGAGGGTAGCGTTGACGGCAGGCGGATTGATTGAATTGCTGAAAAAACATTCAGAGGAGGCCGAATATGGCTGAAACTGACCGGAAAAATGAGCTTTCCCCTCGCATGGAGCGTGCGATAGCTGCGCTTTTGGAGACCAATTCGCTGGAAGATGCAGCGAAAGCTGCTCGCATTAGTGCTCGCACACTCCGGCGCTGGCGAAAGCGTGATGACTTTAGGGCAAGGCTGCGCGAGGCTCAGGATGAATTGATGATGCTTGCGGTCGCCCGCTCGCATCGCATCGCGGATGATTCGGTTGCCGCTTTAATAGCTATGCGAGACGACCCAAAATTTCCGGCGAGTGCCCGCTTCAACGCAGCGCGACACCTTGATGCGAGACGCTGGAAGGCTGACGAGCATGGGAATCTACGCGCCGATGTGGAAGGCATTAAGAGCTGCCAGCAGGAGCATGAGGAGAGCCTATGAGTAGTGATAATTTCCGGCGTGAAGTCGCTAAGCTGAAGAAGCGTGTAGGTGAAAAGGGAAGTGCTCAATTCCACTGCGACCGATGCGGCCAGCCATTGCGCGGCCCGCGACACGCCGAATTGATTGCGGAGCGAGCAATAGAAGAAAGCAAGGCAGCGCGCGAAGAGTTGATTACTTACGTTGAGGCCATCGCGGAGCGGCAGCGAGCGGCACAAGAGCGCATCACGGAACAGCTAGCCGATGGTAGCCGGTCTGGCCGTGCGTATGAGAGTCGAGCGGCTCATGAGAGGGCCACCGCTGAGATGGAAGTGTCGCGCGAGCAGGTGCAGGAGGTTCGAGGCGCAGACGTGCGCGACCATACCGACGAGCGCCCTGATGAGGGCTTCGAGTTGCCGCTAAGAACCCGTGCAGACGAGTTGATTGAAGCGAATAGGGCCGACCCAGTGTTGGACATCATTCGGAGGCGCAGGGATGAGCGGAAGCAGGCGCGCGAACTTGCCCGTCGTGCGGTCAAGCCGACAGTTGTAGACAACAATGAGGGAGATTCTAGTGATGATTGAATTTGAGATGAGCGAAGAACAGGAACAACTCTCGCCTTTAGAGGTCGAGCACAAAGTGGTCGAGCAATTCCGTAGGGAGGTCTCTCAGCTCATGCGCGAGCTTCAGCAGTTACCGGGGCGACTCCGCGAAGCTGTTGCAGCTCTTGATAGTGAAGCGGTAGCTAATCTGCGCGAAAGAGAGGACGAAATCAAAGATGCGCTGTTTCTAGCCGAGGCCCACCTTTATCGCCATAAGTTGAACTGGTTGGCGCTGGACAGAGAAGATGCCAAGCGCAAAAAGGCTGGCCTTGAAGTTGCCCGTAACGAGCTTGCTGACGAGTGGCGGCGCATCCAGGATGAAGCTGCCAAGATTCAGGATGACCACATGAGAATGACCACTGGCCTGTTGTTTCAGGAGAACCGCCTAAAAGTGAATCGAGAGGATGAAATTGTGACCAGCGTAGAGCTATCGAGATTAATAGAGAGCCGGGTCGGGGAGGTGTCACATGAGTAGTTTGACAAAAGCGCAACGCCAGCAGCTTGTGCGAGATGGACGAGGCTTGATTCTTGATGAGGCAAGATTGCTCTATCCGCTTATTGACCAAGATGACCTAGACCAGCTTTCAAGCCGTCTTGCCGCCAGTCGCCGCCCCGCCTCCTACCAGGACGAGATAAAGAAGAAGGCTTTGGGCTTGGCGCAGCGTTTAGGTTTGCGTTTGCCGACATGGGCCGCCGCCTTCACATCTCTGGCGAGCGGGACGGGTTCAACGAGCGCGACCTTTAGCGGAGGGCAGCCGGGTAGTGGAAACGTGCAGGCAGACGAGTCGTTGCCCGACCCGGTTGATTCGGCCACCCAGTACGCGGAGGCGAGGAACAAGGGATTGCCGACGACGACGCGCGAAGTGCCTGAGCAACACACCGACGCTGTTCAGAAGGCTATTGAGTATGCGGAGCGCCAGAATCGACTGATGCGGAAGAAGGATTGATTTCGTCGCGTGGAAATGATGAAACCCAGCGCGACGAAGCAGGGAGCGGGCTTCTCATCGGTCTCCTTTCCCGATGCCGCTCGGCGGCGCGGTGGTGGGTTCTCCTTTGCCACCGCGCCGCACCTGCTTATAGTTTCCGCATGCAAGCGAAACTGATGGCAAGTAGCCGCCGCGCTCGTGATTCCTACCTGTTGCGTATTATGATTGCTTGTTCGTAGAGAACGAATACCCTAAGTTTCACTTGCTTAGATGCTCCCTGGATGGAACTGGCTTTGAGCATAAGCTTGATGGACTCGCCAGAGGAGTCGCTTATATTTTCAAAGTCAATAACAGTGAAACCATCTAAATTCTCCAAGCCTTCAACGGCTTGATACCACACCCCAAGCACACGCTGCACAAGCGTCTTGTGTGGGATGCGAATTTCAATAGGAATTTGAGCCACACTTGGAGTATCCCTAGCGCTATGAATCTTGGTCTTTGTACGCAAAGTATTACTGAGATTAGAGCTGGATAGGCTTTCTGTGTATAGAATGATTTCTATTGTTTGGATAGTCATAGGGCTCTCCGTCTAAGCAAGAGACAACGAAACAGGAATTAAGCAGTTGGCTCTTGCTCTCGCTTGTTAGTTGACTAACTCTGGCGCTTGCTGTGCTCCGGCTTCGGCGTTGAAAGCTGCCAGCGCATCGGCAGCGCGCCTTACCGTTTGGCTGGTCGGATTCACATATCTGGCAAAAGTAGTGTGCTGAGTATGGCCTGAGACCTTCATCACCTCCATAGGCTGCACACCCGCCGCAATCATTCGCGTGATAGCTGTATGGCGGCAATCGTGAAAGCGGAAACCATCTATGCCCGCCGCTTTGCACGCCGCCGTGAAGCTTCTTTTGACGGTATCCCTAATGCCGAAAACGAGCGTGTCATTATCCGGCGGCGCACTCGCGCGTAACTTTTCAAGCTCTGCATGAAGGCGCGGCGTCATGGCTACAACGCGCCCGCGAGCGGTCTTCGTATTCATCGCACGAATGACGATTTCCTGCGCGTCCATGTTCACATCCGACCATCGGAGCTTGATAAGTTCGCCCCGCCTCATGGCCGTATCCAGCGCAGCAATAATGAGAGCGCGCAGATATAAACGCTGCTTGCCTTTGTCCCGCGCAGTAAGCTGTCTGCCGCGCCATGTGTAAGCATAAGTGCGCTCGCCGCACGCTTCAAGTAAGCGTCTCTCCTCATCGTGACTTAACACGCGCTCACGGCTGGTCTCATCGGCTTTGCTGATGAGCGGAGCGCCCGTCTCAAAAGGCGAACGGGCTATCCATCCCTGACGGAAGGCAAAGCGCATCACGGCGCGCATTAACTCTAATTCCCTGTTCACGCCTGCAAGCGTGCGCGGCTTTTCGGTCTTGATGATTTCGACTTTTCCGTCCCTTTTGACTTTCTTCTCTCTCACGACCGGCTGGGCGATTCTTTTGAGCTTAAACTGTTCAATGTCATCATGCCTGATAGTGCTTATACGTTTGCCGCCGAAATGGCGTGTAAGCGTCTCTAAGAAGCCCTGCTGCGTCTTCCATGACCGGAGGCCAGCCACTTTGCGCTCGCCGTGATACTGCGCCGGGATGAGTCTGCGCTTTTTGTACTCTGCGGCCAACTGCAAGAACTTCATCCGGTCGCCTTCGATGGTGCTCTGGCCTGCGCCGTCCAATTTCTTGACGAGCTTCTTGATAATTTTCTGCGCGTCCTCTTCATCTTTGGCCTTACGCATCAACTCGCGGCGCTTGCCGGTGTTATCATCGACGTACTGGATGCGCGCGAAGAACTCTATCTCATCGGTCTTCTTATTCTTGCGTTGAACTACAAAACCTGTTCGCTCTCTCGCCATCGCTTTTGCTCCCCTAATCCACTATCATCTGCAATCGTATACCCGCTTTGATACCCGCTTTCAACAAGAAAATGCGGAGACATACGGGAACAGATGAAATGATATTTTGATAATCAGCCTGTATTTATGCGGGTGAGAAGCGATTTGTGAAACGGCAGAAACCGATGATAACGGGTATGTGCAGGCTTTTAACCAGTGGGTCGCAGGTTCGAGTCCTGCTCGGCTCATTACTGTTAACAGTAGTTTGGAGGCAGCCCTAAAGGCTGCCTCTAAACATTTGGCGACTATACCCTCATGGTAGGTCATGACGCTTTTATAGCAGCTACTCGGTTTGTACATGCCGCTAGATCCATAACCCAAGCGCGGCGAGACCGAGCGCCATTTTGACGAAATCGAGCGCGACGTATGTTTTATGCCATCGGCGCAGTATGTCAAAGCGCGCATCACCCGGCTGGCGATTCACCAGATCAAGCTCTTTTGTAGCCGCGTACATGCGCGGTCTCGCCCAAGTGTACTGCGCGAGCGCGACGAGCCACATCACGCCGACGCTTAGGAGAGCCGCAAGTGACTTGTGCGAAACAGTCGGGGCGCGACTCAAGAGGAGCGCGCCCGCGACGACGAGAAGCGCGCCGATAATCACCTCCATCCGGTTGAGCGCGGCAAAGACTTCTCGCCCCACCGCCACCACTTGATTACGATTTAAGGCCGGGACGCGAAACCGCGCAGGGGTCTCGACGAAATCAATCACGATCAATCCGCCGAGCCACACCGCGAGCGCGAGATCGCGCACGAACACCAACACCCAATCGATCATTGTTTAAATACTTCTTCCACTTTACCGTAAAACATCCGCACGCGGCCTCGCACCTTCACCATCCGATCAAGCCGAGCTAACGAGCGATAAGGGTCGCTGCGATAACGACCGGCAAGACAAATGATATGTGCAAGACATCATCGGATGCGTATTCATCTCCATCCTTCACCGCCCAAACCCTTCTGCCAATGCTAACGGACGGTGACGGGCGACTCGGCCGTGCCGGAATTCACCGGCCCCACGTTACCCGCGGGCGGCGCGATGCGAGTGAGGCGGACGCGGAACGTGTCGGGCCCTCGCTCAAGGTATTCCCAATCTACCTCGCCTTCGCGCATCTGCTCAATCTGCATCCTTAAAGGTTGCGGGTCGTGGTCGTTGAAGATGATGAAAGATTCGCCCACCGCCAGATGGTCGAAGGCAGCGAAGACGAGCGGGTGTCGTTCTGGTCGCGGCATCAGACACAAGTCGATTTCACGCTCCGTCGCGCGCGACTCGCGCGGAGGCTCGGCCTTCTGCGGTGTTTTGATCATCGTGACGAGGAGCGCCGTGTCTGTGTGCGCTTCGACGCGGTGCGCTCGCCCGGCCTCAAGGCGGACGAGCGTGCCCGCGAACATCGCGCACGCTTCGTCCCCGTCGTAGAAGGTGGCGCGTCCCATGATCGCCTGCACCGTAATGCTGCCCGCCGCCGAATGCTCAGGAACTTTCTGACCCGCCCGCAGGCATAAGAGCAAGAGGCGCATGTCAGGTTCATTCACAAGCACGACGGGGTTGAACTTCTCGTCGTTAATTTCTATAAGGTCGTTGATGTCCAATCGCTGCATCTTTAATGTTGCCTTTCTTGCCCATCGTTTTCGCAGGTCATGTCTGGCCGTCATCCTCGCACGATCATGGTGTGAGTAATGAATAAAGACATGGCCTGAGCTTCTTATAAGATTGACGCGGCACTCGAACGCGCCGCCGTTCCCTTCCGCAGACGCTCGTCGCAGGCATCCCAGTCAATGTTGGAGAAGAACGCTTCGATGTGTTTGGGCCTCTCTGCCCGCTTGTAGTCGAGCAGAAAAGCGTGCTCCCAGACATCCATCACGAGCACTGGATTGAAGCCCGAGACGTTGCCCGTCTCGTGCAGTGTGATCCAGTGGTTGGAGAGGCGTCCATACCGCCGAAGAAATCCAGCCGCTTGTCGAGCCTGACGGCGCTCATGAATTTGACGGCACATGGTGAGCGGTAGCGCTTGGCCTCAGCGTGTCAACTGAATTGTCATCACTAAGTAGTTCAAGAAAATCCACTGTGCCGTCCCTGAGTCGGGCAGGTGTCGGCATCCGATCAAGCCGCATCAGTTCTTCGATGGCGGCCATCTCCCGGTCGCGGTTCATGGCGGCGACCGCCTGCACGCGGTCATCTTTCACGTAGAAAGCGAGGAAGTTCTGTGAGGGCACGTCACCCTGATAGATAATCTCGTCCCAGCTCGCGGCGTGGCCTACGTACAGGAGTCCTGCATCGAACTGCCGAGTCCAGAAGAAGGGCACGCCGTCAAATTCGACCGCTTTCCCCGCCATGTTGTGCGCCGCTACTCTTCCCTGTTGCTGCGCCGTGCGCCAGTGCTCGATGCGCCAGCGCTCATTCGTAAGCAATGAAGGAAAGTATGCGATGTCCCCGGCGGCGTACACGCCGTCAGCGGCGAGTAAGTGTCTATCCACGTACACACCGCCGTCCTCGTGCAGTTGGACTCCTTCGAGAAAGCCGGTCGCGGGGCGTACTCCGACGCCGACAACCACTAAATCCGCTTCGATCCGTTCGCCTGAATCCAGCACGACCCGTTTGACCGCGCCGTCGCCCTCAAAACTTACCACGCTCGCGCCGAGCCTGAATCGCACGCCGCGAACCTCATGTACTTGCTGTAACTGCCTTCCCACTTCTGCGCCGAGCGTTTTCTCAAAAGGAACCGTATCGGGCGCGGCCACGGTCACGGAGAGATTGCGCTCAACGAGACTGGCGGCCGTCTCCATCCCGATAAAGCTTGCGCCGATGACGACTGCGCGAGAAGCTCCTCGCGTGGCATCAATGATCGCGTCCGTATCAGCGAAGCTGCGCAGGACGAAGATGTTTTTCAGATCGGAGCCGGGAACATTCAGACGGCGCGGCGTGCCGCCCGTCGCTATGAGCAGCGAGTCGCAGGTGAGTGTGTCGCCGTCTTTGAAGGTGATCGTCTTATCGGCAGCGTCAACGCGCGCTACTTCCTTTCCGCGCAGGACTTCGATCGTATGCTCGGCATAAAACTCATCCGCGCGCAGCGGCATCCACTCCGGCTCGGCGTGACCCTGCAAGTAATCCTTGCTCAAGTTAGGACGGTCGTAAGGCGTGCGGTCTTCGCGCGTAATCATCAGGACGCGGCCTTGGAAGCCGTCTTCCCGTAAGGCTTGCGCCGCCGCGTAACCGGCCGCGCCACCGCCGAGGATAACGAACAGTCGCCCGTCCGACGAAGAATCTCTTTTCGTCATAGCGGGCGTTCTGCGGTCTGTGATCTCACCCGGCAGGCTCACGATGACGTTCTCGCCCTCGACTCTCACTCCGTAGCAAGGTAGCGCGTCGAGCGCGGGCGGCTCTTCCAGATCGCCCGTCGTGACGTTGAAGCAGGCGTGATGCCACGGGCAGACGATGCGCTCATTGCTGAGCGCGCCTTCCACCAGAGGCGCGCCGTAGTGCGTGCAGTGCGCGCCAACGGCATGATATTTATCCCTGACACGCGCCAAAAGGAGTTCTGTTCCGTTGACAGAGATTTGCTTCATCTCTCCGTCTTTGAATTCGTCCGTCGTGGCAACAGTTATTTCTTTGTGCGTCATAAGACCTTCCTCACCATCAAGCAATCACTTTCTTCCACCCTTGTGCCAATCGCTTAAGAATTGCTCCAGTCCTTTATCCGTTAACGGGTGATTAAAGAGCTGCTCCAGTACCTTGAAGGGCATCGTGGCGACATCCGCGCCAATGCGTGCGGCCTC
Source organism: Pyrinomonadaceae bacterium (assembly GCA_036522655.1). Taxonomy (GTDB): domain Bacteria; phylum Acidobacteriota; class Blastocatellia; order Pyrinomonadales; family Pyrinomonadaceae; genus DASQYE01. The sequence continues at coordinate 57,925 of DATDFK010000006.1, read as the reverse complement.
GATGACGTGCAGGGGGCCGCGAACGCTCGATGCCAGTACTTCCGTTTTCCAATCGTAGTTGCGATAGATTTCCACTATCTCGGCGAGAACCGTGAGGCCGCTCTGTCCGACATCATCGAGGCGACCCATGAACGGACTGATGTAGGATGCACCCGCCTTCGCCGCCAGGATCGCCTGCGCAGCGGAAAAGCAGAGCGTGACGTTGACCCTGATGTTTTCTGACGACAATTGACGCGTGGCCTTCAAGCCGTCGCGCGTGAGCGGGCATTTGATGATGACGTTCGGGGCGATTCGTGCGTACTCGCGCCCTTCGCGCAGCATGCCCTCCGTGTTGAGGCTCGTCACTTCTGCCGAGACATCGCCAGGGACGATCTCGCAGATGGCGGCAATATGCCGCTTGAAATCCACGCTGCCTTCTTTGGAGATGAGCGACGGGTTCGTCGTCACCCCATCTATCAAGCCGAGATCGGCGGCCTCGCGGATTTCATCCAGATTCGCCGAGTCAAGAAAGAATTTCATAATACCTCTCCGGTATTCACCATTGGATTCTGACCTTAAGACTCCCTCGCGCCCATGGCTGGCGATGAGAAGATGTCTAACCTTGGACTGGAACCGGAATACTTGATAGCGTATTAACACCTGAAGGCCGCGAGTGTTAACACTCAACATTCTCTGCGACCGCTGTAGTCTTTGGGCCATTCGCACCTGCGTTTCGTATTCCTGGTTCACAGGCTTCATACTGCGTGGATAAGGTGACCCATCCTCTCCTTTTTCGTCTTGAGGTAATGTGCGAAGCCGTCGTGCGGCTCGATTTTAAGTGCCACACGTTCGATGACTTCCAGCCCCGCTCGCTCAAGCGCCTGAATCTTCGACGGGTTGTTTGACATCACGCGCACGCGGCGCAGGCCGAGATCAAGGAGTATCTCTGCGCACTGGTCGTAACGGCGCAGGTCTACTTCCAGCCCAAGCCTTTCGTTAGCTTCGATGGTGTCTGCGCCTTCGTCTTGCAAGGCGTAAGCGCGAATCTTGTTGATGATGCCGATGCCGCGCCCCTCCTGCTGCTGGTAGACGATTGCGCCGCGCCCCTCTGCGGCGAGCAGTTCCATCGCGGCGCGAAGTTGACGACCGCAGTCACACTTGACAGAGCCGAACACGTCGCCCGTCATGCATTGCGAGTGAATGCGAACAAGGGTCGGGCATTCTCCACACAGTGCGCCTCGGGCGAGCGCGACGAACTCTTCATCCGAGTTGAGCGAGCGGTAGCCGATGATGCGGAACTCTCCGAACTCCGTCGGCAGGCACGCTTCGGCCACGCGCTCAACAGTCCTCGGACTCATGCGCCGCTGAAGACTGTGCGGTGAATCTTTCAGGTTGGGCGCTCTTCCTGCCCCCGGTTTGTAAGATGACCGCCGATCCCTCGACCGCATGACGGTTGATGTCGCTTCCTGTGCGCTAAGCATGCACTCGCTCCCTCCGTTCAGAACAGGTATTTCACGAACATCAGTTCGTTGTTCGGGTCGCCCCTTAACACAAAATCTCTCAGCTAACTTCTCTGTGACCCCTTAACGATCAAATTCGTGGCTCAGGCGCGCGAGCGCGAGCGCTCCGAGCGAGAGTCCGAAATCACGTAGGGCGACATCGAAGTAGCCCGGAATCATCAGCAGGTTGACGATGATCAGTAAGAGCCACGCCGAAACGACGTAAGCGAAAATCTTCGGCTTGAACCAAACTCCGAGGCCGGCGACGATCTCGATGATGCCGACGGCGAGCATTAATTCGTGCCCGTGACCACCCGTCAGGTTGTTGACGAATGGAGGCAGGTACTGATCCCAGTTCACTAAGAGATTGAAAAACTTGTCCAACCCGGCCAGGATTGGGGCCACGGTGAACCCCAGATGCAGGATTTGGTAGGCTTGGCGGCTGGGACTGGAGACGCGCGTTTTCGTGTCGGAAGAGAAAGCGGCTTCCGAAGTGCCGTTAAAAATGTGTTCCATCTGCTTGTGCCCTCCTATGGCTGAAAGAGATTAATTTTGCTGCGAAGTCCTCTTGTCTTTTAAAATACACCTTTTCTAAAATAAGTCAATGACTATTTTGACTTATTGAGTTTTTTAGATAATAAGTATATAGTTGGGGTATTAAGAAGATTGATGAGGATCAATGAAGAAGACTAAACTGGATGAGCGATTTTTCGATAGCACGCGGGGGCGGATCGTGAGCTTGCTGCGGGAGGGCTCCGGCACGGTCAACGAACTGGCGGAAAAGCTGGAGCTCACAGACAATGCAGTACGGGCTCACCTGCTCAGCCTTGAGCGGGACGGCTTAATCAGGCAGAGCGGAGTGCAGAGGGGGCCGCGCAAGCCTCATTTCTCATATGAGTTGACGCCGGATGCCGAGCATCTTTTCCCTAAAGCTTATGACGCTCTGCTCAACCAACTCATCACCGCACTGAAGGGCCGACTCGCGCCCGACGCACTCGAAGATGTCCTGCGCGAAGTGGGTCGTTCCCTGGCCGCCAGCCAGGTTTCGGCCAAAGGGTCTGTCGATTTGGAGGGCCGCGTGCAAAGGGCGCTAGAGGTATTAAAAGCGATGGGCGGCTCGCCAAGGGTTGAAAGAGCAGACGGCAAGCTGCTCATCCGCAGCGGCGGGTGCCCGCTCTCCACGGCGGTCATGGAACACCCGGAGGTTTGCGAACTCGCCGAAGCTCTCGTGACTGAAATCATCGGCGTTCCTGTTCGAGAGTATTGCGACCGTGGGGAGTCACCTAAGTGTTGCTTCGAGTTGGGCGCTTCGGAATGAGTTTGTAATCGCCCTTAATCTTGAAGGACAGCCAGCCCTGTTTGCAGCTTTACTGAGCGGCCCACAGAAATTTTGATTAGCGGGAAAATTCGTCTCATATCATGAAGCAGGTGCTCACTCCGGGTTACGATTCATCTGTAGCTTCCAAATCTTCATCTGCCGTCTCCGTCTTTCTGCGTCGTCGGAATAGCTTCTCAAACAGAGCGTAAATGCGCTCCGACTCTTTCGCCAGCAGCGGAGAAGCGCTCGCCAGGATCAACACGTACAGAGCGGCAAACGGCTGCAAGACCGCCATCAAGCCACCGGCGAGCGCAAGGTTGACGATGATAATGGAAAACTCGCCGCGCGCGAGCAAAGTGAATGAGGTGTTGAGCGAGCCGACGGCTGACAATTTGGAGCGCCAGCCCACAATCAATCCGGCGATGACGACCCCGACGAGCGAGAGCAGTGCTGCCCCTACAGCCAGCCACGCCGCGCCGCCTAAAGTGAAGGGGTCAATCGAAAGACCGAAACTGAAAAAGAAGATCGCGCCGAAGAAATCGCGGAACGGCACGACCAGTCGCTCCATGCGCTCGCTGTGCTCGGTCTCGCCGAGTATCAACCCCAGAAGCAGCGCGCCGATGGATTCGGCGACGTGGATGGTCTCGCCGAGCCCGGCCAACAAAAACAGGCAGGCGAAAATTACGACGACAAAGACCTCGTTTGAAGAGATTCGGAGCAGGCGGTTCAGGAGCGGCGTCGCCCATCTCCCGACGACCATCAATCCGATGATGAAGCCGAGCGCGATGCCGCCGGACGAGAGCACGCCGCCGACAGAGGTTGCGCCGCTCAGCACGATGCCGGAGATGAGCGACAGATAAACGGCGAGAAAAACGTCCTCGAACATCGTGATGCCGAGTACGATCTGGGTTTCGGGATTCGCCATGCGCCGGTAGTCGAAGAGAATTTTGGCGACGATGGCGCTCGACGAAACGGTCGTCAAGCCGGCAATAATCAGCGCTTCGCGCAAAGGGAAGCCCACGAGATAGCCGAAAGTGAATCCGACGGTGAAATTGATGCCGACGTAGATCGAGCCGCCGACGAGGATTGAGCGCCCCGCTTCGATCAGGCGCGTGACGTTAGCTTCCAGACCCAGATAGAAGAGCAGGAACAGGACGCCGATGCGTCCCATGAACGTGATGAGTGAGCCGGTCTCGATGAAGCGGAAGTCGAAGACGCCGATCTGCGGGGCGTGTGGCCCGACCGCCATGCCGATGATGATCAGGAATGGGATGTTGGACAGGCCGAGTTTATGGGCGAGCGCGACGCCGAACGCGATCAGCGCCAGCGCCAGGCCGATCTCTAAGATGATGTTATCCACCGGCTCACCCCGCCCTTCCTTCAACCAGCAGGCGCTTGACGGCATTGATCGTGCGCCGGTCGCCCGCGAGTATGAGCGTCGCGCCTTCGTTCAGGACGGTGTCGGCTTCCGGGTTGATGCGCTTCGTTTGGTCTGCTTCGAGTATCGAGACGATGGACGCGCCCGCGCGTGTGCGAACCTCCAGATCGCGGATAGTTCGGCCGATGCACGCCGCTCCTTCTTCAATCGTGAACCACTCCAGCACGAGGTCGCCTAAAATGACCTCCGCCATCGGTAGATTTCGCGGCACGTAAGTCAGCCCGCCGACGATCCCTGCGATCTGCCGCGCCTCGCCGTCGGAGAGCCTTAAGACCGAGGCCGGGCGCTCCAGGTTCCGTCGCGTGAAGTGATAAAGCTCGCGCGTGCCGTCGTCGTGAATGACGATCACGAGCCGGTCGCCCGTCATCGTCTCGACTTGAAACTTGCGCCCGACGCCGGGAAGAAACACTTCACTGATAGTGGACATGATGAGACTCGCCTTCCTTTGGTCAAAATTTCTGAAGCAATTGTTCGGGCATGTTAATTACAGAAAATCCAGACCCGTCTGTTGAATACTTCAACCTCCTCCCGTATCACCCGTCGCAGCGGAAGATGAACTGTCATCCTTCTCTTCCTTCTCTGCTGGCGGCGGTTCCACTCCTAGCACCCAGCCGGGCGGGTCGCTCGCCGGGAAAGAATCTTGCAGGTCTCTATCTATCTTCGCTTCGATCCTGTCTTCGTTTCCCACGCCGGGCGGCGGCTCTTCCCTTTGCTTCTTCTGCTTAGACTTGCTATCCATCTTCCTACCTCCGTTCGGCATACGATCATCAGTATCGCTTTCATCGAGTAGAGGACTGCCGATGCAGCCGCGATCCACCGCATGGAAAGCGCTGTTTACAATGTGCCTCCTCCGATACATGGGAGGCGACAGAGGTCAGCTATTGAATACTTAGTTTTTATATGATAGCTTGCCGAACTCAAAGAGACAATTAGTAGCTCGAACAAAAGGTTCAACAGCGACAGGATCAAAGACTGGCTTTCCACAGGAGGAAAGTTTCCAACAGACGTGTTGATTTTCTCTGACTGTCAGGACGCCTGGTTCCACTTTCCGTCAGGGCGGGCGCGGCTGTGAGGTCGGAGGTGAACAATGAGTGGTCGGAGTAGCCCGCGTGCGACTTGCTACTTTCAGAGACCGACGGGTTATGCGTCAGATAGTTTAGACACGACTCGTCAAGTGCTCCCGTGTAAGGGATGAAGCCTTCTTCTATTGAAGGCTTCATCCTTTTTAATCGGCTGTCTCAGCCATGACTAACGTTAACTTACCCGACCGTAAGGAGAGATTAAAATGAGCAAACCCGTTCGCATTCTCGGCATCGCCGGTAGCCTTCGCCGCGAATCGTACAACCGCGCCGCCCTGCGCGCCGCAACCGCACTCGTGCCCGAAGGCGCTTCCATCGAAACCTTCGAGCTTGACGGCATCCCTGGCTTCAATCAGGACGAGGAGCAGAACCCGCCCGCCAAAGTCACGGAGTTAAAGAAGAGCATACGCGAAGCCGACGCCATTCTCTTCGTGACGCCGGAATACAACTACTCCGTCCCCGGTGTGTTGAAGAACGCGATTGACTGGGCGTCGCGTCCCTACGGCGACAGCGCGTGGAATGGAAAACCGGCGGCGATCATGGGCGCGTCCGTCGGCGCAATCGCTACGGCGCGCGCGCAGTATCACCTCCGCCAGATGATGGTCTTCCTCAACATGTTCCCTATCAACCAGCCGGAGGTGATGATTGGCAACGCCGCAAAGCGGTTTGACGCTGAGGGGAATCTGACGGATGACGCGACGAAAGAATTCATCCGCCAACTCCTACAGAATCTTGTGGAGTGGACGCGGCGAATCGGGTAACCTCAAGGGACGTAAAAACAATGAAAGACGCACTGATCGGCGCGACCGGCAATGTTGGGTCGAGGATTCCGGCTGAGTTGCCGCATCGCGGGCGCGAGGTCACAGGCATCTTGCGTCACCCGGAAAAGCTACCGCCGCATGACTGTTTGGTCGCACCACGGGGCGACGGCAACGACGAAGCCGGACTGGCGAAGAGAAAAACCGATGACTGAGAAATCACTTGACCAGACTCCGATGTCACCAATCACAGACGTGCTGGCCGATCTTCAGACGACCTCACGTTGGCAGGAAGGTGTTTACAAGCAGCTCCACGCGCATCCCGAGCTGAGTTTTCAAGAGACCGAAACAGCCGCGCTCGCGGCGTCAAAACTCAAGGAACTCGGTTACGAAGTCCTCGAAGGGATTGGCCGTACGGGCGTCGTCGGCGTCCTGCGAAACGGTGAAGGCCAGACCGTACTCGCGCGCGCCGACATGGACGCGCTTCCCGTCAAGGAGAACACGGGCCTGCCCTACGCCTCGACGCTGACCGCACCTGATCTTGATGGGCAGACCGTCAACGTAGCGCACGCGTGCGGTCACGACGCGCACGTGACCTGTCTGCTGGGCGCGGCAGAACTGCTCGCCAGGGCGCGTGGGTCTTGGGGCGGAACCTTCATCGCGTTGTTCCAACCCGCGGAAGAGGTCGCTGGCGGCGCGAAGGCGATGGTGGATGACGGCTTGCGCGAGAGAATTCCGAAACCGGATGTCGCGTTCTCGCAGCACGTGCTGGCCCACCCTGCGGGAACGATCGGCACGCAGGTAGGCCCTGTCCTCTCCGCCGGGGACAGCATACGCATCACCCTGCACGGCAAAGGGTCGCACGGCTCAATGCCCCATAACAGCGTTGATCCTGTGGTGCTGGCCGCGCTCGTCGTGCTCCGCCTCCAGACGATTGTCTCGCGCGAGACGAAGCCCGGCGAGTTTGCAGTGTTGACCGTGGGCAGCAGTGTGGCAGGCTCCAAGAGCAATATCATCGCTGACCGCGCGGTGCTCCTGGTCAACCTGCGGACTTACGATATGGCCGTGCGCCAGCGCATGATCGACAGCATCGAGCGCATGGTCAGGGCCGAGTGCGAGGCGTCCGGCTCGCCGCACCCACCCGGGTTTGAATACTACGATCAGTATCCGCTGACCGAGAATGACCCGGAAGTTACGGAGAAAATCACGTCCGCATTCCGAAGCCATTTCGGATCGGAAACGGTCTTCGACCTCGGACGCGTGACTGCCAGCGAGGACTTCAGCCACGTCCCCGCTGCGTTGGGGACGCCTTACACTTATTGGGGGGTCGGCTGTATTGACCCGGAGAAGTATGAGCGAGCCGTCAAGGCCGGTCGGGTGGAACAGGACATCCCGGTCAACCACTCGGAATTCTTTGCGCCGGTCATCGAGCCGACGCTGTCCACCGGCACACAGGCCCTGGTGGTTGCCGCTCTGACGTATCTGGCGAAGTGAGGGTCACGTTATGGCTTCTACAACTGCCGCCGCGATGCCCGATGCGTATCGAGGCACGGACAAGCTCATCTTCGGGATTGTCCTTGCGGTCATCACCTTCTGGCTCTTCGCGCAGACCACGCTGAACGTCGCGCCCACGATGCGCGATGAGCTGCGGATCAGTGAGAGCCTGATCAACATCGCGGTCAGCATCACAGCCCTCTTCTCCGGCATCTTCATCGTCGTCGCGGGCAGCCTGGCAGACCGGCTCGGTCGTGTGAAGCTGACCTACGTCGGCCTCGCCCTCGGCATCTTGGGTTCGCTCCTGATCGCGCTCTCCCCATCCGGCACCGCCGTCTTTCTGATGGCCGGACGCATCATTCAGGGCCTTTCAGCCGCCTGCATCATGCCTGCGACGCTCGCCCTGATGAAGGCTTACTTCGACGGCAAGGAGCGCCAACGGGCTCTCAGCTACTGGTCGATCGGCTCTTGGGGCGGCTCGGGCGTCTCCGCGCTTTTCGGCGGTCTCGTCGCTTCCTCGCTCGGATGGCGCTGGATATTCTGGATCTCAATCCTTATCGCGATCCTAAGTTTCCTGCTAATCAGGGGCACTCCAGAGAGCAAGGTGGAGTCCTCGCAGGAGAGTCGCTTCGACTGGTTCGGCTTCGCCGCTTTTATCATCGCCATGGTGGCCGTGAACATCGTCATCGGACAGGGCGCGGCACTGGGTTGGCTGAACCCCACGATTATCGCGCTGGCCGTCGTGTTCGTCATCGCCGCGTTGGTCTTCTTCAAGGTTGAATCGGGCAATGCTCACGGCTTTGTTGATCTCACCCTGTTCAGGAACAAGACGTATGCCGGCGCGACGCTCTCCAACTTCCTTCTCAACGGGGCTGCCGGGACACTGCTCGTCGCGCTGGCTCTGGTTCAGCAGGGAGCCGGGCTGTCCTCATTGCAATCGGGATTGCTGACCATTGGCTATCTGGTCGCCATCCTGAGCACCATTCGTGTCGGGGAAAAGCTTCTTCAGAAGATGGGCCCGCGAAAGCCGATGCTGATGGGCTGCGCCATCACCGCGACCGGAATCGGGCTGACGACCTTCACCTTCCTGCTGGCGGGTCAGTACATGATTGTGGCCTTCATCGGGTTCACACTCTTTGGCGTCGGGCTGGGCTTCTACGCCACCCCGTCTACCGACGCGGCACTCTCGAATGTGCCGGACGACAAGGCAGGCGCGGCGTCCGGCATCTACAAGATGGCATCATCTCTGGGGGCGGCCTTCGGCGTGGCCATCTCTGCGGCGATCTTCACTGCACTCAGCGAACGTGAGACCGGTTTCACGGCCATGTCAGACCTGTTCCTCGGAAGGACTGACAACGTCGCTATTAGATTCGCGGCCGCCGTGGCACTGCTGTTCAACGTCCTCATGGTAATCATAGCCATAATCGCTATCATCATGACCGTGCCCAAAGATGGCCGCAGTGAGGCAGGGATGTCTTGAACGACATGACGGTAACATTTAAGGAGTATGCGACGGGCACGCTCCTGGTGCTCGACCTGATCGGCACGTTCGTGTTTGCCCTGAGCGGCGCGGTAGCCGGAGTCAAGCAGCGTCTTGATATTTTCGGTGTGCTCGTCCTCTCCTTCGCCGCAGCCAGCGCAGGCGGCATCATGCGCGACCTTCTGATCGGTTCAGTGCCCCCGGTTGCCATCAGAGACTGGCGCTATCTGGCCGCCTCGCTGCTCGCGGGGCTGCTGGTATTCATCTGGTTCCCACGCAGCCGGCGATTGACCAGAACGCGCAATCTCGTACTGATTTTTGATGCCGCAGGGCTGGGGCTATTTGCCGTCGCGGGCACGCAGAAGGCTCTGGGCTATGGGATGAATCCGGTGGCGGCTCCACTGCTCGGGATGCTTACAGGAATCGGCGGCGGGATGTTGCGTGATGTTTTAGTTGCGGAAATTCCCAACGTACTGCGCGCCGATCTGTACGCGGTGGCGGCGTTGGCGGGTGCGGTCGTAGTCGTGATCGGCTACCTTCTGGCCGCTGAGCCTACAGGGACGGCGATACTGGGCGCAGCGCTCTGCTTCTGTCTTCGCCTGTTCGCGATTCGCCGTGGCTGGCAACTGCCCGTCGCGCGCCCAGGCCCCGACGAGAAATGAAGGGGCCGATGAAAGAATCGGACGGCAAAGAGTTTTCCGCCCACAAATAAAAGTTTTGAAGTTGAGTTCCACGCCATCGCCTGTTGGAAGGACGGCGAGGTCGTCGAGGAGAAACTCTTCTATGACCTCGTCACGTTGATGAAGCAGATTGGAGTGATGTGAGAACACTATCACTCGTTAATTAAGATGAGGAGTATTACACATGGCCGACCGGATGCCTGCTATTTTCTTCGGGCACGGCAACCCTTTGAACGCATTGGCTCATAATGCCTGGACGGACGGCTGGGCCGCGCTCGGAAAAGAAATCCCGCGCCCACGTGCCGTGCTTTGCGTCTCCGCCCACTGGTATCTTCCGGCCACTCTGGCGACCGCCAGCCCCGCGCCGCGAACGATTCACGACTTCGGCGGCTTCCCGCGAAAGCTCTACGAGGTCAAGTACACAGCACCCGGGGAGCCTGTGCTTGCGCGCCGCGTCCAGACCTTACTCGCGCCCGTCTCGGTCAACCTGGATAAGCGTTGGGGCCTTGACCACGGCACATGGTCGGTGCTCTGTCACGTCTTCCCTGAAGCGGACGTGCCTGTCATCCAACTCAGTATTGACGAGGCGCAACCGGCGGAGTTTCACTACGAAATCGCGAAGCGGCTCACCGGCTTGCGTGACGAAGGGGTGCTCATCGTGGGAAGCGGCAACCTCGTGCATAACCTGCACGCCTACGGGTGGGGCCGTCGTCAGATCAAGCCCTTCGACTGGGCAGTGCGCTTCGAGGAGCGGGCGCGTGAGTTGCTGCTCTCGGGCCACCACGACCCGCTCATCGCCTACGAGACTCTAGGGCGTGACGCCGCCTTGTCAGTTCCAACGCCCGATCATTATTTGCCTCTGCTCTACGTGATCGCGCAACAGAGAGAAGGCGACGAGGTCAGCTTCCCGGTGGAGGGTTTCGATGGGGGATCGGTCTCTATGCTCTCAGTCAAAATCGGCTAAAGGCATTGAACCGCACTCGTAGCGGAAGAGTTTATATTAGCCCGGGTGCTCATTTACTCCACGAGCAGGAAATCTCTGATATACGGGTCTTCTAATTTGAACATCTCTTCGTCAGTGCCGTAGAAGATAATACGACCTTGACGAAGCATCATGATCTTCATGTTAATCAAACACAACTGATCCGCTTCTTTCATGAAGCCTGAAGCCCAAGGCAAAAGAAACTCATAAGTGATAGTCGCCCTTTGCTTCCGGCTGGTAGAGGACTTTCTCGACTTTCAGCCTTCGCACGCCCGACGGGACTTCCCACTCGATCACGTCACCGCGCCGGTAGCCGAGCATCGCCGTCCCGACGGGCGCGAGAATTGAGATCTTGCCCTCGTCCGAATTCGCTTCCGTCGGAAACGCCAGCCAGTAAATCATCTCATCGCCGGTGTCCAGGTCTTTCAGGCTCACCGTCGAGCGCATCGTGATCACGTCCGGCGGGATGTCCTTCTGCTCGACGACCTCTGCCCTCTCCAACTCTTCCTCCAATTTATTCAGGTATACACGGTTCGCATCGCCTTCGCGCGCGCGGGCGATCTCGATCAGCTTTGTAAGCCGCTCTTGATCCGGCCTGGTGATATAGATGTTAGTTTCCTTGCCCATAACCTCCTCCAATCTTTTATCCTCACTACTTCCGCGCGGGACAGAAAAGCTTTAACCTGATGCCAGAGCTTTACTCGAAGTTCGCGCGGGGCCGCGCACGACCACCACCGAGCAATGCGCGTTCATCGCGACCGCCTCGGAGACGCTCCCCAGCAGGAATCGCTTGAATCCGCGCCGCCCGTGCGAGCCGACGACGATCAGGTCGGCAGCCCATTTCTGTGCCTCTTCTAAAATGGCCTCTTTCGCGTTACCGGAGAGCACCGCCCCTGTCGCCTTCAACCCCGCAGCAACCAGCACTTGTTCGGCGCTTCTGACCGCCTCTTGAGCCTGCTCGTCGTGCCTCACTCTGGAAGGTTTCATCGCCCAAGGCTCTTCAACGCTTATGACCCTGAACTCACTGCCTTCGGGCCAGGGCCGTGCGGCGAGAGCTTGAGCAGCCGCCGCCGAAGTCTCCGAACCGTCGGTGGCGTGCAGCACTCTCCTCCCGCTGTCCAGAGTGTGCGCGCGCTCTTCCGCCAGGTCACGCACGATCTGAACGGTGCAGGGGGCGTGCGATACGACCGCTCTGGCGACGCTGCCCAGCATCCAGTACGCCAGGTCATTGCGGACGTGAGCGCGGACGAAGATTAAATCCGAAGACCACTTCCGCGCGAAGAATGGAATGAGTTGTCGGGGGTCGCCCCTCGTCACCACCACTTCCGCCGGAATGCCGACCTCTTTCAGGCGCTCGACGGCGAGGGCTGTTATTTGTTCGCCCCTTCTTTCCATCTCCCGCCGCACCGCCCCCTTCCCGTAGCCTTCCTCGCGCCATACCTCTTCGGGAACGTCCGCGTCCGCGACGACCGAAAGCACATGCGCCGTCGTACCATCGGGCCAGGGGCGTACGCCCACCGCGCCGACGAGCACTTCGGTCGAAATCGCCGAGTCAACTGCAATCAGTAGCTTCATTGTTCAATATCCTCATCACCAGCCCGCGTTCGAGCTGGGGTAAATAATCACACTGCTGAAACCGATTCGGGCAAAGTCTGCCCGCCATTCACGACCGGCTTCTGTCCGGTCATAAACTTCACCTCGTCAGAAGCAAGGTACAACATCGTGCCATAGGCTTGCAGGTCTCGAATGATATTCACCGAGCAATGGGCGCGGTTGGCGACCGTCTCGGACACGCTTCCCGACAGGAATCGTTTGATTCCGCGTTGCTCACGCGATCCGACCAAGATGAGGTCTGCTCCCCAGGCTTTGGCTTCAGCGACAATCCGCCGACTCGTCCAACCCGCGACCACCTCACCCGATGCGGTCATTCCCACGCTCTTGAGGATTCGCAGGGCAGCATTGATCGCTCGGTGCGCACGCTCCGTCTTTCCGCTTCGGAAGAGCCCGATTTCTTCCATCGAATACGCGAGCGGACTGACCACGCTCAACACCTTCACCTCCGTGTGCTCCGGCCAAGCCCCCTTGGCGACCCGTTGAGTTGCGGCGACCGAGCCTTCTGAGCCGTCCGTCGCCAGTAATATTCTCATCTCATCGCCTCCCTCCCGACTAACTCATTCAGCATGGCGCAGTGCAATTTCGATACGCGCCGCAAATCCTCCGGTTCACTATTTCAAAATCGCCTTGTTGGTCTCTCCATAAAACTCAAGCTCAATCGAAATGCACTCCCGTGACTTCCATCAGCACACCTGCGCGTTCTGAAGCGGGACTGATTCCCTCCAGCAAAATGCGTACATTGATCGCTTCATCCGGCTCAAGCGCAGTCTGGCGCGCGGGGATGACAACCACGGTGCGTTCGCGTAACGGGGAGCTTTGCGCGTCCAGAACCGTGCCGCGCATTTCCAGCCCGCTGACGGTGCGCCCCGTAGCGTTCCTCACGGTCGCGTTCATCTCGACCGCCATGTCGTTGAAGGGGTGCAACGCTTCCATAGCTACCAGTTGTTCCACCACAATCTTTTCTCGCAACTGCTCGAACTCCGGCGCTCCCGGACGGATCGCTCGTTCGAGCCGTGGTTCATTGAAACTCCCTGAAAGTGGCTGCCTCACAGACAGATGAAACACTCCCGCCAGCAGCAACATAAACACAACGGTAATGATCGCTGCGACGAGATAGATAGGCCACCGTAAATCGGGCTCTCTAATCACCATTGGCCCCCGATATGACATAACAATCCTCCCTCTAAACATGAAAACTTACTCCCCCGCGCTGTTGTGACCTCAGGCGGGCAGGTTGTCGCTCGGCGTGATTGAAAACCTGATGGCGAAACTATGCCCGCAGTCCTTGCATATGTATCGGTCGTTTTCGCGTGCGCCCACGACAAGCCAGATTTCAGTGCACTGCGGGCACTCGACAAGCCAGCGCTTCAGAATCTCAAGCCAGCTTTCGCCCAACCTCTGTTCAGTCCTGCCTTTCGGTAAAACGATATACCCGTTATCATTTTCTGCCATGCCGGATAATCCTCACAGCGGAATCGCCTGGTGGTGATCGCGCTTCACGCATCCACCTGCTAAAGCACATCCTTTGATAAACCTCGGCCCTCGCTACGCTCACTGATTAATTAACTGCTGATCGCGCGCTGCCGGGACTCCGGCGTTCGCGTGATGCGACTATTCCCGCCCGGTAATAGTCGCTTCGGCCCGTAAGTCCGTCGCGCGCAGCGATCAGCATGTCTATACCTTAGAGGAGAGGGCTGGCAGGAGATAGCGTGTTAACTCCTAAATCGTGCGGGTGTTAACACTTGACCTACGGTGCGCTCAGACGCGCAACGTTTGTTGGCTTTAGACAGCGGGTTAAGAAGCGGTATTAATGGGCTGCGGAGGATGGGAAGCTCAATCGTGTTGCTTGTGCTCCCTGACGTGGAGCGCAAGCTCGACTCGGTTGCTCAGATTCTTTTTGTCAAGGATGCGGCTGATGTGACCCTCCACCGTCCTCAGACTGAGGTTAAGTTCGGCGGCGATCTCTTTGTTGCTTAAGCCGCGCGCGACCGTCTCGGCAACGCGCCACTCCGCGTCCGTCAAATCTTCGTCGCGTATCAGCTCATCATCGTCTGTCTCCTGCTCTCCGAACATGCGCGCGAGGTCGGAGTGAGTCCGCTGCACTCGGTCGAGAATGTTCTTGACTACCGCCGCGAGTTCCTCCGGCTCGAAAGGCTTTGTGAGATAGGCGTCCACGCCCGTGCGGAAGCCTGCGATGCGGTCGGCCATCTCGTCCTTCGCCGTTAGAAAGATGATCGGGATGAGACGCGTGCGCGCGGCCGCGCGCAGGTTACGCGCGAGCGCGTAGCCGTCCATGCCCGGCATGCGGATGTCGCTGATGATAAGATCGGGTAAGCTCTCGGCGACTCGCACCATCGCCTCTGCGCCCCGGCGCGCCGTTACCACTTCGTAGCCTTCCGCCCGCAGCGTCTCCGACACGGCTAGCAAGAGGCTCGGATCATCATCAACGACCAGTAGCTGTTTTACCATTTTCACCCTCCTCTTTGGGTTGCTTCCCGCAACCTGCGTCGCGCCACGCGGGCAGGTGCAATGTGAACTTGCTCCCGCGCCCGACTTCCGATTCGACGCTGATCCTGCCTCCCATCTGCTCCATCACGTTGCGGCCTAAGTAGAGGCCGAGGCCGACGCCCGACACGTCGGCGTCCTCTAAAAACTCTGCGTCCGTCGTGGCATTTCGCATGGCCTCAGAGTGCGACGCGGGACGACCGCGATGAAACTTGTCGAAGAGAACAGGCATGTCCTCAGGAGGGATGCCGCGCCCGTTATCCGTCACGCTAATCAACACCTCTTCGCCGTCTGCGCGCGCCGAAAGACGAATGCGCCCGCCGTCGGGCGTGTACTTGATGGCGTTCTCGATGATGTTCGACAGCACCCGGCGCAGCGCCTTCGGGTCGGCGCACACGATGGGAATGTCTTCGATAGGTTCGACGCTGAGTTCATGGTTCCTCTTCTCCGCCGCCCTTGCCTCTGACTTGACGACGGACGAAACGACTTCCGCCACGTCCACGCGCTCGTGCGTGATGCGTAAGACACCACCTTCGAGGCGCGACAGGTCGAGCAGGTTGAGGACGAGGTCTATCTGCCGGTCGCACTCGACCGAAATCGTATCCAGGTACTCGCGCCGTTTCGCGTCATTCAACCCATCGCGCATCAGGAGTCTCGTCAGCGCTTTGATCGTCGTCAGCGGCGTGCGCAGCTCGTGTGAGACGCTTGAGACGAAGTCCGACTTCAAGCTGTCCAGTTCAGCCATGCGCGTTTCCCTCTTCTCCAATCGCTCCGCCATCGCGTTGAAGCTCGCTCCGAGCCGTGAAATCTCGTCTGCACCGGCATCGGGGGCGCGCGCCGAGAAGTTCCCCTCCCCAAACTGCTGCGCGGCGAAACCGAGGAGGCGCACGGGCCGTGCGATGCTCCGCGCGATGAGGAGCGCCGCCGTCAAGGTGCAAAAGACTACGACCAAACTGATGAGCGCATAAGTGGTGAGTTGACGCCTGGCGGGCGCGTAGAGGACGGTGCTTGGTACGCCGACCATCGTCACGTAGCCCGTGCGGCCTGCGTGCGCCAGTCCGTACACGCGCTCGACACCGTCAATGGCACTCGTGACGGTGATGACCGCAGTGCTCCGGTCGCCGAGCGCGGACAACACCCGGGCATCGCTCAGATCAAGGCCGAGGGTGGATTCCGGCGTCTGGCTGCGATAGATCACGCGCCTGCGCGAATCGAGTAGGGTGATGACGAGTGCGCGTTCCGGCAATGCGATGCCGCGAAACAGGTCTCTGAGAGCAGCCCCGTCGATGCGTGCTATGCAAGCGCCGCCGCCATCCATCGGCGCGGCAACGGCGAGGACATAGCGGCCCTCTCCACGCGTCCAGTCTGTTTCGATGGCCGACTCTCCGCCGTGAGCTTCCGCCATCAACCTCTCGGCGAGTCCTGCCGGTAGGCTCTCGGCCCCCGCCGGGTGCGCTGCCACGACCCGCCCGCCCGCGTCTAGGACGCGTACGTCAATCCAGTGCGTGCGCCGGGCCGTCGCCGCGCGCAAGTCGGCTTCGAGCGCCGCCGCGTCCCTGAATTGTCCGGCGGGATAAGAGGCGATGGTGATGAGCGGCTGCCGCTGAGCGTCGAGCCAGCGGTCGAAGACGACGGCCGACAGCTCAGCCTGTTGTTCCATAGACTCGTTGAGCTGCTGTTCTTTCGCGCTCCATACAACCCATAACACCGCGAGGCCGAGCAGAACGAGCGGGACGACCGCGCCTAGCGCCAGTGCAAGTAATCGCCCACGGATGCTCAACCTTCGCCTCCAAGTCCTCAGCTCAAACCCAGTCTTTTTTCTTCTCAGTATAACAAATCATCCAGACTTCCATCACAAGAGAAAACACCTACGCCCGGTGCGTGATAACACTCTCGCCCTCGACCGCCGAAGTAACTACGATTGGCAAATCCAACTCGCGCCCATGATGAACGATACGAGTTCGGTGGTTTAGCAGAGTACGAATCTGTTGACCAGGGGTCGGGAGGCGTTAACGAGGTGATTTTTCGGACTGGCGGGAAAGACTATCGCGGGGCGACTGCCGTCGGGGTCGCGCGTGCGCTTGAGCGCGACGCGGCGGGATACCCTTACCCCGGACAAACGATTCGACAATTCCTTCTCTGGTCACACAACCAACTGCGAGACCGCGTGCCGCCGCGAGAACTGGATTTGAGCGACAGGCTGGATGATGAAGCGCTCGCGTTCAGCTACCTTTGTTTGTGCGACGAGTACGACGTGGGCGAGTTCACGGTTGAGTGATAGGGATCATTGATTTGACTGTCGCCCACCATCTCACGCTCCAACCATAAAATTTTGATAAGCCTCATGCTACATGGAGAATTCAGCCGAGGCGGCGAGTGTAAACACCTGGGGATTTCGGGTATTAACACGCTGGCAACCGTCAGGCCCGTCATCTAATGTAGTTTCCTGCGCTTGATAGGCTGGTAAGCAGTCACAAGGCGGGTTAAGCTTCGGCGCAAAGGAGTCAACAGAGGTGAAGGCGCTGGCAGCGTCGAGGACGCGGAGAGTTCCGAGATGTTAGCACTGGAGGTCGAACGCCTGCGGGATGAGCTTGCTGCCGAGCGCGACCGTGGTCTTCGCACGCTGGCGGAGTTTGACAACTACCGCAGGCGGGTGAGGCGGGAGAGCGCCCGTGCAGACCAGGCCGGAAAGCGCGACGTTCTCCTCGCGCTGCTCGATGTGATGGATGACTTCGACCGTGCCCTTGCGCACGTCGGCGAAGCTCCCGGCGCGGTGGCCGACGGGTTGCGGCTGATTCACCAGCGTGTGGGCCGCGTGCTCGAAGCAAACGGCGTCACTACGTTTCAGAGCAAGGGGCAACAGTTCGATCCGACGGTTCATGAAGCGATGAGCGTGGTCGAGAGCGACGAGTATGAGTCCGGCACGGTGTATGAGGAGAATCTTCGCGGCTATCTCTGGAACGGCGAGTTGCTCCGCCCGGCGCGCGTCATCGTTGTTCGGTGAGAATAGGCATCAACCCGCAAGGGTGAAGGTGCACGCGCTCGCGCGTGTGGGAAGTAAAACACACTTGAGCTTCGCATTTGTCCGCGTAACTCAAACGCCCCGGTCTCTACACGTCGCATCTTGCGCCCGGCTCATGTCCGAGTAGGCTTACGCTTCTTTGTGGGAGATGCGGGAGCGCTGACCGTCGAGTTATCGCGCTGCCCTGATGATTGCTTACTCTCACCCTGATGGCTGCTTGTCGGTGTGCCCTCATCCGCACTTGTCGGGTCGGGGGAAATTCTTCCGCCCTCGTTCTCCCATCGGTCGAGCATTTTCTTCTTCAGACGCTTCCTGGCAATCTGATCCGGCATCGCCGTATCCTCCTTTCTACACTCATTGTCTCACAATTCACTCGACGTTTCGCTGTGCGGGTAGGCCGTTACTCACTGCTCGCCACGCGCCTGATTCAACGTCCGCCGGGCCGACGCGGTCGGAGATATCAGCTACTACACCAACGCTTGTATAAGGCTCCGCAAGGCTATGGGTCGCCTTGCGAGGCAGCAAAACAGTTAACTCATCGCTTCACGCACGACCTCGACCGAACAGTGCGCCTTCGTCACCAGCGCGGTCGCAACACTGCCGAGCCGGAATCTTTCAATAGCGCCGCCGAACATGCGCCCACCGACGAAAATAGAATCGGCATCCCATTTCCGGGCTTCCTCGATAATGACTCGCTGCGGATCGCCCCTCTCGATTGCGACCGAGACTCGCAAGCCGATAGCGCGCAACTCATTCTCAGCCCATTCGACCATCATGCTCGTCGCCACTGCCGAGTCATCGTTACAACCTGTGATCATCGCCGCCGCAGCCGGGAGGACGCGGGCGATTCTTGTAGGAGAAGCCCCGTCGTCAACTGCGACGATCCGCACCTCAGTCCCCTCCGGCCACACACGCCTGCCTACAGCTCGAACTGCGCTCTCTGCCTCGCCTGATCCGTTCACACCGATTATTATCCTCGGCGGCAGACCATCGCTTTGCTCGACCGCCCTTCGCGCCACCCGCACAGAATGGTGTGAATCGGTGACCACCTTCTTCGACACGCTGCCGAGGATGAGCCGCCCGAGCGCCGAGCGCCCCTGTGAGCCGACCACGATGAGATCGGCCTTCCACTCGTCCGCCCGCCTTATCAATTCCCAGGACGCTGTGCCCGCCAGGGTTTCGGCGCTCACTTCCCAATCGGGGAAGTATGACCGAACACGGTCACGCGCTTTCGCGGCAAACTCTTTCGCCTCTTTGAGCGCCCGCGCCGTCCGCGCTTGCGCCTGCATAATGCCTGATGTCACTCTGCGCGACGTGAGGGCCTGCCCGACGACTTCGTAACTCGATGGCGGCGGTAACATAAACACGTCCTCCACGGAGACGACCAGGGCTTCTGCCTCACGCGGTAAGCCTGCACGTCGCAGGTCGGAAAGCGCGGCATCAGCGCTCGCCGAGCCGTCATAGCCAATCAATATTCTCATCATTTATTCACCTCTCCCGGTTAGCCGCGACTTCGACCAAGCCTGCCGCTCTGCTCCTGATTTATAAGGACTGCTGATCGTCGTCCTGGAGAACTTCTGTGGCGTTCGTGCCGGTGCAAGTGTGTTTCCGCACCCTGTTTATTGCTCCGCCTGTAAGTCTGCCGCTTGCAACGATCAGCATGCCTCTACTTTAAAAGAGAAGGATAGTGGGAGATAGAGTATTAACTCCTATGTAGCGCGAGTGTTAACACTTGAAAATGACAGGTGTTATGACGCTGGCGAGGGGCAGTGTTCTCGCCTGGATTAAAGGCATCAATGTCGTCAGGGGAGGATGCTGGCAGATGCTTGAGGTGAAGGAACCGACAGACGTGCCGCTCACACATCATTTGGACGAGTTGGCGGCTTTCGAGCCGACCGGATATCCGTTCGTCAGTCTTTATCTGGACATGAGGTCTGACCAGCACGGGCGCGATAATTTCGACAGCTTCGTGCGCAAGGAGTTTGCGGCGCGAGGCTATCGGGGGCGCAAATCACCTTCATCGAAGATGCGGCGCTGCTCGCCAGTGTTGGAGGCTGATGAGACGTTGCCGAGCGGAACGTGGCGTTAGCGCTTCGCACCAAAGTTCAAGGATGAGGAGATGAATGTGCGACCAGCTAACACCTCCTTTATCGCAGCACGCAGATCAGAGGCCATTCGCGGCTTGACCACATACCCGGAGGCTCCGGCCTTCAGCGCTGCTATAAGAAAATCCAGGTCTTCATGGATTGTCAAAAAGATTATCTTCGCCATTGACCCGCTCTCTTTGAGCTGGGCGGCGGCTTCTATGCCGTTGATGAACGGCATGGAGATATCCATAAGACATACGTCCGGCTTTAATCTGGAGGCTGATTCTAAAAGCTCGTGCCCGTCTTTCACCGGCTCAAGCATCTCAAATTCGCGCTCCAGCAGGCGCACCACCCTGTCGCGTATCTCCTTGTGATCGTCTGCCAGCAAAATGCGAGCGCGAGCCACCGGAACCTCCTCTCCTTACGCTTTGAATTGGTGGAGCCACCCCAAATTTTGCTTTGAGGAGAAGTAGCGCAAGGCGTCCCCCTGTTAGAGAACCCTGAGTAACCATTCTAAGGAACTCTACACCCAAAACTACTGGTAAAAATGACAGTAAAAATTGGAGGGATGTCAATCAGTGCTGGCGCTTGGCAGGTCTTGTGAGCGGAGAAATTTTCAGGCTTAAATTTAAGGGCTTTCGTCGTTATCAATGAAGGTGCTTAGCGGCAGAGTCTTGTCGAAATCGCATCATCCGGTATCAGTGCTTTTAACTCCGGGTCAAGACCGAGCAGGGCGCGAAAGGTTTGATCCTGGCTTAAATGCTCTGCATCCGGGGAGACGCCGTTATAGGAGGCGCAAAAGTCCTGCCAGGCGTGCGCCAGGCGTTCGGAAAGAGGCTCGTACCCGGAAGCACGCGCAAAACGTAGAGCGTTTGCTTGATCTGTGGAATGAATAGCGATGTAACGCTTGAGAACCTGTGCGCCGATGAAATCACAGGCGAGCTCCTCTTTCTGATCTTCATCAAGCTCCAGATTAGCCGCAGCCCGTGCGACATCATTCACGCTCTCGATAAAATTATTCAGCCTTCCGGCGCGCACCGCGACATGCGTCAGCTCATGACCGAGCAAGAGCATCGTTTCATCATCTGAAGTGAGATGAGCCGCGTAATCGGGCCCGATATGAATAACAGACAAATCATCTTCCCATACCTCGGCGGAGTAACTCAGGTGCGTGTCCAGCACTAGATAATGGACAGAAGAAAGCAATCGCTTTTCTCTTAATAGATTGGCAGTCCTCACCCTATCTTTCAGCGATTCGAGCGTAAGTTTTTTGGCTAGTGGCAGCAGTCGTCTGGCATTCCTCATCCCCAGATGAATCTGTCGCGGATCATCCTCCGGCCGGTTCCATGAATCGTCTAAAGTGCCAAATCCGTGAGAGTCCAGAGGCCCCTTCTTTTCCTGAAGTGCGGTCAGAGAATCGACCGCGAGCGTTTCGAGTTCTGCTGGCGAGAGGCGAGATATATCAAACGGCTGCGGGTCAGGTTTTGAGACGGCCGGGGCGCTCGTCTGCCAGTGGAATAGAACAGTTATCAACAGTCCTGCGAGAATCCCGGCCACCAGACCCGGCAGGAACATGAGCCGCTTTAACGCTTTTATGCAAAACTCCGGCAACACCCTTTTACCCTATATGCTTTCGTTAAGATTCGCGGCCCGCCCCTGTCCGCTCCAATGCCAATCCGGGACTAAGCTGCCAGGATTCCTTCATCTCATGCGGCCATCACCGAATTCTTCAGCGCATACTGGATCAGTTCGGCGCTGCTTCTCAGATGGAGATGCTCCATCATGGTGTACTTGTGGAACGCCACAGTTCGCGGCGAGACATTAAGGATAAAGGCCGCTTCCTTCATCGAGCGCCCTTCGGCAAGGAGCTGCAACACCTCTCGCTGACGCAAAGTCAGGTGATGCGGCTCCTTCCGGCGCTTGAAATTCTGTATGAACGATCCGACCATATCTTTCGTCATGAGCGGCGTCACGTACGAGCCACCGCGCACGACCTCGCGGAGCGCCCGAACGAGTTCCGAAGCGGCAGAGTTCTTGACCAGGTAGCCGGAGGCCCCCAATTTAAAGGTCTCGGCGGCAATATCAGGGTCGTGATTCATCGTCAGATAAATCAGCTTCACGGAGGGCTTCAACTGCTTGAGCCGCTGGCCCGCGAGTAAGCCGTTCATCGTCGGCATGCCGATATCCAGAACTATCACATGCGGGTCGAGTGCGGGTGCGCCCTCGACGAGCGAGAGGCCGTCTGCGAAGATGCCCACGACCTCAAATTCAGGTTCAAGCAGGTTCTTGAGAGCTTCCAGCATCAAGGTATGATCGTCGGCCAGGATGACTCGTGGACGTTTCATAACTCCTCCTATTCATCGGTCAAAGCGCTGATGACCCGCCATCGTTAGCTGCAAGGAGTCTCTTTTGATTGGTCTCAGCTTCTGCTGTCAGGGGCACGGATATTTCAATCCGCGTTCCGTTCCATGTCTGGGAGTACACCTGCATCTCTCCGCGCACGAGCCTCAGCCGTTCCCTCATACTGGTGAAGCCAAGCCCCTTTTTCATCGCGTCCGACCTTATATCAAAGCCGCATCCATCGTCGGAGACGGAGAGGCGCACGGCCCCTTCGGCTTCCTCAAGCAGAACTTGTGCCTTATGCGCGCCGCTATGCTTGTGGCAATTGCGGAGTAATTCCTGCGCTATACGGAAGATGCAGAGGCTGACATCTTTTGGAATGGTTGTCGGAAAATCTTTGAGACGTAATTCAACCTTAAAATTTCGGCCCTCGGAGAATTCCTGGCATAGGCTCTGGACTGCCGCCACTAACCCGAGGTGGTCTAATTTCGAGGGATGAAGCCTGTAAGCGAGACGATGAATCTCAGCGGAGATTTCCTGCGCCTTTGTTTGCAGGCTCTCGATGAGCGGGCACAGGGCGCGCGGCTTTTGGAACCTTTGCTTAAGCTGCGCCAGCTCGATGGAGAGAAGCGCCATTCTCTGATTCAGGTCGTCATGGAGTTCACGAGCGATTCGTTTTCGCTCCTCTTCCTGCGCGTTGATTAACTGGCCGCTCAAGTTGATGAGCGTCTCTTCCGTCCGTTTAAGCTCGGTGATGTCAATCAAGCAGCTGCGAATATCAAGATCATTGTGAGTTATCAGAATGCGGAAAGCGCGTGGCAAGTCGAAGCGCGCCGCGTGAATCAACCCCCACTTCCGAGTCTCCGCGTCGAGACAGGAATATTCCTGCTGGAACTCAAGTTCTCTGCCGAGCAGGATTCGAGTGACTCCGGCAGTCAGGGCAGCGGCGTCTTCCGGTGATGCGCCTGAAAGCTGCCCGCATATTTCAAGATAATTCAGCCCGACCCCGTAATCGTGATGCGTCAGACCATGTCGAACCGCCATTTGTCGCCAGGCCATGTTCGTATGAAGAATCGTCCCGGATTCATCCAGCACGGCGATGCCCGATGCGCTGGCATCCAACAACGCGCGCAAATAAAGTTCCGGCTCATCCTTGCCGTGCTCGCTCAGTTCGACATCTATCTCAGAGCGGGGCTTAATACTTTCTCGTCTAAGGTTCTTAAGCATCGGGGGTAGCACCTTGACAACATTTGTTTTGGTTGCAATAGGGATAATCGGACTCGGATCAGGGCTGAACTTTTCAGGTCGACTGAATTTCACTTTTATGACATTCAATCCGTTCTCTGGTCAGCGCTTCAATATTGGCAATATGTGAGAGCAGTTTGACTTCAAACTGCGAGCTGTAGCACAGGAGACTAAGGGAGCCGAGAAGGATGGCAAAATTATCTGAATGTAAGTGGTCGTTCCAGGCATCCGTTGTCGTCCACTCTCCTATTAAAGCGAAGGTGTTCTCATCTCCTGACTCTTCGTAGAGGCCATAGGTCAAACAACCTTCCTCGCGTTTCACAGGATCAATCAGAGACGAGATTGTCTGAAATAGCTCCTTACGGTTTTCGGGACACACAGTAATTCTCGTCAGGTTAACAATCGCGTTGTCTCTACGCATCTTGTCCATTTACATCCTCCCATTATCAATGCCGGAAGACTCTATTCAGTTGCCGATATTTTTGAGCGCAAGGGCACGAATATGACTGTGCCGTAGGATGAGCTTACGTTTATTATGCTGAGCAATTAGCATGCACAAACAACGAAGGCTCAGGCCCTCTCTCCTGAAGTGGGATATTTATCTATAGAATAGACGGGATTACTTAGGACATGGATTTAAGTCTGTGATGGGCATAAAACCGTGGGATTACAAAGAACCCTCTGTATTCCGTGGGTCGGAGCGTTGAGGGTGCGAGGGGCGCGGGCGCGAGAGCGCAAACGGCAATCACGTTTTTAGAGCAGAGCGGGCGATATATAGCGGAATGCAAATGGATGCGGCCTGTCACTACCGCCTGCTTAAGCCGGGCGGGTCTCTTGACTGGCTACGACTCGGCCCGGCTTAAGCAGGCGGTACTGACCTGCATGCTGCGCCAATTTCAACTCAAGCAAGATTTGATTGTGGCTTCTGGATTTTCAGTTTAGCCATGCGGGTGCGTAGGGTGCTGGGGTGAAGTCCTAGAAGCTGAGCGGCTCCGTGCGGCCCCTCGATTTTCCAGCCTGTGTGGCCGAGAATGGTGTTGATGTACTCGCGCTCTATCTCTTCGAGAGTTTTATTCGAGACTGCCGGGGCTTCGGCCTGTAATGTTTCCGAAATATTCGAGATGTGAAGAACCGGGCCGCTGTTATTGATAACGGCACGTTCGATCACATTGGCGAGTTCCCGCACATTGCCGGGCCATGGGTAATTGCGCAGGGCGTTCAGCGTGACGGGCACAACCGATGTTATCTTCTTGCCCATCTGCTTGGAGAATTTAGTTACAAAATGTTCGACCAGGAGCGAAATATCTTCTACGCGCTGGCGCAAGGGGGGCACGGTGATGGGAAACACATTCAGGCGATAGAAGAGGTCTTCACGGAAGAGCCCCTTCTGAACCTCATCCCAGAGGTTGCGGTTGGTCGCCGCGATGATGCGCACGTCCACCTTGATGGTTCTGGCGCTGCCGAGGCGCTCGAACTCGCCCTCCTGTATCACTCGGAGCAGCTTCACCTGCAATTCGGGCGGAAGCTCCCCGATCTCGTCCAGAAAAATGGTGGCCCCGTCAGCCAGTTCAAAGCGCCCTATCTTTCGACTGGAGGCTCCCGTAAAAGCGCCCTTCTCATGACCGAACAGCTCGCTTTCAATGAGCGAGGCCGAGAGCACCGCGCAATTGACCTTCACGAGCGGGCGCGCGCGTCGAGGGCTCTCGCTGTGAATGGCGCGGGCGACCAACTCCTTGCCCGTGCCGGTCTCGCCCATAATTAGCACCGTGGAGTGAGTGGGAGCCACCTGTTCGATCTTGTGCAGAACATATTTGATGGCATCGCTGTGACCTATGATCTCGCTAAAGTTGTGCTCCAGCTTGATCTCTTCCCGAAGGTAAATGTTCTCTTCCTGTAACTGGTTCTTCAGTTGGTTCACTTCTTCAAGGGCCATTTGCAAAGCCGCTTCGGATTCCTTGCGGTCTGTGATGTCTACGCAGGAGCCTATGAAGCCGAGGAATTCCCCTGTGGACGAGAAGCGGGGAGTCCCTGTGTCGTAGACCCAGCTAAACAGGCCATCAGCACGATGCCGACGATACTCCATCGTGAATGGCTCTCGGCGGTCGAAAGCCGCGAGGTAGGTGTTCAGACAGCGTTCGGAGTCATCCGGGTGGACTCCCTGGGCCCACCCGTTGCCGAGTTCCTCAGCCAGGCTGCGCCCTGTGAAATCCAGCCATTGTTTGTTGAAGTAGGTGCAGAGCTTGTCCGTTCCTGCCACCCAGATCATGACCGGGGCGGTGTCGGCCATGTTTCGGAATCGCGCTTCGCTCTGGCGCAACGCCTCCTCCGAAGCTTTGCGTTCGGTAATGTCTTGCGTGACCAGGAGGGCCAGAACCTGTTCGCCTCGCTCGTCACGCACAGGCTCTCCACTGTAGCTGCAAAACCATTCCCGCCCGGTGTCCGTGCTCCGTATCCGCAGCTCCCAGTCAGTCACCGATTCGCCCCTCAGCACCTTCGACATCGGCCACTCGTCATAGGGGACGAGCCGCCCGTCAGGGTGGAAGAGTTCGTAGAGCGGGGCGAAATAGCTGATGTTCCGCTTCATCGCGTCGGCATTCTCATATTCGTGGATTCTGGACATCGCCTCATTGACGAGCAGGAGATTGCCTTGCATGTCGGAAACCATGATCCCGTCGGAGACTGTCTGGAAGACGGAATCAAGCTGCGCCCGGTTTTGCTCCGACACGGCCATCGCGTCGCGCAAGGCCGCCTCGGCCCGCTTACGCTCTGTAATGTCACGAACGATGCTCAGGAAATCTTCGCTGCTGCGCACGATGCGCGCTTCATAACAACGCTCCTGCCCTTCCATCATGAGCGTGTACTCAATGACCTGCGGTTCGCCCGACTCGTCCACGAGTCGCAAGCAGTCGAGGAACTTTTCGGCCAACTCCGGCGGCATCACTTCCCGCACGTTCTTTCCGAGAAATTCCTCGGGCGGGAGGTATAGTTCTTTCGGGTCTTTGGCGTTGCAATCAAGATAGGTGCCGTCGCGGGTCTGGAGGAACATTATGTCAGGAATGGCTTGCAGGATGGCGCGGTTCCTCTCTTCGCTGCGCCTTCGTGCAATTTCGGCCAGCTTCTCACCTGTAATGTCTAATGACACGCCGCGCAAGCCGACGACCTTTCCCTGCTCGTCAACCATGGGGCTCAGGTGTGTTTCGACCCACACATGGCGTCCGCCTTTCTCCTGCCAGCGGTGTTCAGTAATGGCCCCCTTGCCGGAGCTTATCACTTGATTGATAATGCGCGCCGCCCCTTTCCGCTCTTCTTCATCGGCAATGAGTCTCAATCCGAGATGGGGCCCGGATGAGAGGCATTCGGCGGCCGTATAACCCACGACCTTCTCGACATAGTCACTGATGAAAGTCAGCACCCGCTCATTTGTGACGGGGTCAATCCGCGTCTCCCACACGATGCCGGGGACGTTCGAGACCACCTCCTCAAGGTGACGGTGTTCGGCCTCGACCAAACCGGCAAAGCGCTCACGCTCTCGTTCCGCAATCCTCCTCCTACGCTGGACAATCAGGAGCCATGTGATGAGCGACGACTCGATAATGATAAGGGCGATAACGGCGATGATGTACCATTTGTAGAGTTCCCAGAACGAAGGCTCCTTGAAGCGTACGACGCTGCCCGGCGGCAGCCGATCCTCGTTAATGCCCCAGTGCTTGAGCGCGCGCCAGTCGAACATCGCGGCGTTCTCAACTCCGTGAGGAGCGATGGCCCCAGGCTTTTCGCCTGCCAGCACACGCAATCCCACCCGCCCCCCTTCGTCACCGAGCGCTTCAAAACTAAGGAGCTTTCCGCCGACGATTCCGGTTCCCAGATGAGCCTCCGTGGTTGCGTAGATCGGGGCAGTTGATCCGGGGGAGACTTGTCGCAGGTAATCCGGGCTCTCGTAAGTATTGCCCGCTTTATCCCGCACACTCGAAACGAAAAATACTATGGTGTTCGGCGGCAAGCCGCCGAGTGCCTGCCGCATCTCCGCAGTGGTCAAGCCGGTAAGGTAAATAAACTCCAGGCTGGATTGGTAGGCGCGAAAATCCTCCTGCGCCCGGTCTGCCCAATCTTTGTCTGTCTGAGAAACCCCCTGGATGACTACCACTCGCCTGGTTCCGGGATGCAGCGCCAGGGCAAGCTCCAGATTCGACTTTAAATTGATCTCTCCCCAAACCCCGGTCAAATCCGGCGCGGGATAGAGGTCGGCAACAAGACGCTCATCAACCGCTATAAAAACGATAGGAGTGCCGGGAAACAGTTCGGCCCGGTTTCTCAGGAGGATCCTTGTGGGGAATTGGCCGATAGTAAAGATTACGTCAAACTTCTTTCCCTCGTACTTTCGCTGGAGTAGGCCGACGAACTCTTTCTCATAATCAGTCCCCGCGCGCGTGTTACCCACATATTCCGAGTATGTCTCGACAGGCACGGGCGAGCCGTTCTTGAGAGTCGAACGCAAGGCTCGTTCGATCATGGCCTGCGTGGCTGTGAAGGAATCGTTATTTAATACTACAAGAACCCTTTTATGTTCTCCTGCGTCCTGCGCGGACGCCGAAGTCGCGCAGGACGCAGCTATCGCCAGCGCCAGCAAAATGGCCTGCGCCAGTGTCCGATACAACCGAATCTGTGCTGCTCGAATAGGCATCTTAGAACTCAAATTTCAGCCCGAATTGAAATTGTCTTGCCGGGCCCGCCGTCACAAATCCGAGCGGCGCGGTCGGTGGAAGCCCTGGAATGCCCCTGAAGTTGAAGGGCCCTGTCAGGAACTTCGGGTCGCATCCATTGATGAAACCCGGTTGAGATGTCGTCCCGCAGACGACATCGTTCACGCGCAGGTAGTTGACGCGGTTAAAAAGGTTCGTCGCTTCAAGGATGAGTTCCACCCACGGCCCTTCCGCATTCTGCTGCAAGTAAAATCGCTTGCTCACTCTGAGATCAACGCTGTAGAAGTTCTCGCCCAGGCCGGAATTGCGCGGGGCATGAAACGGGCGGTCGGTGGTGTTTAAATCACCGTTCACGTCTCGACCGATGAAGAGATTGAAAGGAAATCCGCTGCGCAAAGTAACGATCGGGCTCAGCGTAATGTCAGCCAGCGCTCGCGACACCCAGTTGTGTCCGGGGCCACCCTCATACGGGCTTTCAAAAGTTCCGCTGAAGACAAAACTATGGCGCAGGTCGAAGGACGAGAGGCCCCTCTCAAGATAGCGCCGCGTTGGCAGGTACGGCGTCAGGCCGCCGTTGAAATCGGTCGTATCGTCAAGCGACTTGCTGTAAGCGTAGCTGGCGCGGAATTGAACGCCTCTGCCGAACCTCTTGAGCACGGAGGTGGTCATTGCATAATAGGTTGAGTTGCCTTCGGATGAATGCACAATCATCTGTGCAATCGAAGGGTCTATGCGCTCAAGTCTGGGGCCGAAAAGATCGCTCCCGGGTATCCCCGGCACGGCGACCAGTTGACCGCTCTCGCGGTAATTCCCTTCGATCGCGATGGGCAGGTGCACTCCGTGGTACATCAGGAAGGCTACTTCGAGCGCGAAGTCACGGCCCAGTTGTTGGGACAGGCCGAGGCTGGCTTGAACCGTATAAGGATTATCGTAGTCTTCAGCAGCTCCTGTTATGCGTCGATTGGGCTGGCCGGGCGCGGGGATGATGCCGAAGGCGCGAATCTGATCTTCGGTGAGCGACTGGAAAGGCAGTTTTCCGAGACCGACGCCGTAAGTCCACAAGACCTGAGAAGATTGTGCGCCGTCTTGCAGCGTCCGCGATTGCGAATTTATGAACTGCCCGTCGTTACTTAGCAGCGTGGCCGAGAGTAGAACATGTAGGCCGACGGGCGCATAGAAGGTGCCGAAACCGCCGCGTATCACCGTTTCACCTTTGCCGAAGAGATCCCACGCAAAGCCCACACGCGGAGAGATGCTGATGTTCCGATCAAACGGCTCAGGCTCATCGTCATAATTGAGCCGCGCACCCAGGTTAAGCGTTAAATGGGGGGTCACCTTCCACGTCACCTGTCCGAAAGTGCCCAGATTATGCTGCCAGGCTTGAAAGCCCGGATTTCCAAATCCCTGCTGCCAGGTGGAAGGGAGACCTAGATTGAAGGCTTGAAGTGAGGTCAATACGGTGTCTGCCGGTGGCGCGAGCGGCCCGGTCAGCATGCCCACGTCCCCTGGCGAGAGAGCACGAGAGAGAGGGAGTCCGGCGGTGAACTGGTAGGTTCCCGGAAACCCTATCTCAGTAATCATCACCGCATCGACGGGTCTGTAGGAAGCGCCGAATTTGAAATCCTTTGATCCCCGGCTCCAACTCAGGATGTCTTCAAACTGGTAACGCTCCTGCTTGATGATAAAGGGAACGGTGCTCAGGTGTCCGTAGGTGAGCAGCCCGGCGATGATGAGCTGTGTGGTTCCGGGAGCGCGCGAGATTTGCTGGTAATCGTCATAGGCAAACTGAACGCGCAGCTGGTTCACCAGATGGTCGTTGAAAATGTGATTCCACGTTCCGACCACCGTCGAATCCTCGGCGGCTTCTATAATCCCGTTGCTGGGGGATTCCAGGTTATCTGTACGAAGCAGGTCGTTATCTTCCTGCGCCCAGGTGAAACGCCCGCTCAGGAAATCTCGCTCGCCACGGTTGTAATCCAGACGGGTCGTCCAGTTGTATTTACGGCTTGGCGCGGTAAATTGCCCCTCACTCTCCCGCAGAATTTGCATCGTCGCAGGATAGTTTGTGGTCTTGAGTGTGGCTTGCAATTGCGCGGCAAGACGGCGAGTCGTATCGGTTGCGCCTGCGCCGGACTGGAGAGTTTGCAGGTATGCAGACTGCGCCCCGGTCGGTTCCAGCAGGGATGCGTTACCCGTGTAAGAGCGCAGGCGGGCCACGTCGTACTTCAGCGCCTCGAATGAAGTGAAGAAGAAGGCACGGTTTTTGACAATTGGGCCGCCGAGAGTAAATCCCGGCGAGACTCTCTGCTCAAACGCTTTCCGGCCGCTCGTATTGAGAGGGTCACGCGCAGATGTTTTCTGAGTGCGATAAAAGAGATAGCCGGAACCGTGAAAGATGTTAGTTCCGCCCTGTGTGACGACGTTGACGGTCGTCCCGGCGGTAAACCCGTACTCGGCAGCGTAAGCGTTCCGGTTGACCTGGAACTCCTGCACGGCTTCCACGCTCAGGTTTCTTATTCTCAGACTGCCGGTGCCGGAATCGTTCTCGCCTCCGTCAATCGAGATATAGTTGTTACGACCGTTGCCCGCCCCGACGGAAAACCCGGAGGTTGGGATAGCGATGGCGCGCGACTGCTGCACGCGCGCCGCTGCGATGTCCGCCACGCCCGGCAGCGTGAAAATGTAGGAAGTGAAATTGCGCGACAGATTCGGCAGGGTTGCAATCTGCCTACGCTCAACCGTGTCTGACTGTTGCGTGCGCTCGGTTTCGACGAGCGCCGGCGCTGCGCTGACGGTCACCGCTTCCTTGATATGGCTGACCTGTAGCTCAATATCATGGACGGCGACCTCTCCGACCGTCAGTACCACTCTCTGCAAAACCTGTGGTTGGAAACTCGCGGCCTCGACGCGCAGATCATAGGTGCCGGGTTGTAGAAGCGGCACACGATAATCGCCTTCGTCGTCAGTCTTGACGCTGCGCACGATTCCGCGCTCGGGGTTCATAACGGTGACGGTCGCCCGTCTCACTCCGGCACCTGCTTGATCCACCACCCTGCCTTTTACGGTTGAGTTGGCCACATCAGCCTGAGCAAATACGGCAACCGTCTCCGCGCTCACCATCAACCATAGGAAGCTGGCCACGACAATCGTGATGAGCAACGCGCGCCCGCCCCTTCGCGCCGCCCTCGGCTGCGCAAGGCGTCCGGCCATGTCAACAGAGCGCACACAGAGAGGCGCGGCAGTAGAACTGCGGAAATCGCTCTGCTTGAAGAGATGGGGATGAGGTTTCATCGCTTCACTCCATGGCCAGAGAACTCAAGGCTCCCTCGACAACAGTGAGTGGCGAGCACCTATCAGGAGAGAGTCGGGAACTCAAATCAAGGTGACAATAAACCGATTAACTGAGCTTAGTTTACCATTATGTACGAAGTCGTACAATCCAATTTTTTTGGACATGCCGAAGCCATCGGCTTGCTCCTTTCACCACGAGAAAAAATGAGGGCGCTTGCTATAACTCCGGCGCCCTCTTCAATGCAGAGAAATGGCCTTGCACATTTTAGAACGCTTCTCCCACACCAATAGAAAGCGTTCGCCCTTCCCTGCCAACAGCAAGGTCAATCCGGTAGTTAATGTGGTTCTTCTTGTCGAGCTTGAACCTTAAACCGACGCCAGCGCCCGGCAGCAAACCATCCAGGCGGAAGTCACTCCAGTTTCGGGCAATCCCGCCCACTCCGCCGAATGCCACAAAGCCCAAACGCTTCCGCCAGTCGAGGCGGTATTCGGCCTGTGTGGCAAACATGCGGCGGTTCTGGAACTGGCCCGTTGTGTACCCGCGCACGTCGCTGTTAAAGCCATACAGGCAGAGGTCATAGAAGGGGACGCTGCCGTTGGCCGTGCAACCCATCGCGCGATAGGCGAAGACCTGGCGGTCGCCAACCTCACGAAACCCGTTATACGCGATCTTGTAGGTCTGATACTGGCGTCGACTACCCCACGCCTGGTCGAAGAAGTCCGCCGTAAAATCGAAGAGCGTGCCCTTTGTCGGATAGAAGGTGTTGTTGCGCCGGTCGCGCTGGATATGAAAACCGAGCGCCGCCGAGGTTGACTTGAGGTCAATCTGAGGAACCTCGAAGCCGCCCACTATTCGTTCGCCGCTGGCGTTGATGTTCGCCGTCAGTCGCCTGTACTGGTAGCGCGGGCCGATGAAGAAGCTTCCTCCCACGTTGCGCATCACCTCGCCGAGGAAGATACTGCCGCCCATGTTGAGAGGAACCGCGACAGCATCCCTGCCCGGAATGCGACCGATGCCGTAGAAATCCAGGTTGGCGTGGCCTTTTGCCACAGCGAAGGTCATCTGGTATTTGTTCTCCTTCAGATACAGACGGCCCGCCATGGCTAGAGCGCCAGTGCCGTTGCTTGTAAATACACCGGCCGTTCCAACCGTTGACGGGGGCGAGATATCATCATCCTTATCAAACTTGAAAACATAACCGACAATTAAGAGTAGGCCGGAGCCGAACGCGGGACTTGAGATAGGAATGGGCGCGATAATGAACGACCCGCGCTTCTCGCTCTTCTGTTTTCCCGCATCCTCTTTCTGCTGTTTCGTCGAATCCGTATCCAGGTCTTGGGCCGGGCTCGTCGAAACAGTTTTACGACTCACAGCGTCGCTCGCTTCTGCGGGCGCAGGGTCGGGGTTTAACTGAGCAGTCACCTGAAGTTGCGCGGTCTGGACAGCTACCGGAGCAGGGCTTTGGCTCTGGCTGAAGGCGTTTGAGCTGTCAGCAATGAGAAAGACTGCTATCAGGAGATAAGCTGCGATCTGAGGACGGACGGCGGCAGTCTTCGGCGCGCATGTGATTGCCGCATCGAAGAGCTTTCCTTTTTTGCTCCAGAGTCTCATCGCCAGCCCTTTTCCTCAGCTCGAAGAACCGATCTTCATAACTGATTCAGTCATCCATCTAAAGCGCGAGCCGCAGACGTTAATGAGTGCTGCACGTCACGTTCCTCTCTCCCTCTCATTAACGTCTGCGGTCACCGCGTCTTCTGAAGCCGCTCCACCCCATACCGAGGCGACTTCAGAATGTAGGGTCTCAGCCAAAGCCAAAACCTTTTTATGCTATAGCCTGTTCGTTCAATTCATGGCCGCTCTCTGATTCCGCACTAGCGTCGGCGGCCACCACCACCACCTCTGAAGCCGCCTCCCCTGAAGCCGCCCCCACGATAGCTTCCGGCACTACCTCCGCCACGGCTGCGGTAGCCGCCGAAGTCGCTTGAGCGTCGCGCCCCTTCAGCGCGGCGGGCTCGATCACGCTCAAGCGTACTGAAGGTCGAGCGATCCATCTGGCTCGGCCTGGCCGGAGACTGCGCTGCGCGCTCGCCCATCGCCCGGTTCTGCCGCTCTCTCTGTCTTGCGCCTTCATTCATCATCTGGTCGCGCACAGATTGGTCGGGTCTCTGGACGGAATTCCAACTGCCGTTCTCCCACTTGTTCCAGTTCCCATTCTGGTCGCGCCGGTAAACATTGCCATCTCTTCCGGCGTAGACGTTATCGCCCTGTTTGCCGACAAACCCCCCGCCATCCGGCCCGCGACGGCTAATCATTCCGCCCTCATTGCCGCGAGTCACACGCGTAGTGTTTCCGGTCTGGCGATTTGTAAAGCGCCTGGTGTTGGCCCACTGATCCCCGCGCTGGACAGAAGTCGAGCCCCAGCTCCCATAGACGCCTGTGCCCTGACGGGTAGAGGCGTAAGTGCCCGTGCGCGGGTTATAGGCTTGCGCCGCGCCGCGCGCTCCCCCTGGCCCATAAGCGAATGCGCCGCGCGAGTAAGTGCCGGTTGAGGGGTTGTATCTGGCCCCGAATCCGACGCCGCCATACGGGCCGTAGATGCGCCCTGCCGTTCCATACCTTCCCGTGTAGGGGTTGTACCATGAGCCGTATCCGTAAGTTCGCCAGTAAGGGTAATAGCCTAGATAAGCGCCGCCGTACCAGAGATAGGGCGGGTAGTACCAGCCCGTGCCCCACACGGCACAGCCCCACCCGATCATCATGCCCTCATAGCCCGCGTAGGTTGAATATGTCACCCAGTCATCGTCCGCGTTGTCATCCTCCTCGACGGTCACATACGTGACGTTATGGGCCGGAGAGCTGACGGGGATTTGATATATGTCTGCGGGAACGTTGGTGGCGATTGTCCACGGCCCCTTCGTCGTGCTGGATATGAACCAGATGCCCTGAAAGCACATGTAGTAGAGGTCGCCGACCTTAATGATGTCCTTGTCCGTGTTGACTGCGCGTTGGAGCTGCGTCCCCTCGATAGCTTCGTATTGCGGGTCGCCCTGATAAATCACGTTGGGCGCTCTGATCTCCATCTTGTTGACGCGCGCAGTCTGCGGAACCTGTGCCAGGAGGACTGCTTCCGCTGCCTGTTCTGTTCCGGGCACTGACGCGAGCACGCGCGAGCGCGGGTGCTCAAGCGAAATCTTCTTGAACTCTTCCGGCAGGCTCGGTGTGGTGAAAGTCCAGTTTCCATCCATATTCGGCGCGCTGAACCAACGGCCCGCCACGAGGTAGAAAAACGGCCCGCCATGACCCAGACGGAACACGTCGCTCTCGGTATTGCTCACCCAGAGCAGGTTGGTTCCGGGAACCGGAACGTACTTCGGCTCGCCTTCAAACAGGATGAGTTCCGCCGGCTCCGTGCTGAAGAAAACCGTCGGCACGTGGGCAGCTTTCTTGCCCGGCAGGTTGGCTCTGACATCCTTCCAGTTGTCGTCAGCCGGTAGCTTCATGAAACTTTCGGGCAGTCTGGCAGCCTGCGTCCACGGCCCTTTCAAATCAGTAGCCATGAGCCACGTCGTATCATTACGCAGGTAATAGAGGCTGGTCGGCTCATGTTGGAAGAGATCCCAGTTGGTGTTGACCGCGAACTTCAACTCGTTATCTTTGATGGGACTCCAGACGGGGTTGCCGTCCAAACCGAGTAATATTGCAGGCGACTTGCTCACAAATATTTTAGGCGGGTCGGCTTTGATGCCCGGCGTGTTCTTCGGAATAATCTGGCTCTTGTCCACCTGGGCCAGCACGCGGTCGAGCGCGATGAAGCGATCCTCGGGCGGAATGGTTTTATCAATCTCCGTGATTAATTCCTGCGTCTGCTCTTTCGGGAGATTTGGGAAATTGGTCTCCGTGATCTTGAGCACGGAGAACCTGACGAGACGCTCCGTCAATGAGACCTCTGTATCGGCCTCGATTTTCAAAGTGCCAAGCTCCGATTTCTGCCTGCCGTTGGGAAGGTACGAAGCGGCGGCAAAGGCCGTCATGTGTTTCTGGTTTTCCCAACTGTAGACCTGCGGTTGGTAGAGCACTATCTGTGCGCCGCTAGGCGTCTCGTAGCCGCGCGGCCAGCCTCTATCAGATGGCTTCTGCGATGTCTGTGCGCCGCCTGTTGTGGGCGGGTGGGCCAGGACGAAGGAGGGTAGAATTGGCGACAGGTTCAGCAGAAGTGCAAGAATGAGTGAAATAATAGGCCGCTTCATGACAATCCTCGCTTTCCATCATGCGATACGGCCAGGCGAGGCGCGCACGCACGTATCTTCTTTCAAGATTAATTTTATGAACTATCCAAGGGGTCGGGTAACTGTCACTTTTGACAGGGAAGACTGGAAACCCGCAATTACGCTCTCACTTCCCTCTCCTGAAATAGAGGTTGAGCGTCAGTCCGAGAACGTCTGTGTGATTCGGGTTGCAGGTAGTGCAGTTCTTGCGTAGATAGTAGATGTCCAGCATGATGCGGCGCTTGGAGGGCAACTGCACGCCGAAGGCGTATCGGTTTTGATTCCATGAGTGATAGCTCCGGTCGTAGAACATTTCGCCGGAAGCGTATACCGTGAAACCGATGGTCTGTATCTTGAGCGGTTTGTCAATCACGAGCTTGTTTCGATAGCGCACACCGTAGACACCTTCCACCCAACGAAACTCTATTCGGTTTCGATCTGTAATCAGGAAATCTGCGCCGGGATGATAGCGTGGGGTGGCCTCGACGATGATTCTGCTCTCGTTTTCCGTCTTTCCGTTCTCATCCGTATGCAGGTACTGGTAACCTGCGCCTACGACCAGGTTGTAATGGTTCTCTTCATCAATGTCCGAACGTTTCAGACTCAGGAGACGCTTCATACGGTAGCTGATGAGGGCTCTCATGTTCCAGTGTGAATAAGAGAAGTCTTCGCCTTCTCTTTTATCTACGGATAACTGAATCTGCATCTGTGGCCGCAACTCGACGGTGTTATTAAACGTGGCCCAGACGGCTGTTCCGTTTGGCTCTTGCCCCGAAGCGAAGGTGACATCAAGAAACAGGCAGGCGATAACTACGGGGAAGATCAATCTCGGTCTGATGTTCATGAGACCTGCTCCCTGCCGGTTCTCAAACCGACTCTTCACCCGGCAGATTTCAACGAGGATACTGCTTGAACATCTTCTCCAGAGATTTTCTGACCTTCTTCTCGATCCGTCGGGCATCTTCCCTTACAGCTTCAATGGCGTTCTGCTTGTTGCTCCTTTTATCGAGCATGGTTCTGGCCGCCCCGCGCCAGAGCAGATTCTTGCCGGTAGAATCGGAGAGGCAAACCACCAGCGTCCCGACTTCAACGTCCCACATCTGGCTTCCGACACGCATCCCGCTGACCGTCTGTCGCATCCAGTCTCCGGTCTCTTTCCATCTGCCGGTGGAGACTTCTATATCTTTCTCCACGGCGGCGATATAGAGGACGCTCAGGTCGCCGCCCAGCTCAACACGACGCAGGCCCTTGGCCGCCAGTTGCCCCTCCATACTGTTTCTGATCTGCTGGTCAATGAGCGGATTCCTGGCAGAGACGCCGCTCGCCCACGTGTAGGTTTTGAATTTTGAGAAATCAATCCGTTTGTCAAAATCCACCGTCACGTCCTGTGCGAGAGCGGTCGTGACAGTCATCAAAATCAGAAAGCCAAGTAAAGCGAGCCTGAATTTCATCACTCCGACCCTCCACACTCCAAAAGCATACGGACGAGGATGAGCGCATCTTCCGACATAAAGCGCCCCTGCGCGCTATTTCTCTCTCAATTTTATTGGGGGCTGCCGGAGATCATAACTGTCACTTTTGACAGGCCGCAGGCGCGGCATAATCTAAGGCCGCTTGAGCAGTATGAGCCTTGAGCTTTCCACCCCGGCAAGGCCGTTGACGGATGAGCGCCCGGAGAAGAGCGTCCCTATTTGGATAGGTCAATCAATCTCTCCAGAATCAGTTTGTAAGGGTCAGATGAGACGCCGCCGTAACCATAGAACGGCTTGTCGTTGACGACGATCATGAAAAGGACTATCGCCAGAAAGCCGCCCATGAGCGCGATCAGAATGGCGTGCAGCCACGGGTCTTCGATCTTGTAGAAGTATGCCACCCCGATACTGATGACCGCGCCTACCCAGATGACCGCCCACATCACGCCCGACAGCCCGCTCCCGACGGCATCTATGCGCAACCGGCGATACTCGATCAGGGTGTTATACGCGCGCAGCGTTTCGCTGTGCAGCGCTGCTTGACCCGGCGTGGAAGGCTCGAACGCATACAGCTTGTTTTGAAAATCGTCCATGATCCTCCTTCCACTATCCAGAACCTGTCCCTGCCCCTTCTTCTGCGCCGGCCACGCCTGCTCGACAATGAAGACCGAGTACTCGCGCAGTTTGCCGCGCAACTCGTCCCGCAACGGCGCAGGGTAGCTGCTCACGTCTCGAAAGAGCGCCCCAATCGAGCTGGCTTCCTTTGAAACCAGGTCTGAAGCATTCGAGTTCGTGTTCCAGACACCCACCGCAATCAGACCAACGGTGATACCGTAAAACACTCCAATCGCCTGCACCGTTCCACTGATGGCGTCGTTGACCCCTTCGCTATAGTGAATCCGATGCACGACAAAACGTCTTACCCAAATCAGGCCGACGAGCGAGACGGCTTCGACGAAGACCATAATAATTAAGGCGGCCTGCAAGGGCGGGATTTCATAAATCCAGAGAGGCATGAAAGTCACCCCGTATCAAGTTCTCCAGCATGGCTCGCAGACGCCGCGTTACCTGTATTCAGCGTCGGCACAGCGCCGTTTCACGACTGACGTTTATCTCCCAGCCAATCGTGCGGTCTAAACTCGTCAGGAGCCTGACCGCCAGGAGCCCTAAGGCAATACTCAGCGCCGGGAAAATCCAGATCGAATTGCGGATGTACATCCGCACGCCATAGCGTCGCAGCCAGCTCACTTAAAACTCCTTTCCCGGTCAGGCAACTATCACAGGATGTCCAGACCCGGCTGAAGTTTATGTGTGCGTAAGGTTGGCAGGTAACTGTCAAAAGTGACAGGCAGAAGAATGTCGGCAGGGGTTCATAATGTGGAAGCGGCTTGAGCCGCTGATTGTACGATGAAGGTCTTCAGGGTTGTTTTTATCCCCGCGCGGGTCTTTAAGACAATCCTTCCTCGCTTACGGGAAGCTCCACCATGAAAGCTGAAAAAAGAGGTCGCCCGGAACAGGTCGCTTCCGGCGTTTCCCATTTTGAGGAAACGGTCGGGGACGAAGACGCGGATAAGATTTACCTTTCGGTCGAAGGACAGTTTGACCTTGCCCTCGCGGAGGCCCCGATAGGCATAGCGATTGTCGGCCTTGACTCGCGCCTGCTGAGGGCTAACAGGGCGCTCTGCGAAATGCTCGGCTATAGCCAGCGCGAGCTGCTTGAGCGTAATTTGCCAGACCTCACGCACCCGGACGACAGGTGGAAAGACAAGGCGTTGACCGGCCAACTGTTCCGGGGCGAGATTCCCAGCTACCGCATGGAGAAGCGCTACATCAACAAGGACGGGCGTTTAGTATGGCTCGACCTGACAGCGTTCCTCATACGTGATGCTCAGAACAACCCTCTGTACGGGCTGACGATGATTGAGGACATTACCGAGCGCAAATGCGCCGAAGAAGCTTTGAGGGCCAGCGATGAGCGCTACCGCTCCTTCATCGTGAACAGCTCCGAAGGCATCTGGCGCTTCGAGTCGGAGCGTCCCATAGATACGAGGCTGCCCGCCGATGAGCAGCTTGAGACGCTGTACAAGCATGGCTACCTGGCCGAATGCAATGATGCGATGGCGCGCATGTACGGCTATGAACGCGCGGACGAGCTGATCGGCGCGAGCTTCGAGGACATTCGCTCCGCCCTCAGCCCTTCTCTTCGTGCCAACGCGCGCGTCTTTATAGAGAACGGCCATCGGTTTCTCAATGCAGAATCGGTCGGGGTCGCTGCGGACGGGAGCAAGAGGTTCTTTACCAGCAATATCATCGGCATCGTCGTCAACGGATACCTGCTCCGCCTCTGGGGAACGCAGCGCGACGAAACCGAACGCAGAGCGGTTGAAGAACAGATCGAGAGTTCGCGCCAACAGATGCGCTCGCTGGTCGCGCACCTGCAATCGCTGAGCGAGAAGGAGAGGGCAGACATCGCGCGCGAGCTGCACGACTTCATGGGACAGGGGTTGACCGGCTTGAAGATAGACATCTCCTGGCTCAGCAAACGATTGCCGCACGCCGAAGACGAGAGCGTGCGCGCTGAAATGGCCGCCAGGCTCAATGAGATGACGGAACTTTTAGAGCAGACGATTGCCGCCGTCAAAAATCTCTCAACGGAACTGAGACCGGGAGTGCTGGATCAATTTGGACTCGCCGCCGCCGTCGAATGGCAGTGCCAGGAGTTCGCACGGCGCACAAAGTTGGCATGTATGTGTCGCCTGCCGGAAGAGGAGTTGGCTGTAAATGCAGAACACTCGACGGCTCTTTTTCGCATTCTTCAGGAGGCGCTGACGAACGTCGCGCGCCACGCCAGGGCCAGGGCGGTGCATGTCGAGCTACACATAGCAGAGGGCCGCGCGACGCTCATTGTGCGCGATGACGGCAGAGGTGTGACCGAAGAGGAGTTGGCTGCCCCGACTTCACTCGGTCTGCTGGGAATG
The DNA here is from genome assembly GCA_036522655.1 of Pyrinomonadaceae bacterium. Taxonomy (GTDB): domain Bacteria; phylum Acidobacteriota; class Blastocatellia; order Pyrinomonadales; family Pyrinomonadaceae; genus DASQYE01. The sequence continues at coordinate 17,698 of DATDFK010000006.1, read as the reverse complement.
CGTGAAAGAGCAGAAGGCTTGGGAGGCTCGCTTAAAGTAGCAAACGGTTCGTCCGGCGGGACTGTGGTGACGGCGATCATCCCCTCCGGCTACAGCGAGACTAATCGAGGATGAAGGGACGTGACGATTCGTATCCTCATTGTAGATGACCATGCAGTGGTTCGGCGTGGGTTGAGAGAGATTCTGACAGATGAAGCGCAGGCGGAAGTGTCCGAAACGGCAGACCCGCGCGAAGCCTTACGGTTGATACTGCAAGAATCCTGGAGCCTCGTGGTGCTCGACATCGACCTGCCGGGAAGGGGCGGCCTCGAATTACTGAAGGACGTGAGACGCGAGCGCCCGCGCCTGCCGGTGCTCATCCTGAGCGTCTATCCTGAGGAGCAGTTCGCCATGCGTACTTTGAAAGCCGGAGCAGCGGGCTTTCTCTCCAAAGATTCCGCTCCTGAAGACCTTGTTAAAGCGGTGCGGAAGATTTTGAAGGGGGGGCGGTATTTCAGCGAGCGCGTCGTGCAAAAGTTACTGTGCAATCCGAATGCTCGGGAGCCTGAGCACCCACACGACCTGCTCTCTGACCGGGAGTATCAGATTTTGTGTCTCTTCGGCAGGGGCCTTACGGTCAAAGAGATTGCCGTAGAACTAAGCCTCAGCCCGCCGACCGTGAGCACTTACCGCGCACGCATACTGGAAAAGATGCAGATGCGTACGACTGCGGAGCTTATGCGCTACGCTATCAAGAACCATTTGGTTAATTGATCATCTCGACCACACAGCTCCTCTCTCACCCTTCGTCCTTGTCGCCTGTCAACCAAATTATGACAGCCGAATCCCCACTACATTATGACAGGCGAATCATTCTTTCGCTGATTGTCGCCCGGTGCAGTTCAAGGCAGAATCGCTCTTTTTGGACGGCGGAAAGGCAATCAGAAAAGAGTGAAAGAATTAAAGATAGTTATCGCCGAGGATTCCGAGGTGTTCAGCAAGTTGTTAAGCCGAACCCTTTCGGTGATCGTAGGATTCAAGGTCGTCGGAACAGCGGCGAATGGAGTCAGGGCGATAGAGCTGACGCGAGAACTCAAACCGGACGTGCTGGTTCTGGACATCACAATGCCCTTCAAAGACGGGATTGAGGTGCTCAAAGAGATTCGGGCCGAGGACTCTTCGACCGTCATCGTCATGTTCACGGCGGACACGTCGCCGCCCACCAGAAGAATCTGTCTGGAAGCCGGGGCCGACTACTTTCTGAATAAATCCCAGATCTTAGAGTTGTTGGAAATCTGTAATCTACAACTGCTGGCGCTTTAAATGGGAGCATAAGGCGTCGGCAGAGTAGCGCACACGGGGCGTTTCGCGACAGCGCATAGCAGCGTCCCGTCGTCGCGCAGCCGGGTGCAACCGATGGTGGGAGACGGTTGCACCCGGCGCATTAATTTTCAGGACACGGTTACAGGCGACGGGAGACAAAGAGCCCGGCAATTGAGCGCACCCGAGATGAGGCAGCCTGACTTTGACGTAAACGCAGCAGCAGAGAGAAATGAAGACTCTCTCTCGCGCTTGATCGAAGGGTTCGAGCAATACCAATTGCAGCTCACGCAGGCGTATGAGTATGTTCAGGAATTGCTCATACGCAAGGCGTACGGATTCTCATGTCCGGCAAGCCTCGCGTTACATGAGGAAGAACTGAACCAAGCCATTCAAGCCTATTTTCGATTGCGGGATCAGATTGACTGGTGGCTGGCGCAAGTTCGTCAGATTGTTGCCAACCTCGCGGAGATAGAGCGACAGGCGTCGCCGATAAGTGCGCCTTCTCCCGAGCGTAACCGTCAGAGAGCACTTACCCCGCGAGTTTTAGAAAAGCCGGTGATGCCCTTAATTGTGTTGAAAAAAGTATTTTGAGTAACGGCCCCGGTAGTCTCTTCACGCCTCCGCCACAAAACCTTTCGTCCCGCCATTTGAAATAGCCTCCGCAGCATTCCAGAAACTCGCAACCATCGCACTCATTTTCCAATCAGAGAAGCCTGACCGTCAGCCCTGTCAATTTTGACAGGTTTCCACTGAAACAACTGACAGGATTTGTGCTGGCTGGTCACAGATTATGCTTGCGCCTCGTCGTTCAGGGGCGGACACAGATAGTCCGCTTCCAGAGTTCGGAGTCACGACAGAGCGAAGCACTTCGATGATTTCAAGTGGACTTACATGGAGGTCATTCCGGCATGCGCGTTACGCAGCCCGGTGCTGGCTGAAGGGAGCACTCCCTGCGTTGGAAGGAGTTTTGCTCCTTACGGTTCTTACCATTTCATGCCCGGCATGGAGCTATGCTCAGGTAAGAAGTTCTACTGGAAGAGAGACGACCGCACTTCAGGATTCAGGTACGATCTGCAATCTTGATGAGCAAGTACCTGATAGGTATCGCGAAAGATATAACAGGTGGAAAGAAACATTCCTCGCCACCAAAGTCGGACGCCGGTTGTGGTTAAAATATACGACTGATCCCACTTTCCGTCTGACCATCATTGTCACCAAAAGCCGGGGTCACGGAGGAGTGGTTAATGATTATCAGTGGAAGGAAGGTAAACTTGTCGCCGCCAGCATCATCCTGGGCCACCAGCTTGATTACGGTTATCCCGGTCGGCCTTATTATCCCGTGCTCGGTTCACTCGGATTTATAAGGGACGCACAGGACGATAGCGCCAGCGACGTTCTCGCAGCGGCTAAAATTGCGCACGAGTTTGGACACATAGATACTGCGGCGAATTCTGATCCAACCAGCTTTCAACTACAGACTGTATTATCCGAAGTCTATAGGAAGCGTTTTCTGTTGAACGGATATAATATTTACGACCCTGTATTGATCGAGTTGGCCGGACGGATGGGGGGGATTCCATCTGAAATCCAAGGACAACGGGAGTATTGGGCTGAGACTTATGCCCTCCGGTATCTGCTGGAGAAGCTTTCTTCTTATACACGCCGCGAATTATTAAGAGGAGTTCGGAAATCTTTAGCATCAGAGTCCACCTATTCGCTCCCATCCAAAATGGAATGGAGGATTCTGACCTCGTCCGGCTGAGATGTTGGCCCGGTGATACCGGCTCGTTAAGTCCGGGGTGAATTTCCTTCCCCCTCGCTGGATCATTTGGGGATGACTCACCGATGCCTGCTGATTGGGCTATCAGCAGGCATCGGGAAAGGGGCCGGATGGGCCGAAACGCTGAGGGCCGTTTAGTGGATCACAATCCCGACGCTCAAGCGCAGGTTATCCTGTCGCGTGCCCCCTATAATGAAGGGCGACCCTACGGTCTGGAAAGGCGTTGGTACGAGGACAATCCCCGTCTGTTGGTCGCCGCGATTGATAATGTTCCAGTCAATCTGTACGGCGCGTACGTCAAAGCGTTTGTTGAGTCTGATGTCTACGCCGCCGCCGAAGGCCATCGCAAAGCTCGTTTCGTTGACGTGGAGATCGCTGACGCCGAAGACGGCAGGCAGTTGCGGGCTGTCAACGTCTATCTTTTGATTAGCCATGCCAAACAGCGCGTGGCCGAAAGGCTTGAACCATGGCCCGTCTTCCGAATTGTTCTTGACCTGGATGCCGCCCAGGAAATTCTGCACGGTTGAATCGACAGTGCCGCTTCCTGCCGGACGGGAGAAATTGTCCTCGCGCAGATGGAGCGAGTAGTCGAACTTGACGCCGAAGTATTTGGTGAAGTTGCGGGTAATTGAGGCGTTGAAGCCGCGCAGTGTGTTTCGCCCGCCGAGCACCTCGTCTACGGCAGTGTTGCTCGTGTCGCCCGCCAGGGTGTCAAACTGCATGGCCGAATAGCCGCCGAAGAATTCCCACTTCTTGTACTCGTCTGACTGCGCAGCAGCAGTAGCGCGTGCGGGTTTGTAGCTGTCCGCAGGCGCGGGTAAGTGGTCTGAGACCAGCAGGTTTTCTATAGCGTTGGACTGCGCCAGAGCAGCGTGCGCGAAAATCAAAGAGAGCGCCGCCAGCGTCAACAATCGTTTCATCAGTAATGTCTCCTTTTGTAACTCCGTTTTCTTAGGGTGGCGATGTTCGGAATGTAGCTGTGGCTAGAGGCTGGAACAACTGTTAATTCTGACAGGTGAATGCGAAAAGCGGATAACTCGAAGAGGATGGCCGCGCCCTGTTGAGAGCTTATTTATGCAACAGGGTTGACACTATACGGGCGGCCTCGTAACCACTCACCTTAATCTTTGGCCTGCTGTTGAATGCGGATTTGAAAAACCGCGTTCACGATCACGAAAATAAAGGCCGTCGAGAGCCCGCACAGTAACACGCCTGAGATTCCTTCTATGCCCCCTAACAAGCGCCATCTTTGCGGCAGGACGACATCTCCATAACCAATCGTCGTATAGCTTCCCAGAGAAAAATAGAGAGAGGTTTCGTAATCCGGGAAGAGCCTTTGCCACTGATAGAAGGCCGCCCAAATCGCCGTCTCTGACAGGTGCAGCAGGATGATGACGGCGAAAACCGCGATCAGCAGAAGCGTGTGGCTCATCAAGCTCGTCTGTCGTTGAATCCACTCGCGCCGGTCAATCAACTGCTCGGCGAGGATGACCATGCCGGTGATATGAATCACTATGCAAATTGCGACTATCCCGGAAGCGAAGATCAGTTCCCTTAGCATCCCTCTTTTACATCCTCAAGACACTTCATCAACCAGCCCGCCCATGCCGCAGTTCCCCCTGGACAGTAGTAGCACAGGTCTTTCGGCAATACTGTCAATTTTGCCAGTACAAGCCACCCTTCAGCCGCAAGTACAATTTCAGGCATATGAATCGGTCTGCTTTTTTAGCTTCCGGGGATTATTTCACACCGGGAGCTTGCCATAGGAGTTGATTATGAAAACCCTGCTCACACGCAATCTTAGCGTTTCAGTGTTGGCGACGGTGGCGCTGGTCGCGCTGCTGACGAGCTCCGGCTGCAAAAGCAAGACAGAGGTGAAGGCCGCAGCCGCACCTGTGCCCGTGGTGGTCGTCGCTGAAGTAGAACAAAGAACCGTGCCCATTTATAGCGATTACGTCGGCCAAACCAAGGCATATGCGACCGTTGAGCTGCGCGCGCGCGTCGAAGGCGTGCTGGAGAAGATTTACTTCCGTGAAGGACAGCCTGTGAGGAAGGGCGCGCTTCTCTTTACGATTGACAAACGTCCTTTCCAGGCATCTCTCCAAACGGCAAAGGCGATTCTCTCAAAAGCCGAAGCCGATCTGGCTCAGGCGCGGCAGCGGACAGATGTCCTCAAGGCGCAAGCCGAACTGGCAGACGCCCAGGCGGTCTTAAGCAAAGCCGAGCAGGACTTACTGCGTTACAGGCCGCTCGCCAAGCAAAAGGCTGTCACCGAATTGGAATTGGACGCGGCCATCGCGGCTGAGAAGTCCGCACGGGCGCAGGTCGATTCAAGGCTGGCCAATCTCAAAAATATTGAAGGCTCGGTCAAATACACCATCGAGCGCGCGGCCGCCGAGGTCTCAGCAGCCCACGCTCGTGTGATTCAGTCGCAGTTAGACCTGAGCTATTGCGATGTCTATTCGCCCATCAGCGGTGTCATCGGCTTCAAGAATATTGACGTGGGCAACCTCGTTGGCCGTGGAGAGGCCACGCTTCTTGCTACCGTTTCATCATCCGACCCTCTGCTCGTTGACTTCAATCTCAGCGAAGTCGAATACCTGAACGTGACTAACCCGGAGACTGTCGGCAAACAGAAGACCGACCGCAAAGTCGAACTGATTCTTTCCGACGATTCTCTGCACCCTTATCCGGGCGAACTGCGGGCCATAGATCGCACCGCTGACCCGCAGACCGGCACGATGAAGATTGAAGCCGGATTCGCCAACCCCGGCAACTATCTCAAGCCGGGACAGTTTGCGCGCGTGCGCATCATCGTGGCCGAGCGAGAGAACGCCGTCCTTGTCCCGCAGAAGGCCATTCAGGAACTACAGGGAGCGAAGACCGTGATGGTCGTTGATGACCTGAACAGAGTCACTTTACGTACCGTCTCGGTCGGCGACAAGTCGGACAATTACTTCATAGTCCTTCAGGGACTCAATCCGGGAGAGCGTGTCATTGTGGAGGGAATGCAGAAGGTCAGACCCGGCAGCGAGGTCAAGCTGTCAGCGGGCGCGCCTGCACAGAAGCCTGAAGGGAGTTGAGCCGTGGCAAACTTCTTTATCCGGCGACCGATTGTTGCCATCGTCATCTCCATTCTGACTCTCCTGCTCGGGATCGTCGTCATTCGCGGCCTCTCCGTCGAGCAGTATCCTTTTCTTGCTCCGCCCAACATTCGCGTCACCGCCACCTATCCCGGCGCATCAGCCGAGGCCGTCGAACAGTCCGTGGCGACTCCGGTTGAGCAGGAAGTGAACGGCGTTGACCGCATGATTTATCTGAAGTCGTCGAACACCTCGGATGGCCGCATGCTGCTCGACGTGAATTTCGAGGTCGGGACTGACCAGGACACAGCCAACGTGCTCACGCAGAACCGTGTTTCAACAGCAGAAGCGCGTCTCCCCGCAGAGGTCACACAGCAGGGCGTGACCGTCAAGAAGCAGAGCCCGAGCATCCTGATGGTCATCTCGCTGTACTCGCCAAAGGATGCTTACGACGCTAACTTCCTGGTCAACTACTGCGGCATCAACCTGCGCGATCAAATCCTACGCATCCCCGGCATCGCGCAGGTTGACCTCTTCGGCGGCACAGACTACGGCATGCGCATCTGGTTCAAGCCGGACAGGCTGGCAAAGCTCGGGCTCACACCCGCAGACGTGATCGCCGCCATCAGAGAGCAGAACCTGCAAGCGCCCGCCGGAAAGATCGGCGCACCGCCTACGCCCAACAATCAGGAGACGACTCAAACCCTGAGCGCTCCGGGTCGCCTCATCACGCCCGAAGAGTTCGAGAACATCATCATTCGCCAGAGTGCGACGGGCGCTGTCGTGAGAGTCAAGGACGTGGGCCGCGCCGAGATGGGCTCGCAGGACTACAACTCGTTCGGGCGGCTCAACGGCAAACCGGGCGGCGCGATGGCCGTCTATCTTCTTCCGGGCGCGAACCAGCTCAAGGCCGCCGAGACGATTTACGAGACGATGGAGCACGCGAAGTCGCTCTTTCCGCCCGACATGGATTACAAGATAGTCTATGACACCACGCCAGCGGTCGAAGCCTCAATCGAGGCGATACTGCATACGTTCGTCGAGGCGCTCGTGCTGGTTATCCTGGTCGTCTTCATCTTCCTGCAAAATATCCGTGCGACCATTATTCCGGTGCTCACCATCCCGGTCTCGCTCGTCGGAACGTTCATCTTCTTCCCTCTTCTGGGCTTTTCAATCAACACGCTTTCGATGTTCGGGCTCGTGCTCGCCATAGGCATCGTGGTTGACGATGCCATCGTGGTCGTGGAGGCCGTCATACATCACCTTGAGCACGGGCTGGCTCCGAAGGAGGCCACCTACAAAGCGATGGCGGAAGTGTCGGCCCCCGTCATCGGCATCGCGCTCATCCTCTCGGCGGTCTTCGTTCCGGTAGCGCTTCTTGCGGGGCTGGTCGGCAGCATGTACAAACAGTTCGCGCTCACCATAGCCATCTCCGTGCTGCTCTCGGCCTTCAACGCGCTGACGCTGACGCCCGCGCTCTGCGCCATGCTGCTCAAAGCCCCGAAGCCCATGCGCGGGCCGCTCGGAATTTTCTTCCGGGGCTTTAATAAAGTCTTCGACGTGACGACGAAGGGTTACGTGAGCGGCTCTCGCCTGCTCGTGCGCCGCTCCATCCTGACGATAGCGATCATCGGCGTCGTGATAGTTGGCGCGGGCTTCTTCGCGCGCAAGCTTCCCGCAGGGTTCATCCCTGATGAAGACCAGGGTATTTTCGGCGTCAGCGTACAACTCCCGCCCGGCGCGTCTCTCACACGTACAAGCGCAGTGCTCAAGCAGGTGGAAGAGATTCTGGCGAAGACCGAAGGAATCGAGTCTTACCAGACCATCGGCGGATACGGAGTTGTGACGAATACCTATCAGACGAATTACGGCTCGATGTTCGCGCGCCTTAAACCCTGGGAGCAGCGTCACGGAGAGGCGCTGCACGTCAAGGGAATTATGGCGAAGCTGCAAAGGCAGTTTGCGGACATCCCGGAGGCCGTCGTCTTTCCCTTCAACATCCCGACGCTTGCAGGGTTCGGCGCGGCCTCCGGCTTTAACTTTCTGATTCAGGATCGCAGCGGCACGATGACCATTCAGCAGCTTGGCGACGAGACGACGAAGTTCCTACAGGTGGCGCGAACCCGCCCCGAGCTGGGCACGGTCTTCACCTCGTTTGACCCCTCTTACCCACAGGTCAAAGTAGACCTTGACCGCGAGAAGGCACGAACTCTCGGCGTCCCCGTGAACGAGGTCTTTCAGGCCATGTCAACCGCTATGGGCGGCACGTTCGTTAACGACTTCAATCGCTTCGGGCGTCTCTATCGCGTCTACGTGCAGGCCGATTCGGAAACGAGACTGAAGTCTAAGGACATAGGCAATATCTACGTCCGTTCAAAGACTACGGGCGAGATGATACCGCTCTCAACGCTCGTCAACGTCAAGGACATAGCCGGAACGGAGTTGACGACCCGTTTCAATCTGTTGCGCTCCGTGGAGATTCAGGGCTCGCCCGCCAGAGGCTACACATCGGGGCAGGCTCTCTCCGCGCTCGAAGATGTGTTCGCGAAGACGATGCCCAAGGAGATGGGCTTCGCCTATTCGTCGCTCTCGTATCAGGAAAAGATCGCGCCGCCGTCAGCGCCGACTCTCATCCTGGCGCTCGTCTGCGTCTTCCTGCTGCTGGCTGCGATGTATGAAAGCTGGCGTCTGCCGTGGGCCGTGCTTTTGGGGTCGCCGCTGGTTGCGCTCGGCGCTTTCTTCGGCGTCTGGCTGATGGGCTATGACAATAACGTCTACGTGCAGGTTGGTCTCGTCATGCTCATCGGGCTGGCGGCCAAGAACGCCATTCTGATAGTTGAATTCGCCAAGGCAAAGCATGATGAAGGAATGTCTCTGGAGGATGCCGCGCTGACTTCGGCCAGGCTGCGCTTTCGGCCCATCCTGATGACGGCCTTCGCCTTCATTCTGGGTGTCGTGCCGTTGATGAAAGCAAGCGGCGCGGGCGCAGGAGCGCAGAATGTGATGGGCACGGGCGTCTTCTGGGGCATGCTGGTCGCAACGTTTCTGGGCGTCTTTATCATTCCCGGCAACTATACCTTCATCGAAGGCTTGGGCCGCAGACGACACAAAGCGGTGGAGGTTCTTCAACCGGAGGATGAGCACACAGTGGTTGGAGATGAGCGGGAGACGATTCTGGTCGAAGAGCGGCCGGTCGAGGGAGAGCCGCATCCTGTGTTGACGGCACAGGCGGATGGAAAGGGGGGAATGTTATGAAGCGATTGATAATTATCCTGCTGATCGTGAGCATGAGTCAGGGCATCGCCTTCGGCCAGAAAAAAAAGTATGAGCCGCCGAAGGTTCAGACTCCTGTCGATTATAGAGGTGCGACTGCACCGGCACAGCCCAACGCCCAGTCGCTCGCCGATGTGAAATGGTTCGAGGTCTTTAAGGACGAAAAGCTTCAGGGGTTGATTCGCCAGGCTCTCATACATAACTACGATCTGCGTGAAAGCGTAGCCCGCATAGATGCGGCGCGCGCCTCCCTGGGGCTCACACGCTCCGAGCAATTTCCCACAATCGGCGGGAGCACGGACATGGTTATCGAGCGCCTCTCAAGAGATGGGGCCGTGACCCTCCCCGGGCCCGCCAAGCGAGACCGTAGCTTCGGCAGCGTCCTCCTGAACCTGTTCACCTTCGAGCTTGACATCTGGGGACGGCTCAGAAAAGCGACCGCAGCGTCCAGAGCCGACCTGCTTGCCTCGGAAGAGGCGCGCAGGGCTGTGATGACAACCATCGTGAGTGACGTGGCGGGCGCTTATTTCAATCTGCGCGAGCTTGATTACGAGCTGGAGATAGCAAAGCGCACGTCTGGATTGCGCCGAGAGTCTCTGGCAATCATCAGGATGAGAGCAGAGAACGGGGTCTCAAACATGCTTGAAGTCCGGCAGGCCGAAGAGCTTGTTTACGATGCTGAGGAGGTGATTCCTGCGCTTGAGATGGCCATCGAAAAGCAGGAGAACTTCATCAGCTTCCTGACAGGCAAGAACCCGCAGGACATCCCGCGTGGCTCCGAGCTGACGGAACAGCAGATGCCGCCGGAGGTTCCCGCCGGTCTGCCTTCGGATTTGATCGAGCGCCGCCCCGACATACGCTCCGCCGAGCAAGACCTGCTGGCCGCCAACCTACGCATCGAAGTGGCCAAGAAGGCATTCTTCCCGCGCATCTCGCTGACAGGCTTTCTGGGCTTTGAAAGCGATCAGTTAACCAAGCTTTTCAGCCCATCCCGAAGCGTCTGGGGACTTCTTCCGCAGATCGCGCAGCCCATCTTCACGGGAGGCCGTCTCAAGTCGAACGTCCGGCTCACACAGGCTGAGAGAGACCTGCTGCTGGTTAATTATGAGCGGACTATTCAAAACGCTTTCCGCGATGTGTCGGACTCGCTGGTCGCCTACCGCAAGGTGAAAGAGGTTCGTTCCCAGCGCGAGCTGCTTGTCGGTACTCTTCAGGATCGCTCGCGCCTCTCTTATATGCGTTACAGATACGGAGTCTCGAACCTGCTCGAAGCGCTCGACGCAGACCGCGAGCTGTTCGATGCGGAGTTGGGCCTTGCACGAACGCGACGCGATGAGCTGCTGACAGTCGTGCTCTTGTACAAAGCTCTCGGAGGCGGCTGGCAAGTGTAGAGGAGAAGGTGATACTTCGTTCGAGCGCACCTGGCATGAGTATGGAACATATAGAATCGAAGGCGTTTCAACTCGCGGCTCTCAAGAGCGAGGCGTACAGAATAATAGGATTGCTCGGACTGCTTGGCGCGCTGATGGTTTACGCCATCGCGCGCGGCCTCGCATACTTACAACCACGATTGCTGCTCACAGCAACTTTGTTCCTCAGCCTCGCCATTGCATATAAGGTCTTCAAGCTGGCCGTCATCAAAAGGGCGCTTCAACAGGGGCAGCCAGTCTCGCAAACGACCTCGGCGATAGTGGGAATATTCATTGAGACTCAAATTCCCACACTCTTCCTCTTCTTACTGGTAGAAAGCGGCCTGATAAGTCCACACCTGGCGCTGGTCGGGCCTTCGATGCTCATCTATTTCTTTTTCATCACTCTTTCCACGTTGCGTCTGCGTCCGGGCCTCTCTTTGTTGACGGGATTCCTGTCCGCATCGGGTTACCTCGCCGTCACGTTTTACACCGTGATGGGCAACCGGCAATCGAACGCCAACCTGTCCGCGTTGCTACCGGCGAGCTATTTCGTCTATGCGGGGTTGATCCTCGCGGGCGGTCTCGCCGCCGCGTTTGTCGCCGGACAGATTCGAGTTCACGTCTTGGCGGCGCTCAGAGAAGCCGACTTGCAGAGCGAACTGGAACAAGTGAAGCACGACCTCGATGTCGCCCGCGCTATACAACAGAGACTGCTGCCCAGCCGCCCGCCCGGATTGGAGAACTTCGAGATTGCCGGTTGGAATCAACCCGCTGACCAGACCGGCGGCGACTACTTTGACTGGCAAGCGCTGCCGGACGGACAGCTTGCGATCAGCCTCGCAGATGCGACCGGCCACGGCATCGGCCCCGCGCTGGTCAGCACATCTTGCCGGGCCTATGCGCGCGCGAGTTTTCTCTCCGCCGATGGGAAGGATGGCGTGCTGGAACATCTCAACCGGCTGCTGGCTGAAGACCTCTCTGCGAACCGTTTCGTCACCTTCGCTGTTATTTTTTTAGACCCCGACAACTCACACGTGAAAGTGCTCTCAGCCGGTCACGGCCCCATCCTCTGGCACAAATATGCCGACGACAAGATAGAGAATCTTGAAGCTCAGGGAATCCCTCTGGGCATGATTATGGGCGTCCGTTACGAACAAGGGACAGAAGGACGGCTGGCTGCGGGAGACTTTCTGGCGGTGGTCACCGATGGCTTTTATGAATGGGAAAACCCGGAGGGCGAACAGTTCGGGCTGGTCAGGCTGGAAGCCGTCCTGCGTAAAGCGCGCGACCTTCCGGCAGATGAAATGATTGCAGGACTGCGCGCGGCCGTCTCCGATTTCTGCAAAGGCACTGCGCAGATGGATGATCTGACCGCTGTGATTCTGAAACGAAAAGCAGGGTCGTTTATTAAACAAGAGAGTGCTGACCTGGAGCCGGCAGTCTTAACCACTCTCCAAGCAGAGAAGCGCCCGGAAGCGCCCGTGCCCTGAGGCAGGCGTTCGAAGTTAGCCGTCAGAATTATTACATCCAGGTGAGCGTGCGAATCAGAAGGAGGATTCAATCATGTCAAAGGCCGCTTCGGCTGAACGGGAAAATGCATTGCAGATCGTCTCCAAACTGGTTGAGACGAGCAGTTTCGACACTCTCTACAGAGACCTTTACTTTCAAAGGGCGCGCGAGCTGATGGCAACAACGCTGTCCGAGACGGCTTATATGAGTATCAAACAGAATGCCGCTTCGCTCGACTTACTTGAGCGGCAGTTGAGGACTGCCGTCGAGCGCGGCGACTGGCAGAGAACCGGCGAGTTAACCGAACGTGTGCGCGGAATACGAGAAACCTCTGCCGCCAGCAGCCAATCGATGGGGATGGCGGAAGCCGTCTATGACAGACTCGCGGATGTCCCCATAGACCCGTTCTCTCCCGGCTTACACGTCTTCTTAAACGCCTCCACCGAGACGCTCCGAGAGTGGCGGAATCGTGCGATGACACTGCTGTCTCAGCTTGAGCGCATGGATTCCCCGCAGCGAGCGTTCTACGCGCGCCGTCTCAGTGATTTTCAGAGCCTCAAAACGGGTGTGGCGGCAAAGCCGGAGAAAGAGAAGGAAGCGGCGACAGACCTTCAGCAGGCGGCCTTGAGCGCGCTCGATTCCGGCGATCTCTCGCAGCTCGACCGTGTCGTCCGGCAGCTCATGCAGAAGCCTGAGACGAAGGAAGAGAAGAAAGACGCTGCCTCCGTCAAGCTGACGGAAGCGACCGCATTGGGCGATGACCTGCTCTTTTCCTTCTCCGAAGAGACGCTTGGCCTCGCCCAAAGGCTTGGCCTCGCACCGGCGCGAACCCATTCGCGCCGCCATTTCGCCCACCTCATTCCTTACGGCTGGCAACCATCTTTCCTGAAGACCGAAAGCAAGAAGTGGGCGCGAGATCAGTTGACACATCTTCTTCTTAATCCGTCCGATACCGGAGACCGTTCGAGGGATGCGATAGAACTCTATTTGCTCAATCCGTTCATCAACTCGGGCGGCACGCGCTATCAGGTGTGCCTCGTCGAAGAAGACTTGCTGATTGAGGATTTCGATGAGCCGGAGCCGAAAGCTGCGATGCCCCGCACAGAGTTGCTCGCCGCGCTGGGGCTTGAAAGCCGCTGGGGGCTCACTCGCATAGACCTTGAAACCGCGCTTCTACAGCATGGCCCGCGCATCCTGAAAGAGAAGCTGGGACTCGACCCGGAAGCGTTCAAGCTGGTGGCAATCCCACCGGACATATACACCGCTCTCGGCCCCGCACGCGGATGGGGACAGAAGGAGATGTGGACGCACTTCGACGGTTACTGGGTGCTCGAAGGGGGCAAGCGGCAAGCCCTTGCCGGAGGTGACAAGCGATTCGGAGGAACACACGATGTCATCAGTTTCAGCCCCATTTACACCACGGACAAGATGCTCACGCGCCTGGCCGTCGTGCAGCGCAAGCGAATGATGACATGGCATCAGGGCTGAGCCTCAAACGCTCGTTAAAAAACTTTAGAGGAGGAAGCAAGACGATGAGCAAAAAATTAGCGGCGGAATTCCTCGGCACTTTCTGGCTGGTCATGGGAGGTTGCGGCAGCGCCGTCCTCGCCGCGACCTTTCCCCAAGTCGGCATCGGTTTATTAGGCGTCTCGCTGGCCTTCGGTCTGACGGTGCTGACGATGGCCTACGCTGTCGGCCACATCTCCGGCGGCCATTTCAACCCGGCGGTGACGATTGGCCTCTACACGGCCCGGCGCATCCCTGCCACGGACGTTGTGCCATACATCGTCGCGCAAGTCATCGGCGCGATCGTCGCGGCGGCGGTGTTGTATCTGATTGCGAGCGGCAAAGCGGGGTTTGACGCGGCGGCCTCCGGGTTTGCGGCAAACGGCTACGGCGAGCACTCGCCCGGCACATATTCGCTCGTTGCCGGCGCGGTCACCGAGATGGTGATGACCTTCTTCTTCCTGCTCATCATTCTCGGCTCAACGGACAAGCGTGCGCCGGAAGTAATGGCCCCCGTGGCGATCGGACTGGCGCTGACCTTAATCCACCTTGTCAGCATCCCGGTCACGAACACTTCCGTCAACCCGGCGCGCTCGACCGGACAAGCGCTCTTTGTCGGCGGCTGGGCCATCACGCAGCTCTGGCTCTTCTGGGTTGCGCCGATCATTGGAGCAGCCCTTGCAGGCGTCGCACACAGGCTCCTGTCCGAAGAGCGCGAAGTGTTAGACCCGGCGCTGATAGAAACGTATGTCCCTTAAAGGTTCCTCGCTCCGCCATTTTTTGAACCGGCCCCTGAGAAAGGATGAATTCCATGACGAACAGAATACGAATCGCGCTCCTCGCCCTTTGCCTCTTCACGTATGTCGCAATGCTGGACACGAAATATGCGCAAGCGCAAACGCCAACAGCAGACACAGCGGAGTCAAAGAACCCCAGCCCCGAACTCATCGGCAAGCTCACCAAGGAGCTTTCCATCACGCCGGAGCAGGCCATCGGCGGCTCGGGGGCGATCTTCGGTCTCGCCAAAACTAAATTGAAGCCCGAAGAGTTTACCAGGGTGGCTGATGCTGTGCCGGGCATGGATGGACTCTTAAAGGCAGCGCCAAAGCCGAAGAAGGGATCCGCAGGCGCGCTCGGCGCAATGGGCGGAATGCTGCCGGGCAAAGCGGGCAGCGTTGCTTCGCTCGCAGGCTCATTTAAATCACTCGGACTCTCCGCCGATATGGCGGGCAAGTTCGTTCCCATTATGACGCAGTTCGTCCAGGCCAAAGGCGGCGCAAGTGTCGGCAACCTGCTGGCGGGCGCTCTCAAGTAGGATGCCGGACTTGAATAATTAGCCGGGCAGCGCCGCTTTTCGCCCACTCTCTTTCACCCACTGCGAGTAGCGCTCGCGAATTATAGCAATGGCCTCATCGCCGTTCGCCACGCACTGAGGAATATCCATATCCTCTGCGTTGGCGAGCGGCGTTTCAAACGAGAGCATTGAATTGCGCGCCCACTCGATGAGGCCGGGCCACATCTTGCCGACCAGAACGAGCGGCGTCGCCTCCAGATGCCGAACCTGAAGAAGCTGCCAGATCATCAGTGTTTCCAGCACTGTGCCGATGCCACCCGGCGCGACGATGAAGGCGTCCGAAGCGAGCACGAAATGATGCAGGCGCGTAAAGAATGTGCGATGCTCAAACGCCAGCTCGACAAATGGATTAACATCCTGCTCGAACGGCAGGTCAACGCGGATCCCTAGTGAATCGCCCTGCGCGCCCGCGCTCTCGGTTCCTTCATTCGCTGCCTGCATCAGCCCCGGCCCGCCGCCCGTGATAATGTCGCATCCCATCTCGGCCAGCCCCTTTGCAACCCGTTTGGTCTCTTCATAGGCGAAGGTTCCGGGTTTTGCACGGGCTGAACCGAAGATGGTCACGCGGTAACGGTTGCGCGTGCTGGGCTGAAGACGCGTTAAATTGTTGACGACTTCCCAAAGCCCCAGAACCGAGTCCACAAGTACCTGTTTGACTCCTTCCTCATCCGCCAGGCTCACAGTGTCCGTTCTTCGTTCGGTGTAATCCGCTGTGCTCATATCTTCTCCTGAAGAGTCGTCGTTCAATGCAGCGCGACGACCTCGACTTCAAGGCCATCAGTTTCCGAAGCAGCAAACTCCTGAGCGGCTGGGGGAAGCTCTTCAAGCTTTCGCGCGTAGAGTTTCATCCCGGGCAACGCGCTCAGCCCGTGCGCGAAAATGCTGACGAGCACGGTCGCCATCACAGCCAGCCGGATCGTGGCTTCGCCCGGTTGATGCGTCTCGTGTTCAAGATAAACAAGACCGAGGACGATTGACGCGAGACCGCGCGGGCCAAACCAGCCCATAAAAAAGACTGTGGCCGCGCTCAACCGAGTGCCGATCAGCGCCAGAGCAACCGGCAACATCCGCACGACTGTAAGGCTGAGAACCGCATAAAGCAGATGCCACGCGTTGAACTGGCTCCAGTCGCGCGCCACGAGCAGGCCAAAGAGAAAGAAGACGGAAAGATTGAACAACTGGCCCGCATGTTCTGTGAACTCGATGGCGTTGTCGTCCGTGCTCTTGAATCCGGCCTGTGCTGCCATACCGCCGACGAAAGCGGCGATGAACATGCTCGCGTGGACTGCTTCGGAGGCGAGCATACAACCGAGCGGTAATGCGACGACACCAAGTTGGAGCCACATGTGAGATGACCAATGCCTGCGATGGGCCGCTCCCAGCAACCAGCCGCCGATCAACCCGAGGCCAATGCCAATCAATGCCCCGTAGCCCAACTGCTCGACTATGTATCTGGTGAGGCTCGCCTCTACGCTTTGCGCGCCGCCGCCCGCCACCGCAATGAAAAAGAGCAGGAAAGGAACGGACAATCCATCGTTAAGACCGGCCTCCACGTTGAGAGCCTGACGAATCTTCACGGGGAGGCGCGGGCTATTGACTATGATCTGGCCCAGCCCCGCGTCCGTCGGAGCCAGTATGGCGGCGAGAATTCCCGCTTCCCAGATTGAGAGGCCCGGCAGGATGGCGAGCGCTCCCAACATGCCCAGCAGGATGGTCAACAACATCCCGATGCTCAGGAGACGTACGGGAAGGTTACGGAAGCTCCTCAGCAAGCGCAGGTCTGTGCGATAGGCATCGCTAAAGAGCAAAAGCACGAGACCTATCTCCGCCACACTGAGAAAGAAGTGCTGGCCGCCCTGACGGTCAGGTGATTCCGGCAATAAAAAGAGCGCCAGCGCCCCGGCGATCGTGAAGACAATGGGCGCAGTCACGACGGTGCGCTCAAGGCGCGACGAGAACAGGCTGTGCAGGAAAATCAGGGCGATGAAAATGGAGATCAGTAGCATCGCTCTAGCGCCCCGGTTTAATCACAGTATCACTGGTATCAGATAAAACATGAGCGCGATGATGGCGTAGACCGTGACGAGTTGGATGCCCTTGTACCAGTTGGACTGGCCGTCGTCGCAGACCATTGCGCCAATCAGCACCGCGATGAAGAGCGAGCCGATCTCGGCCCGGTTGAACGCCAGGCTGAGCGGCGCGGGCGCGATGAAATAGCTTGACAGCACCAGCACCGGCGCGATAAAGAGCGCAATCTGTATGCAACTGCCAAGCGCGATGCCGACCGACAAATCCATCTTGTTCTTCCGCGCCATCGCAATCGCCGACCCGCTCTCGGCTGCGCCTCCGACAATGGCCAGAAAGACTATGCCGATGAAGATTTCCGACATCCCCAGCGCCTTACCCGTACCCTCGGCAGCGCCCACCAGAATCTCGCTCATCCACGCCGCGAGCACGGACGCGCCGAGCAGGCTGCCAA
>DATDFK010000005.1:0-49768 GCA_036522655.1 Pyrinomonadaceae bacterium | reverse complement strand
GAAGAGAAGGCCGTAGTCGTGAGCGGCACAGTAAGCCTCCGCCCCGACCAGTACGGAAGCATGAAAGGGATTGAAAACGGCGCGATTGCCGAGGATGAACGCGATAATCCTGGCCTTGTTCTTTCCCTCTATGTCGTAGTTTAGTTTTCGCGCAGCCTTAATCACACGCTCGCGCAATTCCGGCGTCACGCTGTCGCTGCCGTTCATCACACGCGAGACAGTCGCGATGCTTACGCCACCCTCGTTGGCGACCTCGTGGATTCTCGTTTTTCGCCCTCGGCGCGCTTTCTCGCTCAACTCAATCAACTCCCCGTCTTACCGGACGTTCAAGGTTCCGGCTACTATTATTTACCTGCTCGTCCTCAAGCACAATTTACATCACCCCAGAAAACTTTACAAGAAAATACAAGCCAAACCCCAAAGTCCTTGACGGAAAGTGACGGCCGGAAGAAGGCCAAGCCTTATCACCGTAACCTTTGCTTTACTCATCCTGGCTATTTTGTTGAGCTTAACAGGATCGGCGAGCGTCGTGGAAGGCTTTCAGGATTGAAGAAAAACGTTTCAAGCTTATTGAAAGATTTCCCCAAAAGCGCCTATTCCTGACAGATTCGGCCGGCTATTCGTGCGGGGCTTCCAGCCACATCGTAGAGAACGGCGGAAGGTCTAGCATGACCGAATAGGGTTGTCCCTGCCAGGGCAGAGCTTCAGCCGCCACGGCGTCGAAGACGCCCACATTGCTGCCGCCGAATCTGGAAGCGTCCGTGTTAAGGATTTGGCGGTACTGGCCCGGTTTGGGCAGGCCGATACGATAGCCCTGTCGCACCACGGGCGAGAAATTGGACACGCATACGAGTTGGCGACCGGCGGCGGCAGCGATGCGCAGGAAGGAGAGGATATTGTCAGCCGCGTTGGTGGCGTCGATCCACTGAAAGCCGCCGGGCTCGACATCCATTTCCCAGAGCGCGGGCTCTTCTTGATAAATGCGGTTAAGCTCGCGGACTAAATCCTGTAGCCCTTGATGATCGGCCTCTTCGAGCAGATGCCAGTCGAGGCTTCGCTCGTAGTTCCACTCGCGCCACTGGCCTATCTCGCAGCCCATAAACAGCAGCTTCTTGCCGGGGTGGGCCCACATGTAGCCGTAGAGGGCGCGCAGGTTGGCGAACTTCTGCCAGCGGTCGCCCTGCATTTTGTCCAGGAGAGACCCCTTGCCGTGCACCACCTCGTCGTGCGAGAAGGGCAGAAGATAGTTCTCGCTCCACGCGTAGAGAAAGCCGAAGGTCAGGTTGCCGTGATGATACTGGCGATAGACGGCATCCTTCTGGAAGTAGAGCAGCGTGTCGTGCATCCAGCCCATGTTCCACTTGAAGTTGAAGCCTAGGCCGCCGGTGTGCGGCGGGCGAGTGACGCCGGGCCAGGCGGTTGACTCTTCGGCAATCATCATCACGCCGGGATGGCGCGCATGCACGGTGTCGTTGAGCTGGCGCAAGAATTCCAGCGCGCCGATGTTCTCGCGCCCGCCGTACTCGTTGGGAATCCAGCGCCCGTCCGTGCGGCTGTAATCCAGATAGAGCATGGAGGCGACGGCATCGACGCGCAGTCCGTCGATGTGGCATTCGTCGATCCAGAAGAGCGCGTTGGCAACGAGGAAGTTGCGAACCTCGTTGCGCGCGTAGTTGAAGATATAGGTTCCCCAGTCTGGATGTTCTCCCTGTCGCGGGTCAAGGTGCTCGTAGAGCGCTGAGCCGTCGAAGCGTCCGAGAGCGAAGGCGTCCTTCGGGAAGTGTGCGGGAACCCAATCCATGATGACGCCGAGCCCGCGCCGGTGAAGATAGTCGACGAGGTAGCGGAAATCGTCCGGCGTGCCGTAGCGCGAGGACGGCGAGTAATAGTTCGCGACCTGATAACCCCAGGAGCCGCCGTACGGATAGCCCTTCAATGGCAGAAACTCGACGTGAGTGAACCCCATGTCGAGCGCGTAGTCGGCGAGCACCGGCGCTGTCTCGCGGTAGGTGAGCGAGCGATTCTCTTCTTCGGGAATGGTTCGCCATGAGCCCAGGTGAACTTCGTAGATCGAAAGGGGCGCGTGCAGGTGATCGCGCGCGTCTCGCTTCTTTATCCAGTCTTCGTCGTTAAACTTGTAGGACGGCTGAAAGACGATGGAGGAAGTTGCTGGCGGGACTTCGGAGTAGAGCGCGTAAGGGTCTGCTTTGAGGAACGGGGGCGCTCCAGCGTTGTGTATCTCGTACTTGTACATCTCACCCGCGCCTATGTCTGGGATGAAGATTTCCCAGATGCCGGACGAGCCCAGGCGGCGCATCTGGTGCAGGCGTCCGTCCCAGTTATTGAAGTTGCCGACGACGCTCGTGCCGCCTGCGTTGGGAGCCCAGACGGCGAAAGAGACGCCCGTCACATCGCCGAGGCGGCGCACGTGCGCGCCCAGCTTGTCGTAGAGCCGCTCGTGGCGTCCCTCTCCGAAGAGGTGCTCGTCGAAATCATCGAGGGTGGGAAGAAAGGAATAGGGGTCGCGCATGGTGTAGGCGTCGCCGCCCGCGTAAGTCACGCGCAACTCGTAAGGAAAGGTATCGGAGCGGCCTTCGATCAAGAGCTCGAAAAAACCGTCACGGTGAACTTTGACCAGCTCTCTTGGCCCGTCGTCGCCCGTGAGCAGTTCCACTTTCTCTGCCTCCGGCTTGAAGGCGCGCACGATGACGCCGCCTGCGACGGGGTGTGCTCCGAGAAGAGAGTGCGGGTCGTGGTGCGCCAGGGCAAACAACCTGTCCAGCTCGGAAACGGAGATCGAAGGGTATAGACCGCCCTCGCCGGGCGAGCTTTCGGATGGCCCGGCACTCCCGGGTTGTCCCGCCATGAAGGTCGCGCCTCCTCTGCAAATTGAAGTTTTGATAAGGGCAGTATGGGCGCTTTGCCGCCAACGTTCAAGTAATTTGCGCTGCTATTTTAAAATCCGTCGCGGGCCTATTTTAGTGTAAGATAAGGGCCAATCCAGCAGTCTTGATTAAAACACAGGCGGCTGCCCCAGGGCCTTAATCGAACCCATTATGATAGGACGGACGCTGCTTCATTATCGTGTCCTTGAAAAGCTCGGAGAGGGCGGCCAGGGGACTGTCTATAAGGCTCTCGACACCTCGCTCGACCGTCCGGTGGTCATCAAAGTGCTGCCGCCGGAATTGACCGACAAGCTTTCAAATCTGACTCGCTTCGAGCGTGAAGCGAAACTCGCGTCCTCATTAGATCACCCGAACATCTGTACCATCTTCGGCCTGTACAAAGTCGAAGGCGTCCACTTCATAGCGATGCAGCACGTCGAAGGGCGCAACGTGCGCCAGCTTGTCGACGGGCGGGCGCTTGAGCTGCGCAGCGCGCTTTCGATCGCGATTCAGGTCGCGGATGCTCTGGCGGCGGCGCACGCGCGCGGCATTATTCATCGTGACATCAAAGCCGGAAACGTGATGGTCATGGATTCCGGTGTGGCGAAGGTCTTGGACTTCGGGCTCGCGAAACTGATGGAGCGGGGGAACACGGAATCGACCGACCCGCAGATCACAGAAGTCGGCGTGCCTTACGGGACTGCGACGTACGCTGCGCCGGAGCAGGCTCAGGGGCAGCGTGTCGATCATCGCGCGGACATCTTCTCGACGGGCGTGCTGCTTTACGAGATGCTGGCGGGCACGTGGCCGTTTCAGGGCAAGTCGATTGTGGACGTGCGTTACGAAGTAGTGCATGGCACGCCGATACCGATCAAGGAACTGCGATCGGAGGACGGGCAAGTCCTCTCGCGCTTACAGGAGATATTAGACCGCGCGCTCGCCAAGGAGCCGGACGACCGTTACCAGAAGATAGAAGACCTGCGCGACGACCTGCGCAACCTGTTACGTGAAGTTGATACGGAAGGCAGCGCATCTAGCCACTTGACGGGCGGCATGCGTTACATTCCGCCGCGTCACGTCCCCGGAAAGTTCGCGGGCCTGCAAGGCATGCTGTTGAGCCGCACGGGCGCGCTGGTCGCCGTCGCCGTCCTCGCCGTTGCAGCGGCGCTTATCGCTTACGCCTATTTCGGGCGGAAGAGTAAGAGCGGGGCGATCGAGTCGCTGGCGGTTCTGCCTTTTACGAACGCGAGCAACGACCCGAACACAGAGTATCTATCCGAGGGAATCACGGAGAGCCTTATCAACAATCTTTCGCAGTTGCCGTATCTGAAAGTGAAATCACGCAACACGGTCTTTAATTACAAGGGCGGCGAGTCGGACTCGAAAAAGATCGGGCGAGACCTCGGCGTGCGCGCGCTGCTTTCGGGCAGGGTCGTGCAGCACGGCGACGACCTGTCGATCAGCGTCGAGTTGATCGACACGCAGGACGACAGCCATATCTGGGGAGAGCAATACAGTCGCAAGCTGTCGGACATCATCGCGCTGCCCGACGAGATTTCGCGCGATGTGTCGGAGAAGCTGCGTACGCGCCTGGGCGGCGTCGAAGAGAAGCAGTTGAAGAAGAGTAACACCACGAACTCCGAAGCTTACAGGCTCTATCTACAGGGGCGTTACTACTGGAACAAGCGAACCTCCGAAGGGCTTGAGAAGGGCATAGAGTATTTCAATCAGGCCATCGGGAAGGACGCCAATTACGCTCCCGCATATACGGGGCTGGCGGATTGCTATGCCCTGCTCAATGTCTACAACGTCGCTCCGGCAACACGGTTCTATCCGAAGGCGCAGGAGGCTGCATCCAAGGCTCTGCAACTTGACGAGACGCTGTCGGAAGCACACGCCTCGCTCGGCTTCGTCAGCTATCGTTACAACTGGAAGTGGCCGGAGGCCGAACGGGAATTCAAGCGGGCCAGGGAGCTTAACGCGAACTACGCGACGGCCCATCAGTGGTACTCCGCCTATCTGGCGGCGTCGGGGCGGCACAACGAAGCGATCACGGAAGCGCGAAGGGCCCACGAGCTTGAGCCGTTCTCGCTCCCGATGGGCGCAGATCTGGTGCGGCATCTGTACTACGCGCGGCAGTATGACGAAGCGATCAGCGAGTGCCGGAAACTACTTGAGCTGGACGAGAACGCCGCGCGCGTGCACATCGAGCTGGGTCAAATCCTCGAACAACAGGGCAAGCTTGACGAGGCCATCGCGGAATTTCAAAAGGCCGCCACACTCTCAGACAATTCCGTGAGCGCACTGACCGCGCTCGGGCACGCCTACGCTCTCGCGGGGAAAAAAGCCGAGGCACTGAAGATCGTTCAGCGGTTAGAGGAATTATCCCGGCAGCATTACGTCTCACCCTATCACACGGCGGTCATCTACGCCGGGCTCGGCGAGAAAGAACAGGCCATCGCCTGGCTCGAAAAGGCACGCGACGAACGCTTCAACTGGATACCCTTCATCCAGGTCGACCCCATCTTCGACAACCTCCACTCCGAACCCAGGTTCGCCGACATCCTACGAAGCATCGGACTACAAAAGCAAGGATGAAGGATGAAGGATGAAGGATGAAAAGAATGCTATTCGTTCTTGAAGGCTTTACTTCATCCTTCATCCTTCATCCTTCATCCTTAATTTTTATGCTCCTGCGACGCCGGAGCGTGGGACGGCTTCGACGATCAAGTCATGTAGACGTTTGAGACCGGCGACCGCATCCGCGCCAAGGTCGACGCGTATCGCACGACGCCCGCGCGATGAGAGAGAATGAAAATCGCCGAGCGCCTGTGCCTGCTTCAGAGTGCTGAAGGTGTAGGCTTGTCCCGGTATCGGCAGATCGACCTTATCCTGCGCCGTCACCTGTATGAAGACGCCTGTGTCGGGCCCGCCCTTGTGCAGTTGTCCCGTCGAATGAAGGAAGCGCGGCCCGTATCCGGTCGTCGTCGCACAGCGGGTCGCGTCGCGCAGGTGCGTGCGAATCGCCTGAATCGTCGCCTCTATCTCCGGCGTCTCTTCGATGTAGTTGAGCAACGCGATGTAGTCGCCCGGCTTAACTTTCGAGAGATGCTCTTTGAGCAGGTCGGCGACCGAGGCCGACTGCGATTGCGCGCCCTTCTCGTCATCGACCAGGATGGTCAACGTGCCGTCAGTGCCGAGCGCGGTCTGCTCTCTCAACTTGCCTTCCCTGGTAAATTGATCGAGCAGTTCTTTGGTCGCATCCTTCGATTCCTGCACGTTCGGCTGGTCGAACGGGTTGATGCCCAAGCGCCACCCGGCGAACGCCGTCGCAAACTCCCACAGGAAAAACTCTTCGCCCAGATCGTAGAGGTCTGTCAGCGTCCGGTAGATGACCGGATGGCCTTCGGCTTCGAGCGCCTTTAATTTCACTTCCGTCTCACCGTCGAGCTTCTCCAGCGCTATCGAGACGAACAGGCGATCATCTCCGTAGACGGACGGTGGGCCCAGCGGCTCGCCTGCGACGGGAAGAATGCCTTTGCCTTCCTTGCCCGTGCTCTCCGCCACCAGTTGCTCTATCCAGAGAGAGAGCGCGGCCACCTTCTGATCGGCGATGATCGTCAGCTTGTCTCGCCCTGCCTTCGCACACTCGCCCATGATCGCGCCCAGGCGCGCGCCGGGATTGTCCGTCGCGGGCACGACCGAAGCGCAGGCATGTACGATTCGCTCTGCCCTGTCCAGAAGCTCTCTGATGTCCACGCCCGCGAGCGCCGCCGGGACGATGCCGAAATTCGACAGCGCCGAATAGCGTCCGCCGATGTCCGGCGGGTTGAGAAAGATGCGCTTGAACTTATCGCCGGTCGCCATCTTCTCCATCAGCGTGCCGGGGTCTGTGATGGCGATGAAGTTCTCGCCCGCGTTCTCTTTCACCTTGCCCACCTGATCGTACCAGTATTTGTAGAAAGCCAGCGGCTCGGTCGTCGTCCCCGACTTGGAGGCGATGACGAAGAGGCACTCGGCGACGTTTATCCGCGCGGCGAACTGTGACAGCACATCCGGGTCTGTCGAATCCAAGACCAGGAGTTCCGGGTAGCCTTCCCTTTGGCCGAAGGTCTGACGCAGCACCTCCGGGCACAGAGACGAGCCGCCCATCCCGCACAGCATCACATGCTTGAAAGACCTGGGGCCGCGTATGCGGTCTGCGAATGTGATGAGGTCGTCTTCGACGCCGATCATCTCGTCGGCCACGACCAGCCACCCGAGCGAGTTTTTGATGATCTTCTGGTGGCTCTCGTCCTCTTTCCACAGCGCTGCGTCTTTGCGCCAGATGCGGCGCACGACATCGCCCTTATCGGCTTCCTTGAGAGCGGCGCTGATTGCGTCCGTGTACTTGCCTGGCGAGGCGGTCAGTCGCTCGTGTATCCCTGAGCGCAACGCGTCGCGCTTTGATTCGATGGACTGTTCGAGAGTGTCGAAGGAAGCGACGAAGGCTGCCAAGCCATCCTTTTGCAGCTTCTCTGTCACGGCCTTGAGGTCTATTCCCTTCTCGCCGAGTTCGCTGATCAGGGCGTGGCACTCATCCAGGCCCTCTTCGAGCGTGAGCGCGACGCGTCCCTGATTGCGAATCGCCGTATAGGTCGCGGGCGGCACGGTGTTGACCGTCTCCGGGCCGATCAGGTTGTCCACATAGAGCGTGTGCGAGTAGTTAGGATTCTTCGTCCCCGTCGAAGCCCAGAGGCAACGCTGCACCTGCGCGCCCTTCTCCTTGAGAGCACGGAAGCGCTCGCCGTGGAATATCTCCTTGAACTTTTGATAGGCAAGCTTCGCATTGGCAATCGCGGCACGCCCGAGCAGGGCTTCGAGCCGCGCCTTCTCTTCCGGTGTCGCGGCGTGGCGGGCGCGGTATTCGAGGTCGCTGTCGATCATCGTATCCACGCGCGAGACGAAGAAGCTCGCAACGGACGCGATATGATCGACCGGCTTGCCTTCGGCCGCGCGTCGCTCCAGGCCACGGATGAAAGCTTCCGCGACCTGCTCATAGTTCTCGATCGAGAAGATCATCGTGACGTTGATGTTGATGCCGCGATAGATAGATTCTTCGATGGCCGGTAAGCCTTCCTGCGCGGCGGGAATCTTGATCATCACATTTTTGCGGCTGAGGCGTTGAAACAATCGATCGGCTTCGTCGATCGTCCCCTGCGTGTCGTAGGCGAGGCGCGGGTTGACTTCAAGAGAGATGTAGCCGTCCACACCATCCGTCTTATCGTAAACGGGCTTGAGCAGGTCTGCGGCG
The DNA here is from genome assembly GCA_036522655.1 of Pyrinomonadaceae bacterium. Lineage (GTDB taxonomy): Bacteria > Acidobacteriota > Blastocatellia > Pyrinomonadales > Pyrinomonadaceae > DASQYE01. The sequence goes on along the minus strand of DATDFK010000005.1, from coordinate 41,590 downwards.
GCCCCTATGTCTTCGATGACGAGTTCTTCATAAATCTCCGCGACGCTCCGACCGGCGCTGACAAGCGTTTGCATCTGCGTGTCGTAATCGGTGGAGCCGGTGATGGCCTTCTCGAAGATCGTCGGGTTGGAAGTGACGCCGCGCAGGTCGTCTTCCTCTATCTTCCTGGTGAGATCACCACTGGTGAGCATGGCGCGCCGGATATTGTCATACCAGATGGACTGGCCCAGTTTCATAATTTCAACAAGTGGATTACTCATCATGTTTGCTCCTCAATGAATTTTCTAGGGGCCGGGGCCGGTGATAAGAACTGAGCAGCCAGTCCTTGATGACCGAGACCAAATAATCAACGCCTTAATCCCCGGCCCCCGCCTTTCCAACCTCGCGCCGTGCGGTTGCGACTACGCTCTCGACCGTGAAGCCGAACTTTTTGGTCACTTCCTTAAGCGGTGCGCTCGCGCCGAAGGTGCGCATGCCGATGATCTGATCGTGGCTCGTCACGTACCTGTCCCAGCCGAGCTTCGACGCTAACTCCACCGCGACTCGCGCTCTGACCTGGCGCGGAATGATCTGCTCTTTATATGCCTCGTCCTGTAGCTCGAACAACTCCCACGAAGGCATGCTCACGACCCTCGCCTTTATCCCTTCCGCGATGAGTTGCTCATAGGCCGCGACGCAGAGCGCCACTTCCGAGCCAGTGCCCAGCAACAGGACATCCAATTGACCGTCGGGCCCGGCTGCATCGGCCAGCACGTAAGCGCCGTATCGCGTGCCTTCCGCGCTGGCGTATCGCTCGCGGTCGAGCGTCGGGATGGCCTGACGACTCAGGATAAGGCAGGCCGGTTCGTGCCTGAGCTTCATGATGACGCGCCAGGCTTCCGCCGTCTCGTTGGCGTCCGCCGGGCGCAGCACGATCAGGTTGGGAATGCAGCGCAGTGATGCCAGATGCTCGACGGGTTGATGTGTGGGCCCATCTTCGCCGACTCCGATCGAGTCGTGTGTGAAGACGTGGATGGTCGGTATTTCCATGATCGCGCTCAAGCGTATGGCGGGGCGCGAATAGTCCGAGAAGATCAGGAACCCTGAGCCGTAGGGGCGTACCTTCGAGAGCGAGAGGCCGTTGACTATCGAAGACATCGCGTGCTCGCGTATGCCGAAGTGGAAATTGCGCCCGCCCGGTGTTTCGGCGAGAAAGTCGCCCGCGCCTTCAAAGGTCAGGCGCGTCTTGGTAGAGGGCGCGAGGTCGGCAGCGCCGCCGATGAGCCACGGCACGTTTTTGGCAATCGCGTTGAGCACTTTGGCCGAAGCCTCACGACCGGCGAGGCCCTTACCGTCCGCCGCAAACGTCGGGATGTCTTTGTCCCACCCGTCGGGAAGCTCTCGCTTCTGCATACGGGCCAACTCGTCGGCCAGTTCCGGGTAAGCTTGCCTGTAATCTTCCAGCTTCTTCAACCACTCTTCGCGCAGGGCGTGGCCGTGCGCACCAATGCCCGCACGGAAATGCTCGCGCACGCCGTCGGGCACGAGAAATTTGGCATCCTCCGGCCAGCCGTAGTTGCGTTTCGTCAGCCTGATCTCTTCTTCGCCGAGCGGCTCGCCGTGCGCGGCGTGCGTGCCCTGTTTGGTCGGCGCTCCGTAGCCGATGTGACTGTCGACGATGATGAGCGTCGGGCGCTCCGTCTCCTTCTGTGCGACCTGGAAGGCGCGTCTCAGCATGCTGAGGTCGTTGGCGTCGCCGACGCGCGTGACGTTCCAACCGTAGCCGATAAAGCGCGTCGCCACGTCCTCGCTAAAGGCAAGGTCGGTGCTGCCTTCAATCGTGATCTTGTTATTGTCGTAGACCCAGCAGAGGTTCGAGAGCTTGAGATGACCGGCGAGGCTCGCGGCCTCGTGCGAGATGCCTTCCATCAAATCGCCGTCGCCGCAGATGGCGTAGGTGCGATAATCGAAGACCGCTAAATCAGGACGATTGAAATATGCGGCCTGCCACTTCGCGGCGATGGCCATGCCGACGCTGTTGGCGATGCCCTGTCCGAGCGGGCCCGTCGTCGTCTCAACGCCCGAAGTCCAGCGATACTCTGGATGCCCTGGGCATTTGCTATCCAACTGCCTGAAGCTCTTGATGTCGTCAAGGCTGACGCTGACCTCGCCCGTCTTCTCGTACTTCGCGTTGACGGCTTTGACGCCCGTCAGGTGAAGCATGCTGTAAAGCAGCATCGAGGCGTGGCCGATGGAGAGCACGAAGCGATCACGGTTGGGCCAGATGGGGTCTTCGGGGTCGAAGCGCAGAATCTCATTCCAGATAAGATAGGTGACGGGAGCCATCGCCATCGGCGTCCCAGGATGGCCGGAGTTGGCCGCCTGCACGGCATCCATCGAGAGAGTGCGAATCGTATCGATGCAAAGCTGATCGAGTTGCGCCTGAGACTTCGTACCCGTAGTAGCTTCCATGAATAATCCAGTCTCCCAATTCAATTTGGGATTTTAGATTTTGGATTTTAGATTAACGCTCCGTCCGTCTTGAATTTTGGAATGCATCGGTCAAGACCCGTAGACGCGCCAATCTAAAATCTAAAATCCAAAATTCATCAGTGTGGCTCGACCAGGTAGAGGTCGCGCCCGGCGCGTTCGACGATCAGGGTGTCGGGGTCGGATTCGTAATCCTCGCGACGAAACTGTCGATGATCAAGGAAACCCAAGTTGACGCGACGACACGTGGCTTCGTCAAGCGCCGATGCCATAGTGATGCGGTAGCGTGGAACGACACGTCCCGTCTCGTCGCGCTGGCCCGCGTAGGAGACGTGGGCCAAGTGCGCGGCGACGGCCAGATTGGCCTGCAACTCTGTCGAGAGCGCGACCATCTCGCGCACCTTATCGAGCGGCGCGTAGCCGTATTTCTCAATCAACAGCCCGTGCGTTTCCGAGATGGCGGTCAGGTGCGGGGCGTAGATAATCAACTCGCCGCCTTCCTCTATGATTCCACCGAGCTTGTAACTGGCCTTGCCGCCGACCCATAGCTCGTCGTAGTGCTCGTCGAGGAGCGCGACGACACGCTTGTATTTGCGACCCGTGTACTTGATGTGAACCTGCCGGCTGACTTCGGCTGCACGACGGAAAGCCTCGCGCACATCCCCGGCAAAGAGCGCATGCGTGCGCAGACGATTATCATCATCGCGCGTGACGACCGTGTTGAGCGAGATGACGCGGGCCGGAACAAAATCTGCGGCGGCTTCGATCATATGGCGCGTGGGCGTCTCGACGCGGCCGATGACGTTTTCGATGGAAGCGAGCGCGCCCAGCCAGTGCGTCGCGTGCGTCAGGTCTGGCCCGGCGACGCCGGGGAAAAAATATTTCGCGCCACCGGCGAAACCCGCCACCTCATGCGGCACGGTCGCGCCGAAGATCAGCACCGTATCATAAATGCCAGGGCCCAGCAGTCGATTGAGATTGACACGTACGGCCTCCGTGATGAGCCCGCCGGTCAACTCTTTGACGCGCTCGGCGCTAAGCTCGCCGATGTTGACAAGCTCTTCGGGGCGATTCCACTGGTGATCGTAGATGTGGCCGAGGCCGGGGGCTTCTCCTCCATCCCGCAAGCCGATCTTAGCCCTTTTCTCTTCCTCGGTCATGGGCATGTGCGTGCCCTGCGCGACGAGCGCGTCGAACTGCGCGACCTGTCGCTCGGCCAGTATCTCTGCGGCGAAGGGGAAGAGCACGTCTGTGTTGTCGTCGCGCGTCTTGTCCGGGATGATCGCCAGCACGCGCGCCTCCGGGCCGACACTCAAAAGCGCCTCTTCGATGATGGCGCGCAACTCGCCGGGCGACAGATCAAACTCCGGCGCACCCTTTCCAACAGTTGAAGGCGCGGGTTTCGTACTCATCAGTTATGACCTCTTGAACGTCTTGTCAGTACCGCCTGCTTAAGCCGGGCGGGTCTCAAGCCGCATCAACACCCGCCCGGCTTAAGCAGGCGGTACTGACTTTATCGTTGAATGCGCGCCGAGCCGCCCCCGGCAAAGGCACGCACCTGCTCGACGGTGGCCATCGTCGTGTCGCCGGGAAATGTCGTCAGCAGCGCGCCGTGGGCCCAGCCGAGCTTGAGCGCTTCCTCGGGCGGTTCATTATTGAGCAGGCCGTAGATAAATCCGGCGGCGAACCCGTCCCCGCCGCCGACGCGATCGATCACGTCCAGCTCGGCGGTCGGCGAAACGTATGTTTCGCCCTGAATCCACGCCACCGCTCCCCAGCTATGGCGGTTCGTCGTGTGCACTTCGCGCAGCGTCGTCGCGACGATCTTGACCTGCGGGTGAAGGCCGACGACCTTGTCTATCATCCCGAAGAACGCGCTCGGGTCGAGCTTGGACTTGGCCGTGACATCCTGGCCGGGAATGCCGAGGCCCTTCTGCAAGTCTTCCTCGTTGCCGACGAGCACGTCGACATTCTCTACTATGCGCGCGACCGTCTCAACCGCGCGATCCTGTCCGCCGGAGATTTTCCAGAGCTTTTCACGGAAGTTTAAATCGAAAGATGTCACCGCGCCAGCGGCCTTGGCCGCCTTCATGCCGTCGATGATGACTTCGGCAGTGGTCTCCGAGAGAGCGGCGAAGATGCCGCCGCTGTGAAACCAGCGCACGCCGCCGGAGAAGATCGCCTTCCAGTCGAAGTCGCCCGGCTTCAATTGTGCTGCCGCCTCGTTCGAGCGATTGTAGAAGACGACGGGCGCGCGTACGCCGTGGCCACGGTCGCTGTAGACGGCGGCGATGTTCGGGCCGTTGACGCCGTTGTGCTCGAAGATTTTGTAGAAGGGCCGGACGCCCATCGCCTTGACGCGCTCCGCGACCAGCTCGCCGATCGGATAGTTGACCATCGCCGTGACGATGCCGGTGTTCAGGCGGAAACAGTCCGAGAGGTTGGCGGCGACATTGAACTCGCCGCCGCTGACATGTATCTGGCATTCGGTCGCCTTACGGAAAGGGATAATCCCAGGGTCAAGGCGATGCACGAGCGCGCCGAGCGAGACGAAATCCAGCGCGCCCTCCTTCGGAATATTCAGACCATCTTTCATTCGCTGTCTCCTTCTTAATAAAGGCTTGACGATTACTTCGGTTGACCGCGACCGGCTGGGCCCAACCTTGACGGGCCGCTACATATCACACTCCGCCGAAGGCCGAAAAGCCGCCGTCGACGGGAACGACAATGCCGGTCACGAAAGCCGAGGCGGGAGAAAGCAGCCACAGCATTGTGCCCAGCAAGTCGCCCGGCTCGCCGAAGCGTCCCATAGGGGTGTGGTTGATAATGCTCTGACCGCGCGCGGTCAACTCGCCCGTCTCCTGATCGGTCAATAGAAAACGGTTCTGTTCGGTTAAGAAGAAACCGGGAGCGATGGCGTTGACGCGTATGCGCGGCGAGTATTCCTGTGCGAGATGCACGGCCAGCCATTGAGTAAAACTGTTGATGCCGGCCTTGGCCGCCGAATAACTGACGACGCGCGTGAGCGGGCGCAGTGCGCTCATCGAAGAGACGTTCAAGATCACGCCCTCGCCCTGCCCGGCCATCAGCTTGCCTAGAACCTGGCTCGGCAGAATCGTGCCCAGCAAGTTCAGATCGAAGACGAAGCGAAACGCCTCTTCCGGTATGTCGAAGAAAGAGAGGTCTGGCCGCGTCGTCGCCTGCGGATGATTGCCGCCCGCGCCGTTGACCAGACAATCCACGCGGCCAAACTCTTTCGCGATAGCCTCCGCCGCGCGTTGCAGATCATCCTTCCTGAGCGCGTCGCCTTCGATGATTTCGACGCGGCCCGGCCCCGTAATTTCCGCGAGCACGGCAGCGGCCTTTTGACGACTGCGCGCAAGGACGGAAACGTTCGCGCCGCAACCGACGAGCGCCTGTACCATGTGGCGGCCAAGCACGCCGGTTCCGCCCGTCATGACCACGGAGCGCCCCGCGAAGTCGTACATCTTAGTCAACTCGGCTAAGTCCATCTCGCATCCCCTCGTAAGTCAGTACCGCCGGTCTCATCCTTCGATGAAGAGCGGCTTCAAGTGTCGCTCGTACAGATTCGCAGTCACGTTTTTGGAGACGGTCGCCTCGCATGCTTTGAGCATATTCAGATAACGATCACCCATTTTGGCCGCGACCTTAAAGCCGACGTGCAGCAGTTGCCTGAGATTCGGATTGAACAGCGCGTTACTCTGATCGTGGCGCAAGGCTCCCGTGAATTGCTCGCTCGTCCAGCCCTGCACTTCTTCTTTTGATGGAAGCTTTGTGCGGTCTATGTCGATCACGGTCGCGTAGGGCGCGCACAGCGCGTCTATGTTATCGAGCGCCTGTGCGTAAATCTCTTTCGCCAGCTTGAGTCCTTCGCCGCCGGATTCGGCCAGCCCGATCAACTCTTCGAGCCAGTTTGTGCCAGCCGTCTTGACGTGAATGCCCGCGCCCGTGCGCTTGAGGGCACGGCGAATCGGCGCATAGATGGAGAACTTGTCGCTGCCGGAATGAACGCTCAGCTTGAGATTGTCTGGAAGACCGTAGCGGCTGACGGCATGGGCGATCACGGCCAGGTCTTCGTTGAACTCCTTCTCGAACTGCGCGACATCGCCGACGTAATCCACGCCCTTGTTGAAGCGCCCGGTGAATTTCGGCGCGATAGTCTGAGCGGGAATCTTCTCGTCCGCGAGTGCGACGAGGATGACCAAAAGCTCGGGCGGCGTCTGCGGGCTGTCCGTCTCGTCCATCGACACCTCCGTGATAAAGCGGCCCTCGCCTTTAACGGACGCGATGTGGCGATGCAGTCGGCCGGCATCCTGCGCGGCCTTGAGATACTTGGCGGCGATCTTTTCGATGTCGGCGCGGGTCGTCTCAAACGGCTGCTCGATGCCCGCAATCTCCAGGCTTCCGACAAGCTCCGGGTGTCGATCGACGAAGGCCGCAACGTCTTCGGCAGCCGCCGCCTGTCCGATGGATTCGGCCACGTCCAGCGTGTAGAAATCCGAGGTCTCAATGAACGGGTCTACGATGTCGAGGCGTATGTGATCGGCATCGACGTGGAAGGGCTTTGTCCAGTCCAACTCACGGACGGCTGCCTCGGCCGCAGCAAGCACGCTCGCGGGCTCGGAGCCGACGATGGAGTGTTCACGATATGACTTATTCCACACGGGCGTTACGTCGACGCCCTGCGCGGCGGCCTGCATACAAGCCTGTAACTGCGCCTTTGCCTGATGAGCGAACCTGTCGCCCACACCAAAGGAATATTTCTCCAGTCTCAGCCCGTTACTCATGATCTTCTCCTTTAATTAAATCATTAGTCCAGAACCTTCACTTGATGTAGACAGCCAACGGCGTCTCTATCCGTCGCAGCTCGTCGGCGACGAGTTGGCCCATCGCCTCGCTGCCCTTTGGGCCCAGGTGCGTGTAGTCCATCACCTCGCCGCCTTTGCCGTCCGGCTTCATCTTGCCCAGCTCAAGGCTCTTCTCTCGGCCCATCGTGTTGATGAAGGCTATGCTCAAGGCATGCAGGTCTATCAGGGGCACGCCCTTTTGGGCGGCAAGCTTTTTGACCGCGTCGGCATAAGCCGAGAGATCGGAGACGAGGCGGCCATCTTTCCACCCGCCTCGTCTCGTCAATGAAGTGACCAGCACGGGCTTGGCCCCGGCGGCGCGCGCCTCGTTAACGTAGCGAGCCATGAAATCCGTGTAGGTTGACGCGGGGTCTGTCTCGCGCTCCGGCCCTTTGCCGGGCTGGTCGTTATGCCCGAACTGAATCAGGTAGTAATCGCCATGCAGGTCGAGCGCCTGTCGCCACCAGCCCTCGTTGATGTAAGACTTGGAGCTGCGCCCGCCGCGCGCCATGTTGATGACTTCGACTTCCGGCCCCAAATGATGTTTGAACCCGGCTCCCCAGCCGTCGCTGTCCGTCACCGTAGAATCTCCGACGAGGACGATCCTGACTTTCGCAGCCGTTTCTCTGGCTTCGACCGGCTTGCCGTTAATGAGCACGTTGCGAAGCACAATGTTCTGCACGCCCTCAAGGACGTTCGGCTTCGCCACGTTATCGAAGGCGCAATCTTCTATCAGGATGTTTGTGATCTGCGAATTCTTGAAGCCGCGCATGTAGAGGGCATACTTGCTCTTCCGGCTGATCACATTTTTCACGCCGACGTTGCGCACGACGGGAGTGAAGCCGCCCTTCTCCCCTTCCTCATAATAGAAATCAACGGAGACGACCGCATCGGCCACCTGGCCCACCACGACATCCCTCATGTAGATGTTTTCGAGCAGGCCGCCGCGCATGGCGTTGTTCTTAAAACGCAGCGCACGGTCGAGGTTGGGGCTGTCCATACGACAGTTCTCCGTGAAGACGTTGCGGACGCCGCCCGAAATCTCGCTCCCGATAGTGACGCCGCCGTGCCCGTCCTTCATCCGGCAACCCTGGATGATGATGTTCTCGGAGGCGACATTGATGCGCCGCCCGTCCGCGTTCCTCCCGCTCTTGATCGCTATGCAGTCGTCGCCCGTGTCAAACGAGCAGTCCTTGATGAGCACGTCCAGGCACGATTCGGGATCGCACCCGTCGTTGTTGGGCCCATGACTGTTGATCGTCACCCTTTGCACGGTGACGTTCGTGCAGAGCACCGGATGAATCTCCCACATGGGCGAGTTCGTGATCGTGACGCCTTCGATGAGGACGTTCTTACAGCGGTAGGGCTGAATGAACTGCGGTCGCAGGTAGTGGCCTTCGCCGAACACACGCTGGCGCACAGGCACGTCCTTTTCCATCATCTCCGAGAGCGCGTTGCGCGCCTTCAACTGGTTCGGGTCGCCTTTCTTCCACCCGCTCTCGGCGCTGCCCTTCCAAGGCCACCAGTGCGATGCGTCGCTCTGGCCGTCGAGCGTGCCTTCGCCCGTGATGGCGATGTTCTGCTGCTCGAAGGCGTAGATGAAGGGCGAGTAGTTCATCAACTCCATCCCCTCCCAACGCGAGAAGACCAGCGGCAAATACTTCGCGGGGTCTTGACTGAACTTGATGGTGGCTCCCGCCGAGACGTGCAGGTTGACGTTACTCAGCAAGTGAATCGCGCCGGTCAGAAACGAGCCGGACGGCACGACGACGCGGCCTCCGCCAGCTTTGGCACACGCGGCGATGGCCTTATGGAAAGCCTCTGTGCAATCCGTTGCGCCGTCATTCTTAGCGCCGAAGCGAGTGATGTCGAAATCGCGGCGGGGAAAAACCGGAGGCTTGATGCGCTGTAAAATCTTCGGCACTTGGGCCCACGCGTCAGCCTGCGACGCTGAGACGGGAGCGAGCCGGTCGATCGTCTCGCCCGTTGCGGCGAGCGTGTGGCCCTGAAGCAGACGAGGCGCGACGAGCGCGGCTGTCCCGCCGACGATAAAGGTTTTGAGAAACGCGCGACGATCTGTCATATCTTGAATCCGCTTCCAAGCTTGAAGACTACATTGTCGGGGCGAACATAAAACTCTTAAGGCCCACGGCGGGGGCTGCGATTTTCTGCCGCCATTTCTTCTGCCATTTCGGATAATCTTTATTGAGCAACTCGGCCGGCTCGGAGACGTACCACGAATAACCGTTGCGGCGCTCGTCTTCTATCTCCGCAACATCGTAATGGACGCGAGCGTCGCGCCCGATGAAGATCGGCCGGTTCGTTCCGATCTCGTAGAAGCGCGCCCACAGTGGGCCAGCATTACTGTCTTTGACGACGACGCGATCAAAGCCGTGCAGCTTGGAGGCGTCTGCCTTCTCCACGTAACGGATGCCCGTGATCTTGGATTTCTCAAACCACGCGACGGCGTCTTCGATCGCCCCGATCACCCGATCATTGGGATGCTCGATGCCCATCAGAAAGCGCACGATGCCGACGCTCTCCGAGCCTGTCAGCGAAACGGGCTCGAACTTTCTGGCCGGGGCGGGCGCGAGCGTGACCTCGTCGTGCTGTGCGGCCCAGACCGTGCGCTTGCCCTCGACCACGACCTGCGTTTTCAGAATACACTCGATGCCACGCTCGACGGCTCTCTCACTGCGTTGGCGTCTGTCTTCATCGACGAAGGCATAGTCCGGTCGCTTGCGCGAGATGTCGCGCAGGAGTCTCAGGACTCCGATCATCGCGTTATCGTTATAGGTGATGTGCGAATAGTAGCCCGCGCGCAGAGGGTAATACTGCGGCCAGCCGCCGTTGTCGTACTGTGCCTTGAGCAGGTAATCGACGCCCCTCAGAAAAGCCTCTTTGTGGCGCATGAGCTTCTTCGCGGTGAAGACTCTGGCGAGAAAGTTCAACTGGCTGTAGGTCGCGCCGTTATCAATCGTCGATTCGCTTGCATCCGGCTTCTGCTTGAGGAGCGAGGTCTTTTCCCCTTCGGTCAAGACCTTCGCCATGTCTATGTTCTTGGGCCAACCGCCTGTGTCCAACTGGTAGAGAAGAAGATTATCGGCGATGCGCACAGCCTCGGCGCTCCCGTACCACTCCGGCTTTTGATCCAGAGCGTCGCCCCACTTGATCGTCGCGGCGGTGCTCGGAGTCTGCTGCGCGAAGTTGTTTGAGAGGGGGGCAGCCTTGGAATGCGTCAGGCTTGCGGAAGCGGCGAGCGCCTCGTGTCTACCGGAAGCGAAGCGGTACTGCGCTGCTCTTGCCGTCGTGCCGGGAACAAGCGCCGAGCAAAGAGATAAGATCAAAGCAAGAAAGACCGCCAGTCTCATTTTCAGTTTCCCTGAAGCAGATTCTTTATGACGAAACTAAGAATTCAACGTGAGTCGTTGCGGAGGATGGGCCCACCGTAACGACTCACGTTTTGTTGCTGGCCGGGTGTTTTCACAGCCCTCTCTGGCCAGAATCTTTAGAAGACAAACTTCACGCCGATCTGAATATCGCGCGGGTTGTTCCGCTGCGACGTAGACAGGCCGAAGCTCGCGTTGTTCGGGTCTAGGTTGACCAGCGCGAAGTACGGATGATTGAAGGCATTGAGCGCCTCGATGCGGAACTGCAATCGCCTGACCTCGCCAAATTTGAAATTCTTGGAGGCCGACAGGTTCACGTTCAGGTAAGGCTGGTTGCGCAGGTTCTCCAGGGTCGTCGGGACGTTACGCAAGCCGAAGCTATTGAGCCTGACGAAAGCGCTCGTATCGAAAGCCGGGATGTCGACGCCGTACTTCTGGCCCTGACTGTTGTTCTGGCCGACGCGACTCTGTAGCTGGTAGAAATCGACAGCCGAGTAGAACTGGCCCGCGGTGAGCAGGAACGGCTCGCCGCTCTGCCACTCGTAAGTGCCGTTGAGCTGCCAGCCGCCGAAGATGGCATCGACTAAGCGATTGGCATCCGTGCCGAATTTTCTTCCGCGACCGAACGGCAGTTGGTAAACGCTCGAAAAGGTGACGCGATGCGGCCTGTCGTCGGGCGAGATGCGATCTTCCAGCTCCGTGTCGGAGGGGTTCAGGTAGTTGACCTTCTCGCGTAGATGCGAATAGGTATAGCTAGCACTCAGCGTCAAGTCCGTGGAGAGCCGCTGCTCCACCTGAAGCTGCAAGGAGTTGTAACGGTTCGAGCCGTTGTACTCCTGTACCCAGAAGTTCGTGAACTGCGGGAAGGGCAGAAGCGACTGCGCGCGCGTAATGGTCGTCGCCGTGTTGAAGGGACTGCCCACGGGGGCGATATTCCTGAACGGGTTGGGGATGGTTGCGGTCAGGAAAGTGTTCGAGGCCGCGTCGGTCGCAGGCGTATCGCCCAGGTAAGAACGCGGGACAAAGTTCAAATTCCTGTTGACAGACAAATCCCAGCCCCAGGCCGAAACGTAGTTGGCTTCGATGACATAACCGTGCGGCAACTCGCGCGAAATGCCTATCACCATGCGCGCAAACTTCGCGTTCTTGCGGTCAACCGGGAGCACTGGATCATCCGATGCGCCGACATCCAGGCCAACCCTCGTCAAAAGTCCCTGGCTCGCGCCCGGTGACGCCAGAAGGCTCGCCGCGCCGCCCGGGAATGGATTGCTGAGAGTCGCGGCGAACGATAGACCATTGTTGTTTGAAGGGACGAAGGTCGTCGCACCGGAGAAGCCGGGCTGAATGGTCGTCTGGTTGGTGGTATCGGCCAGGGAAGTCGGAATCTGTCTCGGGGCGACGAAGATGCCGAAGCCTCCGCGCAACACTGTCTTCTCATTCAACTGGTAGGAAGCGCCGACGCGCGGTTGCCAGTTATTCTTATCAGCGCTCCAGGCAGCACGGTTGTTCTCATCGGCGAAGCTAAAGCCGCCGAGCACGTGTAGCTGGCTGGGATGGAGCGGGAAGTTGGCCGGGTTGGCATTATAGGCGGTCGTGTAAGCGGCGATGACCTGCGCCTGAATCGGGCTCGGCGTCGTGGTATCGAACCCGCGCACGATGCGGTTGTAGCGCTCTGTGATTCCCCCCTCCACTTCGTAACGCAGCCCGAGGTTCAAAGTAAGCTTGGGTGTGACGCGCCAGTCATCCTGGAAGAAGAAACCATGATAGACCTGCTGTACGGAGTAGGCGATGGGGTTTTCGATCTGACTGGTGTTTGAGCCGGAGCCGGTGGTCGGTATCCCTAAGAGGAACGCCGCGACATCGCGCCCGAATGCGTTCCGCAGCGTGGTGTTGGAATTGGAAGCCGGAGAAGTGAACGTCCCGTCGAAGAAGAACTGCCCGCCCTGATAACCATTACTGATGAAGTTCTCGCGAAGGATACGCAGGTCGTAGCCGTACTTCATCGTGTGGTTGCCGTAAATCTGTGTCATCGTCGGCTGAATCGAGCCCATGTAGAAGGGACGAAGACGGCCAGCGTTCCAGTCCGAGCGCGCCGCGCCGAGCGTCGAGCGAAACGGCCTCGTTGCGTCAAGGTTCCTGATCAGGATGCGTGGGATGTAGTCGTATCCGCGAAAGGCCGAGATGGAGGCCGCCGCGAAAGGCAGGGTCGAAGGGTCGAAGCTCTGGGCCGGTTGCCGCTCCTGCTGGAATCTATTGAAGCTCACGCGGAAATCGAAGACCATAGTGGGCGACAGAGTGTTCGTATAGTCTACGTTTCCACCGTCGTTAGTTCTAAACTCGAACCCCTGCGTGATGGGGAAGCCGTTGACCACGCCCGCCCAGTTCTGTCGGTCTTCCGGGTTGAAGCTGTGATAATACTTGCCGAAGATATACTGGCGATCGCTGATCTTGTGATCGACGCGCGTGAGCCATGCCCTGTAGTTCTGAATTCGATTGACGTTCGAGAAGTAGTTGAGCTGCGTGCCGTTGTCAACGCCCGTCGTGTTCGGAAGCGGATAATACTGAAGCAGCGCAAGGGCCACCGGATTGAAGAGCGACGCCGGAATGATGTTGCACGTCGAGCCAACGGGAACCGCTCCGCTCGTCGGACAACCGAAGGACGAGCGCACCACGTTATTACCGCTCTGCACTCCCGAGAAAGGGTTATAGATGATGGTGTTCACCGGAACACCGTTGACCGTAGCATTAATGTTGCTGCGGTCTCTGATCAAGGCCGAGAAATCACCATGCCTCATGGCTTCGGTCGGCACGGTGAAGAGCTGCGGCTCGCCTATGTTGTCCTTCAGGCGCTCGTAGGAAAAAAGGAAGAAGGTCTTGTCGCGCCCGTTGTAGAGCTTGGGTATGTAGACGGGCCCGTTCACGACGCCGCCGAAGCGGTGGTAAGTTCTCACAGGGCGGTCTGCCCCGTTCATGTTATTAAAATAGCTGTTGGCCGTGCGGCTTCTGTCGCGATTGAAATACCAGAGCGAGCCGTGTAGGTCGTTTGTGCCGCTCTTGACGGCGACGTTGACGGTCGCACCGGCGGAGTAGCCCTGCTGCGCATCGAAGGCGTTGGTCTGAACTTTGAACTCCTGCACGGCATCCGACGGAGGCGAAAAACCGACGCCGCCCTCGAACGCATAATTGGGCGAGCCATCCAGTGTGATCTGGTTCGGGCCGGTCGCCCCGTTCGAGCGAAAGGCCGCGAGGTTGCCGTTTGAAGTCGGCCCGGTGAAGGCTGGATTGCCCGTGTAGGAGATGCCGGGCGTCAGCGTCGCCAACTGGTAGGCGGTTCCTTCCGTTAAGGGAAGCTCGCTGATCTGTTTGCTCGTGATATTCGTTCCCGTGCTGACCGTGCCGGTATCAAGCGCGGGCGATTCGGCGATGGTCGTGACCGTCGCGGCCACGCCTATCTCCAGTTGCACGTCCAGGTTCAGCTTGGCGGCGACGTTGACTTCGAGCCCCTCGCGCACGGAGGTATTGAAACCCTCCTGCGTCACCGTCAAAGTGTACTTGCCGGGCTGTAGCAGCGGGAAGCTGTAGGTTCCGTCCTCGGTCGCCGTAGTTGTGTTTTCAGCGTTGGTCTCGATGTTCTTGATCGTGACCGTAGCACCTGGGAGCGCCGCCCCATTGGGGTCAGTGACCTTTCCTGTGATCGAGCCTCGGAACTCCTGTGCGCCTGCCGCCACAAACACGATTAAGAGCAACAGCGCCGCCGGGAGACCATGACGAACAATATACCTAGCCATGACTTTATCCTTTCATCCTTACACATCAACAGCACCGGGAAGCGGTGCCGTGACACTTCTATTGATCAAGCACGTGTCGCGAGGTTAAGACCCGTGTCTGACGTTCGCGGCCCAGTTGCTATGTTTCCAGATAAATTTGATTAACTTTGTCAGAATTGCCCGCGCAACCCGCCCGGAGGTGACAAACCTCCACATCAGTCCTGTTAATAAGACACTATATAACGAAGGACGAGGCGCGTCAAGAAAGTTTTCAGAATCTCAGGCCGTGTTTTTCAAAAAAGATATAAAACGTTTCTCAAGTCCTGGTGATTTAACAGCTAAATCGAACAAATTGCTGGGAATATATTATATTCTGACTTTCTGTAAATATTTCACGCCCGGTGTAAATCTCGTCTCAAACGGGTTCGATTCAGGCGGCGGCCAGCGTCTTGCGGGTTCGTTTAAGGCGACCGAGATGGAATTGTCGCCGTGCTGAACAAATAGCCCGATGGTCTGACCAATAATCAAACTCAAGGGGGCCGCACAGCCTGTCGCACGTAAAGCTCAAAACGAGTTTCAATGGCCGACCTGGGGGGAAGCGTTACGCTTGGCGTTCGGCCCTGAGCCTTGTCAAGGGCTCTTTATCGAGAGCTATAGATTTAGCAATGGGATTTGGCCCGGGAGTTTTCAATGTCCCATGTGCTTGATTGTTTGGGGGTGGCTAATTGTGTAGCAAGAGGTATTTCTTGTCAAGTCTATCACTAACCAATCGCGTCTTTCAGCAAACAAGGGTCTGACCAATTAAGCTGGCCGTCCTCGTCAAGGTTTCTGTCCTTTGCTTTTAGGGCCAGGCTTCTGCGGCGCGGCGGCGCGTTTGGGCTCGGCGAAAATCTTAATCAAGATCATGGAAAATTCTTTTCCGGCGATGGTGGTGCGCTGATGAGGCGTGCCGCGCGGCACGACGATCAAATCGCCCCTGGTGATTTCAAACGTCTGCCCGCCTACGATGCGCGGGCTGCGCCATTCGCCCGGCTCGGCCTCATGCGGCGCGTCCAGTTTCCCGCCGAGCGTGAGCGTGGCCGCTCCCTCCAACACGTAGTAGACATCATCGGAAGCGTCATGAAGCTCGGCTTCGGCGGTGGGCCTGCTCTTGTCGTGCTGCACGGCGACGCGCAATTGCATCCCCTCGCCGCCGATCAATTCCTCAACCTTATTCTCCGGTTGCAGCTTTCGTTCAAGGTCTGCGAGCGACTGCGCCGTCAGCACTACGAAAGGCCGCGCAGGCTTCGACGGCTCGCGTGCCGTCGTGCCCGAGCCCGCCGACTGTGCCGACGCACCAACCGCCAGCGCCATTAACGATACCGTCACCAACAGAATATTGATCATCATCTTAGACATCGTGGAACACGTCCTCTCTTCCAGACTAAGCACACTTTTGATAACCGCCGCTTTGCGATACATCCGATCGCATGACGCGCACGTCGATTCATATACGGCTCGTCGCCTTAAGGCCGCGACGGCTCGCTTCAATGGAATCCGCCTGCGCGCCGCCGTAAATTTCCTCTTCTATCCTTGCCACCTCAAGGCCGACTCTGCCGCTCACGAGCGGCTCTCGATTCTCCAGCAACGCATGGGCGAAATCGTCTATCAGCGGTTGATGTAGGTTGGAGTGCGGAGGGTGTGTTTCAACGCGCTCGCCTTCCGTGGTTCTGACCCGAACCTTTCCCTCGTTCAGTACGGAGACGTGAGTCGAGCCCAGGCTTCCGAAGATACTTAAAGTGTCCTGTGGCTCGACGGCGGCGTGCGTCACGGAAAGAACGGCATGCGGCCCGCTCTCGCACTGAAACAGCGCGCTGGCTGTATCCTCGACTTCACGATCAAACAGAACATTACCGACGAGACTTCCCATCACCTTGACAGGGCCGAACAGATTGATCAGGACTTCGATTCGATGACAGCCGAAATCGAGCATGGGCCCACCGCCGGACGATCCCTTTTCTATCAGCCAGCGGCGCGGGTGCGATGGGTCTGGGTCGAACCTCTCAAACGCATTCATCTGAGCAATGACGGGCCGCCCCACTTCGCCCTCGCTCAAGATCGCTTTGATGCGATCGATGACAGGATAAAAACGGCGATAGTAAGCGACGCCGAGACGCACGTCATTCTCTTCGCACGCGGCGATCATGCGATGGCATTCTTCGACGCTCATCGCCATGGGCTTCTCGCACAGGACATGCTTACCGGCGCGTGCGGCGGCCACGGCCTGCGCGGCGTGCAGGTGCACGGGAGTCGCGATATAGACGGCCTCTATCTCTTCATCCGCGAGAAGATGCTGCCATTCTTTGTACCAGCGCGGAGCGCCGAAATCTCTGGCGAACGACTCCGCCTGATCGAAGTTCGCACGACTCACGGCGACCAGTTCGCAAGCGGGAAGATCGCGCAGGGCCGGAGCGATACGCTTACGAGCGATGTCGCCGCAACCGATCAGACCCCACTTAACCTTTCGCATCACACATGCCTCCCGCGCGGGCCGACTATCTTCTCTTCGCCGGAACCTGCCCTATCAACCACCTTGAGAGGTCTCTTGCGGCCTTGGCGTTATCAAACTCGGGCGGAAGTTTTCGCCCGTCCACGTATTCGTTGTAGAGCCAGGGATCGCCGACGGCGAAGACAGTTCCCCGGCCAAGCTTTGCGACGGCGACGATGACAGCACCGTTATGCTGAAGAGAGGCGCGCGCTGGCGGCGAGACGTTGAGCGTGCTGACCTCTTTGAGATAGAGCACGCGGGCAGTTTTGAAAATGGGATGCCCGTCGGGAACCAGTATCTTACCCATCTCGTACTGGTTGCCCTGAACGCGATTGATGCTGTCTTTATTGAACTGGACGCCGAACTCTCCGGCTAATTGATTGAAGTGATCGAACTCGGCATTGCCCACGTCGTTACCCATCAGGACGAGCACGCCGCCGGACTTCACCCAGCCGGTGATGGCTTTGACATGTGCGGGCTCTATGAAGTTCGGGTTCTCGCTCTCCTCTTTGGTGTCCGGGTCGACGATAATATAGATGTCTGTGTTCTTCAGATTCGCAGGCGTCGGCGCTTCCGTTAACGCCTCGGTCTTGACGCCGAGATTTCTAAAAACATTCGCCCAGAAAGAGAAGCCGCTGTTGGGCATCTCCTCCCACTTGTAATGATAGGGAGCGATTCGCCCGGTCGCATCCTTTTTCACTTCGCTGTTGAAGTAGTAATCGAGCGTCACGGTCTTGCCTTTACCGAAGGGCTGTTCTGCGGCGATCGACATCTCGTTGCTCGCCATCAGAAAAGCGCCGACGCCCTTGGGGTCGTTCGTCACAACCTTCTCACTCAAGTAGTATTGATAGCTTCCGTCTCGATAAGGATTCCCGCCCAGGCCCGCGACGCTGACAGTGCCCTTGAGATTGACCTGTCCTCCGGCATCCGTCTCTATAAACCGATCGGTGATTCCCTGATAGCCTTTGCGCGCGACCTTCAGATAGGAGGCAGGCAGATACCCCTGACGCACGCCCTTTGCCAGCGCGTAGACGAACATGCAGGCGGCGGACGCTTCCAGGTAATTCCCTTCGGCTCCGCCCTTGTCCATCACCTGATACCAGAGGCCGGACTTTGGCTCCTGATATTTCTCGATGGCTGCTGCCAGTCGATTGAGGATGGCAACGAGCTCACTTCTTTTGGGATGATCTTTGGGGAAATAATCCAAAACATCGACGAGCGCCATCGCGTACCAGCCCACCGCACGGCCCCAGAAATTTGGCGAGCGTCCGGTCTGCGGGTCGGCCCAGCGTTGCTTTCTGGATTCATCCCAGCCGTGATAAAGCAGTCCCGTCTTAGTGTCGCGCGCGTGCACTTCCATCAGGATAAATTGCTTTGCTATGTCATCGAAGGCAGCATCCTCGTGAAAGGTCGCAGCGTATTCGGCGTAGAAAGGCTCGCCCATGTAGAGGCCGTCGAGCCACATTTGATATGGATAAATCTTCTTATGCCAGAAGCCGCCCTCGGAAGTACGCGGATGATTTTTCAACTGTTCGCGCAGCAGCGCCGCTGCCTTCCTGTACTTCTCCTGGCCCGTCACCTTGTAGAGCAGCAGCACGTTTCTTCCCAGAAGGACGTTATCGATATTGTAGTCTTCGAGCTTATAGGTGCGTATCGTTCCGTCGTCGTTGATGAAGCGATCAATGAGGTGCTGTATGTAGTTGAAATACTTGCCGTCGCCCGTCGCGAGCCACACGCCTTCGATGCCCTTCAGGACGACGCCCTGTTCGTAGCTCCACTTCTCGGGTTTGCCCGGTTCCGCGACCGTGTCCTTCCAGATCGTCATCACGGTCGAGGCCATACGCTCGGGCAGCGGCCCCGCCTGCCCGTAGGCGGGCAAGAAGCCCACGGCCAATAGAAGAGAGAAGATAATGGTTTGAAAAATGGCTTTCATAGTAACTCGCTCGTTGAGACGTTAGAAGGTCAGTACCGCCAAAGGTCTCGGGCAGGTCTCAAGTAACGTAAGCACCCGCCAGAGACCTTTGGCGGTACTGACTTGTGTGGCTATGGCCTCTCTTTAAGTTTATGGAGAACCATTTATTAACAGAAAATCCGAATCAATTTCAAGACGACCGGCGCTTCGATCACTGAATGGTCATACCTTTATGGTCAAGTAGCCACGATAATCTGCTCGACAAAGCGCGAGAAAAATAATTAGAATGAAGCGCTTAATGAGACAAGACCGTTGGCGCGGCCCGTCTCCCTGATAAAGACCACTTCTTCCGGCTGTGGTCAAGAAATTTTCAAATGCTTGGAATGGTATGACCGATTCAAATCCCGATATATTCAAAACTATAGCCACGGAGCGGCGCGGGACGACTGCCGAAGGAGTCATCTCGCAGCTTCGCGAAATGATTCATCGCGGCGAGTTGCATCCGGGCGACCGCCTGCCGCCGGAGAGAGACCTCGCCAGGATGCTCGGCGTCAGCCGCCCGACTTTGCGTGCGGGCATACACTCGCTGGCCGCCGTCGGGATTCTCCAATCGAGGCAGGGGGCCGGAACCTTCGTCGTCAAGGCTGACGGCCCGCCGTCTCTCGACGGCAGTTCCCTGCGCCTGATGGCTTCACTGCACGGCTTTACTTCCGCCGAAATGTTTGAAGCCCGGCTGGCGCTTGAGATGGCCATCGCGAGCCTTGCCGCAGACCGCGCGACGAGCGACCACATGGCGACGATGGCCGAAGAGATCACGGGCATGTACGCATCGCTCGACGAGCCCGAGCAGTTTCTCATCCACGACATGAGTTTCCACCAGACGATCGCCGCCGCATCCGGCAATCGCATCCTGACGGCGCTGATGAATATGATCGCGACCATTCTCCTTGACGTGCGACGCAAGACCGTTCATCGTTCGCGCGATCTTAAAGAGTCTGCCGGGATGCATCGTCAAATCTACAGGGCGATACGCGAGCGCAATCCCGAAGCGGCGCGTAACGCCATGCGCGATCACCTCCTGCTTGCGCAGAAGGCGCAGGAGGAAGAAGAGGCCGAGGAGAACGCAACGGAAGACGCGGCGGGCAACGGCGATCAGGTCACGGACGCAGCGCGCGAGAAACTATAAATTCGGTCAGCGATCACCGATGGGCCCAAAGCGCAAGACACACTCAGGTGCGACTCTCTCTCACAATCTCCACGTACTGACGCGCCCTCTCCGTAATCAGATGCCCCTGTCCTTCGCGCAGGGCCTTCGTGTCCACAAGGTCTGCGCCGACTCCGAGCGCGCTTGCCCCTGCCTTGATAAAGTCCGAGGCCGTTTTAAGCGACACGCCGCCCGTCGGGATAAGCTCGATCTGTGGTAGCGGAGCCTTGAGCGCTTTGAGGTAGCTCGCGCCGCCCAGAGCGCCAGCCGGAAAGACCTTCACGAAGTCGGCCCCGGCTGTCCATGCTGCGACGACCTCCGTCGGCGTCAACGCTCCGGGCATGACGGCGACGCCGTACCTGCGACAACAGGCGATCGTCTCTGGATTGAACGCCGGGCTGACGACGAACTGTGCCCCGGCGAGAATACAGGCGCGCGCCGTCTCTGCATCGAGCACAGTGCCCGCGCCGACGACCGCCTCGTCGCCGAAGCGCTCCACCACCTGTTCAATCAAGCGGACGGCGCGCGGCACGGTCATAGTGATTTCGAGTATGGGAACGCCGCCCGCCTTGATCGCTTCGATCACCTGCAAGGCTTCCTCGGCAGACGATGCGCGCACGACCGGCACGACGCCGACCTCCTTGATGCGACTTATCACATCCTGTTTGTTCATCGCCTTACGCCTCTCGAGCCTCGCTTCCCTTTCACTTCAACGCGAGACGCGCGCGCCGCCGCCCATCATCACGCGCTCGACCTCGGCGAGCGTCGCCATCGTCGTATCGCCCGGCGTCGTCATCGCTAGCGCGCCGTGCGCCGCGCCGCACTCGACCGCCCAATGCGCCCCGCGCCCGTTCAGAAAACCGTAAATCAGGCCCGAGGCGAAAGAGTCGCCGCCGCCCACGCGGTCGTAGATTTGCAGATTCTCGCGCGTCAGCGATTGATAAAGCTCGCCGCCCATGTAACAGACCGCGCCCCAATCGTTGAGCGTTGCAGTCTTAGCATTCCTCAATGTCGTTGCCACGATTTTGAAGTTGGGAAACTCCGCGACGGCGCGCTCGATCATGCGCCGGAAGCCTTCAACGTCCAGCTTAGAGTGATGCTCGTCCAGGCCTTCGACCTCAAAGCCCAGGGCCGCCGTAAAGTCCTCCTCATTGCCGATCATCACGTCGACGAGCGGGGCCAGCTCGCGGTTGACTTCCTTCGCCCTTTCCCTGCCGCCGATCGCTTTCCAGAGGGATTCGCGATAGTTGAGGTCGTAAGAGATGATGGTTCCGTGGCGACGCGCGGCCTGCATCGCCTCGCGCGCGACATCGGGCGTCGTCTCTGAGAGCGCGCAGAAGATGCCGCCGGTATGAAACCAGCGCGCGCCTTCCCGGCCGAACACTTCTTCCCAGTCAACGTCGCCAGCCTTGAGCTGCGAGACGGCTGTGTGCCCGCGATCGGAACAGCCGAGCGCTGCTCGCACGCCGAAACCTCTCTCCGTAAAGTTCAAGCCGTTGCGAACGGTGCGCCCAACGCCGTCATACTTCATCCACCTGACGTGCGATTGATCGACGCCGCCCTGGTAGATCAAATCCTGCACGAGCCTTCCGACGGGATTGTCCGCGAGCGCCGTCACGATCGCCGTACGCATACCGAAGCAGCGCAGGAGTCCGCGCGCGACGTTGTACTCGCCCCCGCCCTCCCACACCTGAAAGGTGCGCGCCGTGTGAATGCGCCCATCGCCGGGGTCTAGCCTGAGCATCACTTCGCCCAGGCTCACACAGTCCCAGCGGCAAGTCTCCTGCGGCTTGACGTTCAGTGCTTCTGTCATCTCTCTCCGATTCCGAAACCCTTCGCGCGCCCACGCAAGCTCACGCAAACGTCGGCGGCGGCGGTGTCATGATGCTGTCTTCGACATTGGCCGGTTCCAATCGCGGCGCGAGCAGGTGCATGATCAGGAGCGCGGCGAGATAGGTGCTTCCGGCGATGATGAAGATCGGAAAGTAAGAGCCCGTGTATTGCAGTATCAAGCCGACGGTGGTGGCGATCAGCATTCCGCCGATCGAGCCCGCCATCCCGCCTATGCCGACGACAGAGCCGACCGCGCGGCGCGGAAACATGTCGGACGCCATCGTAAAGATGTTGGCCGACCAGCCCTGATGCGCCGCCGCCGCCAGCGAGACCAACCCGACCGCAACCCACAGATTTGAGGCTTTGGCCGCAAACACAATCGGCGTGACCGCCAGGGCGCAAATGAGCATGGCCGTCTTGCGCGCCTTATTAACAGACCACCCGCTCTTGATTAACATGCCCGAAAGCCATCCGCCGCCGATCGAGCCCACATCCGCCGCCACGTAGATCACGACGAGCGGCAAGCCTATCTGAGTAATATTCAAGCCGTAGTTGGTATTGAGAAACTTCGGCAGCCAGAACAGGTAGACCCACCAGATAGGGTCGGTCATGAATTTGCCGATGGCAAACGCCCACGTCTGCTTGTGCGGGAGCAGCCGCGCCCAAGGTATTTTCGTCATCGGCTCGGCGGGGTCTGACCGGATGTGCGCCAGTTCGGCGCGCGACAACTTAGGATGCTCTTCCGGTTTGCGATAGACCTTGAGCCAGAAGATTAACCAGATGAAACCCAGCGTGCCTGTGATGATGAAGGCCCACTGCCAGCCGTAGTTGACGGCGATGAACGGGACGGCGAGCGGCGCAAGGATTGCGCCGACGTTCGACCCTGAGTTGAAGATGCCGGTCGCCAGCGCGCGTTCCTTCTTCGGAAACCATTCGGCGACGGTTTTGATGGACGCGGGAAAGTTACCGGCCTCGCCCAAACCCAGTGTGAAGCGCGCGACGCCGAAGCCTAAGGCCGAGCGCGCAAGCGCGTGGCCCATCGCGGCTATAGACCAGAAGGTGATGGCGAAAGAGAATCCTTTGCGCGTCCCGAACCTGTCCATCAGGCTGCCGACGATTAAAAGCCCGAGCGCATAAGCAGCTTGAAATGCCGTATTGACGTAGCCGTACTCGGCTTCGTTCCAGCCGATGGTGTGCTTGAAGCCCTCGTCTGTGGCGAGGATGCCCAAGACCTGCCGGTCTATGTAATTGATCGTCGTCGCGAAAAAGAGGAGCGCGCAGATCACCCAGCGATAACGTCCTATGCGCTCGGCGATTCCCTCTTCGACCGCCGCGATGGCCGCGCCCGTCGCGCTCGCCCCAGCCGACTGCGGCGCGCCGACAGCCGCCATTGATTTCGGCCCGGCGGTAGATTGCACCACATCGTCAATCGCATGAGCGCGCGTCGGTTCGCCTGATGATGGCATAGCGTTGTTTCCTTTCTATGATTGCCTGGCTGGTAGAGCGGGACGCCTTACGTCAAGGCTCGCTTCGAAATCTCCGACCTCTTTCTCAAAAACCGAAGAGCTTTTCAAGAACTACTACGGGGCCCGCACCGGCGACTGATTAGGGGTTCAACTCTTCAGAGCGATAACACGCCCGGCAAAACGTAAAGGCGTCCTTCGATGGTCACCTGAATCGAAGGCCAGTCGGGCGAAGCCGTGATGATCTGGCAGCCGTCATCGAACGCGATGCAGGTCTCTTCGACCTTCGTGCCGGTGATCGAAGGATTCCAGGCGAACGCCTGATTCGCCTGCACACGCTCATCGCAAGACGGGTGGGCCACCCAATCCCGGGTGCGATAACCGCAGGCCCCGCCCTGATGATGCAATCGCTCCTCGCCCTCGAAACCCTCTTCCATGTAAGAGCGCGACGCCAGCCTGTAGAGTTCGTCTCCCGCAGCGCCGGGCCGCGTCGCCGCCAGAAGCTTCGCATCGACGCGCGCACAGGCGAGCGTACGCCGCGCGAGTTCGTCCGGCACTGGGCCCACACAGACGATGCGCGAGAGCGATGCGATCAGACCACCACGCCTGGCGCAAACGACGACCATCAAAACTTTTTCCCAACGGCGGTCGGTCGGCACGGGATGTCTGAACTGTCTGATTCGTTCGTCGGCGGCGACCAATATTACCACGCCATGTATGTCGCGGGAGGCGAGCGCGTCCTGCGCGCGGCGCGCCACCTCTTTTTCGGTTTCTCCGGGCTTGAGCGTCTTCACGAGCGCGCCGATGGCAGTTCCGGCATCGCACCCTAGGGAGCGGTATCGCTCTATCTCCGGCGGGGTAAGATTGTAACGGCAACGCGCCAGCGCGCTCTCTATCGTTCGCACGCCCGGGCCTGCCGGAAGGTCGGAGGCGAGCGCGCCGCCCGGTTGGCCCAGGAGGGCCCGTGCGCGATCTAACAGAAACGTGGGCGAGCCCTTCTCTTCTTCCCAAGGGTACTCGACGGGCTCGAAATCTTCCGCCGAAAGCTCTTCGGCGAGCATGCGCGCCATCTCTATCCGGCTGGCAAGAACGAAGCGCCGCCCGTCGCTGCTGACGACGAGCGAACAGGCTCCGGGCTCACGGCTCAGGTCAATGCCGTTGCGTCCGCCTGCTGTTAGCCAGGAGAAGTTGTGCTGCGCGCTGAGGAGCACGCCGCCCAGATTTTCCGTGTCGAGCAGGCTCGCCACCCTCTCGGTCTTCTCCGTGATTTCAGCTCTGCGATCCATGTTCTTTGATGGCTGAAAGGGGGGTCTTCATGCCCGTCCGGGAAGTCGCGCGGAGTGACGGTCGAAACGTCCCCTGACGCGAGCCCGTTGTCCGGGTAAGTGCGTGGCTCCGAATAGTTACGGGGGCCCCACACCTTACCGCCGAAAAGATAGTATGGGCGAACTAAAGGTAATACCATTTAAAAGATGGGAACGCGTAATGTGTAACATCGCGGCCCGGTTTTTGTCAACCTACCTTCTTTTGCGACAATCCAAAGCGGCGCGAAATCGTTAACGGAGAGTTCCCTTGTCTCGGCCGGGTTTGTATGGTAAAAGACTTCCTCATATTCAAATTGGTTATACCACTTTGCGGTTTGGTGGCGGCTGCTATTTAAATTATAGGGCCGTCCGGTTGCTTTAAAGTCCGGCTTTTCGCGGCTCCCCGATTTTTGTCTGGCAGCCGAACTAACCGGCTTTCACTGATCGTCTTAATCTGGCCCCTCGCAAACCACTTCAGAGGGCAAGGAGGAAGAAGTGTCCGCTCCCGGTTCGCAGAGTATCAAGCGTCGCGTCGAAGGCTCAAATATCTGGCTCGGTCATGCGGAAGCCGACACGGAAACGTCCCTGGCCCGCATGGAGGTCAGGGGGATCAAGCCGGATGTGCTGGAGACGGAAGAGGCCGTCGGTCGTGCGATGTTCGAGGAGATAGAACGGGCGGCGAGGTCTAAGCAGGGCGAGTTGGTTATTATTCTGCTCGGCGGGCGCGGCGCGCAGGCCCTTCACCGGCTGCTGGGCGAGATGGCACGGACAGATGAGGCGGACGCGCTGCTGGGTCGTCTGCACGTTTTTACGCAGGACGCGCTCGCGCCGATGCGTATGGATAACGGGCTGAGTTTTGTGCGCGACTTCGAGCGACTGCTCGGCGAGGATTTTTTCCGCAAGGTGAAGAGCTTCACTTCCATGCGCACGGACACGGACGATCTGGAAGGCGAGCTGGCGCGCTATATAGAAAGGCTTGAGGCGCTGGGAGGGATAGACATCTTTTTCCTGGGGCACGGGCCCGAAGCAGATGCGGCCTCGCATCTGGCTTATATCAAACCCGGCTCGGGCGCGACCCGCGACGACGTGGCGGGCATGATTCCCATCTCTGCCAGCATCCTTGAGCATCACATCTCCAAGTTCAAGGCAGGCGGAAGCACCGTCACGGAAGCGGACGAGGCGGAGTGTCGCGCGGCCACACATATTCTGACGCTTGGGCCCGCCGCGATCCTCGGCGCTAAAAGAATCGTTCAGTCCATTGTCGATGCGAGCACAGCACCGGCCAAGCGCGCGAGCTATCGCAGAGTGCTTGAAACGGAGATTTCCGACGACCCGGCCAGGCGCGCTTCGCAGCTGGATGAGAATCCGGGTCTCTGGGTACGCTTGCATCCCAATGTCAGGTCAATCGTCCTGCCGGATGTTCTACAACCCTAAGGCTCGACGACAAAGCATCGCCGCGAGTTTCGATCGAGGGGCCCCCCAATCAGCATTTTTCCTGTAGTCCAACAAATAATGGTTTAAGGTATGAGCGTTATTGAAAGGCGTAACAAGTCAACTTCGAGCGGAACAACTTCCGGTCTTCTTGGCTCGAAGTTGCCGTCGACGGTTTTCTCATCTCAGGGCTGAGCGTTTGAGCGGCGAATGCTCACGCATGGAAACCGAAAAATGATTCTAGACAAGTTCAGATTGGACAACAAAGTCGCGCTCGTCACGGGCGCATCCGCTGGCTTGGGCGCTGCCATCGCGGTCGCGCTCGCGGAAGCAGGCGCGCACGTCGCGGCGCACGGCAACTCGCGCGAGCCCGAAGCAACGTGTGAGCTGATACGCGGGGCGGGACGGCGCAGCCTCGGCGTACGCGGCGACCTCTCGGATAAAACGGTTCCCCGTCAACTGATCGCGCAGACGATAGACGGGTTCGGTCGCCTGGACATTCTCGTCAACAACGCCGGGACGATACGACGCGCGCCCGCCGCAGACTATACGGAAGAGGATTGGGCGCTGGTCATCGAAGTCAATCTCTCAAGCGTCTTTCGTCTTTCGCAACTGGCGGGCCGTCACATGCTTGAGCGCGGCGAGGGCGGCAAGATCATCAACATCGCCAGCCTGCTGGCGTTTCAGGGCGGCGTCACCGTGCCTGCTTACGCGGCATCGAAGGGCGGCGTCGCGCAACTGACGAAGGCGCTCGCCAACGAGTGGGCCCAACGGGGAATCAACGTCAACGCCATCGCGCCCGGCTACATGCGAACAGACAACACCGCCGCACTGCAACAGGACGAAACGCGCAATCGACAGATACTCGAACGCATCCCCGCCGCACGCTGGGGCGAGCCGGAAGACCTGACCGGCGCAGCCGTCTTTCTCTCCTCCCCCGCGAGCGATTACCTGCACGGCCACGTGCTCGTAGTTGACGGCGGCTGGATGGGAAGATAAAAGCAAGGATGAAGGATGAAGGCGGCAACGATGAAAGTAATTTGAAATATTGAATCTCAGATTTGAAAAGTGATCTGAAATATTGAATCTCAGATTTGAGATGCCTTTACTTGATCCTTCATCCTTGCCTTTGAATGGAAGCGGAAAATACAACAGGTGTGCCGGGGGTTCGCAGCGAAGAGGATAATGCCGCGCGGGCTTATCTTTTGATGCTGTGGGGCGCGTTTGCTTTCGCGTTGATGGGTGCGCTCGGGCATCTGGCGGGTGAGCTTTGCAGTTGGCAGATGGTGGCCGTGGCCCGCTCGTCTGTAGCGCTCGTGTTCTCTCTGGCGTTCGCCCTCGTCACGGGCGTCAAGCTTTTCTTCATCCGGCCCGCCACGCTCTGGATACGCAGTCTCGCAGGCAGCATAGGCATCCTGTGTTCTTTCTACGCGCTCACGCACCTGCCTGTCTCGACGGCCCTGACGCTCAGTAATACAGTCCCCGTGTGGGTGGCTTTGCTGGCATGGATGCTGTTGGGCTATCGCCCGACGGCGCAAATATGGGTGGCCATCGCGGCGGCGATTGCGGGCGTCGTCCTGATTCAGAGACCGTATCTGGCGGGCGGAAATCTGGCGGGGCTGGCGGCGCTGGCCCATGCGCTCTGCTGGGCGATCGGCGTGATCGGCCTGAACAGGTTGAGCCGCGTCGACCCGCGCGCCGTGGTCGTTCACTTCGCGGCGGTTTCCACCTTCGTCTCGCTGGCCTTTTTCCTGTTGTCGGGCGCGGATTCGAGCTACGGGATTCTGGGGAACAAGGCTCTGCTGTTGCTGCTCGGGAGCGTCGGCCTGACGGGAACGATCGGGCAGTTGGCGATGACGCGCGCGTTTGCGCTCGGGCATCCATCGAAGGTGGCGATCATCGGTCTGACGCAGATCGTCTTCGCCTGCCTCTTCGATGTCGTGTTCTGGAAACATCACTTCGACTTCGTAACGATCCTGGGAATACTGCTCGTGATCGCGCCGACGGCCTGGCTGCTCCTGCATAGCCCGCTGCGAAGAACTTCAGCATCAATCCACACGACGACCTGAAGGGCAGCGAGCGTTTCGAGACGAAGGTTCGAGAGCTATGAGACTCAGGAATATTATTAGAGTCAGCATTCTTCTCACGACGCTCGCGTGTCCGCTTGTTCGTGCGTCGGCGCAAGCCTCCAACGACAAGCCGGTCTCCAAAGTCTGGGTCGCAGACCTCGGCGACGGCACGTATAAGAATCCGATCATCCATGCGGATTATTCAGACCCCGATGTCGTTCGCGTCGGCGAGGATTATTACCTGACCGCTTCGAGCTTCAGCGATGTGCCGGGCCTGCCCATCCTGCACTCGAAAGACCTCGTCAACTGGACGATCATCGGGCACGTCTTCGCGCGTCAAACGCCCTTTGATGTCTACGGCAAGCCGCAGCACGGCAACGGCGTCTGGGCCCCCGCCATCCGTTATCACTTGGGGGAATTTTACATCTACTATCCAGACCCGGATTACGGCATCTACATGGTGAAAGCGAAAAACCCTGCGGGCCCCTGGTCGGAGCCGCTCCTGATCAAGGAAGCGAAGGGATGGATCGATCCCTGCCCGCTATGGGACACGGACGGGCAGGCTTATCTGGTCAACGCGATGGCGGCCAGCCGCTCCGGCGTCAAAAGCATCCTCGTCGTCAACCGCATGAGCCCGGACGGCACGAGACTTCTTGACGACGGCGTGATGGTCTTTGACGGCCACGACAAGCACCCGACCATCGAGGGGCCGAAGTTTTATAAGCGCAACGGGTACTACTACATTTCAGCCCCGGCGGGCGGGGTCGAAGAGGGCTGGCAGTTGGTGCTTCGTTCGAGAAATATTTACGGCCCCTACGAGGAGAAGATCGTGTTGGCCCAGGGTAAGAGCGAGATCAACGGGCCGCACCAGGGCGGCTGGGTCGACACACCGGCGGGCGAGTTCTGGTTCATCCATTTTCAGGACAAGGGCGCGTATGGCCGCATCGTTCACCTGCAACCGATGAAGTGGGTCAGCGATTGGCCCGTCATGGGCACGGACGCGGATGGCGACGGCACGGGCGAGCCCGTCCTGTCCTATAAAAAACCGAACGTCGGTAAGACCTACCCCATACAGACTCCGCCAGACTCGGACGAGTTCAACGGAAATCGTCTCGGCCTACAGTGGCAATGGCACGCCAACCCGAAGCCCAACTGGATGTTCCCGTCACAAGCTTTAGGGTTTATACGCCTCTTCAATGTGCCGCTCCCCGACGGCTTCAGAAATTTCTGGGACGTGCCCAACCTGCTGATGCAGAAATTCCCCGCCCCGGAATTTACCGCCACGACAAAGGTCACATTCACGCCGCGCACAGATGACGAGAAGACAGGACTGATCGTCATGGGCCTCGACTACGCTTATATCTCCGTGAAGAAGAGACCGGACGGCCTCTACGTTTCTCAAACCGTTTGCAGGGATGCCGAAGGTCATTCGAGCGAGAAGGAGAGCGCCGCCCTGCGTTTAAAGAGCAATACTTTTTACCTGCGCGTGCAGGTCTCGAAGAACGCCCTCTGCAATTTCAGCTACAGCACGGACGGCAACGCTTTCTCACCCGTCGGCGAGCCCTTCACAGCCAAAAAAGGCAAATGGATCGGAGCCAAGCTCGGCCTCTTCGCCGTCAGGACAGGAGCGACGCGTGAAACCGGCTACGCCGACTTCGACTGGTTCAGGGTCGAATAGCGCCCCCCCGCGCGAAGCCCGTGAAGCATTCTCTTCATCGAGTCCTAATTCTTCTCCGGCGCGGCTCAATCTCCATGCGCGTATACGCCCGATGTTGCGCGCTTCGACGGGGGGCCATCTCCTCAAAGCTCGACTGCGATTCTTCGTCAAGCTTCTGAAAAAGAGCATTGCTGGCGACGCGCCCGCATCAACTCGGGCGAGCGAGCTTGCGACGCGCGCCGGCTTTCACGTCCGGGCGCATCCTGCCCGTCTTCGGATTCCACCCGTCCGTCCCGGCGAGCACTCTTTCGGGAGTGATGGCGCGTGCTTCGGCGTTGCTCAGGCGGTGGGCCCACGCGACACGCGCGCGCGGGTTCGCGCCCGGCCCCGTACTGCCGTACTCAGCATAACGCGCGGTCTTCTCGCGTTCGGGAAAGTTCCAGTTATGCCAGCCTTCCGGGCGAACGACCTCCGCCATCTCCGTGTCCAGATAGATCACGTTCGAGAATGCTCGCCATGGTCGCCCGAGATAGGTCTTCACCTCACGCGATGCCCCTGTGATCTTGCAATGCGAGAAGACAAATCCGTACGGCTGGTTATCGGGCGTCGAGGCCGCCGTGATATAGCCGTCCTTCAGGCAATGTATGTGGCATCTCTCGAAGAAGGCGGTCGCCGCGCCGAAGATGAAATCAACGTGGCCTTCTATATAGCAGTTTTCAAAGTAGTGGCGGCCACGATTGAGAAGGATGGTGTCCTGCCAGCCGAGGAAACGGCAGTTGCGAAACCTCACGCGGTCGCCGTCAACGCGCAGCGCGAGCGCCTGTCCGACAGCGCCCGCAGAGTTCTCAAACGTCAGGTTCTCCGCCGTGAAATCGTCGGCATCGATCTGCGTTGACGGAGTGCGGAACGTGCCGATCGGTTTACCGTCGCGCCCAATGAGGTTCGCGTTCAGGTCATAAGTCAGCACGGTCTTTGCCGCATCCTCGCCCACCAGACGGAAAAAGCGTTTCTCACGCTGGACGTAAATCAACTCCTTATACGTGCCCGGCTTGATGCGTATGATGACCGGATTATCCGCGCTACCGGCGGGCACTGCCATCACGGCCTCCTGCACCGTCCTGTACTTCGCGCTCCCATCAGCGGCAACCGTCAACTCCGTCTGCGCAATCACACGGCTCCCCGCGCCCGAAGCCACACAAGCCACCAACCCCAGCAACAGCCTTAACAGCATCTCTCTCACAAAGGAGTTTCGCTTCATCTTCATCTATCTCAACAGGAATGAAATAATCATAACAGAATATGAAACGACAGGAATAAATTAACAGCGCTGGACAGGATAAAGCAGGTCAGTACCGCCTAAGGTCTCGGGCGGGTGCTTACGTCACTTGAGACCCGCCCGAGACCTTTGGCGGTACTGACCTGCTTTCTGTTTTATCTCGTCTATCCTGTCCCTCCCTGTTTGAATCGCTTTCCCTGAACACACCGGCGCGTTTGCTAATCCAAAATCCAAAATCTAAAATCCAAAATCGAAATGCTTTCCGTTCAAGAAGCGCTCCGCATCGTTAAAGAGCAGACGCACGTTTTGCCGCCGGAGACAGTCGCGCTCGCGGGCGTGCTTGGTCGTGTGCTTGCCGAAGATGTCGTGGCCGACACTGACCTGCCGCCGTTTGACCGGGCGCAGATGGATGGCTACGCCGTGCGCGCAGCCGATACTGAGCGCACGCCTGCGAGCCTGCGCGTCGTCGGCGAATCGGCGGCGGGGCGCGGATGGCACGAGACGATGCGCGCGGGCGAGGCTGTGCGGATTATGACGGGCGCGCCCGTGCCCGTCGGGGCGGACAGTGTGCAGAAGGTGGAAGTGACGCGCGAGTCTGTCGGTGATGACGGCACGATTGTCGAGATCGGGGAGACGACGAAGCAGGGGCAGTTTATCGTCGAGCGTGCGAGCGAGATTCGTTCTGGCGAGACAGTGTTGCGCGCGGGCGATCAGATCAACGCAGCGCGGATGGCTGTGCTGGCTTCGTTCGGCTATGCGAATGTCAGGGTGGGAGCGCGTCCGCGCGTCGCGGTGCTGGCGACGGGGACGGAGTTGGTCGCAGTCCATGAGAAACCCGGCGCAGATCAAATACGGGACTCGAACAGTTATTCGCTCGGCGCTTATGCCGAAGCAGCGGGCGCTCGCGTCGAACGTCTGCCTCTGGCAAGCGACGATGAAGGGCTGCTCAAGCGTGAGATAGCGGAAGCGGCGTCGCGCTCCGATGTCCTGATACTTTCGGGCGGCGTCTCGATGGGCGTTTACGATTTCACCAAGACGGCGCTCGCGACCCTCGATGCGGAGCTTTTCTTCGAGCGCGTCGCGTTGCGTCCGGGCAAGCCGACGGTCTTCGCGCGATTGGGCCAATGCCTCGTCTTCGGTCTGCCGGGCAATCCCGTCTCGGTCTCCGTCACCTTCAACCTGTTTGCGCGAACGGCCATACACGCGATGCAGGGCGCAAGCGCGGCGGCGCTCAAAGAAGAGCGAGCCGTGTTGACGCGGCCCGTCAAGGGCGTGCCGGAGCGCGAGAGCTATCTTCCCGCGCGCCTTCTGACGGACGAGCGCGGACGCCTGCTCGCGGAGCCTTTGAAGTGGGGCGGCTCCTCCGATTTCGTCGCCTTCGCGCAAGCCACCGCGCTCATCATCGTCGCGCCGGACGCAGGGAAGCTTGAGGCCGAGACCATCGTTCGCATCGTTCGGCTGCCGTGAGAGGCGGGACTGACCGGCTTCATCCTTAGAAGCTGTTTGGAAAATCATTGAGGTCGCTGAAGGCGACCCATTCAATAGCCGGGGGCAACGCCCCCGGTATGATGCCGGCAAAGATGTCCGACCCTGTAAGGGTCGCACAAGCTGCAAAGAGGTGCGACCCTTGCAGGGTCGATTTCATGTCGGATATTGAACCGGGGGCGATGCCCCCGGCTATTGTATGTATCCCCTTCGGGGATATGAATGACTTTGCAAACCGTTTCTTATGCGACTATGGACGATTCATCCCCGATACCTTGATACGAAAGGTCTGCTGGCTTTGTGGAGAGAGGGGCTGTTGGCCCAGAAGGTTTTGAAGGGCGAGACCAGAGGATATAAGAATCATCCTCAGCTCAGCCGTTTCAAATCGTCAACCGACCCTCTGGGCGCTATCGCCGATTACCTGCGCGTCGTCCAGCGCGAGGCCCTCGATAGAGGTTATCAATTCAACGCGGAGAAGATCGCGCCCCGACTTTTCGGCGGCGTTATACCATGCACGCGCGGGCAGCTTTTGTATGAGTGGAGGCATTTGAAGGAGAAGCTGCGGACGCGAGATGCGAGGCGCTATAGCGAGCTTGAAAATATAGCGGAGCCGTCCGCGCATCCCATCTTCAAGATCATGGAAGGAGAGGTCGAAGCATGGGAGGTGATCAAATGACCTCATCCGAAGTTGCTTTCTGCGCGCCGCTTTCCTCATACTGACTCTTAACAGGTTTATGGAACGATTGACGCACATTGACGAAGAGGGCCGCGTGGCGATGGTCGATACGAGCGCCAAGCCGCAGACGGCGCGGCGCGCGTTGGCGTCCGTGCGCGTCCTGATGTCGCCCGAGACGGTCAGGGCGTTGCGCGAGCATCGCACGCCGAAGGGCGACGCGATCGAGACGGCGCGGCTGGCCGGAATCATGGGGGCCAAGCGCACCTCTGAGTTGATACCGCTCTGTCACCCGCTCGCGCTCACACACATAGACGTGCGCGCAGAGGTGCGCGACGAGGGCGTCTATCTGGAAGCTGAAGCGGCAACACAGGCGCAGACGGGCGTGGAGATGGAGGCGTTGACCGCCGCCTCTGTCGCCGCGCTGACCATATATGATATGTGCAAGGCCGTGGACAAAGCGATGACGATCACAGACCTGCGTCTGGAGCGTAAAACGGGCGGCAAGTCCGGCGATTACAGCCGGACGGAACAAAACCTTTCCGAGGGGCGTTAATACCCGCAGGCAAAAACGTTGTTCGACTGCGTCGCTTTGTCGTACAATGCCTGTCAGACGGAAAGTGCCGAGCCGGTTCCAACGAGACGTAAGCTTTTTTGAGAGCGGAGATTTGCAAGATGAAGCTAAGTATTTCCAGAGACGCGCGCCCACAGGTTCGCACGCTCCTGATCGCAACCGCCATTACCCTCGCGCTGTGGTTCATCCCTTACGCCGAGATTCTGACCTATCCCTTCCGCATCTTCGTCACCTTCATACATGAAGGCGGGCACGCCATCGCCGCGATTCTGACGGGCAACTCCGTCGGCAGCCTGAGCGTGGCGATGAACACGAGCGGCGAGACGTACACGTCCGATGGCGGTC
Source organism: Pyrinomonadaceae bacterium (assembly GCA_036522655.1). Taxonomy (GTDB): domain Bacteria; phylum Acidobacteriota; class Blastocatellia; order Pyrinomonadales; family Pyrinomonadaceae; genus DASQYE01. Next base: position 7,344 of record DATDFK010000005.1, on the reverse strand, counting down.
TGCTCTCGGATATTTTCGTGTCGAGCGCAGGGTACTTGGGCGCGATGGCCTACGGGGCGTTGCTGCTGGTCTTGATACGCCGCGCGGTGGCTGCGCGAATTGTATTGCTGGCCTCCGCCGCATTTATTCTCCTGCTCACCACGGTCTTCGGATTGTGGAAGCCGCTGACGAGCGGGATGTGGGAAAAGTTCAGCCTGTTCACACTGTTTGCGGGCGTCGTTCTCACGATCGGGCTCGTCTCCATCGCAAGGTACGCGAGCGCGCGCACGGCCAGTTTCTTTGTCAGCTTCCTCGCCGTGCAATGCATTCTGAACGCGCTGGCGGATTTGAAGACCGTCTTCTTCCTTTCGACGCCGTTTGGCCCGAGCGTGCCGACGGATGCCGTCAACATGGCTAATGCGACGGGCGTTCCGGCGATCTTCTGGGCCATCCTCTGGATCGGCATCGCTTTGATGATTCTGACGACGGCGATGCGTATGTACGCCGTCAGCAAACACGGCTCGGTCAAGCAACAAGACCTTCCCTTTGAAGACCCGCTGGAAGTTTAAGGACACGCAAACGGGTGAGCGCTTCAACCGAGAGGCCGTCGAGTGCAGAAGATATAACGTCTCTGCCCGACGGCTTTTCATCTTCGCAAGCGACGCCAGCCTTAGCGAGCCTTGCATCCCTGCCCGTCGGCTCGCATCTGATCCTACGCTGCCGCAAGGACTGGCGCGACGCCACCATCGTCGCCGTCTCGCCCGAACAGGTCACGCTCTCCGTCGGCGCGCCGCGCGGCCGCACCTATCGCGTCAAGCGCCCCGCCTCCACCTTAGTCCTTCTTGACGGCCCCGTACCCATCCTCGGCGAAGGCTCCTGGCGCGCTGGCCTTGTCCGATATGACGTGCGCTGGTAAGAGCGTGTAAAAAGCCCTGAAAGGGTGACAGAATGTAGCCCAAGGCGCTGGGCCAGTGGGACAGACGATGATAAAAGATGAGAGAGCCCCGAAGGGGCGTAAGAAACTCAACTTGAATTTCTTACGCCCCTTCGGGGCTTTCGTCTCTTTGTTTGGCTGCGCTCCCACGGCTTGCGCCGTGGGCTACATTCTTGCGCCCCTTGCAGGGGCTCGTTCTACATTTCGTTTCCATGCACAATCGAGTTATGATGTGTGGTTTGTGACGGTCGCAAAGTTCTCTCCCGTGCGCGGCTGGCAGTGATTCAAGCCATGACAGAAGAAGCCATCGAAGTGCGCGGAGCGCGCGTTAACAATCTCAAGAACATCTCGTTTTCCATCCCGGTCGGGCAGTTGACGGTCGTCACGGGCGTCAGCGGCTCCGGCAAATCATCGCTCGCCTTCGACACGATTTACGCCGAGGGGCAGCGTCGCTACGTGGAGTCTCTCTCGGCTTACGCGCGCCAGTTTCTTGAGCGCATGGACAAGCCGGACGTGGACGAAGTGCGCGGCATCGCCCCGGCGATCGCGATCAGGCAGAAGAACTCGACGCGCAATCCGCGCTCGACCGTCGGCACACAGACGGAGGTTTACGACTACCTGCGATTGCTCTACGCGCGGGTGGGCACGACCTATTGTCGCGTCTGCGGTCGTGAGGTTCAACGCGACTCGCCGGAATCCGCTGCTCAGGAAATCCTTGCGGCGCTGCCCGAAGGGACGCGCTTTTATGTCCTCTTCCCTGCCGAAGCGGGCTTGCGCCTGGAGACGGAGACGGAGGGCGCGAAAAAGAACGGCGCGGGCCGCAAGCGTCGCGCCGAGACGGCAAGGAAGCCGACCGACCGTCAACTCATCACCGCGCACGTCATGAGCCTGATGCAGCGCGGCTTCACGCGCCTCTACAGCGCTGGCGAGGTCATAGACCTGCGCACGCCGGACGACTATACGCGCCCGGACTTCTCGGATGTCTACGTGCTGGTCGATCGTCTGACGGCGCGCGCAGATGTCCGCCAGCGCCTCGTAGATTCGCTTGAGACCTGTTTTCAGGAAGGCCACGGCAATGCGCTGATCGAATCGGCTGAGAGCGAGCCACGCCGCCTGCGCTTCTCCGAGCGTTTCGAGTGCAAATACGACGGCACTATCTATGCCCAGCCGGAGCCGCGTCTCTTCAGCTTCAATAATCCTTTCGGCGCGTGTCCAGCCTGCCAGGGCTTCGGCAATATCATCGGCCTCGACATGGACTTGGTGATTCCCAATCCCACGCTGACGTTGAACGAAGGCGCGATAGAGCCCTGGACTAAGCCGCAGCACGAGTGGGCCCGCACGGAGCTTCGCCGCTTCTGTAAGACGGAAGGCATCTCTCTGGACGTGCCCTGGTCGGAACTCGGGCGCGCGGAGCAGCGCGCAGTCATCGAAGGCAGGGGCAAGTGGAGCGGCGTGCGCGGCTTCTTCAACTGGCTTGAGACCAAAAAATACAAGCTCCATGTCAGGGTCTTTCTCTCGAAGTATCGCGGCTACACGCTCTGCCCGGATTGCGGCGGCGGTCGTCTTCGTCAGGAGGCGCGCGACGTGCGCGTCGGCGGGCGCACGCTGCCGGAAGTCTGCGCGCTTTCGATCAAGGATGCCGCAGCCTTCTTTGACAATCTTGAGCTCTCCGCCGAGCAGGCGGCCATCGCAGAACGCCTGCTGCATGAAGTCAGGCGACGGCTGCGCTTTCTGGTCGATGTCGGTCTCGACTACCTGACGCTCGATCGCCTTGCTTCGACCCTTTCGGGCGGCGAGGCCCAGCGCATTCAACTGGCGACGAACCTCGGCTCATCTCTTGTCGGCGCGCTCTACGTCCTGGACGAGCCTTCGATAGGCTTGCACCCGCGCGACAGCGAGCGCTTGATACGACTCCTGCACAACCTGCGCGACATAGGCAACACGGTGCTCGTCGTCGAGCACGATCCTGAAATGATGCGCGCCGCCGATCACATTCTGGACATAGGCCCGGCGGCGGGAGAGCTTGGCGGACAAGTCATCTATGAAGGCGACTTCAAGCACCTGCTCAAGGATAAGTTTTCGCTGACGGCGCGTTACCTGCGCGGCGAAGCCGAGATCAAGGAGCCCAAACAGCGTCGCTCGCCGCAGAAGCGTCGGCTCGCTTTGCGCGGCGCTTCCGAGCACAACCTTAAGAATATAGACATAGACATTCCGCTCGACATGCTCTGTTGTGTGACAGGCGTTTCGGGCTCCGGCAAGTCCACGCTGATTCATGATTGTATCTACGCCGGATTGAAGAAACAGCGCGGCGACTGGCAGGGACACGTCGGCGCTTTTCAAAAGCTGGAAGGCGGCGCGTACATCGACGACGTGATCCTCGTCGATCAATCGCCCATCGGACGCACGCCGCGCTCGAATCCCGTCACCTATATCAAAGTCTACGACGGTATCCGCGAAGCCTTTTCGCAGACGCGCGAAGCACAGTCGCGCGGCTTCGACCCTTCCTTCTTCTCTTTCAACGTGCCGGGCGGGCGCTGCGAAGTCTGCCAGGGCGACGGGACTGTGACGGTCGAGATGCAGTTTCTCGCCGACGTTGAGCTGGTCTGCGAAGAGTGCAAGGGGACGCGATTCAAGCCGCAGATACTCGACGTGCGTTATCGCGGCAAGAACATCAACGATGTGCTCAACATGACCGTGCGCGAGGCGATCACCTTCTTCCGCGAGGTCACGAAGATCACCAATCGCCTTCGCGTCCTCGATGACGTGGGCCTCGGCTACCTGCGCCTGGGCCAATCGGCGACCACGCTCTCCGGCGGCGAGGCACAGCGCGTCAAGCTCGCCGCGCATCTCTCGAAACGCACGGGCGCAAAGACTCTCTACATCTTCGACGAGCCGACGACGGGTCTTCATTTCGACGACATCAACAAACTGCTCGCGGCATTTCGCGCGCTTCTGGATGCGGGCGGCTCCCTGCTCGTCATCGAACACAATCTGGATGTCATTAAGACCGCCGATTATATTATCGACCTCGGCCCCGAAGGCGGAGACGCGGGCGGGCACGTCGTCGCCACCGCTACGCCCGAAGGACTCATGCTCGTTCAGGAGTCGCACACGGGCCGCTTCCTGCGCCAACACCTCGCGCGTGGAAACGGTCACAGCGGTTGAGGCGGTTCTAAAAAGCCCGCGAAACGGATAACGTAATTGGAAAGCCCACAATTGCGCCTACCATACAGCCCCTTATCAATTAAGCTACTTGCGCCCAGAACTGGACTTGTCCTTGTATTCGGAACCAGCGGTGGGTTTGACGGCGTACTGACCGGCACGGTGAGGATGATATCCTCAGTTTATTCTCACTGTGGGCAGGGTAGGCTGCGGCGTTCTGACCGGCATGGTGAAGATGATGTCCAGGCGGTTGAACTTCTGATCAACGCGGGCCGTCGCTCCCGGTTTCAGACGAAACGAGAGCACAGTATCGTGACCGCGCTTGAACGCCTGCGCGTCGTTGAACCCTGTCCCGCTCAGATTACTCGGCACCACCGGCAGGTTTGCCTGCGGAATCACCACGTAGTAACGGTCGCCGCTCCTGTACGCCTCGAAATCGTTGAGCGTATCATCGGAGGTGAGCGATACACGCGAGCCTCTTTTCATGTTCGTCCTCCGTAGAGCGGTCAGGTTTTTCCGTTCCGGTTGTGCCTGGCCGCTCTCAGCGCCCGGGCCATTTGAATTAAGGTTGGTAGATGACGCGCCCTGCGTATTAGATGAAGGTAAAACAGAGAAAGGGGGCTGCTCATCAGCAGTCCCCGCAGGCGCGGTTGGAGTCGTTGCCGTTCCGACGGTCTGGGCCGAGGCTGCTTGATTCCCGACGGCGGGCTGAGTTCCACTCGTCGCCCTGCGCTGCATCGAAGCAAGCCCGATGATGGCGATGACTATGAGCCCTGAGAGGAGTGCGCTGAATATAGCAATGACGCGCAGGTTTCGATCGCCGGGCGTTGCCGGGCCGTAGAGGGTTGCGGGAGCGTGCGCTGCGCTCGTGCGACCTCTGTAGACCTTCATCGATGACCAGTCTTCCATAAACGACCAGTCTTCGAGTGGAAAGAAGACAGATATGTCCGTTGGGCTGGCATCCCATGTTCTTTGTGCCGACCGTAAGGCAATATTCTTCGGAGCGATAGTCTTCGGAGCGATTGCCGTTGGAGCATCGGGCGGCGGCTGGCCGGCGGCCGAATCCAGTGCTTCATCGTCGCGCTGCTCATGTTCCGCAGCGCGACGGCGTTCCTCCTCTTTCCACTCACCACGTATGCGAGCTACTTCAGCTGCAACGCGTCGGCGCTCTTCTTCAATGGCCTTCCGGCGTTTTTCATCTTTCCGGCGCTGCTGCTCTTCGGCTTCCTCACGCTGGCGCGCCTCCTCTTCGACCCGCAGACGTTCATCCTCTGCTGCTTCTCTCTGACGTGCTTCCTCCTCCATGAGTTGGCGCATAGTTGCGAGGCGAAGCGCGGCTTCTTCGGCGTGGCGGCGTTTGGCAGCCTCCACCTCCGCCTCTTCTCGACGGCGCTGCGCCTCGGCTTCTATGCGCCTTAGTATCTCTTCCGCTCGGCTGCGGTCGGCCTCTCTTGCTTCTGCTGCTGCGTGCCTGCGCGTCTCCTCTTCGGCCCGCTCGCGCTGCTCCTCTTCAAGACGACGCGCAGCCTCTTTCTCCGCCGCCTGTTGGCGCGCTGCCTCTTCCTGCGCTAAGTGGCGCTCCTCTTCGGCGAGCGCACGTCTACGCCTTTCCTCTTCTTCCCTTCTCCGGCGCTCTTCTTCCGTGCCTTGCTGCGCCTCTTCCCTCGCCCGTCGCAAAGCTTGGCGCATCTCGGTGGCGCTGGCGGGCCGGTGTCTACGACTGACGGCCATCGCCTGCTGAATCACTGCGGAGATAGAAGGATGCACCTGCGGGTTGAGTTCGTGCGCCGGTCGCAAGGGGTCTGGCTTTTCATCTTCGAGCGCGTCGAAGCGTGTCGGAGCATCTACGGGCGGCACGTTCGTCAGGAGGTGATACAGCGTCGCGCCCAAAGAGTAGAGGTCTGAGCGCGGGTCTGTGCCTTTGCCGTGAATCTGTTCGAGCGAAGCATAGATGGGTGTAAACCCGCGCATGCTCCTGCTCGTCAGCAGCGTCTGCATCTGCCCGGCTGCGCCTTTGGCGAGCCCGAAATCCAGCAAAAACAGCTCGCCCTGTTTGGTCAGTTTCAGATTCGACGGCTTGATGTCACGATGAAGGATAGGGGCTGGACGCCCATGCAGGTATTCCAACACTTTGAGAATTTCTTCGGCCCACCCGAGCACATCCTTAACTTCAAACGGAGCGCCCCGCACTCTGAGCAGCTCGGCGAGATCATAGCCGGGGATATATTCCATCACCAGATACTCGCCGCCGTCCTCAACAAAATAATCCATCACCTTTGACAACGATTGATGATGCAGATTTGCCAGCAGCCCAGCCTCACGCTCGAAGGCGCTGCGTGCTTCTTCATTGTCTCCGACCACAGTCTCCTTGAGCGCGACGATAGCACTCACACGCTGATCGAGCGCTTCATACACAGTCCCCATCCCGCCCTGTCCCAGTTGGCGAATAATGCGATACCGATTTTGTAAGATAGTGTTGAGGGATAGCATGTGGCGCGCGCGTAAAGAATGTGAGCTGATGCTGACGGCCAGCCCGGTAAAGTTTGAGTAGACCAGAGAGTTGACGCCGAATGCTTCTTGACGCCGGAGCATCAAAAACTTGACGGGCCATATTAGCTTAGTAAGCTGAACTTCGCTAGAGCATGGTAAAGTTTGAGTTGAACGGAAGAATTTGATTTATGATTAAGGGTAAACGCAGAGACTTACACGTCGTCGCCACCGGCACGCCCGAAGAACTCATGCTCATTCGGGAGTCGCACACGAGGCGCTTTCTGCGTGAGCACTTGTCTTACTCAAACGGCCATCATAAGCCGTAAGCTGATGGATAAGGGGCGCGCACGCTCACTCGCTCTAAAGAGTAATACGCGGGTCAGCTTTCCGCTCATCCGTGATGATTGAAATATGTGTCCGCGCGAGACGCGTAAAGTGTTCTCGCCAGCACACCTGAAACGCAGGCACAAGCTTCGCCCGGGGCGCATACTCTGTAAATATCGTATTGACAGTATGATGCTGGGTTTCGTATAAGCTTAAACGCCGATTCAGTTTCTGTAACTCGGCCCTCTTGCTGCTCCGCTAATAGAACGTTCGAGGGGTGGCATTACTTGTTCAACTGTACTTTTTGATTTTTTGCAGGAGGAATGCGATGAGACTCGCGAGAAGAGCGCTCTTGATGGCGTTCATGTTACTGGTGCTTCTGGCTGCTTTAGCCTCGGCCCAGACTCAGAGGTCGGAGACCGACCCCAGAAATCAGGCTCCGACGGTCGGCACGG
>DATDFK010000004.1:0-127085 GCA_036522655.1 Pyrinomonadaceae bacterium | reverse complement strand
TTATCGGCGGTTCCGGTCAGCGTCGAGTAACGGAAATCGATCTCGCACTGTCCGGCGGTGGCGACTTCGTGGTGATGACATTCAACGTGAATGCCCACCTTCTTCAATTCGCCCGCGACTTCGGAGCGAAAGTCCTGTAGGGAATCGAGCGGCGGAAGAGGCACATAGCCCTCTTTGTTGCGAATGTGATAACCGAGATTCGGAGTGCCGTTCTGAGTGTTGGTATTCCAGATGGCTTCGGCGCTATCGAGTGAGTAACCGGCGGAATGCCCGTCGTTGTGGAAACGCACGTCGTTGAAGACGAAGAACTCTGCTTCGGGGCCGAAGTAGACCGTGTCGGCGATGCCCGTGAATTTAAGATAACTCTCGGCGCGATGGGCCACCCCGCGCGGGTCTAGCCAGTAGCCCTTCTTCGTGATCGGGTCGACCACGTCCGCGATCAGGCACAACGTCTTCTCGCCCATGAACGCGTCTATCCAGTAGCGATAGGCATCAGGGACGAGCAGCATGTCGGACTCGTGAATCGAAGCCCAGCCACGCAGGCTGGAGCCGTCGAAACCGAAGCCGTCTTCAAAAGAGCCTTCGGAAAGCTCCTCGATCGGAAAGGTCAGGTGATGCCACGCACCGACCAGATCAGTGAAACGCACGTTGACATACGCCGCCTTCTCTTCGGCGGCAAACTTCAAGACATCTTTAACGCTCATAATTTTTCCTCTGAAATTTATAGAATAGATTTAAGATCGAGAGTCCGCTTCGGAACGGGCACGCGGCGCGCGCAAGCGCCCGCCCGATCGTAGCCGTAACCGTAGCGCTGCTCGCCGCCTGCAAGATTTCTCATTTGTAAGACCGGCTGTCGTTGATGACGAATTCGCCTTGACCTGAGCTGGGGCAGCGAGCGTTCGGTTGATATTCCGAAGATTCTTCGTGTCAACTTCTATGCCAACGCGTCAGGTGCGTCGCGTTGAGGGTCGAATTCGCGGCTTGATAAAGAGTTATCGGCGCAGAGAGGCGCAGGCCATGCCAATCACCCGCCGACGCGCAAGACATTTTCGTTAGCGCCAAAGACATCAATAACAAATTTGTAGCTCGCGCGCCCTTCAACGCCCGCACGAGAACAGCCGTCTTTGCCGTAGCGTTCGTAAGACTGTCGTCGAAGCCGTCACTATCACCTCAAGTCTCGGGCCGCTGTTTCAGAAATAGAAGCGCGCGCGAGCCGAGGCGATACTGACTTGTGGCGTTTAATTTCCGAACCGCGACAATTTTGTATCAGCGCGTAGAGTAAACAACAAAAAAGTCACCGCCCGTTCGTGCCCGAGAATCGAGAGAACGTGGAATAAATCAAGCAAACCACTATTGGCGCGCGGCTCAGGCTCTTTATAACGTTCGGTATGAGGCTTGCAGACAGGGCGGCAGCTTGCAATGGATTGCCTGTAAGTAATGTCGGCTACCGGATGGCCGCTTTAAATCACGTCTCGGAAATGAGGAATGAGGAACGTATGTCGTTAATACTCAAAGGGGGAGAGTTCATCGCTACAGAGGCTCTCAGCGAGAGCGTGCTGCTAGGGCTCATGGGTCTCGCACGCAACAGGACAGTGCTTCTCAACGGGCTGCAATTGGGGGCGCAGGATTTAGCAAGACTGGCCGAAGAAGCTCAGCGGACGGGAAGACCCGTCTGGCCTCAGGCATCGAACGGCGCAAGCGTCTGTTAACGCCCGGGCTCGAAGCTGCGCGAGAAATCACAACATATAAGAGTTAATTGACAAGATGGCCGCCCGCATTCATAGCTTGGAAAATGGTAACCATACAGACCGAGACACAACCGCCTCGCCTCAGGCAAACCCATCGAGAGAAGGTGCTCGCGCACGCCGCCAGGCGTCTCACGGGCGACAACGCCCGCGCGGAACTGTTGGACATCTCTCGTCTCTTCCGAAACTTTCTTAAGATCGAAGACCGTCGATTGGAGACGGCCCTGCACATGGGCGCGACCGGGTACGAGGCCGCGACCGCGCGCAGTTTCCTTCTCGACGTGGTCGTCAAGCGCGCCTATTTCGAGGCGACGCGGCTCAGCGAACAGGGCGTCACGCAAAGCTCTGCGAAGAATGGTTGCGTGATGGTGGCTATGGGCGGCTACGGGCGGGGCGAGCTTGCGCCCTATTCCGATCTCGACATTCTTTTTCTCCACACGGGCCATCGCCACGCACAGGTACGCGAGTTCATAGAGCAACTGCTCCGCCTGCTCTGGGATGCGGGGCTCACGATCGGCCACAGCTTACAGACCGTGCGCGAGTGCCTGGCGTCGGCGCGCACGGACGCGCACCTGCACACGGCGCTCGTGAGCACGCGACTGCTGGCGGGCGACCCGCAGCTCTATAACTCTCTACAGGACGGGCTCGAAAGAGATCGTCGCAAGAAGTCAGACCAGCTTCTCGCCGCCATTCAAAGAGAGCACGCGGCGCGTTATGCCAGGTTCGGCGCTGACGTGTGCCTCCAGGAGCCCAACGTCAAGGAGGGCGCGGGCGGCATACGCGACCTCCACACGGCTTTATGGACGGCCCACGCCAGATACGGCTGCCGCAACCTCGAAGAACTACGCACACGCGAGTTGATCTCGAAAGATGAGCGAGAGGTGGTCACACGCGCTTACGATTTTCTCTGGCGCGTTCGTTACAGCACGCACCTGCTGACGCATCGTAAGACCGAGAGGCTCGCGCTGGACATTCAACCCGCGCTCGCAGAGGCGTTCGGCTACCGGCAGGGCAATTACCTGCTCGCCTCCGAGAAGTTCATGCGCGATTATTACCGGCACGCGCGCGAGCTGCATCTCTTCAGCAAGTCTTTGTGCGAGCGCGCGGCGGAGCCTGAGCCGAAGGAGCCGCGATGGTGGACTCGGCGCGGCGCACAGAGCAAGATCGAGCCGCTCTCGATCAGCGACGGTCGTCTTCAACTGGAAGGAAGCCCGCAGCTCTTCACTGAAAATCCTTTGAGACTCTTCGACGCCTTCGCCCTTGCACAGGCGGCGGGCGTTCCTTTCGGCACTGGCCTGCGAGACGCCATACGCGCCAATCTCTCGCTGGTCAATCACAAGCTCCGTTCTTCCGTTGAAGCGGCGGACGCTTTTCTCAAGCTGCTGCGGCGGCGCGGGCGCGTCGGTCATGCCTTGCGCCTCATGCATGAGGTCGGGTTTCTCTCTCGTTTCATGCCGGAATTCGGGCGCATCAGCCTGCTCATACAGCATGATCTTTATCATCACTACACCGTCGACGAGCACACGCTCAAGGCCATCGAGGCACTTGACGAATTGCACACGAGCCAGGACAAGCAACGCGCGCACCTGCGCGTCATCTCCGATGAGGTGGAGGATCAGGCGTTGCTCTATCTCTCGCTCCTACTGCACGACATCGGCAAGGGTCGTGGCCGTGGGCACATCCCGCGCGGCGCGCGTATAGCCGAGCGCATCTGCCGTCGCCTCTCTCTCAATGACGGCGACAGGGAGAAGGTCGTGCTGATGGTGAGGCAGCACGTCGCGATGGCGCATTTGGCCCAGCGGCGCGACCTGCACGAGCCGCAGGTGGCCGCAGACTTCGCCGCGCAGTTGGGCGGGCTCGACGCGCTCAACATGCTCCTGCTACTGACCTACGCGGACTTGAAATCTGTCGCGCCCGGCGTCTGGAGCGAATGGAAGAGCACTCTGCTGTGGGAGCTGTACAGGCGAACGCGTACGGCCATGACGGGGAGCGATGCGCCGCCCGACGAGGTGGAAAAGCTCGCGCGCTTCAAAGAGCAGGTGGTCTGTGCGCTCGAAGGCACACTCCCCATCAGCGAGGTCGAGCGCCACTTCGCCCTGCTGCCCGATCGTTACGTGCGCGTCACCAGCCCTGAGGCCGCCGCGACGCATCTACACTTAATCGAAGAGCTCAAAACGGACATCTTCGCCCGGCGCTGGCTCAGGCACGGCAGGTCGTCCACGGAATTGACGATCTGCACGCGAGACCGTCAAGGGCTGTTCGCAGACATCGCGGGCACGCTCGCCGCGCACGGGATAGAGATTCTGAGCGCGGAATTGAACACGCGCGAAGACGGAGTGGCCCTGGACGTGTTCATGCTGCGCGAAGCATCGACGCATCACGCGATTGACATGCACAGGCACGCGGCCATCGAGCGCGCACTGCGTAAAGCCATCGCGGGCGAAGCGGATACGGCGGCGCTGGTCGAACGCTGGCAGACGAAGAATGCGCCGCGCAAGCGTGCCGCGATCACGACGCACGCCAGGCGGCGCGAGTTGCCGCGCGTCGCCTGCGATAACGAGTCCGCGCGCTCTTCCACGCTCGTCGAGGTTCATGCCGTGGACGAGCCTGGGCTGGCCCACAAGATCGCGAGCGTGATGGCCGGGCTCGGGCTCAATATCGCCTGCGCCAAGATCGCGACCGAGAAAAGCGATGCCCTGGATGTCTTTTACGTCACGGACGAAAAAGGAATGAAGCTCTCGGAAAGCAGGATGCAGGCGGTCGTTCATTTGCTTGAGCTTTCATTAACCGGGACGGCTGCGAGGATGCCGGAGTTGCAATCGATTCAGGAGAAAACCAGATGAAAAAAGTCGAAGCCATTATCAGGCCGCACCTCTTGGACGCCGTTCGAAGCGCGCTTCAGGAAGTCGATGTCAAAGGGATGACCATCAGCGAGGTGCAGGGCTATGGTCGCCAGCGCGGCCACACCGAGACCTATCGCGGCACTGAATATCAGATCGAATTTATCCCCAAAATCAAGATCGAAGTTATCATCCCCGACGACATAGAGGATTTCACCGTGCAGGCGATTATCAAATCCGCCCGGACGGGAAAATTCGGCGACGGCAAAATATTCGTGCTTCCCGTAGACGACGTGATTCGCATCCGCACGGGCGAGCGCGGCGAAGCGGCCCTGTAAAGATAGAGCCCCTGTAAGGGGCGCAAGAGTGTAGCCCACGGCGCAAGCCGTGGGAATACAGCCAACCAAAGAATCGAGAGCCCCGGAGGGGCGAAAGAAACTCAACTTGAATTTCTTTCGCCCCTTCGGGGCTTATTGCTCTCAACTGACTTGGTTCCCACGGCTGACGCCGTGGGCTACACTCTTGCGCCCCTCCGGGGCTCTCTCTTTACTCTATCGCCCCTCCGGGGCTCTCCCTTTCGACTTGTGTAGAGACTAGCTGGCGAGACTCGGCGCAGCGGCGGTCGCCGTTGCCGGCTCTTCCTCTTTCATCATAGTGCCTAAAGGTATCAGGTCGATGTCCATGTTGTAGGCTTCCTCGCTATGCTGGCTGAGGTCTAAGCCGAGCATCTCGTCGTCCTGAGTGACGCGGATGCCTACCAGGAGGTCAACGACCTTGAGGATGATGAAGGTCGCGACGACGGAGAGAGCGACGGTGAGCCCGATGGCGATCAACTGGTTAAGCAACTGTCCCCCGTTGCCGTCAACCAGACCGACAGGCAGCGCGTTTCCGCTCCCGTCCTTGAAGATGGCGTTGACGGCGCTCGTGGCGAAAACTCCCGTCAGGACAGCGCCGACCGTCCCGCCCACGCCGTGCACGCCGAAGGCATCGAGCGAGTCGTCGTAGCCGAAGCGTTTCTTCGCTTCCGTCACCATCAGAAAGCAGGCCAGACCGGCGAGAAAACCTATGACGAGCGCCGACATCGGAGTGACAAACCCGGCTGCGGGAGTGATGCCCACCAGGCCCGCCACCGAGCCGGAGATGGCCCCGAGCACAGTCGGCTTGCCCTGCCGTACCCACTCGCCAAGCATCCAGCCGAGCGTTGCCGCCGCCGCCCCGAAGTGCGTCGCGACGAAAGAGCTTGAGGCGAGCGGGCCAGCCGACAGAGCGCTGCCCGCGTTAAAGCCGAACCAGCCGACCCACAACATACACGCGCCGATCACACTGAGCACCAGATTGTGCGGCATCATCGGAGATTTCGGGAATCCCAGGCGCTTGCCCAGATAGAGCGCGCAGACCAGAGCCGAGAAGCCCGAAGAGATATGCACGACCGTTCCGCCCGCGAAATCGAGGGCCGGGACGCGACCGCCCAGCACGGCGTTAAAGAACCCGCCCTTGCCCCAGACCATGTGCGCGAGCGGGAAATAAACTATCGTCGCCCACAGCACCATGAAGAGGAGCATCGCGCTGAACTTGATGCGCTCGGCGAAGGCTCCGGTGATGAGCGCCGGAGTGATGATGGCGAACATCAGTTGATAGACCATGAAGGTCTGCTGCGGGATGGTCGCGGCGTAGTCCGCGTTCGGTGCGCCCCCGACTCCCCTCAGAAACAGATAGCTTAGATTCCCGAAGAAGGCATTGCCCTCGGCAAAGGCCATGCTGTAGCCGTAGATGGCCCACAGCAGAGTGATGACGGCCATCATGGCGAGGCCCTGCATCATCGTCGCCAGCACGTTCTTCTTTCTCACCAAGCCTCCGTAGAAGAGGGCTAGTCCCGGCCCCGTCATCATCAGGACGAGCGCCGAGCAGACGAGCATCCAGGCGTTATCACCGGACATCTGCGCGCTCGTGGCCGCCGCCTCTAACTTCGCCAGCCTCTCCTCGGGGCTCACGGTCGGCGTCGTTTGTGCAAAAGCTGTGACGGCGCTCAGGGCTGCACACAGCGGTACGCCGAAAGCGACAAATTTCATGCGCGGGGATTTCATCTATGAAGTCTCCTTGAATTCATCCGGTCTGAAAAAATGGTTGAAGTACGGTTCGGACTGCTTGCTTCAGCATTGATGAGGGCTGGCCGCCAGTGCCCGGCAACCTTTTTTTCTGGTCATTATTATCTCCTCAGCCACATAACGTTAACGAAGGTAAGTGGGGAGGCTACCGGACTCCCCACCCTTTTACGGCTGGAACGAGTGATACCTTCCTCCTGCAAATCACAACTCTGCTAAGCAGACAAAACCCGATGGCGCTCATACGCGTTACAATCCTTATGCCATCACGTTTGCTCGCCGGACGAGAGCGTGAGAGAGGCTTGAATAATCTTCATAAATGTTTTGATTGGAAGAGGTGAAGAGTTCGCGCCTGCGGATTCGGGCCGCGTAGGCCACGCCCGTCAAGACATCTTTGTCAGAAATTCAAACCCGGATGACAAAAATGTCTTTGCCCGTGGGCCAACGTCATTCTCAAGCAACCGTGCGCCTGCCAAAGCGAGTTGCTTCTAGAGGGTGTCTGAAAAGCCCCTTTAGGGGCGCAAGAATGTAGCCCACGGCGCGAGCCTTGGGATCAGTGTGTGATGAGAAGGTCAGAGCCCCGGAGGGGCGCAAGACCTGCATGGCTGAAGGTCTTGCGCCCCTCCGGGGCTTCTCATTCTGTGGTTAACGGTTGACCCATGACTCACGTCATGGGCTACATTTTGTCGCCCCTTTCAGGGGCTTTTCAGACATCCTCTACGCTGCTCATGCAGAACGTGCCTTAGAAGCTGTTTGGAAAATCACTGAGGTCGCTGAAGGCGACCCATTCAATAGCCGGGGGCAGCGCCCCCGGTATGATGCAGGCAAAGATGTCCGACCCTGTAAGGGTCGCACAAGCTGCAAAGAGGTTCTGACCTGAGCCTACGCGTTGCCCATACAATCTTGTATCTACGCCAACCATCACATACAAAATTGTCCATCGCCTCAAAACATGCGATCGATGTAGAGCTTGGAAGCCTTCGCTGACATGTGGCTGGACTGGGTTGCTGTTTTTATCTATAACATCAAGATGGCTATGGTAGTATCCACCGGCATAAGAGGGGTGTGCGCGCAGAATGGAACTGACTCAACTTGAGTTCTTTTTAGCGGTGGTGCAGGAGGGAAGCTTCTCGAAGGCGGCGGAGCGGGTTTATCGCACGCAGCCCGCCGTGAGCATTGCCGTGCGGCGTCTGGAAGAGGAGGTCGGCGCGCCGCTCTTCGAGCGTTCGCAGAAAACGCCCGTGCTCACGGAAGCAGGGGAGCTGATCTATGACTACGCGAAAAGGATTCTGGCGCTGCGCGATCAGGCGCGCAACGTCGTCACGGAGCTGCGCGCGCTGGAGCGCGGTCGCGTCCGCATCGGCGCTAACGAGAGCACCTCGCTTTATCTCCTGCCGCACCTCATCCTGGATTATCGAGAGCAACATCCGAATGTGAAGGTCGAAATCTACCGGCATGTGTCGGAGCGTTTGCCGCTCGAAGTCCTGGATCGCAATGTGGATTTCGCCCTGCTTGCTTTTGAGCCGGTTGACAGTGACCTTGAAGCCTTCCCCATTCTCAGGGACGAGCTGGTGCTGATCATGCAGCCGAAGCACGCGCTTGCGAAGCGTGATTCCGTCACGGTCGAAGAGCTTGGCGACCAGCCTTTCCTCGCGCACAACGTCAAGACGGCCTCGCGCTTCAAGGTCATAGAGGTCTTCGCCCAACACCATACGCCGCTCAATATCACGCTTGAGCTGGCGACCGTTGAAACCATCAAGCGCTTCGTCCAACTAAAGATCGGTCTGGCCTTTGTCCCGCGCATGTGCGTGCAGGAGGAGTTGGAGCGCGGCACGCTCGCCACCGTCCCCGTCAAAGGGCTCACGTATCGCCGCACCATCTGGGTCACGCATCGCCGCCAGATGACCTTCTCACATGCCGCCGCAGCCTTCCTCAAAGTGCTGCGCCAGCACGCCAAGACATAACACTCAAGCTGATGCCCGGCATGCTCGGATTTATAATCCCATAAAAATTATAATTTTGACTTGCCACCTGACTATCTCTAGGATTGCATGTTTTGAGAGGTCATGATGGCACAAACCGAGCGGATTACAATCTTCGATACGACTTTGCGGGACGGCGAGCAATCGCCCGGCTGTTCGATGAACATAGAAGAGAAGGTGCGTCTTGCGGGCCACCTCGAACGGCTTGGAGTCGACGTGATCGAAGCCGGATTCCCCATCGCTTCCGAGGGAGATTTCGCGGCGGTCGAAGCGATTGCGAGCCAGTGTCGCACGGCGCGCGTCGCCGCGCTCTGTCGTACGACCGAGCCGGACATCAGGCGCGCGGCTGAGGCGCTCAAGCGTGCGGCGCGCCCGCGCCTGCATACTTTCGTCGCCACCTCTGACATTCACCTTGAGCACAAGCTCAGGAAGACGCGCCGCGAAGTTTTGGAGATGACGCGGGAGGCCGTCAGGCTCGCACGCAATCTGGTGGATGACGTTGAATTCTCGGCTGAGGACGCGACGCGCAGCGATCCTGATTATCTGTGCGAAGTGTTGTCGGTCGCAGTTGCCGAAGGCGCGCGGACTCTTAATATCCCTGATACTGTCGGCTACACGACGCCGGGCGAGTTCGCACAATTGATCAGGCTTGTGCGCGAGCGTGTGGTTAAGAGCGAGGATGTCGTCATCAGCGTCCACTGCCACAACGATCTGGGATTGGCGGTCGCTAATACGCTGTCGGCCATCGAAGCCGGGGCGCGGCAGGCGGAATGCACTATCAACGGCATCGGCGAGAGGGCGGGCAACGCGGCGCTGGAAGAGATAGTGATGGCGCTCTGCGTGCGCGCAGACAGATTGCCGTACTCGACAGGCATCGATACCTCTCTGCTTTATCCGACGAGCCAGCTATTGACGGAGACCATCAACTGCCCCGTACAGCCGAACAAGGCCGTAGTCGGGCGTAATGCTTTCGCGCACGAGGCGGGCATTCACCAGCACGGTGTCCTGAGCAATCCGTTGTGCTACGAGATCATGACGCCGGAGTCCGTCGGCGTCGAGGCGAACCGGCTCGTGCTCGGCAAGCATTCGGGCAGGCATGCGCTCGCCGCGCGCTACACGGAGCTCGGGTGTGTGCTGACGCCCGCCGAACTAGATACTGCCTACGGGCTGTTCACCGAGTTGGCCGACCGCAAGAAGCGCATCTACGATCAAGACTTGCTCTCGCTCGTTTCGGTCGGCACGCAGTACCGCGACCGAGCCACTCCAAAGGAAAGCCATCTGGCCATCGCCTCTGCTTAGCGAATCTCACAAACCAGGGAAAAGGAAAAAGGAAAAGGGGAAAAGGAAAAAGTAGCGGAGACCTACAAGTTTTACCTTTTGCCTTCTGCGGACGATACTGACCTCGGTTATAATCGCGTTGGGTGCATGAAGAAACTTAAGATAACAGTTCTGGCAGGCGACGGCATCGGGCCTGAAGTGACGGCTGAGGCCGTGCGCGTGTTGCGACTGGTCGCAGACATTTACGGCCACGAGTTTGAGTTTGACGAGAGAGCGGTCGGCGGCGTCGCCATCAAAGAGGCTGGCAATCCGCTTCCGCCCGCGACTCTGGAATCCTGTCTCGCAAGCGATGCCGTCTTGCTCGGCGCAGTGGGCGCGCCCGAATACGACGGGCTCGCGCCGGACAAGCGACCGGAAGCCGGACTGCTCGCGCTCAGAAGCGCCCTCGGCGTTTATGCGAACCTTCGCCCCGCTTTCTCTTACGCATCAATCGCCGATTGCTCGCCCTTGCGCCCCGAGATAGTCCGCGACACGGACATGCTCATCGTGCGCGAGCTTCTCGGCGGTCTCTACTTCGGCCAGCCGCGCGGCTTCTTCAAGAACGCTGATTCTTCCTCCGGCGCATTCAATACGATGTGCTATACGGTCGCGGAGGTCGAGCGCATCGCGCGCGTGGCTTTTGCAGCGGCTCTTGGGCGGCGGCGCAAAGTAACTTCGGTTGACAAGGCCAACGTGCTTGAGACCTCGCAGCTCTGGCGAGAGGTAGTGACACGCGTGGCCCTGGATTATCCGGGCGTCATGCTCGAACATCTCTATGTTGATGCGTGCGCGATGCATCTGGTGACGACGCCGCAGAGGTTCGATGTCGTGCTCACCGAAAATCTCTTCGGCGACATTCTTTCGGATGAGGCCGCTGTGATCACCGGCTCGCTGGGGCTTCTGGCCTCGGCCAGCATAGGCGAAGGACGTGGTCTCTTTGAGCCCGTTCATGGCTCAGCGCCCGACATCGCGGGGCGGGGTCTTGCTAATCCCTTAGGCGCGATTGCTTCCGCCGCACTGTTGTTGCGCTATTGCGGCTCGCAGTTGGAGCAGGAGGCCAGCGATATAGAGACGGCGATAGGCGCTGTGCTCGACGCCGGTTATCGCACCCCCGATCTCGTCCGTGGTCAAAGCAAGACCATCGTTAAGACACAAGACATGGGCTCGCTCGTGGCCGAAGCGTTACTGAAGACGACGGTGAATGCGCGCCCCGCTTATGTTTAAGACAAGATGCCGGATGTTAGGTGTCAGTGAAGGGCTTACAACTAACATCTGACATCTAACATCCGGCATCTGCTTTTTATGCGTACACTTTTCGACAAGCTCTGGGATGATCACGTGGTCAGCGCGCCCGCAGGCGAGCCGACTCTTCTTTACATAGACCTGCATCTGGTGCACGAGGTCACGTCGCCGCAAGCCTTCGATGGATTGCGCGCGAGCCGCCGCCGCGTCCGCCGTCCCGATTTGACCGTCGCCACCGCCGACCACAACGTACCGACGACCGCGCGCGGCTTGCCCATCAAAGACCCCGTCGCGGCGAAGCAAATCGAAGCACTGCGCCGCAACTGCGCTGAGTTTAATGTTCCCTTCTATGACCTTGATTCAGCCGAGCAGGGTATCGTGCACGTCATCGGGCCGGAGCTTGGACTGACGCAGCCCGGCATGACCATCGTTTGCGGCGACAGCCACACGAGCACGCACGGCGCTTTCGGCTCTCTGGCCTTCGGCATCGGAACCAGCGAGGTCGAGCACGTGCTGGCGACGCAATGCCTGCCGCAAACGAAGCCACGCGCGATGGAAGTGCGCGTGTTGGGCCAACTGCCCGAAGGCGTGACGGCCAAAGACCTCGCGCTCGCCATCATCGGGCGGATAGGAACGGACGGCGCGACCGGGTACGTGATCGAATACACGGGCGAAGCGATCAGCGCGCTCTCGATGGAAGGGCGCATGACGCTCTGCAACATGAGCATAGAGGCGGGCGCGCGCGCCGGGATGATCGCGCCGGACGACGTGACGTTCGCGTATCTGGAAGGCAGGCGCTTTGCTCCGCGCAAGACGCCTGAAGGAACTGCTGACTGGGATGAGGCCGTAGCCTATTGGCGAACGCTTAAGACGGATGAAGGCGCTCTGTATGACCGCACGGTTGAGATCGACGCGGGTGGGCTCGCGCCTTACGTCACTTGGGGCACGAGTCCGGGCCACGTCGTTCCGGTGACGGGCAGCGTCCCCAACCCTTCGGAAGCGGCGACGGAGACAGACCGTCGCGCGGCCCTTCGCATGCTTCAATACATGGGACTTGCGCCGGGCACGCGCATCGAAGAGATTCCCGTCACGCGCGTCTTCATCGGCTCCTGCACCAACGCGCGGATAGAGGACTTGCGCGCGGCGGCGAGCGTGGCGCGCGGATACAAGATCAACCCGTCGGTGCATGCGATGGTCGTGCCCGGCTCGCAAAGCGTCAAGCGCGAGGCCGAAGCCGAAGGTCTCGACAGAATTTTCCGCGAGGCCGGGTTTGAATGGCGCGAAGCCGGTTGCTCTATGTGCCTGGGCATGAATCCAGACACGCTTGAGCCCGGCGAGCGTTGCGCTTCGACGAGCAATCGCAACTTTGAAGGCAGGCAGGGCAGAGGCGGGCGCACTCATCTGGTGAGCCCGGTCATGGCCGCCGCCGCCGCCATCACAGGCCACTTTACGGACGTGCGTGAATGGCAGTTCAGGTAGATGTGAGGTTATGTAGTCAGTACCGCCTGCTTAAGCCGGGCGAGTTCTGATGCGACTTGAGACCCGCCCGGCTTAAGCAGGCGGCACTGACCTTTTTTAGAATTATGGAACCTTTTCGCGTACATACAGGACGGGTCGCGCCGCTCGATCGTCCGAACGTCGATACCGATCAGATCATCCCGAAGCAGTTCCTCAAGCGCATCGAGCGGACGGGCTTCGGAGAGTTCCTCTTCTACGATTGGCGCTACGATGCCTGCGGACGTTTGGACGAGTCCTTCATCCTGAATGACGCGCGTTATCTTGGCGCGACGATTCTGGTGACGGGGCGCAACTTCGGATGCGGCTCGTCGCGCGAGCACGCGCCGTGGGCGCTGCTTGACTACGGCTTTCGTGCGATCATCGCCTCGTCGTTCGCAGACATCTTCATGAACAACTGTATGAAGAACGGCATCGTGCCCGTGGTGTTGTCTGAGGGAGACACGGCAGAGCTTCTCAGGCGCGCGCAGGAGGTGGTGGTGGAAGAAGAAGAGGGCTACGCCCTGACGGTTGATCTTGAGCGCCGCGTGGTGTCGGACGCGCGCGGCTTCTCTTCCCCGTTCGAGCTGGATGATTTTCGCCGCCACTGCCTGATGGAGGGCCTGGACGACATCGCCCTGACCATGCAAAGCGAGCCGCAGATAGCCGCCTACGAAGCGCGACGCGCACCGTGGCGAGACGCTCCAAGACAGCGATGAGGGAAGCACGCCGCGAGCGCCGATTTAGCCAACCCCACTGTTTGTGCTAAAGTTTGACAGCATTTCGGGTTGATTTCCAGATGCACAAAGTCGGGCGCTCGAATCTCTCTCGGGAGGCTGTCACAGCGATTTCTTCATTTAACCGGAAAATCTATAAAGCAGGCGAAGCCGAATCTCAGTCATCCGGGGCGGCGTCTACCGCCGCATCTACGGGAAAGCTCGAATCGCGCAAGCTGGCGACGTTTCTCGAAGTAGGGCAGACGCTCGCCGGGACACTTGCGCTCAAGGACGCGATGGCGCGCGTCCTGGAGATGCTGGGCGAGCATCACAGCATGATGCGCGGCGTTGTGATGCTGCTCGATCAGGACACGCAGGAGCTTCGCGTCGTCGCCTCGCACGGCGTCGACGAAGAGGGCGCGCGGCGCGTCAAGTATCGCAGCGGCGAAGGCATCACGGGCCGCGTCTTCCAGACGGGCAAGCCCATCATTGTGCCGCAGATCAGCCGCGAGCCCCTGTTCTTAGACCGCCTCGGCGCGCGCAAAAAAATCTTACAGCAGCAGGAGCTGAGCTTCATCTGCGTTCCCATCCTCATCAACCGCCGCCCCGTCGGGGTGCTCGGCGTTGACCTGCGTTATAAAGCCGAGCGCGACTATGAGCGCGTGACCAAGTTTCTGTCCATCATCGCCACCATGATCGCGCAGGCGATCAAGGTCGATCACCTGATCGAAACCGATAAGCAGCGTCTTCTGGACGAGAACATACATCTCAAGCAGGAGTTGCGCGAGCGTTACGACTTCAGCCACATCATCGGTAATTCGGGCCCGCTGCGTCAGGTCTACGAGCAGGTGACGCAGGTGGCGCGCACCAATACGACCGTGCTCATACGCGGCGAGTCGGGCACGGGCAAAGAGTTGATCGCGCACGCCATTCACTATAACTCTCTACGTGATAGCAAGCCGTTCATCAAAGTCAGTTGCGCCGCCCTGCCCGAAACCCTGATCGAATCCGAGTTGTTCGGCTACGAGAAGGGAGCGTTCACGGGCGCGCAGAGTCGTAAGAAGGGACGCTTCGAGCTGGCAGAGGGCGGCACGCTCTTTCTGGACGAGATCGGCGACCTCAACATCTCCACCCAGATCAAGCTGCTCAGAGTGTTGCAGGAGAGAGAGTTCGAGCGGCTCGGCGGCACGGAAACGATCAAGGCCAACGTGCGGCTGATCGCGGCGACTAACAAGGACATGGAGCGCGCCATCAGTGAGGCTCAGTTTCGCGAAGACCTCTATTATCGCCTCAACGTCTTCACGATCTTCATGCCGCCGCTGCGCGATCGCAAGTCTGACGTGCTCCTGCTGGCCGATCACTTTCTCGAAAAATACGCGCGCGAGCACGGCAAGAGCATCCGCCGCATCTCGACACCCGCGATAGATATGCTGACCAGTTATCACTGGCCCGGCAACGTCCGCGAGCTTGAGAATATCATCGAGCGGGCGGTGCTCGTCTGCGAGACGAACGTGATTCACGGCCATCATTTGCCGCCGACGCTGCAAACGGCGGAAGGCTCCGGCACGGTGATGAGGCTCTCGCTGGAAGCAGCCGTCGAAGCCTACGAGCGCGACATCATACAGGACGCGCTCAAGACGACGCGCGGCAATCGTAAACGCGCGGCCAAGCTGCTCGACACCACAGAGCGCGTCATCGGCTACAAGGTCAAAAAGTACGGCATCGAATGCGACCGCTTCCGCACATAGAAAAGCAAGGATGAAGGATGAAGGATGAAGGATGAAAGCAATGCTTTAAAGCTTTTACTTCATCCTTCATCCTTCATCCTTCCGCCTTCATCCTTTATGAAGACACCGTTATGGAGCACTGACGATCAATCGCTGCGGCTCGTTGAGTTGACGAGCAGCGAGAGGGATGTCAAGGACGCGCCGCTGCGTCGTGATGTGCGTTTCCTCGGTCGCCTGCTCGGCGAGGTCTTGAAGGAGCAGGCGGGACAGGCGCTCTTCGATGCGGTCGAAGAACTGAGGACGCTTGCGATCGAGTACCGCGATAGCGTGCCCGATGCGCAGCACGAGTGGGACGGCAAACACGCGCAGCGATTGATGGAGCGCGCCGCGCAGATCGTCAGCCGGATGGGGCTCGTCGAAGCCTACCGGATGACGAAGGCGTTCGCCATCTACTTCGAGTTGACCAACCTGGCAGAGACCAGTCATCGCAAGCGCAGACGCCGCGCCGCACAACTCTCGCCGACACGTCCATCGCAACCCGGCTCCATCAGGGGCACGCTGCGCCGTATGCGTGAAGCCGGTATCTCGCTCGATGAGGCGCTCGCCCACCTCAGTCGAATCGAAGTCATCCCGGTCTTCACCGCGCACCCGACGGAGGTCGCGCGCCGCACCGTCCTCTTCAAGCGACGGCGCATCAGCGAGAGCCTTGAGCTGATCGACCAACTGCCACTGACCGAAGCGGAAGCGCACAAGCAGGAGTCGGCGATCGCGACAGAGATCACCGCGCTCTGGCAAACGGACGAGGTCAGACGCCGCCCGCCCACCGTGCGCGACGAGATCAAGATGGGCCTCGATTACTACTCCGACTCGCTGATCGCCACGCTGCCAAGACTCTACGAGGAGTTTGCGGACGCCTTCCGGCAGGTCTACGAATGCGAGCTGAGCGCGCGTGACATGCCCGTCTTCCTGCGCTTCGGCTCTTGGATTGGCGGAGACCGCGACGGCAATCCTTATGTCACGCCGAGTTGCACGCGCGACGCGCTTCAGATGGCGCGCGCCATGATACTTGATCGTTACCTCGTCGCCTCTCTTGAGCTGATGGATCGCCTCAGCCCTTCAAAGCGGCAGGCTGATGTCACGCCCGAGTTGCTCTCCGCGCTTGAGCGTTATGCCGCCTTGATGCCGTCGGTCGCGCTTGAGAATAAGACGCGGGCCGAGGATGAGATTTACAGGCGTTACCTGGATTATGTGCTGCTGCGACTGCGCCGCACACGCGACGAGCCCGCGCACGCGGACGCTTACCCGAGCGCAGATGATTTCATCGCCGACTTGAACCTCTTGCGCGAAAGCCTCGCCGCAGGCGGCGGCGAGCGTATCGCGCGCTCGCTGCTCGACCCGCTGCTGCTACAGGTCAGGACGTTCGGCTTCCACCTGCACGCGCTGGACATTCGCCAGCACGCACGCGTACACGCACGCGCCGTCGCGGAATTGTCGGGCGCAGCGAAATTTAATGAGAGCGGTCTGGCGGCTTTGCCCGCTCACCCTTCCGAGGAGACTGCGCGCCTTCTCGAAACACTGCGGACGGTGGCGGAGTTGAAGGAGGAGTTTCCCGAGCAGGCCATACGCAGCCATATCATCAGCGGCGCGAGCAGGGTCGAAGACATCCTTTCGCTCGTCTGGCTGGCGCGGCTGTGCGGCGTGCGCGTCGAGGCGTCCGCCGACGGAAGCGACCCCGGACTGATGCCCGTTCCGCTTTTTGAATCGATCGAAGACCTGCGCAACTGCCCGCAGGTTTGCCGCGCGCTCTGGACTTCCAACGATTACGCGCCGCTGCTGGATTCATGGGGACGACGACAGGAAGTGATGCTCGGCTATTCGGACTCGAACAAAGACGGCGGGATGCTGACCAGTTCGTGGGAGATTTACAAGGCGCACCGCGCGCTGCACAAGGTCGCCGACGATTGCAATGTGAGGCTACAACTATTTCACGGGCGCGGCGGCACGGTCGGACGCGGCGGTGGGCCCACTCATCGCGCCATCATAGCCCAGCCCGCAGGCGCTTTCACCGGCTCGCTCAAGCTGACGGAGCAGGGCGAGGTGCTCAACTGGAAATACTCTGAGCCGGTGCTGGCCGAGCGTAATATGGAATTGATGATTGCCGCCTCGCTGGAAGCCCTCGTGCGACCCGGCAGAGCAGAGCAGGACGAAAGCGCATGGGAAGCCGCGATGGAAGAATTATCCGAGCACGCCTTCACTTTTTATCGCGAGCGTATTGCCGAGAGCCCTGATGTGCTGACTTACTTCGAGGAAGCGACGCCCGTGAAGGAACTCGAACACGCGCGCATCGGCTCGCGCCCGGCGCGTCGCAGCGAGGCGCGTGGGCTCACAGACCTGCGCGCTATTCCCTGGGTGTTCGGCTGGATGCAGAGCCGTCATGTGCTTCCGGCATGGTTCGGCGTCGGCTACGCGCTCGAACGCTTCATCGGCGAAGACGCCGAAAGAGAGCGCATGCTTCAGACCATGACGCGACAGTTTCCCTTCTTCTCAGACCTCGTCGGCAACATCGAGATCGGGATGGCGAAGGCAGACCTTACCATCGCGCGTCACTACGCGGCGCTCGTCGCGGACGAGGGCGTGCGCGAGCGAGTCTTTCGCATGATCGTCGAAGAGTTCAATCGCACGCGCCGCAGGCTGCTGCGACTGACGGGCCAGCCCGAATTGCTCGGCAACAATCCCGTCCTCGCCCGCTCAATCAGGCTGCGTAATCCTTATGTTGACCCGATGAGCCTGATACAGGTCGCGCTCCTCAACCGCAAGCAGGAGACCGCAGAGGACAATGAAGATTTGAACTACGCGCTGGCTGCAACCATCAACGGCATCGCTGCGGGCTTACGCAATACCGGGTAAAGAGAGGTCAGTACCGCCCTGCTCAAGCCGGGCGGTACTGACCTCATTTTGTCCTGTTCATCCGATCCTGATGCTTTAACTCTATCCGCAGAGGACTGAGCCGCCGTTGACGTTGAGGATTTCGCCCGTGATGTGTCGCGCCCAGTCCGAGGCGAGAAAGACGATCGAGAGCGCGACATCGTCGGCGGTGGCGACACGCTTGAGCGGGATGGCTTCGACGACCCTTTCTTTGTAACGCTCGTCACTGAACACCCCGTCGTTGAGCCCCGTATCGACCCAACCGGGCGCGACGCTGTTGACACGAATGTCCGGCGCTAATTCCGAGGCGAGCGCTTTTGTAAAACTGATCTGGCCTCCCTTTGAAGCGGCGTAGTTCGAGTAGCCTGCCTCGCCGCGTTGCCCTGCGGTCGAGCTGACGATGACGATCGAGCCGCGTCCCGTTCGCCTCATCAGGGGAACGACGGCGCGGCAGACGGCCCAAGTGCCCTTGAGGTTCGAGTCCAAGACCCTGTCCCAGACCTCTTCGGACATCTCCTCGACGGGCGCGCCTTCCCAGATACCGGCGTTGGCCACCAGCAGATCGACGCGTCCCATGCGCTCCAGTGTCGTCTCGACGAGCGCCGCCGCCTGGCCGACATCGGCGACATCGGCGCGCAAGGCTATGGCCTTAACGCCCAACTCGCGCGCTTGCCGCGCAACCTCTTCGGCTGCCGACTCGTTCTGCAAGTAGTTGACGACGACATCCGCCCCGGCTTCCGCGAGCCGGAGCACAGTCGCGCGACCGATGCCGCGCCCGCCGCCCGTCACGATCGCCACACGCCCCTTGAGCAAACCCGAAGGCAACGCTGTTTTGTCTCGATAGTCTTCCATCACAAGTTTTCGCTCCCCGCTACATCCCAATCCCTTTGAGGTGGTAGCGCTCAGTGTCATAGAACCGTTCGATGTCAACCGTGTTGAGTTTCCCGAGCACGGACGAAATATCCACCAGCGAAAGATCGCAGGCCGGTGCGATGCCGCGCGCCGAGACCATCTTGCCGAACTCCCCGTCGGCTATCGCGTCGGCTGCGCGCGCCCCGAAGAGCATTCCCATCAGGCGATCTATCGGAGATGGAGGGCCGCCGCGCTGAGGATGACCGATCATGGCCGAGCGCGCATCGTAGGGCGTCTCCGACATGATTCTTCTCGCCAGCACTTCGCCTATCCCGCCCAGGCGTGCATGGCCGAACGGGTCATGGCGATCGTCGATCGTGACCAGCTCGCCATCTTCGGCGTATGCGCCCTCGGCGACGACAATCACGGAATAACGCGGCCTCTCGGGCTCGCGCGGGTGCGCCGTCGTGTCGCCCAATCGCTCTCGCAAGTGATGGTAAACCTTCTCATAGCGGAAAGGGTATTCCGGGATCAGTATGAGATCGGCCTGACCCGCAGTGCCAGCCCACAGCGCCAGATGCCCTGCGTGGCGTCCCATCACTTCTACGATCTGCACCCACCCGTGTGAGCCCGCAGGCGTGCGCGAGCGCTCTATGACTTCCGTGACGTTGCGCAGAGCCGTGTCGAAGCCGAGCGTGTAATCCGTGCCCGCCAAATCTTTATCGATCGTCTTCGGGATACCGACGACGTTGACGCCCCTGGCCGAAAGACGCGCGGCCACGCCCAGCGTATCCTCGCCGCCGCAGGCGACGACGACATCCAGACCGAGCTTGGAGATATTCTCGATCACCTCTTCGGAGCGGTCTATGCGCTCGCCCTCTTCGTTGGTCGTCTTGAAGGGATTGGTTCGCGAAGAGCCGAGGTTGGTTCCGCCGTCGCGATCCCAGCGGCGCACACGGCTGCGGTCGAGCGGCCAGACTTCAAGCACCGGATTGAGCAGGCTGCGCCATCCGTCATAGAGACCGACAGTCTCGATGCCGTATTCCGAAGCACGATAGACCAGCCCCTTGATCGCAGGATTAAGGCCGGGCGCATCCCCGCCGCCGGTCAATACGCCGATACGCTTTACTTTTGACATGTAAATCTAATCTACTCCCTTAAAATCTGTTCTCCCTGCAAGCCTCAAGACCTCTCGTGTTTATGTAGCGAGGCCGAGAGGCTTCAGGACGCTTGATTCGCCTCCGCGAGCGCGGGCCGAGCCGCCTCGTTCAGGCAGTTTCTAATGATCGGCTTGAGCAACTCCGTGTCGGCGAGAAAGCCGTCGTGCCCGTGTGACGACGAAAGCTCAGCGTAGCGAGCATGAACTCCGGCTTTCAGCGCACGCTCGCACAGCCCGCGCATATCGCTTGCCGGAAAGAGCCAGTCGGAAGCGATGCCGACAAGAAGCACGGCGGCGCGAATTCTGCGCAAGGCGGCCTCTTCCGATTCGTAGCCGCGCGATAGCTCGAAGGTGTCCATAGCCTTCGAGAGCAGTATGTAAGAGTTGGCGTCGAAGCGCTGCGTAAAGCTCTGTCCCTGATAGTCCAGGTAGCCTGCGATGTCGAAACGTCCGTCGAGCAAGTGATAAGGGTCTTCACCGCTTCTGTCGGCGCGCCGCGCGAATCGTTCCGAGAAAAGCTCCGCCGATTTGTACGTGCACATGGCGATGGCGCGCGCCAGCGCGAGCCCCGCGACGGGCTGCCGGTCAGGAGCGTAGCGCCCTCCCTGCCATGCCGCATCGTTGCGAATCGCCTGTCGCTGTAGATGATTGAGCGCCAGCCCCATCGTCGAGAGCGGAGCCGCGCCGACCGCTATGCAACGCTCAACCCTGTCGGGAAAATCCACCGCCCACTGTAGAGCCTGCATCCCTCCGACAGAGCCGCCCGCCACCGCGCACAGCCTCTCTATGCCCAGGTGATCGAGCAGCTCCGCCTGTGCTCTGACCCAATCCCTGATGGTCACGAGCGGGAAGGACGAGCCGTAAGACTCGCCCGGCGTGCGCGGGTTCTCAGACATTGGGCCCGTCGAGCCGTAGCAGGAGCCGATGACGTTAACGCCGATGACGCAGTAGCGCCGGGGGTCGAAGGGCAAGCCCTCTCCGAGCAGTTGCGGCCACCAATCGGCGACACGCGCCGAGCCCGAGAGCGCGTGACAGACCAGAATCGCGTTGTCGCGCGCCCGGTTAAGCTCGCCGTAAAGCGCATAGCGCAACGTGACGGGCTGCAACTCACCGCCCGTTGCTAGCCTGAACGGCTCGTCACGCGCGAAGGTGAAATCCGCTTCGAGCGTCGGCGCTAAACTGCCGCGCATCGCTATACTCCTCCTGCTCCTGCCGCAGCCTTCTGCACTTCGTCCGACACCTCTCTGTCCTTCTCCGGCAACTCCCGGCCCGTTCCCCTCAAAGCCTGATCGAGGTCGGCGATGATGTCGCGCACGTCTTCAATGCCGACGGACAGGCGTATCAGCTCGGGTGTTGTGCCGGTCGCGCGCTGCTCTTCATCCGACAACTGCTGGTGCGTGGTTGAAGCCGGATGAATGACCAGGGATTTGGCGTCGCCGATGTTGGCGAGCAGGCTGAACAGCTTGAGCGAGTTGATAAAGCTCTTACCGGCTTCGTAGCCGCCGCGTATGCCGAAGGTGATGATCGCGCCTGCGCCGTCCGGCAGGTACTTCTGAGCGAGCGCGTGGTACTTGCTCGATTCGAGGCCGGGATAGTTGACCCACTCGACTTCCGTGTGTCCTTCGAGGAAGCGCGCCACCTCAAGCGCGTTCTCCGAATGACGCTGCATGCGCAGGTGCAGCGTCTCTGCCCCTTGCAGCAGGAGAAAGGCGTTGAATGGCGACAGGCACGCGCCCGTATCGCGCAGGCCCTGCACACGCGCTTTGAGGATGAAGGCGAGCGGCCCGAAGGCGTCCGTGTAAGAGACGCCGTGATAGGAAGGGTCTGGCTCCGTGAAGTCCTGGAAACGACCCGATGCCTTCCAGTCGAATTTGCCTGCATCCACGATGATGCCGCCGATGGACGTGCCGTGGCCGCCGATGAACTTCGTCGCCGAGTTGATGATGATGTCGGCTCCCCACTCGATCGGACGACAGAGCGCGGGCGACGGCGTTGTATTGTCTATGATGAGCGGCAATCCTGCGCCGTGCGCGATCTCCGCGAGGCGCTCTATGTCCGTGATGTCAAGCTTCGGATTTCCCACCGTCTCGGAGTAGACGGCTTTCGTCTTCTCGTTAATGGCGGCGCGCAAGCCGTCGTAGTCCGCCGCATCCACGAAGCGCACAGTGATGCCCAGCTTCGGCAGCGTGTAGTGAAAGAGGTTGTAGGTTCCGCCATAGAGCGAGGTGGTCGAGATGATCTCATCTCCGGCGCGCGCGATCGTCAGAATGGTGAGCGTTTCGGCGGCCTGACCCGAAGAGAGCGCGAGCGCCGCTGCGCCGCCTTCGAGCGCGGCAATTCTCTGCTCGAAGACATCCGTCGTCGGGTTCATGATGCGCGTATAGATATTGCCGAACTCCTGCAAGGCGAAAAGGCGGGCCGCGTGATCGGCGTCATCGAAGGTATAAGATGTGGTCTGGTAGATGGGCACGGCCCGCGACTTGGTCGTCGGGTCGGGTTGCTGCCCGCCATGTATGGCGAGCGTATTGAAGTGCAATTTTTCGGTCTTCTCCTGCTGATCGTCTGCCATCGTCTTCTCCTTAAACTAAGGCTGTCAAGCTCATTAAGATCGTACTTCTTCCGCCCTGTTACGTCCCCAATGCTCGCTCTATGTCCGCGATAATATCGGCCACGGCTTCGATGCCGACAGAGATGCGTATGAGCCCCTCGGAGATACCGAGCTGGCGGCGGCGCGCCGGAGCAAGCTCTCGATGCGAGGCTGTCGCCGGATGCAGCACGCCCGTAAACACATCGCCGAGGCTCGTCGAGCGCACACACAATCGCAAGCCGTCCATCACACGAAAGACCCCCTCGCGCGTCTCATCCCGAAGCTCTATCGAGACGAGCGCGCAGGCGTTTGCCGCGCGCAGTACGCGCCCGAGCTTCTCCTGCTCCGACGCAGACGCGGCGAGCCCCGGATAATATGTCCGCGAGAGCCTCGGGTGTCCAGCGAAGTGCTCGGCCAGTTGCGCGGCGTTGGCGCACTGCCGCTCAAGGCGAATGCCTAGCGTCTTTAACCCGCGCAGCACGGTATGGGCCTCCCAGACGCCCAGGACGCCGCCGACAAGTTTCATTACGCCGATGAGCGACATCATGTCCGCCGCGTCGCGCGTGACCACCACCCCGCCCATGGTGTCCGCGTGTCCTGACATATACTTCGTCGCGCTGTGAACGACGAAGTCCGCGCCGTGTTCCAGCGGACGGCAGAGGTAGGGCGAAGCGAAGGTGTTGTCGACGATGAGTCGCGCGCCGACCTCGTGTGCGATGCGCGCGCAGGCGTCTATGTCGCAGACCTTGAGCAGCGGGTTCGAGATCGTTTCGGCGATGAGGATGCGCGCTTTCTCCGTGCGCGCTTTTTCTTCCAGTGCTTCGAGGTCGTTGAAATCGGCCGTCACGGTCTTGATGCCGAAGGAGCCGAAGACTGTATAGAGCAGATCGGTGGTCGCGCCGTAAAGGTCTTGTGAAGCGAGCACGACCGCGCCGGGCTTCGGCTCGCAGGCGAAGATCGCGGCGTGCAGGGCCGCCATCCCACTGGAATACGCACAGGCTCCGGCCCCGCCTTCGAGCACCCGCACGGCCTCTTCAAGCGCGGCGACCGTCGGATTGCCGAAGCGCGTATAGACGTAGCCCTGCGTCTCGCCGGAGAACACGCTCTCCATTTCGGCCATCGAGTCGTAAGTGAAGGTGGCGGACGTGTAAACGGGCGTGGAAACGGGAAGCCCATGCGGGACAGGGCGTCTTTCGCCCGCATGCACAAGCTGTGTAGCAATATCCAATTCCTGCAACATACCAGTCATCGTTCTCCTCCCGGCTATCAATTAGAGCGCATACTTAAAAAGAGATGCCCCGCGCCAAAGAGGGCGCGGGGCATGGTCTTCTGAAGGCGTGCGGTTCAGGAGAACTCGACCCGGCTCTTTAGCAGTTTTTTACGTGGAGCAAGTCAGCCTTAAATCGCCACGACGCGATGTCAACAAAACTGATGCACTCTATGCCATATCCGCGAGGACTGTCAATCCCGCCCGCCCCCTGAACCCACGGCGCTCTCGCGCTTCATCGAGCGCCGATTCACTCGGAGGCCGTATGATGGGCGAAACCTTCAGCGCACGGAATCGAATGTCAGTAAGCCATCCTCTTCGATCTCACCCTCATACTGAAAGTCCAGGGCGAGCGTCTCCGGGATGAGACCGCGCAGCTCAAGCTCACGAATGATTCTGCCCGCGCTCGTCTCGACCGATTCAAAGTCCGTCTTGACCGTAATCTCGGGCTTGAGCGGTTCTTCGTAAGGGTCTGAGACTCCCGTGAATTCCTTGATCTCGCCCGCGAGAGCCTTTTTGTAGAGCCCCTTCACGTCGCGCTCGGCAAGCACTTCGATCGGACACTTGACGAAGACTTCGACGAACTCCGCGCCGTCCGATTCGATCGAGCGGCGCACCTCATCGCGCACCTCACGATAAGGCGAGATGGCCGCCGTCACGACGCCGACGCCGTTGCGCGCCAGAAGGCGCGAGACGTAGCCTATGCGCCGAATGTTCGTGTCCCTGTCTTCCTTGGAAAAGCCCAGGCCCTTGGAAAGATTCGTTCGCACTTCGTCTCCATCCAGCACCTCTAACCGGACGCCGCGCGCACGCAACTCCGGCACAAGCCTTTCGGCCAGCGTCGTCTTGCCTGCACCCGACAACCCCGTCAACCATAGCGTGAAGCCTTTATTATCAGTCATTAATTTTCCCCTCATTTTAAGAGCAGTGACAAGTCACGAGTGGCAAGTGGCAAGCGAAAACAGTCAGACCGGCCCTAGCATTGAGCCTTTGGTTTTAACTTGGCACTTGCCACTCGTCACCTGTCACTACTGCATTTCAGCAGTCGCGTCATTATTGATGCAGGCCGCACTCTATCTTTAGAGTGCCGCGCCAGCGTCCGGCGCGCGGGTCTTCGCCGATCTGCACGGGTGTGGTGCAGGGCGCGCAGCCGATGGACGGATAATTGTGATCGTGAAGCGGGTTATACGGGACATCGTACTTGGCGACGTAGTTCCAGACATCATGCGACGACCAGCGGGCTAAGGGGTTGATCTTGATGAGCCCGAACTTCGCATCGCGCTCGACGATGCCAGCCCCTGCGCGCGCCGGGGATTGATCGCGACGAATCGCCGTCGTCCATGCGCGAAGCCCCCTGAGCATCTGTTTCAACGGCTCGATCTTTCGCAAGTTGCAGCACAGGTCAGGACGACGCTCCCAGAGTCGTTCGCCATGTTCTTCTGCCTGCGCGTCCAGGGAGAGGCGCGTCGCGCGGCGCTCAAAACGGACACCGTAGCGCGCTTCGAGCCGATCACGCAGCGCATAGGTTTCGGGAAAGAGCAGGTCGGTGTCGAGATAAAAGAGGCGCGCGTCCTTATCAATCCCGGCCAGCATCGCGACCAACACGCAGCCTTCGACCCCGAAACTGGTGGCGAGCGCGACATCCGGGCCAAACTCTTCGACCGCCCAGCGAAGCACTGCTTCCGGCGGCGCTGTCTCGAACTCCTGCGAGATGAGCCGGAGTTCTTCGTCCGTCGTGTCGTATCCAATTGATAAAGCAGCATCAGCAACAGGCATGAACGTCCCCCTCATCAACCCGCCGAGAAAACAGACTCCAACTCCATCTCGCCCGAAGACTCAAGGCTTCCTTCAAACCACTTGAGGCGTTCACGCAAGCGCACGACTTCGCCGACGATGATGACGGCCGGGGCGCGCATTCCGCTGCGCTCCGCCTCGTCCGCGATCGTCGCAAGCGTTGCGACGACGCTCTGCTGCCCTTCGTAAGTGCCCCAGCGAATGACAGCCGCAGGCGTCTCGGGCCCGCGCCCGGCCTTCATCAAGTCCACGGCAATCTCGCGCAGGTGCGCGACTCCCATCAGGACGACCAGGGTATCTGCGGACGCCAGATTCGCCAGAGCCTCAAACGTATGCGCCCCGTCGCTCTGGCGCGCGCCCGTCAAGACGGCGACGGAAGACGACAGCCCGCGATGCGTCAGAGGGATACCGGCGTAGGCCGGAACGGCCAGCGCGGAGCTGATGCCGGGCACAACCTCGAAACGCAGCCCGGCAACGTCCAGGGCTTCGGCCTCTTCGCCGCCGCGCCCGAACAGAAACGGATCGCCTCCCTTGAGCCGCACGACGCGCTTTCCCGCTCGCCCGTGTTCTATGAGCAATCGATTGATCTCGTCCTGCGGCGTCTGCCGACCGCCGCCGACTTTGCCGACATAAATGCGCTCGGCTTCGAGCGGCACATGGCGCAGCAACTCTGGATTGACCAGATTGTCGTAGACCACCACGTCGCACGTCGCCAGAAGATCGCGGGCCTTGATCGTGAGTAGACCGGGATCGCCAGGGCCAGCGCCGACCAAGTAGACTGTGCCACGGCGCGCGCTCGTAGAGCTTGAGGCTTTCCCCTCATCGCCACAGGTCTCGCGAATACGTTCGATCGATGCTTCGATGACCAGCTCATGCGCGGTCAGTGGCTCTGTGATGCTGTAAGTAATGCCGCTGTGCTCGGCGGCTGCCCGCTCGACTTCGACGGGGATGTCGCCGCGCGTGTGTCTGCCGGGCGAAAGGAAATATGGATGGACGGTGATGTGTTGTGCGCCCTGCTCTACCAGGCGCGCGAATCCTTCGCTGATGTCAGGGTGCGCGATTTCCAGAAAGGCGGCCTCGATTAAAGGATAGCCCCCGCGCACGCCTATGCGCCGCGCGACTTCCCTCACGTCACGGTTCGCTTCCTCGCGGCGACTGCCGTGGCCGACAACCAGCACTGCGCTCAGCACACCCTCTCTCATGCGAGTGCCTCCAACGGCTCAAGCAGCGCGAGCGTCTCAAGCTCCTCGACCGTGTGACGCGCGATGTAAGCCTGAAAGCTCTCCCGCGCTCCGGTGCGGCCCTCAAGGTACTGGCGCACGAGCCTCTCGACGTAGAACTTGATCTCTTCGGCGGGAATCTTATGCTGTAGCTCGCGCCCGAACGTGTAGCCCTCGCCCAGATGCCCGCCCAGATAGACGCGGTAAGCCTCTATCTTCCCTGCGGGCGTGTTGAGAAAATCGCCGACGAAGCCTATGTCGCAAACCTGGTAATGAGCGCAACTGTTCGGGCAGCCCGTGACGCTGATACGAAAAGGCGTCTTGAAATCTGGAAGCACGCGCTCAAGATGCTCTATCAACTCGGAGGCGCGGTCTTTCGTCTCCGTCAGCGCCAGCTTGCAGAACTTCTTACCCGTGCACGCCAGCGTCCCGGTGCGAAACGAGGACGGATTGACTTGCAGATCGAGCAGAGCGAGCCCGTCGGCCAATCGCTCGCGCGCTTCCTCCGGCACGTCCAGCACGATCAGGTTCTGCGTCACGGTCAGCCGTATGCGCTTGCTCCCGACGCTGCGCGCCAGCCGCGCAACCTCAAGCATCTGTTCGCCCGGCAGCATCCCTCGCATGGTGGCGACGCCCGCGTAGTAAAGGCCCGGTTGCTTCTGCGGATGAATGCCTATGTGCGCGCGGTTGGCGGTCACGGGCACTACGGGCGCGTCGCCATCCGTCAGCCTGCGGCCCAGCCGCTTTTCCAACTCCTCGCGGAAACGCTCGGCCCCCCACTCCGCCATCAAAAACTTGAGCCGCGCCAGAGCACGCGACTGGCGATTGCCCTCGTCGCGAAAGATCGCGCAGATGTGATGACAGACCTCCACGACCTCCGCTGGAAGGATGTGCGCGCCGAGCCGCTCCGCGAATCTCTCCTTTGAGCCGAGCCCGCCGCCGACCCAGAGATCGAAGACGACCTCGCCCGCAGCGTTGCGCAGCGCGATCAGCCCTATGTCGTTGATCTCGTGGCCCGTGCAATAGCTTGAGCAGCCGGAGACGGTGATCTTGAACTTGCGCGGGAGATTGGAGAATTCGTGATTGCCTAAAAAGTGTTGATGGACGCTTTCGACCAGCGCCTCGGCGTCTATCAGCTCAGCATTGTCGATTCCGGCGAGCGGGCAGCCCGTGACGTTGCGCGTAATGTCTCCGCAAGCGCCGGAGGTTGAAAGCCCGACGCTCTCAAGCTGAGCAAAGATGGCTGGCACGTCCTCTATTCGGACGTAATGAAACTGTATGTCCTGGCGCGTCGTCACATCCCCAGTGTTCTGTGCGTAGCGCAGCGAGAGTTGGCCGAGCGTCTCAAGCTGCTCGACGCTGAGCGTCCCGTTCGGAACCTTGACGCGCAGCATGAAGTAACCCTCTTCCTGCGGGCGCTGTGTGTAGAGGCCGTACCAGCGCAGGCGCACGTTGAGGTCGTCTTCGGAGATGGACGAGAAGCCGTCGCGCGCATAGCGCACCAGATCGTCGAGGCAATCCAGCCCGTCGCGCTCGCGCTTGGTGCGCTCCACCTTATTCTCTTTTTTCGCTACGGCCATTGACCTGACACCTAAAACAAAAGCTCCTGCGCTGCTGAAACGCGCAAGAGCCAAATGACTTTGAACGATTCTTCAGCGCTAATCAGGGGGCGCGCACGCCTTCATCCGGCAACACCCTCGCATCGCGCGACAACATGCAGCGGCGGTCGGTCTGTTAACATTCCCGGCTCCGGTCAACATAACGGACGGAGTGTAAACTATACCGTCAGGGTCGTCAAGATAATTCTTTTTATCTTCGGATAAAAAGATTTCATACTATCCATGAATAAGAGGAATCGAACCGGAGAACCAAGGATAAAGGACGAAGGATGAAGGATGAAGGATGAAGGATGAAAGAAATACTTTTGATTCTTGAATGCTTCCGTGTCTTGAAAGCTTTTACTTCATCCTTCATCCTTCCGCCTTCATCCTTGCTTTTACAGGCGTGGTTCGGCGTAGGTCATGACGAGATACATGACGGCGTCGCGTGGGCCGGGGTTTTCGTAGAGGTGCGGCACGTCGGCGCGAAAGAAGACGGCATCGCCTGCGCGCAACTCAACGGGGTCGTCCGTGCCGACGGTGAGGCGCATGCGGCCCGAGTGGACGACCAGATTCTCATACGTGCCTTCGGCATGCGGGTCGGCGCGCTCAAGGTGTCCGCCGCGCAGGCGTAGCTCGTAGAATTCGGCGCGGCGGTGTTTATCGAAGGGGAAGAGGGCGCGGCTTTCAAAACCGCCGTCGCCGGAGCGAAGCACTTTAGAGGTATCGGACGGAAGGACGACGACATCGCCTGCGGACTCCTCGCCGAGCAAATCCGCGAAGCGCACGTCCAACCCGCGCGCCACTTTCCAGAGGAAGGAGATGGTCGGCGCGCTCTCGCCTGCTTCGACCTGGCCGAGCATCGCGCGGCTCACGCCCGAGAGCGTCGCCAGACGCTCAAGGCTGAGCCCGCGCTGTTTGCGTAAGCGGCCAAGATTTTCGCCGACCCGGCGCTTCAAATCCTGCGCTTCGTGTTCGTTGATCTTTTGCTCTTCTCTTTTTTTCACTGGTTTCAGGGACAATGTTTGTTTACCCGTCGGCTCAAGAATTTTTGATGGCGAAATCTTTCCGCAGCATTGTACGGTGAAGAGGGGCGATTCGTTAAATTGATCGCTCTCGCAAGCGCCGCCTCGTCTGGCCATCATTTGATAGTCCAGAGTATTATCAAAGAAGCCCCCCTTAGTAAATCAAATTTTGTGACGCCGATGATTACTCCATCCAGAAGGACTGCCAACTTCCACTACGCCATACGCAATCTGGCGAGCGCCGCCGAAGTGCTTGAGCGCGACGGTCGCCGCGTCATCTATCTGAACATAGGCGACCCGCAGGCTTACGGTTTTCGCCCGCCCGCGCATGTCCTGGAGGCCGTGACGCGTGCGCTCAGAGATGATTTTACGGGCTACTCGCACTCGGCGGGTCTGCTTGAAGCGAGGGAAGCTGTCGCGGCTTATGCGACCGGGTTGGGAGCGCCGACCGGGCCCAATCAGGTGTTGATGACTTCCGGCGCTTCCGAGGCGGCAGACCTCGTGCTCACGGCGCTGGTCGAAGAGGGCGATGAAGTTCTGCTCCCGGCCCCTGGGTATCCGATTTACCCTGCGATTCTAAACAAGCTCGGAGCCGTCGCACGCTACTACAAGCTTGACGGCGCAAACCACTGGCAGTTCTCCGCCGCAGAGGTCGCCCCGTTGATAACGGAGCGAACGCGCGCGCTGCTGCTGATTAATCCGAGCAATCCGACGGGCGCGATCATCCCCGAAAGTACGGTCAGGGAAATTTTAGAACTGGCGGCGCGCCATAACCTGCTCGTCATCGCCGACGAGGTTTACCGCGAGCTGAGCTTTGCGGAGCAGCCGACATCTGCCTCTGTGATGGCGGGAGAGATGGACTTGCCGCTCGTCACTCTGGAAAGTATGTCGAAGACTTACCTTGTGCCGGGCTGGCGCGTCGGCTGGATGCGCTATACGCATGAAGAGAAGATGCGCGAGCTGACGATGGCCGTCAATCGCCTGGCAAGCGGGCGGCTCTGTTCGCCGACGCCGACGCAGTATGCCGTGCGTCCTGCGCTGGAGGGCGACAAAAGCTT
This sequence comes from Pyrinomonadaceae bacterium, assembly GCA_036522655.1. Taxonomy (GTDB): domain Bacteria; phylum Acidobacteriota; class Blastocatellia; order Pyrinomonadales; family Pyrinomonadaceae; genus DASQYE01. The sequence goes on along the minus strand of DATDFK010000004.1, from coordinate 96,435 downwards.
TCTGGAGCAGTTCCTGCGCGACATCAAAAAAAGGCGTGACTTCATCGTGGCGGCAACGCAAGGCATCGAGGGCCTGTCCTGCGAAGTGCCCGCCGCCGCTTTCTACGCGATGATCAAAGCGAAAGACCCTCTGGGGAGAACTGACGAGCGCTTTGTGCTAGACCTGCTCGAAGAGACGGGCGTGCTGGTAGTGCACGGCTCGGGATTCGGTTCCGACCCATCAGACGGATTCTTCCGCCTCGTTTATCTGGCGGACGAGAGCGTGCTCAAGTCCGTCTTTAAAGGGATTGGTCGCTTTCTTGAGAAGGCAGGCGGACGGCGCACGCAGGATACGTAAGATTTATAGCCACCAAAAAATTACTTATTGGCGCGCTCGCCTTAAAACCTCTATAGTCGCGCTTCAGTAGACTAGGGCTCCGCGACGGGTCTTGCCGCGCGCGACGCCCGCCTCAGCTCAAAACTATTACAGGTCGAGAGGTAAAGAGAATGGACGAGTGCCAATGCCCGCAGTGTCAGGGTGAATGAAGCGACCGGGTAGTCGTCAAAGGTCGCTTTTAGTAAAACAGCAATATGTGTCGGTCTAGCTTTTATTATTCGTTTTTTACGTACCGCTTCTCTTACCGGGGAGCGGTGCAGGCAAAGTATGTGTGCGAGCGTGAGATGAAGACAACGTAAAGAAGAGAGACGCCGCCGAAGGCTTTACCTGGAGTCAGCCGCAACTGCTTGAGCGAGAGTTGCGGCTGGCTTTTTTGCTATAAAAGGGCCTGTCAGTCAAGCGACACTGGCGGGGGGCTGGCTCGATCATCGACGGAGGAACAGCTTGTATGACTATTGAAGACTGGCGCGAGGAGATCGACGCGATCGACAGTGAGCTCTTGCGCCTGCTCAACGAGCGGGCGCGGCTCGCCGTCAAAGTCGGGGAGACGAAGAAGGTCACGGGCTTGTCCGTCTGTGACCCCTTGCGCGAGCGCGAGGTAATCGAGCGGGCGAGCAGGGCTAACACGGGGCCGCTCGACGAGCGTGCGATCGTCAAAATCTTTCGCCGCATCATCTTTGAATCAAAGCGCATCGAAGTCCGGTCGATGGGCCTCGCAAGCACTCGGGCGGACATCACCAACAGATGAGCGAACCAATCCGCAAACCACGCATAGCCTTTCAGGGAGAGCGCGGCGCGTTCAGCGAGGAGGCCGCAGTCCGGCTGCTCGGCGACGAGATAGAGCTTGTGCCCCGCAAGTCCTTCGAGTCTCTCTTCGCGGCCATCGGAGAGGGAGCCGCAGACTTTGCGCTCGCTCCGATCGAGAATAGCCTCGTCGGCTCTATTCACAGCACCTACGACCTCTTACTTGAAAGCTCGCTGCACATCTCCGGCGAGGTCGTCATTCCGATCGAACATCATCTCATCGGCTGTGCGGGCGCGTCTTTCGAGCAGATCGAGACGGTCGAATCCCACCCCGTCGCGCTCGCCCAATGCCTGCGCTTTTTCGCCGCGCACCCGCACATACGTCGCATCACAACCGAAGACACGGCCGGTAGCGTCCGCGAGATTGTCGCCGCAGGAGACCCGACGCGAGCGAGCATCGCCGGGAGGCGCGCGGCACGCTTTTACGGCGGCACTACCTTGCGCGAGCGGCTTGAAGATCATAGCGAGAACTACACGCGATTCATTCTGCTCACGCCCTCAACCCTGCCGAGCGAAGGCGCAGACAAGCTCTCGCTGGTGTTGAGATTGCCGCATCGCCCGGGCGCGCTTTATCACGCACTTGCGCCCTTAGCCGGGCGAAACATCGATCTGCTCAAGATTGAAAGTCGCCCGGTCAGGGGACGCCCCTGGGAATATCACTTCTATCTGGACTTGCAGGCTTCGCTCGAAGACGCGTTGGCGACAGAGGCGCTCGCGGAGTTGCGCGAACTCACATCGGAGCTAAGACTCCTTGGTTGTTACCGCTCGGCGCAACCCTCAGTCCTACGCGGCGACTCATGAGTAAGGCAGGACACAGGCAATGATACTTATCTTGACTCCCAACATCGCTCCCGAAAGCGAAACCTACAGGCGATTGATGGAGCATCTCTCTAGCCTACGGAACATAAGTCTCAGGGTTCACCGCGAGCAGGGCTCGCAACGGAGCGTGACGGAGATTTACCTGATCGGCGATACCGCGTCCGTCCCCCTGGAAGACATGAAGAATCTGCCGGGCGTAGAGCATGCCGTGCGCGTCTCCGAAGAGTACCGCGTGCTCGGGCGACACAGGGACGATCATCGCCCGACTCACTTTGAATACCGGAACGTACGCTTCGGACAGGACACGCTCAACGTCTTCGCCGGTCTCTGCGCCGTGGATAACCCCGCACACGTCGAGCTGATGATGCATGCCCTGCGCGAAAACCGGCAGGTCTGCACGCGCATGGGCGCATACAAACCGCGCACGAGTCCCTACTCATTTCAGGGACACGGACGCAAGTGCCTGTCCTATGTTTTCGAGCTGGCCGGTAAATATGGAATCAAAGTCATCGCGATGGAGATCACGCACGAATCACACATCGCGGAGATTCAGGAAGCTCTGAACCAGACGGGTTGGCCCACCGGAGTCATGCTCCAGATCGGCACGCGCAACACACAGAACTTCGAGCTACTAAAGATCGTCGGACGCCAGCAGGAGTTCCCCGTCCTGCTCAAACGCGGCTTCGGAATCACGCTCGACGAATCCCTGCACGCCGCCGAATATCTCGCCAGCGAAGGTAACAGCAAGGTCATCTTCGGCCTGCGCGGCGTCAAGACCAAGCTTGGCGAGCCCCACCGCAACCTGGTCGATTTCGCCCACGTCCCCGTCGTCAAGCGCCTGACACGCATGCCCGTCTGCATAGACCCCTCTCACGCCGTCGGCTCACGCGACACAAGCCCCGAAGGCATTCAAGACATCCTTCACGCCACCGCCCAGGGCGTCATCGCCGGAGCCAACATGGTCTTGGTTGACTTCCACCCCTCCCCCCAGCAGGCCCTCGTCGACGGCCCACAGGCCCTCCTCTTAGAAGAACTGCCACACTTCCTCGAAGACGTGCAAATCGCCCACGAAGCCTACCTGAAACGCACCGCGCTCTCGCAAAGATACAACTCCCAAAAGTCGCAACACGAAGAAGCCGCCCGCCAGAATGAGCATGTCACTATCTAAGAAGCTGCCGCGAAAGGGAGCAGAGCACGGGCACAAATAGTCTGGCCAGCACGGTCAAATGTAGTTACAATGAATGGCCGCCAAGTAAGTATTCCTCGTTTGAAGGTTAAACGTGGATAAGCCTCAACCTCAGCGACCTCTGCGCGTATTCCTTTGCCACTCCTCCGGCGATAAGCAGGCCGTGCGTGATTTATATAAACAGTTGGAGGCCGATGGTTTTGACCCGTGGCTTGACGAGGAGGACTTGATACCGGGGGAAGAATGGCAGAAGGAGATACCGCGAGCTGTACGCAGAAGTGATGTTGTTCTGGTATGCCTCTCGGTTCGTTCCATCATGAAAAGCGGCTATGTGCAGAAAGAGATTTCTTATGCTCTGGATGTCGCCGAGGAACAGCCCGAAGGGACGATTTTCATCATCCCGCTCAGATTAGAACCATGCGAAGTCCCGGAGCGATTGAGCCGTTGGCACTGGGTAGATTTATATTCGGAGAATGGCTATGACAAATTGAAAAGGGCTTTACGGCGGCGTCGGGAGACTATGACAGAGGACTCCGATCCCCCGCCCGAAGAGCAACTGCGTACGAGGATGATCCCACAAAGCGCTCGCCCCTATAATATCCCACAAAGCGCTCGCCCCTATAATGAATCGCATACAACGACGGAGAGTGAACCCGTAGATTCTTTATCCGAAGAACAACCGCCGGGCAAGGTGATTTTACACAGCCCCCGACTCCGCAATGAATCGCCGGTAACTCAAGACCACGCCATAGCAGATTTTTCAGCGGTCGAAACAGCCACACAAACAACGGGCGTAGAAAAGCATGGCGCGCATAGAATACCCCGCAAGGTCTGGGCAATTATTATTATCGCCGTCGGGGTTGCCAACGTGGTTGCCTTCACAATTCTTCTGGCCGCGCGGTCTCAATTTTTCAATAAACCGGTTTCGCAGTTGGGTGAGCTTCAATACAAGGGACGAGTGGTAAACGCCGTTACGGACGAGCCGGTAGAAGGAGCGAAGGTCACCATAGAAGAGGCTGGGGGTATTACACAAACACAATATACGGACGCGGATGGAACGTTCCGACTGATGATACGCCACTTAATGAAGTCGGGCCGCATTAAAGTGGAAGCGGATCATTATCATGTTTATGATACAAATATAGCTTTCCCCATATCCGAGATCGAACAGGTTCGACTAGTTCCGGTCAACAGAGAGACAGGCCAATGAATAGGTTGAAAGCCCCGCCGCCGATGTGTTCCTTCTTTTCGGATTCACTTTGCGCCTGCACGCTGAAAGTCACGGGAGAACATAGCCGTCAGAGCCTTTTGACAAAGCACTTGCCGGGAAGCTGGCGGATGAGGTCGCGCATTTCGAGGCCGAGGAGCGCGGTGGTTAGTTGCGGGATGGTGAGGCTGGTGGATTCAAGTAGGGCGTCGATGTGTGTCGCCTCGTCGGTTGAAAGCTGCTTGAAGACGACGTGCTCCGTGTCTGAAAGACCTTCGGGGACGAGCGAGAGTTGCTGGGTCGTTGTCTTCTTTCCCTCGTCCTTCTTGATCTCGGGCGGGAGCAGGCGGGCGGCGATCTCGGGCGGGAGTTCCTGGGCGATGTCCTGCCACTGCTGAATGAGTTTTGCGCCAGCGCCCTTGATGAGATAGTTTGTGCCGAAGGAGTTTCTGGAAGTGATGTTGCCGGGAACGGCCCAGACTTCCCTGTTCTGCTCCATAGCCATCCGCGCGGTGATGAGCGAGCCGGAATTCTCCGCCGCTTCGACGAGCAGCACGCCGAGGCTTAAGCCGCTGATGACGCGATTGCGATAAGGAAAGTTTTGCGGCGCGGGCGGCGTCGCAAGCGGGAACTCCGAGACGAGCGCGCCGCCTGCTTTGAGAATCTCTTCGGCCAGCTTTCGATGATCGCGCGGGTAGATTTGATCCAGGCCCGTGCCCATCACGGCGACGGTGCGTCCGCCCGCTTCGAGCGCCCCGCGATGGGCCGCCGCATCAATCCCGCGTGCGAGCCCCGAAATGATCGTCACGCCGCGCGCGGCCAGATCGCGCGCCAGCATAGAGGCGGCGTTCTGCCCGTAGGTCGAACAACGGCGGGAGCCGACGACCGCGACGCAGGGCGCATCGAGACAAGTTTCCCAGGCTCCCTTCACGTAGAGCGTGATCGGCGGGTCGAAGATTTCGCGCAGCAGCGAAGGATACGTGCCGTCGTCCAGCAGCAGCACGTCGGCTTCGAGCGCGCGCACACGCTCGATCTCCTGCGCCGCCGCCTCAAGCAGGTCGCGCGCGACTATGCTCTCGATCGTTTCGGCGCGCAGCCGCACTCCCTCCAACTCCGCACGCGACGCGTTGAAGACGGCTTCAGCCGAGCCGAAGCGTTCGAGCAGCATGGCCGCAGAGCGTGGGCCAATGCCCGGCGTCATGTTGAGCGCAATCCACTCTTTCATAAGAACAGCAAGGATGAAGGATGAAGGATGAAGGATGAAGGAAAAGCAATGAAGAACGAAAAGCATTCTTTTCATCCTTCCGCCTTCATCCTTCATCCTTTCTTTGGCGGAGGCGTGTAGGAATCGAACCTACCCGAGCCTGTTCTCACAGGCTCACAGACGGTTTTGAAGACCGCGCCGTTCACCAGAACAGATGCGCCTCCGAAAATTCTGGGAGTGGGAGAAAACCTACGCGCCGCCGTACCGGCATGTCAAGAGGCAGAGGCGCTTGATCCTTATCCGCATGTTGTTTCCAGGGAGGGGGCGTGCGATTGTTTGACGGATGCGTCGGCGGCACATTACCATCTCTGGCACACACCAGTTTCATCATTTGATCGCAACTCATCAACGCAAAGGGAAGTGAAGCAAGCAATGGCAGAAGCGGAAGCTGTAAAGGCGAATGAATTGGGACGGGAGAAGTCTGCGGGCGGGCTCGTGCAGTACAGTGTCAGCGACGGCATCGCGCTGCTGACCTTGAACGACCCTCCGGCCAACACCTACACCTACGAGATGATGCGCGAGCTTGACCGCTCCATCCTGGACGCGCGGATGGATGTGGACGCGCACGTGATCGTCATCACGGGAGGGGGTGAGAAGTTTTTCTCTGCGGGCGCAAACATACGCACGCTCTCGGAGATGACGCCGGAGTTCAAATACTATTTCTGTCTACACGCCAACGAAACGCTCTCGCGGCTTGAGCAGACGCCGAAGCTCGTCATCGCGGCTTTGAACGGGCACACGGTCGGCGGCGGTCTTGAGATCGCGCTGGCCGCAGACCTTCGCCTGGCGCGACGCGGCGCGGGCAAGATGGGCCTTCCCGAAATCACGCTCGGAGTATTGCCGGGCACGGGCGGCACGCAAAGACTGGTGCGCGTCGTCGGCAAATCGCGCGCGATCGAATTGATGACGACGGGCGAGCTGTTCGACTTCGAGCGCGGGCAGGAATTGGGACTCGTCAATCATATCTACGAAGCCGGGACGGGCGCAGAGTTCATGGAACAGGTGATCAGTTACGCCAGACAGTTCACGCTGCCGGGCAAGGCTGCGCGCGCCGCCGGGCGTATCAAGCGCAGCGTTCAGTCCGGCGCGGAGATTCCGTTTGAATACGGGCTGGCCCTAGAGCGCGAGCTTCAACAACAGCTCTTCCAATCCGAAGACGCACGCGAAGGGCTCGACGCCTACGTCCAGAAACGCAAGCCGCAATTTAAAGGAAGGTGAAAAAACAGATGTCGGATGTCAGATGCCGGTTCCTTCATTTTAACCGGCATCCGACATCCGGTATCTAACATCTGTATTCCGGTTATGTACGAGAATATCAAAGTCGTTTACGAGGCGGGCATCGCCACCATCACGTTGAATCGTCCCGAAAAGCTGAACGCGTTTCTGGGACACATGCGGCGCGATCTGGCGGAAGCTTTGGAGCGCGCGGCGAGCGCGACGGACGTGCGCGTGGTGGTCATCACGGGAGCCGGGCGCGGTTTTTGTGCGGGCGCGGATGTCGGTTATATGGCAGAGTTGATCGAGCGGAATGATGTGGACGAGTTTACGCGACTGCTCGGCGCGGGTCGTCGTGTGCTGACCACGATCAGGGAGATGACGAAGCCTGTCATCGCCTCCATCAACGGCCCTGCGTACGGCGCGGGTTTTAATCTCGCGCTCTGCTGCGACCTGCGCATCGCGTCCGAGTCTGCTTCCTTCAGCCAGTCGTTCGTCAAAGTGGGCCTGCACCCGGACTGGGGCGGGACATACTTTTTGCCGCGCATCGTGCCGACCAATCTCGCCTGCGAGATGTTTTTCCTGGGCGATGCGATCGATGCTGCGCGTGCTTTGCAGCTCGGGTTGGTGAACCGCGTCGCCGCGGAAGAAGAGCTTCAAGGGGAGACGCGCAAGCTCGCCGAGCGGCTGCGAGATGCGCCTTACAGGTCGATTGCCGCCGCCAAGCATGCCGTTTACATGAGCGAAGAGTCGAGCCTTGAGCGCATGCTGCAATACGAAACCGAAGCGCAGCTGCAATGCTTTCAATCCGAAGAGGCGCGCAAACGCGTGCGCGCATTCCTCGAACGACGCGAGCCCCGTCCGGCGAAGATTTGAGACTCAAAGATAAAACAGCACTGATCACGGGCGGCGGGCGCGGCATCGGACGCGCGGTCGCCTTTGCGTTAGCGCGAGAGGGAGCGCGCGTGGCCGTCATCGCACGCACGCAGAGCGAGGTCAGGCGCGTCGCCGCCGAGATCAAAGAAGAATGCGACACGGAAGCTCTCTCCTTCGCGTGCGATGTGTCGGACAGGCAGAGCATCTCCGGCGCGTTTGCTGAAGTTGCGAAAGCGTTCGGTCGCGGCGTTGAGATTCTAGTCAATAACGCCGGCATAGCGGAGAGCGCGCCGCTTCTTAAAACCGACGATGAGATGTGGCAGCGTCATCTGAATGTGAATCTTTCGGGCACGTTCTATTGCACGCGCGCCGCTCTGCCAACGATGCTCGCGGGCGGGTGGGGACGCATCATCAACATCGCTTCGATCGCGGGCAAGACGGGCGCGCCCTATGTCTCAGCTTACGCCGCATCGAAACATGGCGTGCTCGGGCTGACGCGCTCGCTGGCGCTCGAAGTGGCGACCAGGGGCATCACTGTCAACGCTATCTGTCCCGGCTACGTCGAGACGGACATGACGACGCACGCGGTCGAAAACATCACGGCCAAGACGGGCAAGTCCGGCGAGGAAGCGCGCGCGATCATCGAGCGTATGAGCCCGCAGAATCGTCTCGTCACGCCTGAAGAGGTCGCCGCGCTGGCCCTTCTATTGGCCTCTGACGAAGGACGCGGCATCAACGGCCAGGCGATCAACGTGGACGGCGGCAGCGTACTCTTTTGAGGATTGTGGATTTTAGATTGGCGGGCCTGTGCGACTTGAGAGTCTTGATTCCAAGATTCAAGCTACACGAGGCGTTAATCTAAAATCCAAAATCTTAAATCCAAAATGGAATTCATTAATCCAGACTCTCTTGGCCCACCGCGCGGTTACTCCAACGGAGTGCTTGCGCCGCCGGGCGCAAAACTGCTTTTCATCGCGGGCCAGATAGCATGGGATGAGCGGCAGCGGATTATCAGCGCGGATTTCGCCGGGCAGTTCGAGCGCGCGCTCGCCAATCTTCTCGCGGTGGTGAGCGAGGCGGGGGGCGTGCCCGCCGACGTTGCGCGGCTGGTCATCTACGTCACCGACAAAAAAGAGTATCTGGCCGCACGGAGCGAGGTCGGTCGCCGCTGGCGCTCGCTGATGGGAAGTCATTATCCTGCGATGGCGCTCGTCGAGGTCAAGGGCCTGCTCGAAGATGAGGCGAAAGTCGAGATTGAAGGAATAGCTGTACTACAGTGACGAGTGAACAACCGGGCTTTCAACTCGTCACTCGTTCGGCTTATCACTGTTCTCTTATGAATCCGAAGAGCTTTCTTTATGAAGTTCGGGAGGGCGTGGCGACGATCACGCTCAACCGCCCGGAGCGTCTCAACGCTTTGACGTTCGAGGTCTATCGCGAGTTGACGGACACCTTCGCCGCCTTGCGTACGGAAGAAGCTGTGCGCGCCGTCGTCATCACGGGCGCGGGGCGCGCCTTTTGTTCGGGCGGCGACGTGCACGACATCATCGGCGAGCTTTTCGCGCGCGACATGCAGGGCATGTTGGAATTCACGCGCATGACTTGCGAGCTGGTGCGCAACATACGCGCCCTGCCCAAGCCCGTCATCGCCAGCCTCAACGGAACCACAGCCGGAGCGGGCGCGTGTATCGCTCTCGCCTCGGACATACGCATCGCGAGCCCTGCGGCGAAGATCGCTTTTCTCTTCGTGCGCGTCGGGCTTTCGGGAGCGGACATGGGCGCGGCGTACCTGCTGCCACGCGTGGTCGGATTGGCGAAGGCGACAGAGCTGCTCTACACGGGCGATTTTCTGTCGGCGGAAGAGGCCGCCGCGATCGGCCTTTATAATCGCGTCGTCCCGGCGGAAGAACTGGCGGACGTGACGCGCGACATGGCCACACGCCTTGCGCGTGGGCCCAGCTTCGCGCTGGCGATGACGAAGGAGATGCTCAACCGCGAGATGGAAGTGAGCCTCGACACCGCTCTCGAATGGGAAGCGCAGGCGCAGGCCACCTGCATGCAACATCCCGACTACCGCGAAGCCTATGAAGCGTTTGTCGAGAAGCGCGAGCCAAGGTTTAAAAGGAAGGATGAAGGCGGAAGGATGAAGGATGAATAAGAAAAAGCAATAGCTTTTATTTCATCCTTCATCCTTCCGCCTTCATCCTTCATCCTTTCTTATGGATAGTTTTATCGAGCAGATTCCGTTTTTCACTACCGAGCAGCGTAACCTGTCGGCGAGCGTGGCCGGGTTTGCGGGGCGCGAGATTGAGCCGCGCGCGGGCGAAGAGGATGACGTTGAGGCGCAGTTTCGCGTCATGCTGGAGTTGCTGGCGGGAGCGGACATTCTGCGTTATGCGGTGGCTCCGGCGGGCGGCATGATGGACACGCGTTCTCTCTGCCTGGTGCGCGAGGCGCTCTCCTACTCTTCTTCGCTTGCGGATTTGGCTTTCGTCATGCAGGGCTTGGGCACTTACGCGATCAGCCTCGCCGCGCCCGATCACGTGCGCGACTTCTGGCTCAGGCGCGCGACGGAAGGACGTGCCATCGCCGCTTTCGCTTTGACAGAGCCGGAGGCGGGCTCGGACGTGGCGTCGATCAGGACGACGGCGCGACGCGACGGCGATGCGTACGTCATCGACGGGCACAAGCGTTTTATCTCGAACGCGGGGCTGGCGGATTTCTACACGGTCTTTGCGCGCACCAACACGCGCGCCGATGGTCGCGCGGAGATTTCGGCCTTCGTCGTCAGCGCACGTATGCCGGGATTCAGCGTCAGAGCGCGTACGCAGATGATCGCGCCTCATCCGATCGGCGAGATCGAATTCAGGGGCTGCCGCGTGCCCGCCGAAGACATGATCGGAGCGGAGGGCGACGGGTTTCGTCTGGCGATGCAAACGCTCGACACTTTTCGCGCGAGCGTCGGCGCGGCGGCCTGCGGCATGGCGCGTCGCGCGCTCGACGAGGCAGGTATTTATGTGACCAGCCGTCGCCAGTTCGGTCGGCTGCTCGCCGAGCACCAGTTGATTCAAGAGAAGCTCGCGGACATGGTGACGGAGTTGGACGCTGCACGCCTGCTCGTTTACCGCGCCGCCTATCTCAAGGACACGAGCGCGGGCCGCGTCACACGCGAAGCAAGCGAGGCCAAGCTCTTCGCGACGGAGGCAGCAGGGCGCATCATCGACAGCGCCGTGCAGATTCACGGTGGCAGCGGGCTCGTACGCGGCTCTGTCGTGGAGCGTCTATACAGGGACGTGCGTGCGCTGCGCATCTACGAGGGCACGTCCGAGATTCAGAAACTCATCATCGCCAGCCAGCTTTTGAAGGAATAAAGGTCAGTACCGCCAAAGGTCTCGGGCGGGTGTCCAACCTTGAGTGCCCGCCCGAGACCTTTGGCGGTACTGACTGCTTTAATTTATGAGAATCACGATCATCGGCGGTGGGCCAGCCGGGCTCTATTTCGCGCTCCTGATGAAGAAGCGCGACCCGGCGCATGAGATTACGGTGTTTGAAAGGAATGCTCCCGATGACACGTTCGGCTGGGGCGTGGTCTTTTCCGACAAGACGCTCTCTTATCTGAAGGAGAATGACGAGGAAACACATCGAAGCATCACGGAGCGTTTCGAGATGTGGGACAACGTTGATGTGGTGCATCGCGATCAGAAAGTGACGATTCGCGGCAATAGGTTCTCGGGCATCGCGCGTCTTGAGCTACTGAACATACTACAGCAACGCTGCCGGGCTCTCGGCATCGACTTGCGTTTCCGCACCGAAGTCTCTGACATAGAGGCGCTCGCAGAGAGTTCAGACCTGCTCGTCGGCGCTGACGGCATCAACTCCACCGTCAGGCAGAGATACGCTGAGTCCTTCAAGCCGTCCTTGAGCGTGCGCCGCAACAAGTATATCTGGTACGGCACGAACCAGCTCTTTCACGGGCTGACGCTCACCTTTCGCGAGACGGAGATGGGGGTCTTCGCCGCGCACTCCTACAAGTTCAACAAGACGACCAGCACTTTTATCGTCGAGTGTGATGAAGAGACCTGGACGAAAGCCGGGTTCGAGCAGATGACGGATGGCGAGACGCGCGCCCTGCTGGCCCAGGTCTTTCTGAATGATCTTCACGGCCACCCGCTGCTCTCGAATAATTCCAAATGGATCAACTTCGTCAACGTGAAGAACGAGCATTGGAGCACGCGCAACATGGTGCTCTTAGGCGACGCGCTGCACACGGCGCACTTCTCCATCGGCTCGGGGACGAAGCTCGCGCTCGAAGACGCCATCGCGCTCTATCGTTGCTTTGACGCGGAGACGGAGGTGGCGGCGGCCCTCAAGGAGTTCGAGCGCGTGCGCAAGCCCATCATAGAAGAGTATCAGGAGGCCGCCTACGAGAGTCTCATCTGGTTCGAGAACGTGCGCGACTACATGTCGCTCAGTCCCCTTCACTTCGCCTACCGGCTGATGACCAGAAGCAAGAAGATCGATTACGACAATCTGAAGAAGAGAGACCCGCAGTTCATCGCCGCCTACGATGCCGCTGGAAGTTGACGGGCAAGGCAGCAACGATAAAAAAAATGCTTTCATGCGTCGCGTGCATTAGAGTGTGTCTGAAAAGCCCCTGAAAGGGGCGCGCAGAGTGTAGCCCACGGCGCGAGCCGTGGGAACAGACAGACAGAAAGATTGTCAGCCCCTTGAGGGGCGAAAGAAATTCGAGTTGCGTTTCTTTCGCCCCTCCGGGGCTCTCGCTTTGTCATCTGCTCTATACCCATGACTCACGTCATGGGCTACATTCCGCTCGCCCCTAAAGGGGCTTTTCAGACACACTCTAACTTGTGTTGCTCCTCGTCGTAGCGACCCAGCCGGGGGCCGAATCTGTTTGCTGCCTGAGAATAAGGTTCAGTTGTGCGGCGTGGTGCTGGACGTGGCGCATGTTGTCGAGCATGAGCCCGGCGAAGCTCATCTCGCCCCAGGGGAAGACGCAGTGCTCGCCTGCCCTCTCGTCCGTCAGTGCCTCGATCACTCTACGGCATTTGCTGCGGCCATGCTCCAGATAGCTTTGCAGTTCTTCTTTCCCGTACACACGTTCGGGCATCACTCCGCTGGGCTCCATCTCGTCGAGCGTGTAAGGAGCGGGTGGCGTGAATCCTTCCGCCGAGCCGGAGAGATAAAGGTCTAGAAAGAAGAGCGTGTGATAGACGACATACCAGAACTCCGGTCGCTGCGAGCGGTCGCCCCATAATTCCTCTGGACAGGCGACGAGCGCATTCTCCAGCATGTCTATCGAGGCCCCGAACTGCTGCCACAAGGTCGATCTCCAGATAGTATCCATCGTCCGTTGCTCCGAAGTAACAGCAAAGCTTATTGACGCGCGCGAGTAGCATCAATTAAGCGCGCGGCTCAAGCCTCCACGTCGCCGTCCCAATGCGGAGGAATGAGGCGACGACGGCCATCCTCGCTCAGGGCTATGCCGGGCTCGTCCAGTTGAACGCGATCCCAGAGCTTGCACGTCACCTGCTTGTGCGCCTGATCCAGGCCCTCGCAGTAGTTCGTGTAGGTGCAGCGGCGCACCTCCGAGCCGCGCCCCGCGCGAACCTTTTGAAACCAGTCGGGGTCTGCGAGCGCCTGTCGCGCGAGGCCCACGATGTCCGCTTCGCCGCGTTGAAGTATGGCTTCGGCCTGCTCGAAGGTACTGATGCCGCCCGTGGCGATGAGCGGTGTCCTGAGACCCGACGCGTTGACCGCGCGCTTGATCGCGGCGACCAGTGGGACGCTGCGTCCGAACGGCCCGCGCTCGTCCGAGAGCACTGTCGGCATGCATTCATAACCGCTCTGCCCCGTGTAAGGATAGACGGCCTGGCCGACCTTCGGCTGCGACGCGTCCTCGAACTTTCCGCCCTTGGAGATCGAAAGATAGTCGAACCCTGCGCGCGCAAACTCCTGTCCGAAGTAGACGGCATCATCCAGACGATTTCCGCCAGCGATTACTTCATCGCCGAGGAAACGCACGCCGACCGTGTAATCATGGCCCACGCGTTTGCGCACAGCGCTGTAAACTTCCAGCGGCAGGCGCACGCGATTCTCGCGCGCTCCGCCGTAGCCGTCCGCGCGATCATTGCGCGCGCTCAGGAAAGAGGCCATCGTGTAGGCGTGCGCGTAGTGCAACTCGACGCCGTCGAATCCGGCCTCGCGCGCCCGCTCCGCCGCACCCGCGAAAATTCCCGGCAGCACTTCCGGCAACTCGCGTATGTGCTGAAGCTCCATGTCCGTGACGCGCTCTCGATAACCGAACCGCAGGGATTCAAGCTCGCGCTCGTCCAGCACCCGGTCGAGCAACGCATCCGGCGCGTCCTTGAGGAAAGCGCGCAGCTCCGTCTCGCTCCGCTTGAGCCAATCGAAATCGTTCGTCGCCTCCGCGAGCGCCTCACGATGACGCGCCTTTAAAGCCAGAAAGCGGTCGAAGAATTTCGCTCTTTCCGGGCGGCGCTTGACGGCCAGAAAATCTATGATTTGGATGAAGAGACGCGTGTGCCCAAGGCTCGCGCGCCGGACGGTCTCGACCAACTCGCGCAGGCCCGGAACGAAGCGATCATGACCTATACGCAACAGCGGCCCGCTCGGAATATCACGCACGCCTGTCGCTTCGACGACGATCGCGCCGGGACGCCCCTCCGCGAAGCGCGCGTACCAATCCAGATTATCCCGCGTCACAAACCCGTCAGCGGTCGCGCGCCAGGGAACCATCGCCGGAACCCATGTCCGGCTCTCAAGCGCGGTTGGGCCCAGCTTGATGGGCCCAAAAAGCAGCGAGCGCGCCGCCTCGTCGGCACTCGGCCAGCGCGTCTCAGGGATTTCGTGTCTGATGGGTTGAGCGAAACGCCACATAGGTTGATGCCGAAAGTGTATCAGTTTTAGCCGGGCATGAGTAACCGTAAAGCATTATCCGTATAGTCCTTTTGTAATTCAGCCGCTCAACTATCGCAGGCAGGCCAATCTCAAATCCAAAATCTTAAATCCAAAATTGAATTGACAGGGCCGCGCCGCTAGACGTTCAATGTAGTAGACGAATATAGTGTCTTTATACAGGAGGAAACGAACGTTTGACGGATGAGCTTTTAAAGTGGCGCGGCGAATTCCCTATCTTAGACAAGACCGTCTACCTGATTTCGCACAGCCTCGGCGCGATGCCGGGACGCACTTACGACCGGCTGCACGATTACGCCGAGAAGTGGGCGACGCGCGGCGTGCGCGCATGGGCAGAGGGCTGGTGGGACATGCCTGTCACGCACGGCGATCTTGTGGCGGGCATCATCGGCGCAGACCCCGGCACGGTCGTCATGCACCAGAACGTCTCCATCTGCCAGTCGCTCATCCTCTCCTGTCTTGACCCGCAGCCGCGCCGGAACAAGATCGTTTACGAGGGACTGAACTTTCCCTCAGTCATGTACGTCTACGAGGCGCACGCGCGCGACGGGCGCTTTCGCATCGAGACAGTCGAGTCCGAAGACGGCATCACCATCCCGCTTGAGCGCATGCTCGCGGCCATCGACGAAGAGACGCTGCTCGTCCCCATCTCGCACGTCCTGTTCAAGAGCGGCTTCCTGCAAGACGCACGCGCCATCACGGAGCGCGCACACGAAGTCGGCGCGATGGTCGTGCTCGACACATATCAATCGGCGGGCACGGTTCCATTCAGCGTCAAAGACTTGAACGTGGATTTCGCGACCGGAGGCTCCGTCAAGTGGCTGTGCGGCGGGCCCGGCGCTGGCTATCTATACGTCCGGCCCGACCTGCAAACGAAGCTTGAGCCGCGCACCACGGGCTGGATGGCCCACGAAGCGCCCTTCGCTTTCGAGGGCGGCCCGATTCGCTACGCGCCCGGCATCGCGCGCTTCCTGCACGGCTCGCCAGCCATCCCCGCGCTTTACGCGGCGGAGTCCGGCTACCGGATTATCAACGAGATCGGCGTCGAAAACATTCGCGCCAAGAGCGTGCGACAGACGACGCGCCTGATAGAGTTGGCACGCGAGGCTGGCTTTCGAGTGACGAGCCCGACACACGCGGCCCAGCGCGGCGGCACGATCACCATCGCCGCCGAGCACGCCGCCGCCATCACGACCGAGTTGATACGACGCGAGTTCATAGTCGATTATCGTCCCGGCGCGGGCGTGCGCGTCTCTCCGCACTTCTACACCACGGACGAAGAGCTTGAGCTCGTCATTCGCGAGATGAAAATTATCAGGGACACGCGCGCTTACGCCGAACACGAAGCGGCGGGCGCAGCATTTTGAAAGGATGAAGGATGAAGGATGAAGGATGAAATAAAAGCTATTGCTTTTTCTTATTCATCCTTCATCCCTCATCCTTCATCCTTCATTCCCTCATTCCTATGGTAAACGAATACGGCGGCGGTGCTCCGCTCTCTTATAATAAGTACCTGCGTGTCGCGGACTTGATCGGGCTACAGGAATGCCTCTCCGACCCGGCGCATCATGATGAGCTGCTGTTCATCACGATTCACCAGACCTACGAGTTGTGGTTCAAGCAAATCCTGCACGAGATAGACGCCTGCCTGAGACAGATGAGCGAGGATCGCGCTGCGGCGGCGGCGCGCTCGATGCGCCGCGTCGTCGAGATCGAGAAGGTGCTCGTCAATCAGATACACATTCTGGAGACGATGACGCCGATCAGCTTCCTCGGCTTTCGCGACCAGCTCAACCCGGCGAGCGGTTTCCAATCCATGCAATTCCGCGAGATCGAATTCAGCTCCGGTCTCAAAGACGAAGAGACGCTGCGCAGCTTCGGCGCGGACGAGTTCGCGCGCGAGCGACTCGCCGCACGCTTTGAGGGAGAGACGCTCGACGCGGCCTTCTACGCGCTGCTCCGTCGGCGCGGGTTGGATGCTCCCGCCGACGATGCGACCCTCTCGCACGAGGAGCGCCAGCGCCTCTATGGAAAGCGGACGCGCGCCGTTTTAGAAGTGCTCACGCATTTCGAGGAGCGCTACGAGGAGTTTCAACTGGCCGAGAGCCTGCTCGAACACGACGAGTATTTCTCGCTCTGGCGCTCACATCACGTCAAGATGGTCGAGCGCATGGTCGGAACCAAGCGCGGCACGGGCGGGTCTGAGGGCGTCGGCTACCTGCGCACGACGCTCGACAAAAAATTCTTCCCGGAGTTGTGGGAAGCCCGCACCTACCTTGACACAAAGCACGGCGAGGGCGGCTGTCCCTTCGCCGGTAAATCGTAATCGTCAAGCTAACGCGCGTGGGCCCCCTTGCCCGCTCGCGCTCCGTTTCACGGTCGATCATTTACGACTCTACAGACATATGAAGATCGAATTCCCCGAGCGATTCAATATGGCCCACTACTTTCTCTACCACAACGTAGAGGAAGGGCGCGACGGTAAGACCTGTCTTTACTTTCGCGACGAGACGTACACGTACGGGGACGCTGTGCGGATGTCTAACCGTGCGGGCAACGCCTTGCGCGAGCTTGGCGTAGAGATGGAAGACCGCGTTCTGATCGTGCTGCCGGATTGCCCGGAGTTCGTCTGGACGTGGTTCGGCGCGAGCCGCATCGGCGCTGTCATCACGATGGTCAACCCGCTCCTGCCAGCCGAGGATTACAAGTATTACCTTGAATACACGCGCGCGCGCGTCGCCGTCATTCACGAATCGCTGCTCGGGGCGTTCACGGAAGCGGCAGAGGGCGCGCGTCACCTGCGCCGCGTCATGGTGGTCGGCGGCGAGCGTGCGGGTTTCGTGTCGTTCGACGAGGCGATAGCGAGCATGGCTGACGAGTGCGCGGCTGCCGACACGCACCGCGACGACATAGCCATCTGGCTTTTCACTTCCGGCTCGACGGGTCATCCCAAAGGCGCTGTGCACCTGCATCACGATCTGCCCTTCAATACGGAATGCTATGCGAAGGGCGTGCTCGGCGTTAACGAAACGGACATCACCGTCTCCGTCCCGAAGCTCTTCTTCGGCTACGCAACGGGCACGAATCTTCTCTTCCCTTTCGCGGCGGGCGGCGCGACCGCTCTTTTCTCCGAACGCTCGACGCCCGAAAAGCTCTACGAAGTGATCGAGCGTTATCGCCCGACGATTCTGACCAACGTGCCGACGATGATCAACGCGATGCTCAACATGGAGGGCGCTGAGGCGCGGGATTTATCGTCGCTGCGAATGTGTCTCTCGGCTGGCGAAGCCTTGCCCGCCGAACTCTACGAGCGCTGGATGGAGAGATTTAATGTGGAGATTCTGGACGGCATCGGCTCGGCGGAGATGTTTCATATCTACATCACGAATCGTCCGGGTGATGTCGTGCCCGGAAGCCTGGGCCGCATCGTCGAGGGTTATGAGGCGCGCGTGGTTGACGCCGAAGGACGCGAAGTGGCGACGGGCGAGATGGGCACGCTGCGCATCGGCGGCGATTCGGCGGCGCTCTGCTACTGGCAGGCCCACGAGAAATCCAAGGAGACGTTCGCGGGCGATTGGTGCACGACGGGCGATCAATTTCACGTGGACGCCGATGGTTATTACTGGTATCACGGTCGCACGGACGACATGCTGAAAGTCTCCGGCGTCTACGTCGCGCCCGCAGAGATCGAGAACTGTTTGCTGCAACACGCTGGTGTGCTCGAATGCGCCGTCGTCGGCCACGATGCGGGCGATCATCTGGTCAAGCCCAAAGCCTTCATCGTCCCGCGCCCGCCCGCAGAGGCTTCGCCGGAGTTGGCCCAGGAGATCAAGGACTTCGTTAAATCAAAGCTCGCGCTCTACAAGTATCCGCGCTGGATAGAATTCGTCTCTTCTCTTCCCAAAAACGATCGCGGCAAGATTGACCGCAAACAACTAAAGACAGTGACGAGTGACAAGTGACGGGTTAAAAGCTCTGCTTTTATTCCTGCTTGCCACTTGTCACTCGTCACCGTTCTCTTATGCCTTTTAGAACACGAATCAAGGTACGTTTCGGCGATGCTGACCCGGCGGGCCTCGTTTATTTCGTTAATATCTTTCATTACTTCCATGTCGCTATGGAAGAGTTTTTCGCGGAGCGTTGCGGTGTGAGCTACCGGGAGTTGATGGATGGCGAGCGTCTGGGCTTTCCGACGGTGAACGTGCAGGCGGAATTCTTCGCGCCGCTCGTTTACGGCGACGAGGCGGAGGTGGAAGTCTACGTCTCGCGTGTCGGCGAAGCTTCGGCCACGTTCGAGTACAGCGTCAGGCGCTTCGGCGACGGCCAACTCTGCGCGCGGGCGACGAACGTACAGGTTGCAATGAACCTCGACACACGCCGCGCCGTCCCCGTACCGGACAAATACCGTCGCGCCTTTGCCGACAGCGCAGCTTAAAGATTACGGCCGCTCATCATTCTATTTGGCTTTCGTTCTGAGGCGTTGCGCGAGGGTGCGTATGACGCCGGAAGCGATGGCCGGGTCGGTATTGAGCGCCGAGCGGAAGGCGTCGCCATTCAGACGCAGGACGCGCACGCCGCCAGGCTTGGCGACGACCGTGGCCGAACGCGGAGCCGGGTCTAGCACGGCCATCTCGCCGATAAAGCCGCCCGCCCCTTCTTCCGCCACCACCTTCGCCTGCTCGCCCGCGCCGATCAGGACGTTGACGCCGCCCGACAGGATAATGAAGACCTCATTGCCGGGCTCGCCTTCGACGCACAGCGCGGCGTCGGCGGCATACTCGTTCTCCACGCTCGAACGCGACAACTCGACCAGTCCCTCCGGCGGAAGCGAAGAGAAGATCGGCGCAGAGCGCAGAGAGATCATCTTCTCGACCGTGCTCAAACCGGCGTGCGCGCCGACAGCGCCCGTTTCTCTGCCGCGACGCTCCTGCAAGTGCAGGACTGTCTCGCGCACAAGCTCGTGTTCGTCCGCGCTCAGGCGCGCGAGCATCTCCGCGTCCACCGTGCCATGCTCGGCCAGCACGTAGAGCGAGACGGCGCGCACGTACGGATCGACGCTCTCGGTCTGGACGCGCAACGCACTCGCGAGCGTCGTCTGCTCGGCCTGCCTGGCCGTAGCCTCGGCGTGCGCGCTGACGAGGCGGTCGCCGATAGCGGACGGAATCTGCCCGCTCAACTGTTCGACCGCCGTCCGGCGCTGCGCGCGATCGTTTGAGCACAGGCCCGCGCGTATGACAAGGCTCGTCTCATCTCTGGGCTCGAAGCTCAGGCTGCGAAGCAGCCGATCGACGGCGTGGACGCGACGACGACGCAGGAGGTCTTTGAGCAGATCGTGTGCGAGCGTGGGCGGCTCTCTCTCAAGCGCATTGACGGCATGCGATGTGCGCTCGATGATGCCCAGCTCTTCGGCCAGACGCGCCGCGATGCCGCCCGTGCCGCCCAAAAGATCGTCCAACACGACGGCGTGCTCCTCCTTCGTCACGCGATACTCGGCGCGCAGCTTCATGATAAAGCTGTCGTCAGCGTCGCCTTCAGCCGCGAGCACTCGCTCAAGATAGTTTTCCAGGGCGCGTTTGTAGGTTTCAAGCTGAAGCCGCTTTTCAGCCGAAATCTGCTTCGACGGGTCGCTGATCATCGCGCGCTCTTCTTCCGCGAGCGCCGCCATCACCTTCTCGTGATCGGCCTTCTTGATCTGCAACTGGTTACGCAACGATTCGAGAAGCTGCACTTCCTCGCGCGTGACGAAGCCGTTGGCGAGAGTCTCGCGCACAGAGTCCTTGTAGATTTCGATGACCTGCGCCTGTCCCTTCGCGCTCTCGCGCGTGCGTATGGTGTGAATCAGAAACGCCTCGTGCAGGTCTCGCGGCGGCTGTATGTCCGTCCACTCCCAGCGCTTGATGATATTTTTCGCCAGCGTCTCTTCGGCGAAAGTCTTCTGCGTACGGCGCAACCTTCGCACCAGAAAGAGCGTCGCCGTCAGCACGACCAGTACCAGGAAGAGATGTGGCACGACCCAGGGCGCGCGCCAGAGCGTCGGCGCTCCGGCGAAGGTGTAGAAGATTGTGAAGGCGGCGAAGGCGGCAACGGAGAACATGACGTGGCGCACGCGCGCATCGTCCGCCTCCGGCTCGCGCCGCTTGAGCCAGTCTCCGATGGGGCGTTCGAGCTGCGTTAGGATAACGTAGCTGATAAGGCCGCAGACGACGAGCGTCAACATGGAGGCCAGCGCGCGTGGCACGACGGGTAGAAAAAAGAATCCGGCTGTGCGCGCATCGTGGCCCGGCAGGAAAGCATAATGAATGACCATCTCGTCATTCGTCCACTTGCCGTCGAAGTAGGCGCTCCACCTTCCGGCCTGAAGGTAGTAATAGAAGTAGAAGCCGAAGACCAGGCCGGGGAAGACGAAGTAGGCGAACCGTTTCGGCACGGAGCCGATCTCTTTCCAGTAGCCGTTCTCCTCGTTGATGTCCGGGCAGAGGTTCTTGCAGGCCGTGCATTTGGTGCACTGAGAGTTGGGCGTCTCGCGCAGGCCGTGCGGCTCCGTGTAAATCTTTTCGATGAACGTCAGCGGGCAGATGTAGTTGCACCACGTCTTGCCCGTATAAAACGCGCCGAAGATCAGCGCCGCCAGGGTGATCAGGACGAAGAAGGCCGTGATGGCATGGCCGTCGCCGTTGGTCGAAATCAAGCGCAGCCAGAGCGAGACGATAAAGATAGCTAAGGGTACGTAGTAATAGTTGGCCTGAAGCCAGGGTGAGGCTTTCTTGATGCCGGGACGACGCAGGCGCACGGGAATCTGCGCGAAGAAGGCGAGCGGGCAGATGCGCCGCCAGCGATGATAGCCGACCAGCACGATGAAGAGCGGAAGCGCCGCCACCACCACCGTCCAGACGATGCGCCCCGCGTAGGGCTGCATCATGTGCGCGAACACCGGGACGGCGATGAAGACGGCGAGCGCCACCCATTTGATGGGCTCGACCCACCATTCAACTTCCCCCTCGCTCGCCCGCTTGGACGCGACAGGCAAAGACTTCGTGATCGGTGTCGCCGGTGGTCTCGGCGTTGCAACAGCCATAATAGTTTAAGGATGAAGGATGAAGGATGAAGGATGAATAAGAAAAAGCAATAGCTTTTACTTCATCCTTCCGCCTTCATCCTTCATCCTTTCTTTATCCTCTTCCCTTTGTGGTGTCGAAGGGCCAGTTGTCTGTGAGCGCCTGTTCGATATTGATCTTAAGGTTAAGGTAATCGCGCATCACACCGCGCAGATTATCGACCTGCTCCTGTTCGTTGCGGCGCAGAAATTCGCTGCGCCCTTCGTCCGGCGTAATGACGAAGAAGAGGCGCGGGATGTCGCGCGTCGTCGTCATGTGGGCCAACTGCGCCGGAGCGCTGACGGCAGTGTCCAGATAGTTCCCCTCGTCGAAGTTGCGGACGTGACACTGTATGCAGGTCATCCCGCGCTCTTCCATCAGGCGGCGGCGCGGGTCGCGCAAACTGGTTTCCTCGACCATGAACCTCTCCTTGAAGGGACGCGAGATGGAAGAGGCGTCGATCTTCAGCGGGTGCGCGTCATGCTCGTCGGGGATGGCTGCGAAGCCTAAGCCGTCGATCAGTTGATCGAACCCCTTGACGAAGGAAGCCGTGCCGGGCACGAAGGCCGGAGCGGGCACGGTCTTATAGGCTTTGCCGTCAGGCGCTTTGATGCTCGTCGCGAAGCCGTCGATGACCTCGTTGTTGAAGGCCAGCTCACGGCGACCATTGCGCTCAACGGGGATGACCTTCATCACGCCGAGCGCCCAGCCGTTGCCGCGTACGTAGCGCCCCTGCGCGTCGAGCGTATCGTCGCCGCCGAGGCGCGCATTGTGCGGGAGCGCGGCGAAGTTCGCCTGCATGCGCGGGTCTGCCGCGTCCGTGTACGTGACGACGCGCGTGATAAAGTCCGCGAGCGCCTCGCCGTATTTTCTCTTATCGCCCGCGACGAAGGGTTTCAGATTCGCGCCGTCGAAGAAGGCATCGTGGAAAAGAGTGGCGAAGGCGCGATTGTTCTTCTGTCGCCAGTCGTTGTCCTTGAGAATGTCAGGGTCTTTGCCGCGAGTGATGCGCATGCGCGGCATGAGGTAGACGGGCTCGGCTGCCGTCTCGTTGCGATAGACCAGCCGCAGCTCGAATATCTTTTTATTGACGCGCGGGCGCACCATGATCAGCCGCCAGTTCTCCGCGTTCCACTGGCGATTGAAGCGCGGGCTGTCCGGGTCGATCTCCTCGTTGCCATGAAGCGCGGCGAGGTTCTTCAAAGCATCACGAAAGAGGGCGGCTCCCGTGGTCTTCTGCACGGGACTGTCGGGCTTGATCTGTTTGCTCGCCTCTATCTCGGCGATGCGCTGGAACATGGCCGTGATCGGCCATTGACGATTGGCCGCTTCCAGGCGCTGCGGGTCTGTGATGGAAACCAGGGTTTCAACGGCCAGCGGCGCTGGCTCGACGACGGGCAAAGCGACCGGCTGCGGCTCGATGGCGATGCTGAAGGTTTTGAGCACGGTGCGCGGCGTCTTGCCGGGCTCGCGCGGGCTTTCGGTCATACGCACGGCGAAGTCGCCGCGCCGTCCGTCCTGAGGTTGCGGCGTCCAGTCAATCGTCAGCGTCTTCTCGTTATATTTGGCGGAGGCTGGCTTCTGCACCAGCTCGACGCGCACGTCGTCGCTCTCTTCGTCAATCACCGCGAGGCCGAAGAATATTCGTTGGCCCACGCCGACCTGCTTGAACCTGATCTCGCCCAGCTCCGGCTGTCGATTGCCCCCCTGGGCGTTGGGCCCAAAGGGCGCGTCGATGTTCTGCGCGGCCACCGTGCCGGACGCGCGCAGCAGGCGCGAGACGACGAGGACGATCGAGAGGGCGCAAAACAGTAGCAGGCAAACAAATTTCAGCGCCTGCATGGCAGAGGAACGCATCGAGGGGTGGCTTCGATCTTTCATAATTCCCAGATAACTTAGAAACAGCTTACAAAGCGGGAACGGCTGCGGCTCATGCGTTGAACATGTCGAAGCGCGCTCCTTTGCATGTGGGTCAAACGTTGAGGCATGCCGGGAGACATCCTCGCTGGCTAAGATCAACTATATATTCAAACCCGCGCGGCGACGCTTGTCAAGCAGGCTGTACGCCGGCGCTAACGAATGCTCAACGCGCGCTTGTCACGCCCAGGCACATCCAGGCTCCAAGCTCGTCATCGCGTCGCGTCCCGACGAACGAAGGGCGGCTGCACGTCCGTCTCCGTAAGCTTTCGGTAGAGGCGCGGCCTGCGATAAGCGTTGCCCCATGCCTCTCTTTCACGGTAGGCGCGAATGCTCTCAAGATCGAAGGTTGCCAGGTAAACGTCCTCGCTCTCCCCGGCTTCGATGATGAGCGTGTCGCGCGGTTCTCCGTCAGGCACGGGGTAGGCAACGGCGTCGAAGGCTACGGAATGCCCGTTGTTCTGCGGGGCGGCATAATTGGTCATCGCAACTCCGACCATGTTCTCGTAGGCGCGCGCCCTGAATTGGCCCATGCGATGCTCATCCAGAGTGCAGGCGTTCGGCACGAGGATAAGCTCCGCGCCTTCGAGCATCAGAATCCGCGCGCTTTCGGGAAACTCCCGGTCGTAGCAGATCATAAATCCGACCTTCACCTCTCCCTGCTCCGTATCGAGCGCGCACACCGGAAAGCCGTCGCCGCAGGTGAGCGCCGCCTCCACGTCGAACTCGCACGTGTGAACCTTCGCATAGGTCAACACGATCTCGCCGAGACGATCGATCAGCGAAACGGAATTACGCGGCGCGCCCTCCCACCTCTCCAGATACGTGACGGCAATCGCCATCTTCAGCTCGCGCGCAAGATTTCGGAAGTGAGTAATAAACAGATCATCCCGACCAACGGCCCGCGCGGCCCAAGCCTCGCGCGCGCCCGCCTGCTTCTGATCAAAGAACGTCATCCCGGTGCTCCACATTTCGGGGAACAAAGCGACATCTGCTCCCATCGCACGAGCACGACGACAAAAGATTTCCCCTTTTGCCTGCGCAGCAGCCACGTCATCTGCACAGCCTGTCATCTGCAACAAGGCGACCTTGATTAATTTCATAGAAACTCTCCGCAAACGGAAGGCGCGACGCCGAAACATGATCGGATGCCGGAATCAACCCGCGCCGGGCGAGAATCCTTCAATCTACATTGGCAGATTTGACGCAGTACCACGACACGGGCCCGGCCAAGGGGCAGCGCGTTGTCGTAGGTGAGCAGTCGTCGAGCCTATCCGCTATCGCGTCGGACGAATCAGTTGCGGCGGTCTAGATCGTAATCGCGTAGGCGGCGATAGAGGGTCGAGGGAGAGATGCCCAGAATCTCTGCTGTCTTGGCGCGATGCCAGTTGGTCTGTTCGAGGGCGGCGAGGATTTGCTGGCGCTCGACTTCGCGGAGCGAGGCGGGCGAGGTGGGCGCGGTGTAAGAGTTCTGAGCGGCGTTGTCTGTTGTGCCTGCGGCGGAAGCGTTGCCGCCGGAGGATGCGAGCATGACGGGGGCGGGCGCGACGGAGGGCCGCGCGACTTCCGGCGGCAACTCGCTCAAGGTGATGCGATTGTCGTTGCTGAGCAGGACGGCACGCTCAAGGCAGTTGCGCAACTGGCGCACGTTGCCGGGCCAACTGTAAGCGCGCAGGGCGGCGAGCGCTTCCGGCGACAGCTCCGGCGGGTTCGAGCCGCCGAGTTGTTGCAACAGGTGTCGCGCCAGGGGCTCTATGTCGTCGGGCCTTTCACGAAGCGGCGTGAGCGAAATCTGAAAGCTGTTGATGCGATAGAGAAGGTCTGCGCGGAACGTGCCGTCGGTGACGACCACATCCACGTTGCGATTCGTGGCGGCGACGATGCGGACGTTGACCTCGACTTTGCGCACACCGCCGACGCGATAGAAGGTGCGCGTCTCGATGGCGCGCAGCAGCTTGGCCTGTAGCTGCGTGGGCAGCTCCGTCACTTCGTCCAGAAAGAGCGTGCCGCCGTCGGCCAGTTCGATCAGCCCGAGCTTGCGCCCTTTCGCGCCCGAGAAAGCGCCCGCCTCGTAGCCGAACAACTCCGATTCGAGGAGAGATTCCTGAAAGGCTGCGCAGTTGAGGTCGATGAAGGAAGCGTCGGCGCGGCTTGACAGGCGATGAATGGCGTGCGCGACCAGTTCTTTGCCCGTGCCCGATTCGCCCGTGACGAGGACGGAAGCCTCTGAGGGGGCGACGCGCTCGATGAGGCGCACGACTTCACGCATGGAGTCGGAGATGGAGATGATCTCTGGGGTCGGCGACTGGCGGGCCAGTTGCTCGCGTAGGCGTTGATTGTCCACGCGTAAGCGACGCTTATCCGCCGCCTGCTTGACGAGCGCGTCAAGCTCCGTGATGCGATAGGGCTTTGAGAGATAATCGTATGCGCCGAGCTTCATCGCTTCGATCGCCGTCTCGACCGTCGCGTGTCCGGTGAGCATGATGATCTCCGGCGGGTTGGGGCGCTCTCTGACACGGCGCAACAGTTCCATGCCGTCCATCTTCGGCATGTTGATGTCGCAGAGCATCACGTCGACATTGCTCTCTTCGAGGCGGCGCAGCGCGGCCTCGCCGTCGGGCGCAACCGAGACGTTGTAGCCCAGACGCTGAAGCTCTTTCTGGATCACCAGTCGCAGGTTCGCTTCATCTTCGGCAACAAGCAGTCGTGTGGGTCGCGTGTTCTCGCTCAAGCTGTCTCTTCTCCGTTGTGTCCGGGCTGTAGAGCCGGGAGTGAAATCGTAAATGTCGTGCCGACGCCGACAGAGGATTGAACATCCAAGCGCCCGCCGTGCTCCGTTACGATACCATAACAGACGGCAAGGCCAAGGCCCGTGCCCTGCCCGATCTCTTTGGTAGTAAAAAACGGATCGAAAATCTTAGTCAAGTTCTCGCTCGCAATCCCGATGCCGGTATCGCTGATTTCGACCAGCACGTGCGTCTCAAGGTTGCGCGCGCGCAGCGTCAGTCGGCCTCCGCCCGGCATGGCGTCGATGGCGTTGGTGGCGAGCGCGATGACGGCCTGCTGCAACTGTCCGGCATCGCCCGAGATGGGAGAGATGCCCGGGCCTGCTTCGACCTCGATCTCGATTCCTTCGCCGCGACCCTGATGCATGAGCAGCCGCGCCGTAGAGTTTATCACCTCGGAGATTTGCACGGGCATGTGCTGGCTGGCGCGCGTGCGGCTGAAATCGAGCAGCCCGTTGGTGATCGTCTTACAGCGAAAAGCCTCGCTGCGAATGAGCCCGAGGTATTCGCGCAGGTCTTCAGCTTCCGGCGAGCCATCGAACGCGCCCTCTGCGACGCGCGACTCAAGGGCTTCGGCGCAGGCCGAGATGGTCGCCAGCGGATTGTTGATCTCGTGGACGACGCCTGCGGCGAGGCGACCGACCGCCGCCAGCTTTTCGGCGCGCGCCACGGCCCTATTGGCCTCGACGCGCGAAGTGATGTCTTCGCCGACGGTGATGACGTGCGAGACTTCCGCGTCGCCTCTGGCGCGCATGGGAATCTTGCTGACGAGCCAGTGTTTGGTCTCGCCTTCGAGGGTCGTCGTCTCCTGTTCTATGCGCTCGATCTCGCCCGTCTCGAAGGCGCGTGCGAATTCGCGCTCCAAGACCTGTCGCTTCTGGCGCGTCAGCACGTCGAAGATATTGCGGCCCAGCACGCGGTCGCGCGGGATGCCTTGGCCGCCCAGTTCGCGGTTGCGATTCCAGGCGACGATCGAATAGTCGCGGTCAACCGCGTAGAGCGAGAGCGGCAGGCTGTCGATGATCGCTTCCGTGAAACGGCGCTGGGCTTCGGCCTCGGCTGTGCGGCGTTCCACCTCGCGGCTGAGGCTGTTGGCCGTCTCGCGCGCGGCCTGATAGAGCGAGGCGACGTGCGCGGCCAGAGCGGCCTGCTGCGCCGCCGCGTCAACCAGTCTCCAGACCGTCTCGGTGCAGTCGGCGGGATTGTCGAAGCCGACGACGAGCAGACCCTTCGTCCGCCCGCCGAAGCGCAGCGGCGCGGCGTACTCTACCCTGTGCGCTTCATCATTGAGGAAAAATTTCGATTGCTCGTCCAACAACACGGACGTGGAAGAGGCAGAAGAGGTGAGCCAGGCGGCCAGGCGCTCGGCGTGAACGACGCGCTCGTCCTCCGCGCTTCCTTCACGATCGAAGGCGCAGATGATCGCCCCGGTTTTGTCTAAACTGATAGCCGCCGCGCACAGCACAGCGCCCGTGCCCTCGTAGGTTGCGCCAGCGAGATGACGCACGACCTGCGTCGGCTCAAGCGCGCGTAGCAGCCCGCGCCCGAGATCGGCCAGGAATTGCAGCTCGCGGTTTGTGCCGACGAGCGCCCATTCGCGCTGCGCCGTCTCAAGGTGCGCGCTGATGCGCGAGAGCAGCTCGCGCGGGCTCGAAGGCTTGACGATGTAATCGTCCGCCCCGGCGGCGAAGGCTTCGACCTTGCGATTCTCTTCATCGCTCGCCGTGAAGACGACGAGCGGCAGCTGCTTGGTCGACGCCTGTGCGCGCAGCAGGCGGCAGAGCGCGAGCCCGTCAACGCCGGGAATCTCTATATCTAAAATGACCAGATCGCAGGGCTCGCGGTGCAGCAGGCGCAAGGCCGACGGCGCATCCTGGGCCGTGAAGGCGCGATAGCCCGCTTCCTCTAAGATACGGCCCAGACGCGCGCGCGCGCTGGCCTCAGAATCGACGATGAGCAGCGTCGCCGTCTTGTTGGATGTGCCGGAAGGAGTTGACATGCTTTACAGAATCCTGCGAGAGCCGTGCGCGTGCGTTCCCTCTGGTGTCGGGTGAATGAAATGGGGGCGTGCGCACTGACGCTGGACGGGCGTGGCTGGCGGGCAGGCGAGGCCCGCCAGTGCCGCACGTCTCTTTATGGATTGAAAGCGAAGCCGACCGGGTTTGTCAAGAACTCCGTCAAATGGGGGCGGGGCATGCGCGCAGGCGACAAGACGGAAAAGCGCCCCGCTCTGGATGTCAACGAATGCGGGTTATGTGCGATAAGCTGGAGCAAGACTAGATGAGGAGTGGCGCTCTTGCCGGGAAATCAAAGAGCGCCGGGGATGTACTCCGCTTTTAAAGGGCCGTCAAGCTCTTTATCGTCGCTGCTGGCGCAGTAAGGTGAGCGTAAAAAGCAGTGTTAGGGCGAGAGACATGTTGATCGTCGCTTTCGTGTGATAGATGGTTTCGCTTGTGATCTAATTGATCGCCGTCGAAGCGAGCTTGCCGGTGTCAAGCTCGATGATCGTTTCGTCCGCGAGACTGGCGCGGCGCTGCTGTTTGTGTTCGGACTTGGCCGTGTACATGGCCTGGTCGGCGGCGATCAGGAGTTGGTCGAGGGTCTCGCCGTCCGGGCCGTAGGTCGAAGCGCCGACGCTGATGCCGACGCGGGCATAGTGGCCGGGACGCACGCGCAACGCAAAATTCCTGATCGAGTTCTCGATACGCTGGCCGAGTTCTTCGACCTGCTCGCCCTCCAAGTCCTGCACGATGGCGACGAACTCGTCGCCCGCATAGCGCGCCAGGAAATCATACTCGCGCAGTTGCGCTTGCAGCAGTCGTGCCACCTCGCGCAGCATCTTATCTCCGACCTTGTGGCCGAACGTATCGTTGACCTGTTTGAAATCATCCACGTCGAGCATGATGACCTGGAAGGGCCGGTTCGTGCGGCTCGCGCGCGAGACCTCCTGCTCGAAGCGCAGGTACATGCAGCGCGCGTTGGGCAGATTCGTCAAGGGGTCTGTGAGCGCGTTGGATTCCGCTTCGGCGTGATGCATGGCGTTGAAGAGCGCATCGGAAGCGAGGCGCGTCACGGTTTCAAGCAGACGCATGTGATCGTCCGTGTACTCGGCAAGCTCCATCGAATAGACGGAGAGCGCGCCGAGAAGCTGCCCGTCTTTAAAGAGCGGCAGCGCGGCCATCGTGCGATAGGCTTCGCCCTCTTCTAACTTGACGCCCGTGAAGTCCAGGCTCGGATGAAGATGATTGATGGCGCGGCGATTGGCGAGAGCAAAGCCCGTCACGCCCTCGCCGGGCGCAACGCAACGGTCACTGAGCGCCGAGGCGTTCTTGCCCGCGACGTGTGCCGCCGCAGCATAGCCCTTCAGCTCGTCGTACAGATAGACCACGCAAGTATCGAAGGGAATGATGTGGCCCACCTTGTTGACCATGATCGAGAGCGTGTCTTCGAGATCGAGCGACGAGCCGAAGGTGCGCGCAATCTCGTAGAGCGAATAGACCTCCCTATGCGCGTTCTTGATCTGGTCATAGGCGAGCAGCGATAGCTGCTCGCGGCTCTGCGGTATCTCGGAGTCCGTCAGGGCGCGCGGCTCCCTGTCGCTTTCGTTGGAGCTTTGCTGGTCGAGCCCTAAAGCCGCAATCTCAGCATCGAAGCCGGGAAGGTATTGCAGGAACTTGTCGACGACCTTCGGGTCGAAATGCGTGCCGGAGCCGCGCAGCAGGAGCGCGGTCGCCTCCTCACGCGTCATGCCGCGACGAAAGGGGCGGTCTTCGCGCACGGAGTCGAAACAATCGACGACGGAGAGAATGCGCGCCGTCATCGGAATCTGGTCGCCCTTCAAGCCGTCAGGGTAGCCGTGCCCGTCCCACTGCTCATGATGATGCCGTACGATGGGCACAACCGGATAAGGGAAATCGACTCGCTGCAAAATCTCCGCGCCGACCGTCGTGTGCACCTTCATCTTATCGAACTCAGCGCCCGTCAGCCGCCCGGGCTTATTGAGGATGTGATCGGGGACGGCGAGCTTGCCTATGTCGTGCAGGAGCGCTCCGGCCTTGAGCGCCTCGATCTCACGATCGGAGAGACCGAAGACGCGGCCCATCCCGGCGGCATAGATTTGCACGCGGCGGACGTGACAATGCGTCGTCTGGTCTTTGGCATCGATGGCTGTGGCGAGCGCTTCGACCGTCGCCAGATGCAGGCGACTCATCGCGTCGGCCTCGCGCGTCTTTTCGCTCACGCGCTCGAAGTAGACCTTGTAGGTCGCGTAGGTCGCCGCGATGACAGGGATGCTCAAGAGCACGTAGAGGAAGCCGAAGCGCGAGATCGCGCCGTAAGCGAGCGCGGCAGCAATCGCCCCGGCGAAGAAAGTCCATGAAGTCCAGAGATAACCGTCGCGCCAGAATTTCCAGATCGAGCGATGACTCTTGATCGCGGCGAGCGCGGCGATGCCGAGACCGTTCGAGAGGTATTGCAGAATCGCCATCAAGACCAGCGGCACGATCAGGTGTTCCAGGGGGAGCGGCAAGTTGCGCAAGGGAACAGTTGTGATGCCCGCGTAAGCACGAAGCGCGAAATAGAAGGCGTTGCCGGAGAGAAAGACTGAGAGGGCCATGATGGCCGGCGAGCCGAGGCGACTCGTCGCGCGCCGCGTCGTGCGCCGCGCGCTGACAACGGAATCGGTCGCGCCGACGATAATGGCCGCCGGGACGCCCAAAAAGAGCACGCTCAAAAATATGAACGTGTCGCCCGCCGTCACGCTGGCCGTAGTGTTCGGAATGCGAATCGGGTAGGAACCGGCGGCGGCAACCAGAGCGAGCAGGACGAGGAACTGGGCCCACTCGACCGCGCTGAACGCGAGGCACTGGTAGAATCCCCAGACGCAGACCAGAGCCCCCGAGGCAACCATCACGCCCCAGTAAAGCTTCGCCGCGCGATTGTAATCCGACATCTCTATGATTTTCACTGGTGCTCCCAGGGGGTTGCGGCGCGCGCCCCACACTCTAAAAGGTGCGTGCGCCTGGCAAGCTTCACTCGCGGCAAGGTTTTGTCAATTCCAGATTACGGACGGACGCAGACTTTCCTGCTCCCCGGCAAGGGTTGTGTCCTTGGCCGGAAACCGAGTGTGCTGGGAGCAAATCAGCGGCTCGGTTTCCGGCTTCGGACGGGCAAGAGACGGGCCTTACGTTGGCATTCGCCCGCCTGTTGGGGGTGAGAGTCTATGTCGTTTTGAGCGCCGATCGCGCACGCCCGGCCCTGTTGGGCCAACTACGGATGCTCAGCTTTTCAAATTTGTGCGGCTGTCGAGCCCCGTGCGGTGGGCTCGTGAAACGCTCGCGCGCTTCGAGCCGCGCCCTACTACTTAACAAGACCCGTGCCAAGCTCACACTCATCGGCGCGGATTGAGCGAACCTCTACTATTGCTCTACTTAACGAGATGAGCGGCAATATCGCGCGGGGTGAAGGGGCGCGGGCTATAGTCAATCTGACAGGTCAACCTGATGCTGCACAGTCAGGATAAAAGAAAGGTCAGTACCGCAAAGCTTTGATCGGTTGACAATCTTTGCCGCGACGATGCACCCTCTTTCATCCTAATTTATCGACGGACAGGGCGGTGCGCGGCGTGGATGTGGCGGGAGACGAAGGGCGCGGAGTATCTTCGAGCGGCTATCTGGAGTTGCTTCGCGGCAATCGTAACTTTCGTCATCTATGGCTCGGGCAGGTCGTCAGCCAGCTCGGCGACTGGTTCGACACCATCGCGCTCTACACGCTCGTACTGACGCTGACCGGCTCCGGCCGCGCCATCGGGCTCGTGCTCGTCGCGCGTTTTCTTCCGAGCTTCATCGTGGGCCCACTGTCGGGCGTCGTCGCAGACCGCTTTAATCGCAGGACGGTGATGATCGCCTCAGACCTGCTGCGCGCCGTCGTCGTGCTCGGCTTTCTGCTGGTGCGCCGCCCGGATCAGATGTGGCTGGTCTATGTGCTGACGGTACTGCAACTGATCTTCTCGACCTTCTTTGAACCGGCGAAGACGGCGGCCATTCCCTCCATCGTCGCGCCGCGAGAGCTTGTCGCGGCCAACGCCGTCTCCTCCGTCACCTGGTCTGTGATGCTCACGTTGGGCGCGGCGATCGGCGGTCTCGTGACGGGCCGCTTCGGAACGGACGCCGCCTTCGTTCTGGACTCGCTGACTTACCTGGCTTCGGCGGCGCTCGTCGCAAGCGTGCATTTACCGGAACGGGCCGCGCGCCCGAAAGCGCCTCTCACGGTGGGCCGTGCCCTGGGCATCACAGACACTATCGAAGGCGCGCGTTATGTCGCCAAGCGCCCGCGCGTGTTTGCGCTCCTGATGGTCAAACCGGCATGGGGCGCGGGCGGCGGCATACTGGCGCTCCTGGCCGTCTTCGGCGAAAAGATTTTCCCGGTCGGAGGACGGGCCGCGACCGGAATCGGTGTGCTTTACGCGGCGCGCGGCATAGGCACTGCGATTGGCCCACTGGTCGTGCGCCGCTTTGCAGGCGAGTCGCGCAAGCGTATGCAGACCGCGATCGGAATCGCCTTTCTGATCGGCGGCATCTTCTACATAGCCTTCGGGCGCGCGACCAATTTCGCTTTCGCGCTCCTCGTGCTGCTCATCGCACACATGGGCGGCAGCATCCTTTGGGTCTTCTCGACAGTGCTCTTACAGCAGACGGTTGAAGACAGGTTTCGCGGGCGAGTGTTCGCCGCAGAGCTGGCGTTTCTGACCCTCACGATGGCCGCCTCGAATTACGCGACGGGAGAGCTGCTCGATCGCTTCGGGCTCTCGCCGCGCACCGTGACGATCGGCATCGGCGTCTTCTTTCTTATTCCCGGCGCGACGTGGTTTGCCACGCGTAGATGGTGGAACGAGGGGGAAAGAAAGGATGAAGGATGAAGGATGAAGGATGAAAGAAGAGCTTCCGTGACTTGAAAGCTTTTACTTCATCCTTCCGCCTTCATCCTTTATCCTTGCCTTGTTCTTCCCTGTTAATTGTTATTGATTTATCTGGCTGAGAAGTTTCTCCGCCAGTTCGGAGTTCAACCTTTGGAGCGATTGGTACTGCTCCATCGCGCCGCTCTTGTTGCCCATCCAGAGATAGGTGACGCCGAGGCCGTAGTAGCCGTCGGCGTCCTGTGGCTGCATGCGTATGTATTGCCTGAACTCGTCGGCGGATTCGGAGAAGCGCTTCTGCGCGCGATAGGAGAGGCCGAGGTTGTAATGGGCCACGGCGTAGTCGCTCTTGGCGCGCAACGATTGCTTGTATTGTTCGATGGCTTCGTTAGGACGATCGAGCGCGGCGTAGGTCAGCCCGAGCCTGTTGTACCAGTCAGGGTCTTTGGTGTTGAGTTGCACGGCGCGTTGCAGCGGCTCAAGCGCCTCGCTATAACGCTGCTGTGAGAAATAGGCGTAGCCGAGCTGGTAATAGCCGTCGCCGTCCGTGGGCTGCATGGTGATATAGCGTTTGAAGTGGTCTATCGCTTCGGCGAAACGTTTTTGCGCGCGATAGGAGAGACCCAGGTTGTAGTAGGCGACGGCGAAGTCCGGCTTGAGTCGCAGGGCTTGATTATACTGCGCGATGGCTTCGGCGGGTTGCTGCTGCGCGTCGTAGATGAGGCCGAGCTTGTTGTACCAACCCGCGTTGGTATTGTTACGACGAATCGCTTCCTTGATCTGCTCGATGGCTTCCGGGTAGCGCTGCATCGTGAAATAAGTGTTGCCCAGATTGTAGTACCCGTCGGCATCATCCGGCTTGAGACGAATGTATTGCTTGAAGAGATCGGCGGCCTCGCTGTAGTTCTGCCGCGCCTGGTAGGAGAGACCCAGGTTGTAGTAGGCGACGGCGTAATCGGGCTGCACGCGTATCGCCTGCTTGTACTGCTCCATGGCATCTGCTTCGCGCTGCGTTGCGTCGTAGGCGAGGCCGAGACGGTTGTAGCCGTCCGCGTCGTCCGGCTGCATGCGTATGTATATCTTGAACTGTTCGATGGCTTCCGCGTAGCGCTTCTGCACCGCATAGGCGTTGCCGAGATTATAGTAGGCGACGGCGTAATCGGGATCGGCGCGTATCGCCTGCTTGTACTGCTCCGTGGCCTGTGCGTATTGCCCGGCAGTGTAGAGATCGTTGCCGCGCTTATTTAGAGTCTCCGCATCACCGCCGGACGTAGTGGTCGCAGCAGCCGCAGCCGTGGCGGCGGGTTGTGACGTGGTAGCGCCCGAAGTGCCGAGGCTCTTGAGACGGTTGCGCGCGAGCGCGACAAATCGCCCGTTTGGAAAATCTTTGAGATAGGCTCTAAAATCCTCCGGGTCAGTACTGTCCTTGATCGTCTGCCAATAAGCTATCTCGACGCCCGGTTCATTCGTCCCGCGCCCGGCAGTCGTAGTCGACGCGGGCGGGCGCGGACGAGTGCTGCGCGCCGGGCCCGTCTTCGGTCGGGTCGAAGTCTTCGGCGGCGGAGGCGTCAACATCCCCGCGCCTCCTTTCAGGTCTTGCGCTTGCGCTGGGCCCGCGCTCGATAGCATGATCACGCTGATCGTCAATAGCATGTTGCGTAGATAGCGTTGGGGGTTGATGATGGTTATCATTTTATCTTCCTAAAACGGACGGCTGTGGTTTCGGGTTTGATCGAAGAGAGCGCTCAGGCTGCGGCGGCAAGCATGATTCATTTGACGCCTTCTTACAGGGCCAGACTATATCACAAGGGCGAAACGAATTTCACCAGACGGCCCGCACTTTCTTGAGCCGGACTCGACAGTTCGCGCTCCGGTTTTCCGTCCTTAAGAGAAAGCGTGTGCTATCAACGACGCGAAGGAGAATATCAATGCATCGCAGGATTGTTTATCCGGCAACTCTTTTAATCCTCATCCTCGCCTGCGGCGCGTGGGCGGCTGAGGGGAATCGTTTGTCGATCGATCTTTATCTGGATTGGGAGTGGGCCTCGTCGCCGCAAATCTCGCCGGACGGCAGCCGCATCGTCTTCACACGGCGCTGGACGGACAAGATCAACGATAAGTACGAGACCGACGTTTGGATTATGAACGCGGACGGCGGCAGAAAGCGTTTTCTGGTCAAGGGCTCGCAGCCCGTCTGGTCGCCGGACGGGACGCGCATCGCCTACATCGCACAGGGCCAACCCTCCGGCTCGCAGATATTCGTCAAGTGGGTGGACACGGGTGAAGAGACGCAGTTGACGCGGCTGGAGCGCAGCCCTTCCAATCTCAAGTGGTCGCCCGACGGCAAGTACATCGCCTTCAACATGCTCGTCAAGGCCAAGGCCGAGATGAGAATCAAGATGCCGGAGAAGCCGGAGGGAGCGAAGTGGGTCGACCCGCCGCGCGTCGTCGATCGCCTCAACTATCGCTCAGACCAGTCCGGCTTCCGGCCCGAAGGCTTCGAGCACATCTTCGTCGTGCCCGACACGGGCGGCACGCCACGCCAACTGACCGACGGCGACTATAACTACGACGAACCCGAATGGATGCCCGATTCGCAGACGCTCATCTTCAGCGCCGTGCGCAAGCCCGAAGCAGAATACGTGCGCGGCGGCGAAGACATCTACGCGCTCTCTTTGCGTGGCGGTCAGGCGAGAGCACTGACCGATCGCAACGGGCCCGACACGAACCCTACGGTCTCGCCCGATGGCCGTCTCATCGCCTACACCGGCTATGATCAGAACGACAATACTTACAACGTCTCGAAGCTTTACCTGATGGAGGCGAGCGGCGCGAATCGTCGGCCACTGACCGCAGAGTTCGACCGCGACCCCAACAACCTGATCTGGGCCCATGACGGAAGCGGCATCTACTTCACGACGGAAGATCGCGGCACCAACAATCTCTGGTTTGAGCCCGTCAAGGGCGGCGCGCCCGTACAGATTACCGAGGGCAATCACCAGCTTCTGACCTCTTCGATCAGCCGTCAGGGACGCGCCGTCGGCATCCTCTCCAGCGCCACAGAGGCCGGAGATGTCGTCACCTTCATGGTGAACGCGACGAGGGCCAAGCCCGCCACCGATCCCGGCGATTTCCGCGCGCCGCACAGGCTGACCGCCGTCAACGATGATCTGCTCGAAGGCCGCAAGCTCGGAGAGGTAGAGGAAATCTGGTACGACTCCGTCGGCAATAAGAAGATTCAGGGATGGATAGTCAAGCCGCCGGATTTCGACCCCTCGAAGAAATACCCGCTCATGCTCTACATTCACGGCGGCCCGCACGGGATGTACGGTGTCGGGATGAACTTCGAGTTTCAGAATCATGCTGCCGAAGGCTACGTCGTGCTCTACACGAACCCGCGCGGCTCGACGGGCTACGGGCAGGAGTTCGGCAACGCCATCAACAACAACTATCCGGGCGAAGATTACAACGACCTGATGACGGGCGTGGACGAAGTCATCAAGCGCGGCTACATCGACGAGAGGAATCTATTTGTCTGCGGCGGCAGCGGCGGCGGCGTCTTGACGACGTGGATCGTGGGCCACACCGATCGCTTTGCGGCGGCGGTCGCCATGAAGCCCGTCGTCAACTGGTACAGCTTTGTCGGAACGACGGACTTCTCCGACTGGTACTACAACTTCAAGAAGCTTCCCTGGGAAGACCCACAGGAGCATCTGCGCCGCTCCCCGATCACCTATGTCGGCAACGTCAAGACGCCGACCATGTTGATGACCGGCGAGCTTGACCTGCGCACGCCGATGGAACAGACGGAGCAGTTCTACCGCGCTCTCAAGATGCGCAAAGTGGATACGATGATGGTGCGTATCGCCGACGAGTATCACCCGATCAACGCCGTTCCCGGCCTGCGCCATCCGTCCAACAGAATTTCTCAGATACTCTACCTGCGCGGCTGGTTCGAGAAGTATAGAAAGAAGTAGTCAGAACACAGGACTCAGGATTCAGAATGAAGAGCTTGTCTTTAAATGCTGAGTTCTGAGTCCTGACTCCTGAGTTCTCCCCGATAATTATGTTAATCAAAATCGGCGTGATGGGTTCGGCGGATGACGCTTTGCCTGATGGCGTGGCCGACGCTTTGCGCGAGCGTGCCGAAGCGTTGGGGCGCGCCGTCGCCGCCCTGGAAGACGCGGCGTTGATGACGGGCGCGACGACGGGGCTCGTCTATATCGTCGGCAAGACGGCTCGCGAGTCCGGGGCGCTGCACATAGGCGTCTCGCCCGCGAGCAACGAGCGCGAGCATGTCTCGCATTACGAGCTTCCGACGGATGCCTGCGACCTGATCATCTACACGGGCTTCGGTCTCAAGGGACGCAACGTAGTGCTCGTGCGCTCGTGCGACATAGTGCTCTTCGTCGCGGGCTCTATGGGCGCGCTCAACGAGTTTACGATCGCTCACGATGAGGGGAAGATCATCGGATGCCTGACGGGGACGGGCGGCGTCGCCGACGAGGCCGAGCGCCTGCTGCAAATATTCCCCAAGGCGACGGGCGCATGTGTCCTTCACGGCGAAGACCCGGCGCGATTGCTCTCCGCCTGCCTCGAAGCATTCAATCAGGCTAATCCGGGTCAGTTACCGCCTGCTTAAGCCGGGCGGCTTCTCAAGTCGCGTTACCCGCCCGAGACCTTTGGCGGTACTGACCTGTTCAAGATGACGATGCTCGACACTAAAGATGTAATCGAAGCGTATCACACGGACGCGGACGTGGCGGCGGCTGAGCTTGACCATGAAGTATGGCAGAGCGCGACGCCCGTCCGCCTGACAAGATACTGGTCGGGCGAGGAAGCGCCCGCCGCTCGTCACGCCGAAGCGCGCATAGTCTGGTCACGCTCGGCCATCTCTGTGCGCTTCGTTTGTCGTCAGGACGAGCCGTTGATAGTGAACGCGACGCCGCAAACTGAGTCGAAGACGATTGGCCTGTGGGAACGCGACGTGTGCGAAATCTTCATCGCGACAGACCCGAGCGCGCCCGAGCATTATTTCGAGTTCGAGGCCGCGCCGACGGGCGAATGGCTAGACCTCTCCATTATCCAGCGCGCGGACGCGCGCGAGACGCTGTGGGAATTCAATTCAGGCATGACCGCCGCCGCTCGCATATCCGCCGATCAGATTTTAATCGCGATGCGGATTCCCTGGGCCGCTTTGGGCCGATTGCCTGATGAGGGCGAGCGCTGGCGCGCAAATCTTTTTCGCTGCGTCGGCACGGGCGACGAGCGCGGCTACCTCGCATGGCGACCGACGCGCACGCCGCGCCCCAACTTCCACGTCCCACAAGCCTTCGGCGAGATCGAATTTAAGGATGAAGGATGAAGGCGGAAGGATGAAGTAAAGCATTCAAGACACGGAAGCATTTCTTTCATCCTTCATCCTTCATCCTTCATCCTTCATCCTTCATCCTTAGCTCTTCAAGGTATGCGTTGAAGCGTGTGCGGTCGTCGTCGCTTATTTCCGTGATGTGTGTGCCGATGATATAGCCCGTCTCCGTGCCGCCTTCGTCCAACTGTTCGTAGCGGACGGGGACGACGTGAATGGAGAGTGGGCCCGTCGAGAGTTCGAGCGTGAGGAGCAGGCGGCGGCCCTGGCCCGTCAAGTAGTATTCGCCGACGCGTATGGTCGGCACGATCAGCGCCAGCCCCGTCGCACTGAGGTCGCGCGTATGGCCTTCGATCTTTGGCGGACGACGCGCGATCGCGCTCTCGGCGACCTGCTTGATGTCGAGCAAGGCGACGCTGACCTGCATGCGCACGCGATAACGCCTGGCGCGGCGGCGATTGCCCACCGCGCCCCGCAACCGCGCAATAATTGAACGCACCAGTTCCGGCACACTGCCACCTCGGACGGGCAGGAATTCTTCTAACTCGTGAGGGGATTACGGGGGAGCAAGAGGATAGAAACATCTTCCGAGGTCGCAACGCGCGCGCGACCTCGGAAGACTACTTTTCAGTGGGCGCGACCAAGTCTAAATCTTTTCTCTCGCCCACCTGCAAGGAGACGCGCGGCGCTCTCTCTGCGAGCGCCCTGAAAGCTTCTTCGTCGGACGGCGGAAGACCAGTCC
Organism: Pyrinomonadaceae bacterium; assembly: GCA_036522655.1. Lineage (GTDB taxonomy): Bacteria > Acidobacteriota > Blastocatellia > Pyrinomonadales > Pyrinomonadaceae > DASQYE01. The sequence continues at coordinate 56,911 of DATDFK010000004.1, read as the reverse complement.
AGACGACCGCCGCATATTCGCCGGGCGCTGCCGTGATTATAAACCTGCCGCCGCCATCGGTCACGGAAATCAGGCGACCCCGGCTCATACGCCCCCCGTTTCTATCTGCCGGAGCAAGCAGCACGGTCGCGCCGCGCAGGGGCGTGCCGTCGTTTGCCAGCACCCGGCCCGTCAGCGTGGCGACATCCGAAGAGAGCAGGACGACTACGTCCCTGATCTCCGTCCCGTCACTGATCATCAGGGGCTGTGTGCGTATGTCCACGCCGTTGGCCGTGATCGACTTGACGTAGAGGGGCTGCGGCGGAGAGATGATGACATCCAGAGAGAGCGGGCCTTCGGGCACTCCGCTCATAGTGAAGTTGCCATCGGGGTCTGGGCGCACGAACGCGCTCGGGCGTCTCTCGCCGGGTTTCAGCTCCGAGGTGATAACGAGCCTTGAAGGAATCCTTCCCTCGCCTTCGATGACCACGCGGCCGGAGATGCGCCCGCCCTCGGACAGTTCGATCGTCAGGTTATTAACGTCCGCTCCGGCGACCCTGACCTCCTGCTGCTTTTCGATCAACATCTGTGACGAGCCGCCGCGCGGGAAACGCTCGGGCATCTGCGACATATCGCGCATCCGTGGCGGAAGCCCCAGCCGCACTGGCGCTCCCTGTGCCGACGGCCGCGCGAGCGTGGGAGGCGCAGAATTCATTCCTCCTCCGATGGAGATCACGTAGTCGCCATCCATGACGTTATTGAAAGAGAAGCGCCCCTGCGCGTCCGTCCAGATGAAGCGATCGTCCGTGCCCGTGGAGAAAGGCAAGTCAAGGTCGTCTCTGTTCCTCAAGCGCACATGAATACCGGCAAGCGGGCGGGCGCTGCCGCTGCTGCGTGAAACGAGCGTGCCGTTAATGATGTGCGTGGCGCGCTTGACGAGCGTGATGTTGACATCGCTGAGCGCCTGGCTATCGTCCAGGTGAACGGGCGTGGCGCTCTGCGTGCTCGTGGCCGAAGGGTAATAGGTGAGGATCAGGAGCCCGCCGCCGATGACGCGGCCCTGCTTGTCTATGATGCGCGGTTCCTCCAGGCGGGCGCTGACAAGGTAGTCGCCGGGCGGAAGACCGCTGATGCTATATTCGCCGTTCTTGTCCGTCAGGGCTGAAAGCTTGGTTGGGCCCAGCATGCGTCCCCTGACCTCAGCCCTGTTCAGGAAAACAACCTGCGCGTTAGCCGCCGCCTTGCCATCTTCATAAGCGACGCGCCCTTTGACAGTGCCGCCTTTCGGCTGGCGCGGCACACGAATCTCGACACGCGCCTCGCCCGTGCCGTCAACGGAGACTTCGGCCGCGCCGCCGCCCATGCCGTTCTCTCTGCGGGCCGCTGCGAAGGCGGCGTCGTCCGCCTGCGGGTCGCCGGTCGGCAGCGGCACGCGGAAGGTCGCAGCGCCCACCGAAGTCGCATCGACCGGGGTGGCGATGACGTAATACTCGCCCGCCGCCAAGCCTTCAAAGCGAAACTCGCCGCGCTCGTTCGTGACGGTCGCACCGGCCGGGCCTCTGCCCTGCCGAGAAGAGATTCTGACGCGCGCCCCGCGCACGGGCTTATTCGTCTCTTCGTAGAGGACGCGGCCCGTCACGACCGACTGCCCGCTCTGCGCCTGTCGCGGCGCGGGGACTGAATTGCTGCTGCCGACGACGCGCTCTCTCTGCGCCCTGCCGGATTGCGCGCCCGCGACGCTTGCGAAAAGCAGGACGGCGATGAGCGCCGCGAGCGAGAGATAGCCGCGAGCGAAACAGGAGTTGACCGGGGCGCGATGGAATGTGTGAAGAGATTTTAGAGGCTTCATGATTCTTAATTCTGTTGGCCGGGCAATAGAAAATCGGCGGCATGTCGCCCGCCCGGCTGCATGGTGACGCGCTGCGCATCGGCAGCGTGCGTTCTGATATAGCTTTCGTTAAGTGTTTCCGACGCCTTGTCTGACGGCCAGACGAAGACTAAGTATTCGCCCGGCGGGCCGCTTAATTTAAACTCGCCTGCGCCGTTCGTGCGTGCGTAGAGACGACCCGATTGAGCGCGCCAACGCTGCGCGGCGTTGGGAACCAGACCGATGAGGACGCCGCCGCGCGGTTTGCCGCCCACATTGTCCAGCACGCGCCCGACGAGCGTTGCCGTATTGGACGACATGACGACCTGCACGCCCTTGATCTGATCGCTCTCGCCGAGCTTGAGCGGTTCGCGCAGCAGGTCTCGTCCATTGAGCGTGACTGATTTGATGTAATAGTTGTTGTTCTGGTAGAGCGTTGCGGTCAGAAAAATCTCGCCCGCCGCCAAGCCTTCAAAACTGAACCTTCCTGTATCAGGATCGACCGTAGCGTATCCCGTCTCGATCGCTTTGACCCCGTCAATACGCTCGATCCCGATTGTCATGTATCCGGGCGGCTTTCTGCTGTCCTCGAAGGCGACCGTCCCCGAAAGACCCGCCCTTTCGCTTAATTCTATCGCCAGCGCTGTCATGTCGCTTCCGTTGACGGTGACCTCCTGTTGCTTTGGCGAGAGCCTGGGCCGTGTGAGCGGAGCGGGCTGAACCGGCTGCGGCTCGTCACTGTTTGCGGAGGTGGCGGTGGTGGCCGCCGTGGTCGTAGCCGGTTCATAAGGCGGCTCGACCGCGATGATGTAGGTTCCGTCGGGCACAGCGCCGAAAAGCCAGTTGCCCTGCTCATCCGTCTGCGTCGTACGCTCTGTGGGAAAGAGCCCGCCGTAATCTTCCTTGCTGTGAAGCTTGAGCGTCGCACGCTTCAAGGGGCGATGGTCGCGCTTTGAGGTGAGCGTGCCGCTGACGAGGAAGTTCTGATGCTCGATGAGGGTGATGTTGATGTCGCTTCGTTCATCGCCCGGTTCGACCTTGATCGTCGTCGCATCGCGCGCAGTCCTGGCATCGCCGTAGTAGGTGACGGCGAGCGCATCACTGGTAAAGACTTCGCGCATGAATCTATCCATGCCGCCGGTCTGCACCTGTCCGCTCGCATCGTCAACGCGCGTGTTGGGTTCCGCAGCGCTGACAAGATACTCGCCCGGAGGCAAACCGGCGACACGATACATGCCGCGATCGTCCGTATGCATCCCCATCAGCGAGCTTGGATTGAAGCCGGGGATGAAACGACCGCCGACGCCCGCTTCCCCTTTACGCACGATCGAGATCAGCACGTTGATGGCAGGGTCGCCATCCTTGTACGTGATCTTCCCGGAGATGGCCCCGCCGCGCCGCGCGCGCACCTCCACCTTGACCTCGTTGGTTCCATCGACGACCACCTCGTCGAAATTCTTGCGCGCCTCGACGAAATCAGCCGGTGTCGGCGTTCTGTCCTCGTCCAGGTTTATAAAAGCCAGTGGCGTCAGCACTCCCGGCGCGTCCACCATCACAAGGTAATTACCGGCGGGGACGTTTTTGATTTTGAACTTTCCATTAACATCGGTGGCCGTCGAAAATTTATCGGGTGATTGCTGCGTGTTGCCCAGGTCGATGAGCATGATACTGGCGCGGCGCACGGGCCGACCATTATCGTCGTAGACGGCCTTCCCCGTGATCACGGATTTCGCGGTTCCGGTCTCGCGCCGGGACATGTCGGCGCTCTCTTCTCCCGGCTCTGTTTGCGCGTAAGCGCCGGAGGCAAGGAAGAGGGCGAGCATCACGGAAGCCAGCAAGAGCGCCGCCACGCGTACGCCTTTGACGCCTGCTCGAAGTGAAGGAGTTGATATTAGCGCGGCTCTCATCTGTAACGCTGCTCCGTCCCTGTCCCGGTGAGGTAAAAGGTGCTGAAGAATCATCGATCCCTATTTCGTGGCGGGCGAAAGCGGCTTGCCGCCGTTGTCTGCGCTCCTGACTCCGGTTTTATCAAGGAAGAAGGAGAGGCGGCCCGTGCGATTGTAGCGCGCGGGCTCGGCTCCGGCCGTGAAGCTCTTGGCGTCGGAACTGACTGTGACGTGAAAGCGATAGCCGGTTGATTCGGTCGATTCGAGGTCTTTCGGAATGAGCCCGGCATTGATGAGCGCGCGCAGGTCTCCGAACATGCCGTTGTGCTGCTGGCTGTAGACCAGTTGCGCGACGCTGATGCGCTGCAACATGCTTTGCACTTCCGAATGGTGCGTCTGGATGCGCGCGGTGAAGAAGAAATCCTTGCCGCTGCGTTTGACGATCGCTTCGTTCTCCTTATCGCCGATAATCCAGCCGTTGCCCTTGCGCATGAGCATAACGGAGTCGTCCTGTTGCCGGGCCGCTGCGTCGTCGTTGTTGACTTTAACGAACACGGTCGCCGTGTCGCCGCTGATCTGCTCGCCGCTGATCTGGACATTTTCGGGCACGCCCGTCGCCATCTTTTCAAAGTCGGACTGGAGGTCGGCGAACTCTTCGGCGCTGAGGCCCTCGATCGCAGGCTTGTAGATGGAGAGCGCGAACGCCTCGCGGAAATGTTTCTGGCGAAGCTGCCTGTAGAACTCGATGACGGTCTGCGTCGGCGTCGCATTGCTCTGCGCCGGGGCGGCGAGTGCAGCAGCAGCAGCGGTCGTAGCGGCGGCGGCGGCTTCTCCGGCTGTCAACAGGCCGACGAGCAGTACGTAAATCAAAGCCAGAGCGCCGGGCGCAGGGCGGCGAAAAGTGCGAGTAGTCATCAATGATCTATTCCTTCAGAGTGTGAATCGGCGTGAGCGCGGCGCGGGCGGCGCGGGCTTTTCCTTCTGCCCCGCGCCGCCGCCTTGAGATATAGAGGGTGGAAGAGCCGGAAACGTTGCCGTCACTGCCCCTGAAAAATTTGACGAGAGGCAGCGACGGCCCGCTTTTCACCTGTGCTTCCGGCCATCAACCGGCCGATTGGCAAGCAGCATTTCACGCCCGACGAAGTAGAGCAACACCGCCAGGATAGCGAACGGGACGAGCGACCAGAGGTCTGCGTAGCCTCCTGTGTGCATCGGATTCTTCTCCGCAAAGGCGGCCACCCGCTTATTGAAGTCGATGAGCCTCTGCCACGGGACGCCCGCCAGGATAGCGATCACGATGGCGGCCAGCGCGCCCCCGGCGATGTAGCCCGAAGCCATCAGCACGCCCGGACTCTTATCGCCCTCGGCGACCAGTTCCTCTTCCGTCATGTTGCGATGCGCCAGTCGCTTGCGCATGTTCCTGTCAACCAGCCAGCGAATCGCGCCGCCGATGAAGATCGGGCTTGAGGAAGAGAGCGGCAGGTAAACGCCGACGGCGAAAGCCAGCGACGGAATCCCCGACATCTCAAGCACGATGGCGATCATCACGCCCAGGAGGACGAGTCCCCAGGGAAGCTGGCGATTCAGTATGCCCTTGATGATGTAGGACATGAGCGTCGCCTTCGGCGCATCGTACTTGGTATCGATGGTCGTGCCGTCGGGCCTGATCTTGTGCGTGCCGTTGATGCCCGGATCGACGAAGTAGACGGGCACGCCCTGCGCGTCCACCAGGTACTTGCCCGCCGGGCCGCCCACGCTGTCCGTCTTATGAACGGCGCGATAGCTGTTCTTGTCCGTGTTCGCCTGCGGGCCCTGTAGCGTTTCGGTCTCGGCCAGTTGCGATTGATCGAACCTCAGTTCTTTCGGGAACGCGCGCTCGACCTTGTAAGCGATCTTGCCCTCTTCGTTGACCAGATACTCGCCCGGGTCTAGTCCCTTGACAGCCGTGCTCGCTTCGTTCTTGAAGAGGCGATAGTTGCCCGGCTGCTTCGGCTTGTCCGCCTCGTTAAAGGCTTGCAGCGAAGAGATGACGCCCGTCTCCAACTGGCCTGTATTTTCCGTGACCTGCACGAACATCGTTTGCGGGACGTAAACGGTCGAGGCGTCGTTGAGGCTCAACAGGATCGGCCCAAGCATGATGGCCGAGGCGAGCGCGCCGATGAGAATCGCTATCTGCTGGTATTTCGGAGTCGAGCCGACGAGAAAACCCGTCTTCAAATCCTGCGAAGTCGTGCCGCCGTTCGAGGCGGCGATACAGACGATCGCGCCGATGGAAAGCGCCGTCACGTAATAGGCCGGGCCAGTCCACCCGACGAGCAGAAAAATCAGGCAGGTCAGCAAAAGCGTCGCGACCGTCATGCCCGAGATGGGATTCGAGGACGAGCCGATCTCGCCCGTCAAGCGCGACGAGACCGTGACGAAGAGAAAACCGAACCCGACGATCATCAACGCGCCGAGGAACGCCACGGCGATGTTATGCTGCAAGCCCAGCTGCGGGAAAATCATGATCATCGCCACGAGCGCGATGACGCCGCCGAGCACGAATTTCATCGAGAGGTCTTGGTCTGTGCGCGCCACAGACCCCGCCGCGCCCTGACCGCTTCGGAGGTCGCGCAGGCCGCCCTTCAAACCGCTCCAAATCGTCGGCAGCGAGCGAAAGAGGCTGATGATGCCGCCCGCCGCGACAGCGCCCGCGCCGATATACAGCACGTACGCGCCGCGCACGTCATTCGGGCCCATCTCGTTAATCGGCATGGTTCCCGGCGGCACGATTGCCGTCATCGTTTCGCCGAAGAACTTGATCATCGGAATCAGCACGAGGTAAGCGAGCACGCCGCCCGCCGCCATGATCGAAGCGATGCGCGGCCCGATGATATAGCCGACGCCGAGCAGCGCCGGTGAGATTTCCGCCGCGATCGAGCCTCCCTTAAACGGAGCGCCGAAGACTTTCTCCGGCGTGTCCTTCCAACCTTTGAAACCGCCCATCAAGACCTGATAGAGAAACCCCAGGCCGAGACCCGCGAAGATCGTCTTCGCGCCCATGCTCGCCGTGTCGTCAACGACCTTTTCGCCCGCGCGCGCGCCCTTACGCGCCGCCGCCCTGTCCGTCTCCGAAGCCCCTGCCTTCAAGACTTCGGCGCACGCCGTCCCCTCGGGGTATTTCAGCAAGCCGTGCTGCTGCACGATGAGCGCGCGCCTGAGAGGTATCATCATCAGGATACCCAGCAGCCCGCCCAATACGCCGACGAGCAGGACGCGCGTGAATTCCAGGTCGAAGCCGAGAATCATGATCGCGGGCATCGTCACGCCGACGCCGAAGGCTATGCTCTCGCCCGCCGAGCCTGCCGTCTGCACGATGTTGTTCTCAAGGATGGTCGCATCTCTGCGTCCGAGTTTTGAGAACAGACGAAAGATCGTGATCGAGATGACGGCGACAGGGATCGAGGCGCTGACGGTCAATCCCGTCTTCAGCACAAGGTAGAGCGATGAAGCGCCGAAGACCATACCGAGAAGCGTGCCGATGATTAAGGGCAGCGGCGTCAGTTCGGGAAGCACGACCTGCGCCGGAATGTACGGTCGAAATGAAGCTGCGAGCGGATTGTCCGGCTTGGCCCCGACAATGTCCGGGTATTCGTTAGTCGAAGCAATATCTCGCTTCGCAGTATCTACGGTTTCAGTTGCCATCAGACCTCTGACCTCCGACAGTTTTTCTCAGATTGGGGAGCGCGTGGGGTTTATCGGCCAATACTTTACCGCGCCCGGACGCCGAAGAGCAAGGATGAAGGCGGAAGGATGAAGGATGAAAGAAATGCTTCCGTGTCTTGAATGCTTTAACTTCATCCTTCATCCTTCATCCTTCATCCTTCCTTTCCCCTCACTCCGGTTTCGATTACACTTCACTGGCATTCCCCTTTCACTTTAAGGTATCGGAGCTTCGACACGAATGAGCACACGGGCCATTGCGGCTTCGCTTCTCACAGTCCTTCTCTTCTTCTCTTTCACAACTTCTCAGGCTGTAGCGCAGCGCCCTCGTGTTGCGGGAGAGCGTCGTGTCGCGGCGCTTGCCGCTTTACACGCGAGCGTGCCCGCGCCCGAAGACGTGCTCGGGTTTAGTCCGGGCGACGATAGGAAACTGGCAAGCTGGGCGAGCGTGATCGAATACTTCCGCCGGTTGGACGCGGCGAGCGACCGCTTGATGTTCGAGGAGCTGGGCCGTACGACTATGGGCGCGCCGTTTGTGCTGGCGACCATCAGCGCGCCTGAGAACCTCGCGCGCCTCGATGAATACAGAAGGATTCAAGCGCAGTTGGCAGACCCGCGCACGCTCGGCGCGGGCGCAGACCGCAAGGCCGCACGTCTCATCGCGCGCGGCAAGACGATCGTCCTGATCACCTGCGGCGTTCATTCCACGGAGGTCGGCTCTTATCTTTCGAGCATGCTGATCGCGCACCGCCTCGCCTCTTCGGATGAGCCGGAAGTGCGCGAGATTCTGCGTAACACCATCGTCCTGCTCGTCCCGTCTCTGAACCCGGACGGCGTTGATATAGTCAAGAACTGGTACGACCGCACGCTCGGCACTCCTTACGAAGGCACAGACCCGCCCGTGCTCTATCACAAGTACGTGGGCCACGACGACAACCGCGACTGGTACGCCTTCACGCAACAGGAGACGCAGATCACCGTCGATAAGATTCACAACGTCTGGCATCCGCAGATCGTCCACGACATACACCAGCAGGGCCAGTTCGGCTCAAGACTTTTCCTCCCGCCCTACATGCAGCCGGTCGAGCCCAACGTTGCGCGCCAACTTGTCGAAGGGTATACGGAGCTTGGCAACAGCATGGCGCGCGAGCTTCGCGCCGCAGGATTTCAGGGCATCACGACCGATTCCACCTACGACGCCTGGACGCCCGCGCGCGCCTACTCTCACTATCACGGCGGCGTACGCATTCTCTCCGAGACGGCCTCGGCGCGAATCGCCACGCCCGTCACGATCAAGTTTGAAGAGCTACGCTCGCGCGAAGGCTACGACCCGCAGAAAGAGTCCGCCAACTTCGGCCCGGTCTGGAGCGGAGGCCCCTGGCGCTTGCGCGACATCACCAACTACATGACTGCGGCAGCCTTCTCTCTCATGCGTCACGCCGCCGCGAATCGAGCGCGTTGGCTGCAAAGATTTTATGAGATCGGCAAAGAGGCCGTGCGGCCTCGCAGGAAGGGAGAGCTTTTGGGCTTCACCATTCAGCCCTCGGAAAACTCACGCGAGCTGATCAGGATATTGCAGCGCGGAGGCGTCGAGGTCTTATCGGCCTATCACTCGCCGACGGGCAAAGAGAGCGATGCCACCGACGCGCCGCTTCATTTCGTCCGCATGGATCAGCCTTACGCCAGCTTCGCCAAAGCGCTGCTTGAGAAGCAGCACTACCCGGACTTGCGCGATCAGGACGGGCATCCCATCCCGCCTTATGATGTCACGGCTCACACCTTGTCGCTGCTCATGGGAGTCGAGGCGCGTGCCGTCTATTCTCCTCTCCGTGGCAGGCTCTATCCGGTCAACAGGCATTACATCAGCACGACCCTGACAGCAGCGCCGCGCAAGGTAGGCCGCTGCGCGCTCTATCAATCCCACGTCCCATCCATCGACGAAGGGTGGACGCGATGGATTCTGGAAAACCGTGGGCCTTTCACCTGTGCGTCGCTTGAGGATAAAGAACTGCGCGCCGGAAACCTGCACGCGAAATACGACGCGATCATCATCCCTGATCAATCGCCGCGCTCCATCCTGAACGGTTACCCGTCGGGCACGATGCCACAGGAATTGACCGGAGGGCTCGGCGCAGAGGGCGTGCGTAGCTTGCGCGAGTTCGCCGAAGAGGGCGGGACGCTGATCTGTCTGAATAGAGCCTCGGATTTTGCCATCGAGCAACTGAAGCTGCCCGTCCGCGACGTGACCGCAGGATTGAAGGAGACGGAATTTTACGTCCCCGGCTCAATCCTGCGCATAGAGCTTGATACTTCGCATCCTTTAGCGAACGGAATGCCGAAGCAGTCAATCGCCTGGGCCGAGGACTCGCCAGTCTTCGAGATCAGGAGCGACCCGGCGGCGCTCTCACGCGTTCGCATCATCGCGCGCTACCCGTCAAACGCAGACCCGCTGCTCTCCGGCTGGCTGCTCGGAGCGGCTCGCATTCAGGGCAAAGCGGCGCTCATGGAAGTCGGACTCGGGCGCGGGCGCGTCTATCTCTTCGGCTTCCGCCCGCAATACAGGGCCCAGTCCCTCGCCACCTATCCGCTGCTCTTCAATGCCATCACGCAGGCAAAATAGAATTAGGTCAGTACAGCCTGTGGTCTCGGGCGGGTATGTAACGTTGAGAAACCCGCCCGAGACCTTTGGCGGTACTGACGTGTTTCGTCGCCTCGGAAAACTAAACATTCGGGGCGGGGTTGTCGTATAATGAGTTTTGGGTGGACGCCCGGCAGAAGTGCGGCCAACTTGGAAAGCCATCGCACAGGCGTTCAAGGCCAAAATGGTCACCGTTCTCATCACCTCGTTTCTTCTACTTGCTGCAATTTCTTACGCTATTTATCGCCAGCAGAGGGCTTCGTCCGGCGAAAGCGAGGGACGCGCTTTACCACCACCGCCCCACGCTCATGGCCTCTTCGGTGAGGATGATTCAGACGCAGACGCCCGCGAAAGATTGAAAGAGGCTGAGAGGCATGCTGCCTCGCGGCGCGAGGCTTTGCTCGGACGCGCCGCCGAGGGTGACAGGTCGGCTCTTCAGGATGCTGCCGACGACGCGGCCCTGTACGACGCGGTGCTCGACGCGCTGGCCGAGCGCGCCGACAGCTATCAGAAATTAGTCGCGCTCGTTTCCTACATAGAGCGGAGCGAGCGCCCCCTTCGCGTTAATGCCGCTTTGGCCTTGAAATTTCTGGACGCATGGAAGGCGTCGCCCGAGAAGAGCCGCACGGCGGCCATCGCCCTGCACGTCTCGGCAACAGCAGATAGTGCGCCCGTCTATCAAAGCGCAGTCGAGGCGGCCTTCGCATGCTGGCAAAGCGGACAGTTACCAGACATCTCTGCCGAAGAACTGCGCGCGCTGTTTGACGGCGAATACTGGGTGCTCTCCGGCGAGAGCAGAAACTCGGGCGCAGGTTTCGTCTTAAAGCAAAAGCTGGCGAGCCTCAGGCTTCAGCTTTTGAAAGCCTCATCGAAATCAACTCGATGAGGCAAAGGTCTCCCCATAACCGTCTTTCCCAAGACTTGAGGACTTTAAGTCATGAACAACATTGACATGTGGTCGTTGGCTCCGGTGTTCATCATCGGGTTCGTACTGTTCATCGTGCTCGTCGTCATCCTGCGCCGCATACTGGTTAACGTCGGCGCGAAAGAGATAGCGATCAAGGAGCGGCGTTACCTCGGGCGCAAGATGCCTCCGGGACGCGTCGTCGCGACAGAGGGCGAAGTCGGCATTCAGGCGGATGTCCTGAAGCCCGGCCTGCACCTGATCAAATATCCCTTTGAGCGCGTCGTCCATAAAGTTCCGCTGATCGAGATCGGCGCGGACGAGATGGGCGTCATCGAAGCGGTGGACGGCGAGCCGATGCCGCCGGGACGCATCTTCGCCACAGACCGCGCGCAGAACGCGCACAACAATTTCCAAGACCCGATCGCTTTCATCAAGCAGGGCGGCGTCAAGGGCATACAGATGCGTACGCTGCCGCCGGGGCTGTGGCCGATTCACCCTTACCTGTTCCGCATCTCCGTCACCAAAACGACCGTCATCCCGCAAGGCAAGATAGGAGTGGTGACGGCGGCTGACGGCGCGCAGTTGGACGCCGGACGCCTGCTCGGCAAGGCCATAGATAATCACCGCAACTATCAGGACGCCGAGCAGTTCATCGCCAACGGCGGGCAGAAGGGGCCGCAGGTCGACATACTCACGCCCGGAACCTATCGCATCCTGACCAATTCCGTTGACATCGCGAACAACAATCAGGTCAAGAACGGTCTCTTCACCGTCCGCCTCTACGACGCGACCGTGATCAGCGAGAATCAGATCGGGCTCGTCGAAGCCCTCGACGGCTCGCCGCTTGACCCGCGCGATTACGTCGCCACGCCCGTCGAAGGGCACGACAATTTTCAGGACGGCCACGAGTTCATAGGGCGCGGTGGCCAGCGCGGGCCACAGAAAGACATCCTCCTGCCCGGAACCTACTACATCAACCCGCTGCTCTTCAAAGTCATTCTTGAGACGGCGAAGGAAGTGAAACCGGGCGAGGTCGCCGTCATCGTCTCCAACGTCGGCAAAGACCCTTCGGATGAAGTGCGCCGCGAGATGGCGGCGAAGGTGCGCCAGCGCCTTGAGCGCGAAGAGTCCGAGCAATTGACGCAGGCGGCGGAGCGCCTGGACAAGCTCGCGGACGAAGATCGCACCGTCGCGGAGATTCAACAGGACTTGATGTCCGGCGACCCGGCCGATCGTCGTCTGGACGAAGGCGCGCACGAAGCCTACGTCGTGCCCGAAGGTTATCGCGGCATCAGGGAGACGGTCGTCGGCCCCGGTCGCTACTACGTCAACACGCTGGCGATCACGCCCATCGTTATCCCGACCACTAATCAGACGGTCGAATGGACGGCGGGCGAAGTGGCCAACACGTTCGACCCCTTCGAGGTCATCTCCAAAGACGGCTTCACGATGCAACTGGAAGTGCGCGTCGTCTTTCGCGTCAAGCCGGAAGACGCGCCCTTCATGGTCGCCAAGATCGGCTCGATCGATAAGCTGATTCAAAACGTGATGCACCCGCTGATCGACTCCATCTTCCGCAACCAGGCGTCGGAGTCTTCCGCGATGGCCTACTTGCAGAATCGTCACGAGGAACAGGAGCGGGCCGAAGCGCGCGTGCGCGCTCACCTACTGAAGTATCACGTCGATGTCGTCAACGTCCTCATCTGCCACATTCATCTGCCCGAAGAGTTGATGAAGACGCAGACCGAGAAGATTCTCGCGGAACAGCGCCAGAGCATGTTCGACGCGCAGCGCGAGGCCGAAGAGAAACGCATCCAGCTTGAGCGCACGAAGGCTCACGCCGATAACCAGCGCGACCTGATGGCGGCCACCGTCGGCGTCGAGATCGCCGGTAAACGCAGCGAGCAGCGCAAGGCCGAAGCCGACGGCGAGGCACACTACATCCTCGCCACCGGCAAGGCCGAAGCCGAGAAAGTACGACTCATGGGTGAAGCGCAGGGTGTCGCCTATCACGAGCAGGTTGACGCGCTCGGCGCACAGGGCGTCGCCCTGGTCGAGACGCTGAAAGTGATCGGCGAAAAGAACGTCCGCATCACGCCGGACGTGATGGCGTCGGGCGGAAGCGGCGACGGCGGGAGCAACCTGGGCACGCTCCTGCTCCTGAACCTCTTCAAAGACAAGCTCAACGCGCCGACCGAAAACGGCTCGAAAGCGCCCGCCAAGTAAGACCCGACGGCCAACGCTTCAAAACCGTTGACGGCTGCTCGATGGCGGGCAGCCGTCAACGGTTTTATAGTGGTGCTCAATCGAGTGCGACAAAGTGCGACAATAGGTCAGTACCGCCAAAGGTCTCGGGCGGGTCTCTTAACGTAGCACACCCGCCCGAGACCTCAGGCGGTACTGACCTGTGTTATACCCAGTTGCAAATGGCTATAGAGGAGCGCAAAGAATCTTGAAGAATAAGAAGCTCAGCAACGCTTTAATCCTGGTGGTCAGTATTTGTGTCACGCTCATTCTTATCGAAGTCGTACTCCAGCTCGCCAATTACCCGAAGCCAACCATCAGCGGTTGGAAGACCATTGACAGTTACAAATCCGAGAGACATCAACTGGGGTTTCGCGGCCAGCCGATAGAGTACGGCGACGACGACTTCGTGATCGTGCTCGTCGGAGACTCGCAGGTCGAGGCGAAGGCGTGCGCTTATGGCTGGATGCCGGAACAGAGGCTTCAGGTTTATTTGAATTCCACAGGAAGGAAGGTCAAAGTCTTCTCGCTGGGCGGCCCGGCGACGGGACAGGATCAGCAGCTATTATCGCTCAGGGAGTATTACCAGAAGTTTCGCGCAGACCTCGTTATACTCTGGTTCACGCCCGCCAATGATGTCTGGAATAACACCTTCCCGTCGAGCACACCCGACGACCGCACGCCCAAGCCCACGTTCTGGTTGGAGAACGGTCAGCTACGCGGCCCGACGGAATTGACGGGCCAGCCCATCAGAGAGACTTCACGATTCAAGCTCGTGCGCCTGTGGCGCAGGTTCTTCCCCTGGTCTAGGGAGAAGGAGTGGGCGCGCTCTATTCTTCCTCCGCCGTATTCCCCGATGACCGGATACGATGGGCCCGCGTCGGACGACTGGCAGAAGCGCATGGATATGCTGCCCGGCTATCTGCACTACGAGAATTTCGATTCCGACAAGAATGACAGGGCGATGAAACTCACCCCGCGCAGCCCCAGAGTGCAATACGGGCTCGACCTGACACGCAGTCTCCTGCAAGAGATACAACGCCTCGCCGCTTCGCACGGCGCGCAGTTCGCCATCTTTACGACCAGCCAGAATCCGAACGCCGGTAAAGACCAACCGCCAGGCCCGGACGAAGTCGTCCATGTCCTGAACGGCAAATACTATAAAACGTCCGAGAGCCAGTATAATGCGAACATCAACTATCTGACGCAGGGTTTTACGAGCTATGACATTCCGGTCACGGTCGAGCCGCAGATAGTCGGCCCCGAAGACTCGCACCTGAACGAGCACGCGACCGATCAGGTCATCAAAGACCTCGCAGCCAAAATTGAGAGCCTCGTCCCGGCCAAACGTTGAGGTGCTATGAGAACTGCCCTTGGTCTGTTACTCGCGGCGGTGTTCGCCGTGCTGAGCCTGTTTCATATTTACTGGGCGCTCGGCGGACGCGTGGGAAGCGGAGCGACCGTGCCCGTCGTGGGCGGTAAGCAGACTTTTAATCCGTCGCCCGCCGGAACCCTGCTCGTCGCGGCAGCATTGCTGCTGGCGATGTTTACCGTCCTCGGGCAGGCAGAGCTGCTCACAGCAGCGATTCCAAAATGGATTTTCCGTTGGGGCACGTGCGTGCTCGCCCTTCTATTTTTTCTACGGGCGGTCGGAGAGTTCAAGCTCGTCGGGTTCTTCAAGCGGGCGAGCGCGACGCGGTTCGCTTACTGGGACACCTGGCTCTTTTCCCCTTTATGTCTCCTGATCGCCGTCATGGCTTTCGCGCTCGTCTATACCGAAACTCGCAGGTAGGAAAGAAAATGATGCTGCTACTGATAGCCCTGTTCGGCCTGGTCGTTCCAAACGGACTGTTTCTGTACTGGTTGATATACGAGTACGACGGGCTGGCGAGCGCCGCTCAGAACAGGCTCGCGCTCGCATTCATCATCGATGCGGTGATGGTCTTGGGACTGCTCGCCTATTATTTCGCCAGGAATCCGATCGGCAAGGTCAGGTGGTACTGGTTCGTGGCGCTCTCTTTTTTAGGCGGGTTGGGATTCAGCCTGCCTCTGTACTGGTGGCTGAACAAACGCGACGCGGCCTGACTCTGACGCTGCCGGACAGCTTCGGCTTCAACGCGCGACGATCATTCCTTGTCGAGGTACATCTTCGCGGCCATCTTCGCCAGCTTCCAGACCTTGGCCCACTCGATGCGACCTTCGCTGTCCCGCCCCGTGAGCTTGTCCATCATGAGCTTACGAAACTGCTTGCCCTCGCGCCTGAGCATGAACTCCTTGGCGTAGGGCTTGGCCGTATCGAAGAAGCTGAAGCCGGGGTCTGTGACGATGCCTATGCCTTCGAGCGTCATCAACGCACGGATGATGTAGGTGAAGTTGGCGGGCAGCCGGAACGGGTACTCGTACATCACTTCGGCGAGATCATAAGTCAGCTCTTTGAAATTCACGTCGCCCAGTTTCAGATTCAGGTAATGGCGGAAGAGTCCTTCGACGACGGGACGTACCCTTTCGGGGTCAACGCCGGGCTTGAGGAAGTTGAGATTGATTAAGTCCTGGGCCAACCCGTGCACGTCGCGTCCGACGACGTGGAAGAAGGCGTCGATCATCATCGATTGCAGGCGCGGCGTAATGCGCCCGGTCATGCCGAAATCGAAGAAGGCCAGGTGGCCAGTGTCCATCACGAGCAGGTTCCCCGGATGCGGGTCGGCGTGAAAGAAGCCGTCCTCCAGTAGCTGCTTCAGGTACGTCTTGACGAGCAGTCGATTGACCTTCAATGGCGAGATACGATGGGCGCGCAAGCCCTCTATGTCCGTGACCTTCGTGCCGCGTATGAATTCCATCGTGAGGACGTGCGTGGTGGAATGCGACCAGTGTATGCGCGGGACGTGGATGGCCCGCCACGTCTTGAAATTCTCGCGGAAGCGGTCTGCGTTGCGCCCCTCCTGCGCGTAGTCCATCTCTTCATGGATGGTCTCGTTGAACTCGCGCAGCATCCCTTCCCAGTCGGCGTTCTCGTTCGCCTGCGGGAAGAAGCGATTGACCAGATGCACGAGCCTGCGGAGGATGGCTATGTCGAGGCCGATGATCTCCGACAGGTTGGGCCGCTGCACCTTGATGGCGACCTCTTCGCCCGTATGCATACGAGCACGATACACCTGTCCGAGCGAGGCGGCGGCCACAGGCTCGGCGTCGATCTCGGCAAAGGCTTGGCGGAGCGATTGGCCCAGCTCGCTCTCTATGCGCGCATATGCTTCGGTCGTCGGGAAGGGCGGAACCTGATCTTGCAGCAGGGCCAGCTCCTTGACATAAGCGAGCGGCAGTAGATCGCCGCGCGTTCCCAGCGATTGGCCGATCTTGATAAAAGTGGGCCCAAGCGCGATCAGATTCTCTTTGAGCCAGACGGCCTGTTTCTCCAGTCGCGCCTCTTTCGTGGCCGTCCCCTCCGCGCCGCGAAAGACCAGAAAGCGTATGCCACGGATGAAAAAGTCTAGCGCGCGGCGATCGACATCGCGGCTCCATTCCTGAAAGAGCGCGATGCGTCCGCGCTCCCTCGCCTCTTCGCGCAGCCGCTCGCTGATGCGGCGGTTGAAGCTACGGCGAATGTCATAGTCATTGAGGAACAGGTAGAGCGAGAGCATGCCGAGCACGCGCGCGACCGCGAGCGATCGCATCACGCCCCGCAAGCCATGCACCTTGATGTCCGCTTGCTCTCGGTTGACTTCCGCGCCCGGCAGAAGCATGAGCGGCTTCCCGGTAGTCGCGGCGGGCGACCCGATGCTCGCAGCACCATTACGCTGCGCGCCGTTGCCCGCGCGGGCATGGGCCCTTTCGTCTTGACCGGACTTCCGAGAACCATTGCCGTTCGGGCCCGCGCCTGCACTTCCCTGCTCTCGCAAAACCATCGCCTGCTGCTGCTGTTCCGTTGCTGCCATATAAGTCTCTTAAAGATACCCGAAACTTGTCGCGATACTGTGCCAAAAAAAGCAGTGAAAAATGGTGAGCGACAGGTGGCGAGTTTAAAGCTTATCGATGCCCGTCACTTGTCGCCCGTCACTCTCTTCACTGCTCTTTGATCGCCAGTGAGCGCCGGACACCTCGGCGCTCGAAATACCTGTTGGCCGTCTCCCGGTCGCGCTCGATCTGCGCTCTCAAATCTTCGATCGACGCAAACTTCCTTTCGTCGCGCAGGCGATGCAGGAAACGCACACGCAGCACATCGCCGTAGAGGTCTCCTGACCAGTTTATTACGTAGGTTTCGACGGAAGGTTCCGCCTCCTGTTCAAAGGTCGGGCGCGTGCCGACGTTTGTGATGCTGCGTCGCCACGCGCCCTCGATCAGAGTTGCCGTCACGTAAACTCCGTTGCGAGGTATGACGCGATTTTGCGGGCGCAGGTTGGCCGTCGGGAACCCAAGGGTTCGCCCGCGCTCCTGCCCGCGCACGACGCGTCCCTCGACACCGTAAGGACGCCCCAGCATGCGCCGCGCCAGATTGGCCCGCCCCTCCGAGAGCAGTTGCCTGATCCGGCTTGAGCTGATTCGCTGCCCGCGCAACTGCACTTCCGGCACTTCTTCGGCGCGAAAGCCCAGCATGTCGCTGACTTTCCTGAGCAATTCTATATTGCCCTCGCGGTCGCGCCCGAAGGCGAAGCCGCGCCCCAGATAAACCTCTCTCGCCTGCAAGCGTTCGGCCACCACGTCGCGCAGAAAATCCTCTGCCCTGAGCTGCGCGAAAGCCTTGTTGAAGCGGATCACGATCGTCTGTTCGAGGCCGAGGACGCCGAAGGCTTCGATCTTCTGATCGAAGGTCTGAAGCAGCGGAGGCGCGGATTCGGGATGCAGCACGGCGCGCGGGTGCGGGTCGAAAGTAATCACGGTCGGCACAGCACCCGTCTCGCGCGCACGCTCGACCACCGTCCGCATAATCAGTTGATGGCCCAGATGCAAACCATCAAACACACCCAGCGTCAGGACAGTGGGCCGCTCTATCTCGGCATTATCAGTTCCGTGAAATAAGCGCATAAGAAAAGCAAGGATGAAGGATGAAGGATGAAGGATGAAGGAAAAGCTTTCAAGAATGTGAAGCTCTTAAAGTATTTCTTTCATCCTTCATCCTTCATCCTTCCGCCTTCCGCCTTCCGCCTTCATCCTTGTACTTCCAGTCCGTCGTAAGCGAATTGGACGCCGTGCGGCAGTTTGTGACTGTCGCGGGCGTGTTTGACATCGTGTGCGATGTGCGTCAGGTACGTGCGGCGCGGCTTGATCTCGTTGATGTAATCAAGGGCGCGATCAAGCCAGAGATGCGTCGGGTGCTCGCGGAAGCGCAGGCAATCGAGCGCGAGCACGTCCAGGCCGCGCAGGCCGTCAATCGTTTCGGGTGGAATCTCGTTCAGGTCTGTCGCATAGGCGAAGTCGTTGAAGCGATAAGCGATGACGGGCAGGCGTCCGTGTATGACTTCGAGCGGCGTGACCTGTAGGTCATGGCCGAAGAGGAAGGGAGCGCCCGGCACAACCGTATGGGCCAAGACCTGCGGCAGCCCGCCGCCATAATGCGACGGCTCGAAGATGTATTGGAAAATCCTGCGTATATCTTTCCAGGCACGCTCGTTGGCGTAGACGCCCAGCGCGCCGTAGCGAAAGTTGAGCGGGCGAATATCGTCTAGCCCGAAGATGTGATCGGCATGGCAATGCGTGACGAGCACGGCATCGAGCCGCTTCAATCTATGACGCAGGGCTTGCTGGCGAAAGTCCGAAGAAGTGTCGACGAGGATGGTCTGCCCGGCATGCTCTATGAGGACGGAGACGCGCAGGCGCTTGTCGCGCGGGTCATCCGAAGTGCAGGTCTCGCACTCGCACCCGATGGACGGCACGCCCGTGGATGTTCCCGTGCCGAGGAAAGTCAGTTTCATAATCAGCAGCCGGTTGCCAGCCAGTAGTCGTCAGTTAACAGCGAAAGTTTAACCGGCGACTGCTCGCTGGCCGCCGACTACTTTCCTCCTAAGATGTCGCGGCCCGTAAAAGCGCGCGGCGATGTGGGCGGCGTGGTGAGCGTGACGTACTGTAGACGCAGGTCAGAGAGCAGCCCTTCAAAGATTTGCTGCTCCTGCATGACGAGGTTGCCGCGCGTCTTCTGGTGCAGCATGCCGAGCACGTCAATCCAGTGTTTGGCGAGCGGCAGATCAACCCCGCGCTGGCCCGTCACGGGATGCTCCATCATGCCGAGCGCGGCGGCGGCGTTCGAGGCGATGGACATCAGGAAATTGATAAAACTCGCGGGGTTATCCGCCCCCGGGACTTCATCTTCGGTATAGAGGTCTTCGTCCTGAGCATGCGCTCCGGCGGAAGACGCGGCTTCCGATTCTCGCGCGCTCGTTCGCGCTGAAGAGGCGTCGGCAGCAGCGCCGCCAGCATCCTGCTCGCCCGCCGCTTGCGTCGAGGCGAATGGGGTGTCGGCGGCTTCGCGCTCTGTGCTTGAGGTGTCGGTCGTCGCGGATGCGACAGCAGCGGAAGACGCGGCCGAAGTGGTTTGGCTATCGGGCGTTTCCTCACGCTCGATCTCGCGCGGCGTGCCGTCGGCGTTGAATAAACGACGGTCTCTGACTTTAAAAGTGGGCTGTTCTTCGCTCATCTTAAATTCCGAAAGACGCGCCGGGCGTCAAACTGCTTGCAAGGCGGCGCGCTTCCTTACTCTTTCTATTTCAAGTTTTCTTTACCGATGCGATTGATGGTAGCACCACACTGCATGCGCTCGCAAGAAACGGATTGGCCCGCCCTCGCGCTGTTCCGGCATCCGCGCGCGCTGCGGCTTGGAGCGCAAGCCTTTAGGCTTTAGACTTGATGTCTCGGCAGCTTTAGGCTTTCAAATTTACGAGTTCAGATTTGAGAATTATCCATGCCCGCTTCATTTGATGATCTTGTGACGCTGATGGCGCGACTGCGCTCGCCGGAGGGGTGTCCGTGGGATCGTGAACAGACGTATGCGACGCTCGCGCCGATGCTCATCGAAGAGGCTTACGAAGCATTCGAGGCCGTCGAAGAGGCGCGCGAAGGGAATCCACTGGAGCTGCGCGACGAGCTCGGCGACCTGCTCTTCCAGATAGTCTTCTACGCGCAGGTCGCAGCCGAGCGCGGCGACTTTACGATCGCTGAAGTGACCGACGCGATTCACACGAAGATGGTGCGCCGCCACCCGCACGTCTTCGCGGACGCGGAGGCAAACGACACGGCTGAAGTCCTGCGCAACTGGGAGGCGATCAAGGCGGAAGAGAAGCGCGCCTCCGGGCGCACGACGCGTTCCGAAGACTCGTCGCTGCTGGACGGCGTCTCCGCGAAAGTGCCCGCGTTGATGGAGGCGCACCAGCTCTCGACCAAAGCGGCGCGCGTCGGCTTTGACTGGAATAACATCGAAGATATTTTCGATAAGCTGCATGAGGAGATAGACGAGCTGCGCGCAGCCATACGCGAGAACGTCGCCGCCGTGGAGCAAGGCGCGGAAATGGAGGCCGAAGCGGAGCGGCAGCAGGCGCGCGTGCGCGAAGAGTTGGGCGACCTGCTCTTCGCGGTCACCAATATCGCGCGCCATCTGGGGGCCGAGCCGGAGGCCGCGCTGAAGCTGGCCAATCGCAAATTTCGCCGCCGCTTCCGCTACATCGAGCGCGGGCTTGAGGCGCGCGGTCGTTCCCTTGACGCCGCGACCATAGACGAGATGGAGGCGCTCTGGCAGGAAGCGAAAAGGCAGTGACCAAGTGCCGGAGAGCAGTAACAAGTGACGCGTGACAAGTGCTAGAATGATTGCTCGTCGCCCATAGGGGCGACAAGGGCTCCTCAATCATTCACAACTTATAAAAATAGCAGGAGGCACAGGAGAGAGAGCATGGCACTTATTCCCTTCGTCAGAAACTACGAAGACCTTTCGACGGATCGCGGCTACCAGTTCAAGTTCTACTGCGACAAGTGCGGCAACGGCTACCTGTCCAGTTTTCAGACCTCGACGATCGGCACAGCCGGGTCTTTGCTGCGCGCGGCGGGCGATCTTTTCGGCGGTTGGGCCAGCTCCGCCGGGAATTCCGCTTACGAGATGCAGCGCGCCGTCGGCGGCAAGGCGCACGACAACGCGCTGCAAACGGCGGTCGAGGAAGGTAAGCAACATTTTCATCAATGCTCGCGTTGCGGCAAGTGGGTCTGCCCGGAGGTCTGCTGGAACGCGAGCGCCGGTCAATGCGAAGAGTGCGCGCCGGATTACCAGGAGGAGCTTGCCTCGTCGCACGCGCAGGCCAAAGCCGATGCCACACGCGAGCAACTGCAAGAGAAGGCGCGCGCCACCGACTATGCCTCGAAGATAGACATGAGCGCTGACTCTCATGTCCGAGCCCCTTCGCGCGCCGAGCAACAGGCGACCGCGCGGTCTGCCAACTGCTCATCGTGCGGAGCAGAGGTAGGGCGTGCCAAGTTCTGTCCCGAATGCGGGACACCGACCAAGCCCGCGCGCCCGACCTGTGCGGGCTGCGGTCATCAACCGGAAAGCCCGACCAAGTTTTGCCCCGAATGCGGCGCGAAGATGCCGCTCATCGGCTAGAACACGTTGACAAACCAAATGAAGCCCCGAAGGGGCGAGCGGAATGTAGCCCATGACGTAAGTCATAGGTATAGAGCAGACGATTAAAGAGCGAGCCCCGGAGGGGCGAAAGAAACTCAATCCACATGATAACTAGTGGTGAGTTTCTTTCGCCCCTTCGGGGCTCTCTTGTCTCTCCAATCGTATTGCCCCCACGGCTGACGCCGTGGGCTACATTCCGCTCGCCCCTACGGGGCTTCCCGTTTAGTCGTTAAGCTGGATGGAGCTCATAATACGGCTGAACGCTCCCTGGAAGCTGCGGTAATCGCTCTGCGGTGCGACGGCGATCATGTAAAAGAGGCTGCCGTCGCGCAGCATCGTCGTATAGACGTTGACGATTTCGGCCTGCCCCGTCGCCTCGTTGACGTTCGAGAGCGTGATGGCGAGCGCCGTGTGGCGATCGATCGTGCCGCGCTGGTAGCCGCTCTGCTGGCGCAGGCTCCGGCTCCCCTGGGCCAACTGATTGATAAAGGCATCGGTCGCCTGTCGCAGATTGTTGCTCTGCGCCTGCTCGATTCCGATGCTGACGCCGTGCGTGAAAGTGTTCTGACCGTACCCTCCCTCGGGAGCAAACCAGACGACGTTATTGGACGGCAGCTCGCGCCAGTTATCCGGGTAGCTGACGCGGAACAGATTGCCGCCCGTGTATGTCCGGTAGCGCGTCGAAGGATAAGAGACTCTTCCGATGTTGCCGCCGTATGCGGGCGAGCCGCCGCCTTCGCCCTGCTGCGGGTATCGCTGGCCGCTGCGCGCGATCTCCGACATTGAAGGAGCGCGTCCCTGCCCGCGCAGGCGATTCTGAATCTGACGCAGCTCAGCCGTATTCTCGATCGTCGGAGTCCTGACTCTCAGCATGGCTGCTTCCTGATTGATGCGCGCGTAGCGATTGGCCGGGCTCGGGTGATCGCTCAAAAAGCCGCCGCCACCGCCGCCGCTCGTCCGCTCGATGGTGCGAAACATGTTCGCCAGATCGCGCGGGTCGTATCCGGCGCGCGCCATAATTTGTGCACCGAGGATGTCCGCTTCGGTCTCATACTCGCGGCTGAACTTGAGAAAGTATGCGCCGACCGCCAACTGCGTTCCCTGCCCGACGACCTGACCGAGGCCGCCGCCGATGACCGAGCCGAGGATGGCTCCGGCAATCGCTCCGTATTGATACTTCTGTGCCTTGGTCGCCTGCGCCGTCCCGTGCCTGAGCGCGACGTGGCTCAACTCGTGGGCCATCACGCCCGCCACTTCGCCCTCCGTGCGCGCGGCTTCGATCATCCCGCGATTGACGTACATGGGCCCACCCGGCAACGCGAAGGCATTGATGTCGGACGCGTTGACAACTTTAAAGTAATATTGAAATTCGCGATGCTGAAACTGCGGCGGAATATTGGCGACGAGCCGCTGGCCTATATCCTGGACGTAAGCGGTCACTTCCTGATCGTTCAGGATCGGCATCTGCTGCTCGACTTCCGCCGCCGCCTGCCGACCGACTTTGACATCATCGTTGACGCTATACTTATTGCTGTGATAGCTGATCTGTGTCTGCGCGAAGACGGCCTGGGGCGCGACGAAGATCGCCAGGGCCATGAGCCCGGCGAGAACGGCGCGGCGTTGCTTGAGTGTGATCATTCTCTCCCTCCTCTTATCCACGTAAACTAAGAGAGCGGCGTGCCCTCTTTGAATCCGAGGGCGCGCCGCTCTCTACAGCAAAACGTCTCCCCCGAAACACTTCCCGGAAAACCCGCCACGACACTACTGCGGCAAACGCGCAGGGGGAGAGAGCGCGTCAATCTCTACCAAATTGACCGTCTTGAAATGCGCCTCACGGTCTTGTTTGCTGGCTTTGGTTTGATGAATCCTAGCACAAACGGGTTGGCCCCGTCACTACTCAAGGGCTCACCCCGCGCCTTCTGTAAACATCACGCCGTCTATTAGTTCGACGCTCGCCGGGACGATTTCGCACGGGATTTTCCACACTCTCAGCAAACCTGACGGAGGCCCCTTCGGGCGGGCGCGGAATTAAAACGGCGACGAAGGGGGAAGTCAAAGCCTGCGCATTAAGCTCTCCGCGTGCGGGCTCGTGTTCGCTTGTGCGCACGCTCAAGGTTTTACCGTCGCGCAGGATTTCCGCGATCGAGATGCCATAACCGCCCGTCGGCTTTTGTCCCTGAAAGGCAAGGATGACGGCGCGCGTATCGAACGTGATGTCGGGCGCTGGGCGACCCCCGCCGATGATGCGCCACACGCTCTGCCACTCGCCCTCGTTCATCACGAGTTGAAGGGCGCGCTCTCTTCCCGCGTAGCTGCTGTATGCGCCGGTTGCGAGCACCGAGAAATCGAGCGCCTTCTGCGGCTCCGTCGCCTCATTCGCTGTGGGCCCAGGGCCGGGGCGCGCATTGCCGAGCATGGCCTGGCGTATGATCTTAACGGGCGGCATTCCGTAACTGAGCAGCCGGTCGTGAAACTCGCCGAGGTTGAAGGATGGGCCCATGCGCGCCCGCCAATCTTCGCGCAAGCGCATGATCTCCATCTTGCCGAGCGTGTAGACGAGATAGGTCGGGTCAACCGTCCCGCGCCGCGCCTCGCGCTCCGCGTTGACCCGCTCCTGATAGCCTTCGTGCATGAAGAAGTCCACGGCCTCCGCGTAAGACATCGCACGCGTGTGCAGGCGAATGCCCACCACGTAGCGACACAAACGGAGCAGGGCGGCGTTGAGCTGCGCGAGCCTGAGCCTGGGGTTGTTGCCGCCGAAGCCTTCGTCCAACATCATCTGCTCGCAGTAGTGGGCCCACCCTTCGACGAAGCTGGCCGCGCCGAACGCCTTGCGAACACGCGAGGGATGCTGCTGAAGCTTTAGAAGCTGGTAGTAATGGCCGGGATAAACCTCGTGGATGGAAGTGATCTGAAGGCTGTAGCGATTGTAGTGGCCGAGGTGTTCTTCCCTCTGTTGCGCGTTCCAGGCGGGGTCGGGCGGCGTCAGGTAATAATAGCTTTCGGTGGCCACGCGCTCGAACGGGCCCGAAGTATCCATCGAAGCAAACGAGAGCGAGCGCGCATACTCCGGGGTCTCGGCGACGATCAGATTCTCGCGCTGAGGGGGAGTCAGTATGTTCTGCGTGCGGACGAAGGCGCGGATGCGATTAAGCTCGGCGCGGGCATCGCCGACGAGCCCGTCGGCTGTCGGGTGATCGCTCTCCAGTTGGCGCAGCGCGTAAGAGATGCCGCGTCCCGGCGCAATCTCTTCGGCGAGGTTGCGCATCTCTTCCTGCGTCCGGCGCAGTTCCCGCTCGCCGCTCGCCAGCAGTTGAGGCAGCGGCGTGTCCACCATCTCTTCGTAGAGCAGCTTGCGGCGATAGTTATCCGCTCCGATGGCAAAGCTTGCGTTAGAGCGCGGCAGCAGGTCGCGTTCGAGCCAGTCGGCGAAGGAGCGCAGCGCCGCCAGCACTCCCTCGTTCGAGGTCTCGATCTGCGCGCGACGCGCGGACGTAAGGCGACCGCCCGCCGCGCGCTCGATCATCTGCGGCACGACGCGCGAGAAATAGTCGATGCTTCCGCGCACCTGGCTGATAGCCATCTCGGTATAGATGCGCGGCGGATTATCGAGATTGACGCGCGCTTCCGCAAGCAGGCGCGTGATCTCGCGCTCGCGCGCCATGACGGCATCGAGGCGCTCTTCGATGGGCGCGTAGTTTCGTTTCAGAATATTGTCGACGCTTGCGGCGGCGATGCGATTGTAGACGTTCGGGTCGCGCTGCCACATGCGTATCTCTTCGAGTTCGAGGAGCTGGGCCTTGATGTGAGCAAGCAGTACCTGATAATCCAGCCGCGCCTCTTCCGTGAGCGCGCCGTCCCAGATACGCAGCAGCGATTGTTGCGTCGCGCGAAGTCGTCTGATTTCCTGCGCGACACGCTCGCGGCTGCGTGATTCGAGCCGCGAGTCGTATTCATGCAGCCCGGCGGCTGTCGCCTCCGTCGGGTTGAAATCGTAGTACCCGCGTAACGCTGCGTCCGCGAGCTGGTTGAAGCGCGCGTTGACGGACTCGACCGTGACTCTGCCGCGCCTCTGCGCTGAGACAGTCGTCGGTGAGAGCGCGCACACCGCACAGGCGAGCAGCACGAATGGAAGGCCGGGAAATTTCCTCTTCATCAAGCTATGAGCCTCGCTGCGGAATCGAAAGTCAGGGGAAAGTTC
This sequence comes from Pyrinomonadaceae bacterium, assembly GCA_036522655.1. Taxonomy (GTDB): domain Bacteria; phylum Acidobacteriota; class Blastocatellia; order Pyrinomonadales; family Pyrinomonadaceae; genus DASQYE01. The sequence goes on along the minus strand of DATDFK010000004.1, from coordinate 30,897 downwards.
TTAGAGGGAGACCGTTGTAGAGCTTAACACAGAAGCGTGACGGGCGGCGCGCTCTCTACCGGCGAGGCTCGATCTTCTCGTTGAGCCAGCGCGTCGCATCATCTAGCGCGGCGATGTGATGCTCTTCGCCTTTCCAGACGCGGATGATAGAGATGATCAGGAAGACGATGGCTGCGACACCGAAGATCGCGGAGGCGATACCGATCAGGACGGCAGCGACGCCGCCGAGCGTACTGCTGACGAGCCTGCCTGCGAAGCTGAACAGAAAGCCTATGACGAGGATGACCATGTGCAGCGCGAGCCCCTGCGCCGCATGAAAGCGCGTGCGGACTTCGTTGCGCGGCACGAGGTATAGCTCGGCGGCGGCGACGATCGCGCCGATGTAAAAGGGGACGTAGGGCAGCACCATCGTGACGTTTTCCGGCATGTTGATGCCGCGCACTGTGCGCGATGTGGGCGGCTGCGCCATCGTGGCGGCGGCGGGGGCGGCGGGAGCCGTCGCGCCGTAAGCGGCGGGTGGATGCGCGGGCGGCGGAATGAAGACGGACGGGTAAGAGGTAGAAAGCGGCTGATCGTAACGACGCGTCGGAGCTTCCGCCTTCTCGTCCCTGCGCGCCTGCTCGTTCGGCGTGCGCCCCATCTCGCGCGTTGCGCCGCTGATGTCTTCGGTCGCAGACGCACCGCTGCTATTATCGACGCGCTTTGCGCCCCAGACATCTTCGGCGCGCCGCCCGTAGTCAGGGTCTAGAGGGTTGGTGTCGTACTTGCTCTTTTCGGCCATCACAAACTCTTTCTACGAAGCGTGAGCAACTTTAGTTCGCCGATTCTCATGACTCGCTGATAGCGTACTCGGCTCGCTCCCACTCACCTTTGCGCTCGGAGAGCCTGAAAGCGCCGAGCGAGGCTTCGGTTCCGCTTAAGCCAATAATAAAGTAAATCGCCGCCGGATAATAGGCTAGCCGCACATCCGTCTCGGAGGGCACGGGTTGAGGCGAGCGCGGGTGTGAGTGATAGATGGCCAGCAGTTGCTCGCCGCGCTGGCGCATACTGCGCTGTGCGGCGAACAACTCTTCGGGCGCAGCCTCGTAAGCGACGCGCGCATCCCTTGCCAGATTACGCAGGCGATAAACCGTCTGCGCCCGCGCCGTCTCGCTTGCGCCGCCGATCAGCCCGCAGCACTCATCCGGCGCAGCCTCAAGTGCGTGCGCGTACATCTCCATCACGTGTGCGCGCAGGAGCGTAATCATACCGTTTTCAATTTTGGATTTTAGATTCTGGATTAACGCCTCCCGCCGTCCTGAATCCTGGAAACGAGGCTTTCAAGCTCCCTTGCTCGCCAATCCAAAATCTAGAATCTAAAATCCAAAATCGTTTCATGCTTCGGCCGCAGCCTTCGCCTGGGGTTGTCCGGCGGCGGCCTCTTTGATCAGGCTGCGACCGATGACGAGGCGTTGAATCTGATTCGTGCCTTCGTAAATCTGCGTGATCTTGGCGTCGCGCATATATTTTTCGATCGGGTAATCCTTGCAGTAGCCGTAGCCGCCGAAAAGCTGTACGGCATCGGTCGTCACGCTCATCGCAACGTCGGTGGCGAAGACCTTGCCCATCGCCGCCATCTTCGAGACGTTCTTCGCGCCCGCGTCGATCGCACGCGCCGAAGCATAGACGAGTTGCCGCGCCGCTTCGATCTTGGTCGCCATGTCTGCGAGCATCCACTGTATGCCCTGGAACGAAGCGACCGATTGACCGAACTGCTCGCGCTTCATCGTGTAGCCGACGGCCAGATCGAGCGCGCCCTGGGCCAACCCCAGCGCCTGCGCCGCCACGCCCGGACGCGCGAGGTCGAGCGTCATCATCGCGTGCTTGAAGCCGTGCCCCTCTTTGCCTCCGAGAAGATTCTCTGCGGGCACATGGCAATCGCGGAAATGCAGCTCGTGGACGGGGACGCAGCGTATGCCCATGAGGTCTTCCTTCTTGCCTATCTCGAAGCCCTCGGTTCCCTTCTCGACGAGCAGGGCGGAGACGCCGCGCCCGCCCCTGTCTGGATTGGTCGAACAGAAGATCGAATAGAGCGTCGCGGCGTTGCCGTTCGTGTTCCACTTCTTATCGCCGTTGAGGACGTAGAAGCCGTCGCGCAACTCTGCGCGCGCCTTGAGGCCACCGGCATCTGAGCCAGCTTCCTTCTCAGAGAGCCCGAAGGCCATCAGGGTTTTCCCCTGTGCTACGTCCGGCAGGTATTTCTGCTTCTGCTCTTCCGTACCGCCGACGAGGATGGGAAACGACGCCAGCGCATTGACCGCGTAAGTGACGCCGACGCCCCCGCAGGCTTTCGACAACTCTTCGACGACCAAACACAGGTTCATCACGCCGCCGCCGCGCCCGCCATATTCCCTGGGAATCCAGACGCCCATCAAACCCGCGTCCTGCAAAGCGCGCACGACAGACCACGGATACTCGGCCGTGCGATCAAGCTCAGCCGCCACGGGCCGCACAAACTTGTCCGCTATCTCGCGCGCCATCGCACGGTACTCAAGATTTTCTTTCGTCAATAATTCGTCCACTGTTTGAATCTCTCCTTATAAGAGCAATGATGAAGGATGAAGGAAAGGCATCTCAAATCTGAGATTCAATATCTCAAATCACTTTTCAAATCTGAGATTCAATATTTCAGAGCACTTTTCAAATCTGAGATGCAAGATTTCAAATCACTTTCATCCTTCCGTCTTAATGATAAGTTTCAGTTCTTCCAACTGTCGCGCGTCAACCTCGCCGGGCGCGTCGATCATCAGGTCGGCTGCCGAAGCGGTTTTGGGAAACGCCATCAGCTCGCGGATATTCTCGATGCCGGTCATGGACATCAGTAGGCGTTCGATGCCGGAGGCGATGCCGCCGTGCGGCGGCGTGCCGTATTCGAGCGCGTCCAGAAAGAACCCGAAACGCTCGCGCGCTTTTTCCTGTGTCAGGCCGAGAGCCTTGAAGACCAGCGCTTGCACGTCGCGCTGGTGTATACGAATCGAGCCGCCCGCCGCCTCCACGCCGTTGACCACCGTGTCATAAGCCTTGGCGCGCATGCGTCCCAGCAGTTCCATCTCGCCATCTTCGAGCGCGCGCCGCAGGTAAGGCAAATCTTCGTCGAGCGGCGAAGTGAACGGATGATGCATGGCGTAATAGCGCCCGTCGTCTTCGTTAAACTCGAACATCGGAAACTCCGTCACCCAGAGCGGCCTGTAAGCCTTTTCCGCGATCAGCTTTTCACGACGCGCCAGCTCATTACGCAGAGCGCCTAACGCCTGTCCGACGACCTTCGCCCTGCCCGCCACGATCAGCACGGCTTCGCCCTTGCGCGCTCCCGCCTGAGAAGCGACGCGCTCGATCGTCTCCTGGCCGAGCGCCTTCAAGAGTGAAGACGAAACCTCGTCGCCGAGCTTGATCCATGACAGGGCGCTCGCGCCGTAACGCTTGACGAACTCCTGCAATTCGTCCAGGGCCTTACGCGAGAGCGCAGCACCGCCGGGCGCGACGATCCCCTTGATCTCTCCCTTCTTTTCGATGACGGAGGCGAACGGCGCGAACGTCGTTTCCGCAAACGCGCCGGTCAGGTCTTGCAACTCCATCTCGAAGCGTAGGTCTGGCTTGTCCGAGCCGTAGCGCCGCATCGCTTCACGATAGGTCAGGCGCGGAAAGGGCACGGGCAGTTCTACGTCAATCAACTTGAAGACGCGGGCGAACAGTCCTTCGACCAGCTTGTAGACGATCTCGGGCGACGCGAAGCTCAGCTCAACGTCCAACTGCGTGAACTCCGGCTGGCGGTCTGCCCGCAGGTCTTCATCACGAAAGCAGCGCGCGATCTGGTAATACTTGTCCAATCCGGCGATCATGCACAGTTGTTTGAAGAGCTGCGGCGATTGCGGCAGCGCGTAGAACTTGCCTGGCTGTATGCGCGACGGCACGATGTAATCGCGCGCGCCTTCGGGCGTTGACTTGATCAGGATAGGCGTCTCGATCTCTGTAAAAGTTTGCTCGTCCATGTAGCGGCGGATTTCCGCGACGACGCGATGGCGCAATCTGAGATTGGCCTGAAGCTGCGGGCGTCTGAGGTCTAGATAGCGATACTTCAGGCGCAGGTCTTCGCTCGCTAAGGCGTCCGAGGAAGCGACCTCAAGCTGAAACGGAGGTGTGCGCGCGTCATTGAGAATCAGAAGCTCGTGCGCTTTCACTTCGACTTCGCCCGTTGCTATCTTCGGGTTGCGCTGTCCCTCTTCGCGCAGGACTACTTCGCCCGTCACACTGATGACGTACTCGCCGCGCGTCGTCTTGGCGCGGGCGTGTGCTTCAGGGGCATTCTCTTCATTGACGACGACCTGTGTAATACCGTCGCGGTCGCGCAGGTCGATGAAGGTCAACGGGCCGAAGTCTCTGCGGCGGGCGACCCAGCCCATCAGCGTCACGGTCTTGCCGACATCACTTGCACGCAGCGCCCCACAGGAGTGTGTGCGTTCGCGGTTTCCTAAATCATCAAGCATGTTTACTACTGTCTCTCGTTTTCAGAATCGAGTATGAAATCCTGCGGCTCGTCAAAGCGGCTGCGCCTTGTGGAATCGTCCGTGCCTGCGGGCGCGGATTGCGCCAGGTAGGCGTTGAACTGCGCGCTCCGGTTGCGCGGAATGCTCAGGCTCTGCCACTCGCTTGAGCGCAGGTGCTTGGCTAAAAAGACGATCTGGCCCGTGTGATAAGCGTAATGCGTCAACTGGCGATTGATCGCCTCGACGACCGTATGCGCCTTGCCGCGAATGTGAACGGTGCGCGCGAGGTCTGTCGGCTGCAAAGGCTCTACGGCCTCGAAGACCTGTGCCCAGCCGCGCTCCCAGAGCGAGATCAAATCGTCTCTCGTCGCATCCCTCGTAAGCACGAACTCCATATCGCGGTTACGGTCTGGCTTCTCTCCGTCGCTGTTCAGAAAATCCGTCCAGCGCGAGATCATATTACCGGCCATGTGCTTGATGATGACGCCGATGCTATTGGCCTCTTCATCAAGCGTCGTGAAAAACTCTTCGTCATTCACCTGCGCGAAAGCTTTCTCGGCCAGCCGCTTATAATCGCGAAAAGTCGCAAGCGCATCATCGAGATAGTTTCTTCCGAAGGTGTCGTCCATCAAAGCTTAACCTCCGCTCATCTTTTCGCGAACGGTCTCGGCCAGGCGCTCGCGCGGCAGGCGCATCTGCTCGCCCGTACGCATGTCCTTGAGCGTCACGTCTCCAAGCTCGCGCTCTTCATCGCCGAGGACGGCGACGAAATTTATGCCGCGCGACGCAGCGTACTTGAACTGTTTACCGAGCTTGTCCGCTTCCGTGTAAAGATCAACGCGCAGCCCGAGGCCGCGCAACTCGTTTGCGAGGCGGAGCGATTCATTGATTGACGGCTCGTCCCAGATCGTGACCATCACATCGGCCGGAGCTTCGACCAGATTTCTCGGGAACATCTCGCGCTCGGTCATGACGACGATAATACGTTCGAGGCCGAGAGAGAAACCGCACGCGGGCACGTCCTGCCCCGAAAACATCCCGACCAGATTATCGTAGCGCCCGCCGCCGCCGAGGCTCCCCGCCAGATCGGGCACGCGTATTTCCATGATCGCGCCCGTGTAGTAAGAGAGGCCGCGCGCGAGGCTCGGGTCGATCTTTACCTTTGGGCCAACGCCTGCGGCACCGGCAAAACTGATGATCGAACGCAACTCGTCTATGCCACGCGCGCCTGCCTCTTCGTCGCCGACGAATTCCAGCATCCGTCCCAGGATGGCTGCATTCAAAGCCTCTTCACCCTTCGACGTAATATCATCCGGCGCAAGCTGCGCGGCATGCTCAAGCGCCGCCACCGCCTCGAAAAAGCCCAGCAGCTTATCGGCCGATTCAACGGCGACCCCGCGCTCGGCCAACTCCTGTGCGACGCCTTCGCGCCCGATCTTGTCAAGCTTGTCCAGCGCGACGAGCGCATCCGCCTGCTTCTCGGAAGCGACGCCCGCCGCTTCGAGAATACCCGCGAGCGCAAGGCGATGGTTGAGACGAATGCTGAAATTGCTGAACCCCAATTCGCCGAGAGCCTCGCCAGCCGCCGCGCATAACTCCGCTTCGACGATCATCGAGCGCGAGCCGAGCACGTCCACGTCGCATTGATAAAACTCGCGGAAGCGTCCACGGGCCGGGCGGTCTGCGCGCCAGACGGGCTGTATCTGGTAACGCTTGAAAAACTTCGGCAGCTCGTTTCTGTATTGAGCGACGACGCGCGCTAAGGGCACGGTCAGATCGTAGCGAAGCGCGAGGTCTGCCTGGCCCGTGCGCTCGTGCTCGCCGCGCTTGAGGATTTTGAAGATGAGCTGATTGCCCTCTTCGCCGTACTTCCCCATGAGCGTCTCTATGTTCTCGACCGCCGGAGTCTCAAGCGGCTCAAAGCCGTAGCGCTCGTAGACCTCTTTGATCACGCCGATAACGTACTCGCGCCGCCGTACGTCCGCCGGAAGAAAATCGCGCATCCCGCGCGCCGGTTGTGTTTTAGCCGTCGCCATTACTTGAAAATAGAGAAGCCAGCGTAGAGCACAAACTCGTTGAGCCCGCGATTCGCGCCCGAGCGATTGCCGTTCGAGATATGATGAAACCTCACGCCTAAGGTCACGGCGCGGCGCTCGGACGTAAAGACGCGCACGCCCGTTCCGGCCTCGCCGACGTAGGCGAACTTCCCGGCATCAGGCAAAGGGACGGACTTGGTGAAGACCAGGAAGCCGCCGTTAACGTGCAGAAAGGGATGGACGCGCGCGCTGTTGGCGAAGTCCAGTTGCAGGCCAAGGGGCGTCAAGCCCGCGCCGTATGTCGATTCGCGCCGGAAGGTCGTGACCGTTCCGGTGGGCGTCGTGACGGTCGTGCTCTCAGTGATGTTGCCGATCGCAACCGCGAGCGGAACGGCGTCGAGCGTGTACTGCAAGGCAAGGTTCCTGTTCGCCGCGAGCGTGCGCCCGTAACGAAAGGCCGCGAGCACGAGTCCGCGATCACGAGCTTCGTCTTCCCTGAGCCCGCCGAAGATTCTCGTCGCCGTAAACGCGCCGCCGCCCCAAAAGCCGAACTCGTTGTCTCCATGCTTGAGCATGTAGGGCGAGTCGTTCTGTGTCGCGGTCGGACGCTTCGCCGAATCGCTCGATAGGGCGGGCGCGTTGAGAGCAGCCGGATTGCCGCCGGGGGCTGCCTGCGCGCTCACCGGGAGCGCGCAGGCGGTTAAGAAAATCGAGATGACGATAACTCTGAGGGCACTGGGCATCCTCTATAGTCTCCTTACAAGCTTTGATCTTCGAGAGCATTCTTAGGGGCGAACATTCTCGGCCCTGTATATCCTTGTATATTCGATGTAATTGCGCCAGTAGTGATCCAGTCCTGCGACCTCTTCATCCGTCAAAGGGCGCTTGACCCGTGCCGGTTGGCCCATGACGAGCGAGCGCGGCGGAATCTGTGTGCCGGGCGAGAGCAGTGAGCCTGCGGCGATGAGCGATTGCGCGCCGACACGCACGCCGTCCATCACGATTGCGCCGATGCCGACCAGGCACCCGCGCTCTATGTAGCAACCGTGCAGCGTCACGTTATGGCCCACCGTCACCTCGTCTTCGAGGATAGTGGCGTGCGTGCCGTTGGAGACGTGAATGACAGTGCCGTCCTGTATGTTCGTGCGGTCTCCGATGCGTATGTGAAAGACATCCCCGCGCACGACCGCGTTGAACCAGACGGAGGACTCGTCGCCGATGTGGACATCGCCGATGACCTGCGCGCTCTCTTCTATGAAGGCCGTCGGCGCAACCTGCGGATGCTTGCCGCGAAATGGTCTGAGCATAATGTGGACGGGTAAAAAAAAGACCGCTGACCCGCTGCGAGTGAAAGCGGAAACGGTAACATGAGCCGCCCTTGAGGGCAAGGAAGGCGGCGTTTGTTGACAGCCGCGAGCCGTGCGTGAGAGAGTGCCGAAGCGTGCCGAGTCGATCCTCAAAAATGAATCTGCGAAGGCTCTTCGCATGGCCTGCCGTCTGCGCCGCGCTTCTGCTCTTGGCGGCGTGCGGCGGCTCGCTCTACAAGGTGAGCCCGCGCGTCGAAGCGCCCATCTCAGAGAGGGCCGGTGAGGCGAGCGGCGGCGGAATAAGCTTGCGCGCCGTGCCGCTCCTGACGGATGAAGAGAGCCAGGCTTTGTTTGAAGCCAACCTTCCGCTTGGCGGGCTCCTGCCCGTCCGCGTCGAGATCAGAAACGAAAGCGGCGCAGAGCTTGAATTGAAGCGCGCGCGCTTTCTCCTGCGCGACGCGGCTGGCCGCGAGTGGAAAATGCGTTCGGCCAAACAGGCCGTCTCGCGCATCCTTGAAGCCAACGACGTGACCTTCTATAACCCCTCTTCGCGCAGAGAATTCGAGCAGCGCGTGAGCGCCCATGCCCTTGATCTGACGACGCCTCTCGCCCCTTCGGAGAGCCGCCGGGGCCTGATGTTTTTCCAGACGCCGCGCAAGGAAGCGGTCGAAAGCCCTGGTGGGCTCGTCCTCATCGTAGAGAAATTGGCCCAGCCGCTCGCCTTGCGCCTCAACTGAGAGCCCGCGCCCTCTCAAATAAAGATGTTGACACGTCCTACGATTATCTCTATAAATAAAGTTGCGGGTGTTCATGCCCGTTCCTGCCCCAATTGGTGATTAGAGTCTCACCAGCTCAGCACCTTCAAGCTCAAAGATAGAAAGCCGAACGAGAGCGTCCGCTTATGTTGGCGGGCCCCTGCACGACTCCGTATTACCCGCTCGCAGTTGCGGGGCGTAAAGTTCGGCCTCTCGTTTCATCTGCGTCTTCTGTAGTAAGACGCGGGCATCACCGATTAACGGCACACCCGTAGCAATGCGGGGTCGCAAAGCCAGAGTCTCAAGCGCGCTTGAGATCGTTCGGCTACCGAAGTGAGGTTCCGCAATTGACAAACATATCCAGGCCCAAGCGCCACACCCTTCGTCTTTTCCATTCAATCCCACCTTCGGCATTCACCTTCAGAGCAAGCGCCAGACTGCTCTTAGCATTCCTCGCTTTGCCCCTGCTCTGCCTCTTCGCGAGCACGGGGACGGGCGCTCGGACATCTCCCTCCTCGTGTGAGTGCAACCGTAATGCGCCCGATGTGATCGGCGCTCGCTTCATGCCCAACTCAAGCCTGCGCGTCATGCTCAGGCGTGGTGATTTCTCGCCCGAAGAGGTCGCGGCCTTTCAGGAATCGATACGCTTATGGCAGGCCGTGCTGCCGCAGTCCGGCACGGGCATCGATCTGAGGATGGGCGGCGAGATTGCGGACAACAATTGCACCCACTGCATTATCGTCAAGCGCAAGGCCAATATGGGCGGAACCTTCGCGGCCCTGATGCTGCTTTCAACCCAGGGCAATCTTTATCAAAAGGCCGTCATCAATATTAAAAGCGACGTGCACAAGACCGTGCTGTTGCGGATGCTGCTGACGCATGAGCTGGGCCATGCCTTCGGGTTGGACGATTGCGAGGAATGCGCCAGCGATACGACCGTCATGAACTCCGTCAACAAGTATGCGTTCGGGAAATTCTCTTTCCTCGCGCCGCGCAATAAGATGGCTGCAAAGCCCACCTCCTGCGATGTCGCGCGCGTCTCGGCGGGCTACGCGGGCGTGACACAGCGGCTGGCGCTCGCGGGCGCAAACGCCCAGGCCGTCAAGCCCCAGGAACAAGCTCAGCCACAGAGCGTCGTCATGGCGACAACGACATCTCCCGCGCCGGTCGTTAAGCCTGCGGTGGCGGCGCAAGCGAGCGCGAGTCATCATGCGAGCCGCCCGTCGGCACAGTCACAGCGGCCCGTCAGAATCGAGCAGCTTGTCTTGATGGACGCCCTGGCAAGGCGCGATAGATAAAAGGGGCGCGACTCGTAAGAGTCCGAGCACGAATCAGCGCCGAGAGCCTGTGAGGCGAATTTGAAGGAGCGATCAATCGTGATCGCTCCTTCATTCTATTTTACGGTCTCGCGCGAGTGCTCTATTTGTTGAATGCGGCATCTATGTTTTATAGTTGCGGCGGGTTTCACATGGAAGATTCATGCTCGCGCGAAGCGGGCTTCCGGGCCCACTCGGGGCTTTATTCTTAAAATCAATCATCGTCCGAAGAGCACTTCCGCATCCGTTGCAATCATGTCCACTGATCAGATGCCCGTAGCCCTTCGCCCGGTCGAGCCGGGCGATGAGCCGTTCCTGTTTGAACTCTACAGCAGCACGCGCGCCGACGAATTGGCCGCCTGGGGCTGGGACGCGGCACAGCAGGAAGCTTTCCTACGATTGCAGTTCAACGGCCAGCAGGGTTTCTATCGTATGCAATACCCTGATGCCGAGCACAGGATTATCACCCTCGGCGACCAGCCGGTCGGCAGGATGATTGTCATCGGCGCGGACGAGGAGATCAGGCTCGCAGACATCGTCCTGCTGCCGCAGTATCGCAATCGCGGGCTCGGCGCTTCTTTGATTAAAGACCTCTGCGCCGAAGCCGGGACGAGAGGCTTGCCCGTGCGCCTGCGGGTACTGAAATCGAACCGCGACGCCGCACGCCTCTACGAGCGCCTGGGATTCTCTATGGACGGCGAGAACGAAACACACCTGCAAATGGAGTGGCATCCCGTCAGCAGATGACGTGCATCCTTGATTCGTCAATCATCTACACAAGAGGAGAGGTTATAGATTAATGCTGGATAAGTTACACCTGGAAACGTTCTCCGAGCACCTGAACTCAAAGTTTTCAGTCAGGCGTGAGCCTTCCGCCGACGCGGTTGAGCTGCAACTGATCGAAGCGGAGAGCACGGGCACAGTCCCCGGCTACGAGCAGTTCTCGCTCATCTTCAGCGGCCCGCTGAACTCTTTTCTCGAACAGGCCATCTACAGCTTCGAGCACGACGGGATCGGCACGTTCGAAATGTTCATCGTGCCCATCCGGCGAGACGAGAACGGGTTCAAATACCAGGCCATCATCAACCGCCCGCTCTAGCATCTCTCTCTATTCGAGCGTACAGCCTACGGGGATGCATCCATCCTTAAGGATTAAGTAATCAATGAAAGTCCTAGCCTGCGCCCTGCTCATGATTTTTGTGGCCGCGACTCAATCCACGCTGCGCGCGCAGGCTCGCCCGCCGCAGGGCCAGGCGACGAAGCCCGCCGCGCCGCCCCAAGCTTCCGGCGAAGAGATAGGCGAAGACGAGGTGCTGCGAGTCACGACCAACCTCGTCTCCGTGCCCGTCAGTGTGATGGATCGCGACGGCAGGTATATCTTTGATCTGAAGCAGGAAGACTTTCACATCTACGAAGACGGCGCGGAGCAGCCGATCTCCCATTTCAGCAATGTCGAACAGCCCTTCTCCGTCGTGATGCTGATGGATAGCAGCTCTTCAACGATCACTTACATGGATCAGATCAAGGAGGCGGCTTCGGCTTTTATCGCTCAACTGCGTGATAAAGACTCTGTGCTTCCGATCACCTTCGACGGCCTGCTGCATCCCCTGCTCTACAACCGCACGAGCAATCGCCAGGCGCTCAAAGCCGCGCTTGAGAAGATGCGGACTGACGAGGGAAACAACGGCACGAGGCTCTATGACGCGGTTGATTTCGCTTACCAGTTGCTCAAGCGCATTCGTGGCCGCAAGGCCATTATCCTGTTCACGGACGGCGACGATACCTGGAGCAAGGCGACCGTCTCGGGCACGCTGCGCGATGCCACGGAGCTGGACGCGCTCGTCTACACGATTCATTACGGGTCTTCGCCTTCCGCCACGTATCTCAGCTCGCTGGCGGAAAAAACCGGCGGCCATTTCTATCAGGCCGATGATATAGAGATGGTCAAGCGTGCCTTTGTCGCCGTCGCCGAAGAACTGCGTCACCAGTACAGCATCGGATACTATCCCAAGGAATCGGCGCGGCGCTTGGCCGAGCGCCAGCTCAAGATCAAGGTCGACCGCCCGAACGTCGGCATCAGAACTCGCAAGTCTTATATCTATTAATCAAGAACTGAACCGAGATGGCCCTTATGTCAATCAGCTTTCGCCCCGTCGGGCAAGAAGACGAAGCTTTCCTGGTCAAAGTCTACGGCAGCACGCGCAGCGAGGAACTCGCCCCCGTGCCCTGGACGGAAGCTCAGAAGGAAGCGTTTCTGAAGATGCAACTGGCCGCGCAGCAACAGCACTACAAGGCCCGGTACCCTGATGCCGAACACCAGCTTATTCTTTCCGATGAGCGCCCGATCGGACGACTCTACGTCGCGCATCTCGATCAGGAGATTCGGATTGTGGATATTGCGCTTCTCTCAGAAGCGCGCGGGCGCGGTGTCGGCACGTCCATCATCAAAGACCTGATGGACGAAGCGGCCCGTGTAGGAAAGCCGCTGCGCATCTATGTCGAGAGCTTCAATCCTGCCTTGCGTCTCTTTGAGCGTTTGGGTTTTGCCAAGGTCGGCGAGCATGACTTTTATCTACTGATGCAGTGGCAGCCCGCCGTGTGACGCCTCGGGCACACGCCTGCCCTGCGGCAAACTTTCGCCCTCTGCTCCTTGCAAGCGGGAGAATGTTGCCAGGCGAGTCCGGCGGACAGACGTTGCTCTTGGACGATAGACTAAAGCCCTACATCTGAGACCGGCTATGTGTGGAATTTAGAATTAAGGTTTGAGTCGCAACCGGACGCACAAAACCGCCCGGACTATTAATTGAGCCGGTTAATGACGGCTTCGTAAAGCAGGCCCTTACCTCTCTTTTCCTTGCCGACGGGAACCAGAAGCAGATCGAACTTTCCGAGCGCGGGGTGCTGAAACGTATAGACATCCTGCGAAATGTTCTGCTGGCCGCGAAAGACGAGCGAGAAACATTCCTTGCCCGGCGCTGGCCGATCAGGAATGGGCCCAGTGCTGTTGACCTGCACCAGTTTAACTTCGACCGCCTTCATGTGTTTGGATTGAATCATGAAGGCCGTGTTGAGATAGGGTGCAAACGTGCCTTGGGAAAGAAACACAAGCGGACGCGCCGGAGCTTCAGTGGAAGCGCCTGCAATTCCCTTGGCAGGATTTGATTGGGGTGCGCCTGTGCGCTCTTCGGTCGCAGTCAGGGCGTTCTTCAGGGGGAATCCGGCGGCTAATGCAATCACGGAGCCAGCCTGAATAAACTTACGTCGCGAAATAAACATAGGGGGGTCTCCTCAGATAAGTTATCTTTTAGGGATTTACGCGAGGCACACACGTTTTGCGCGTTGGCAGATGTTTGATTCAAACTCCGGCGATGAATTCTACGATCAGGTGCTTCCAGGTTGGTACAGCCACCAAGGCCGGGGCCATTTGCCTGCCCGCAACATCCCAACGGTGTGACTGCGCCGAAGACTTCTAACAGCAAATTGTTTCCCCGTCAATTTGTTTTTTGCTGCGTCGATGATTTAGCTTGTCTGGCCCACGCATCCAAAGCCCCGCCGGGTGCGCGCCGCGTGGGCCAATTTTGGGCCAATACGGTTGAGAATACGACGATTGAAGATTTACCGGCGCGCGTGACGGGTCACGCACACACGAGCCCGGTTTTTTTCGCGGTCTGCAAACGGATGCGGCTCATCTCCGTCACGCAGGCGACGACTGACATGAGCCGCGTCACCCGGCAGTCGCAGACGATTGCCAATTTCTTTGCAGGAGAGCACTGATGCTTCCCATTATATCTGGAAGAGAAGCTCGCCCAGGGGCGAGGAAGATAACCACACGCCAGCGGTCAATGCTTTTCGTCTCGCTCCCGGCAATAATGCTGGGCGTAGCATTGTCCGTCGTCTCAGGCTCAGGTCGCCGCCTCATCTCAAGCTGCGCTCGCAGCATCGAAGGCCAGGGCGCGAGCGCGGCTTTCACCACGGGGCGCGTCGCCCTGCGCAAAGAGGCTGCGCAGAATGCAGACCTACTGGTTGGGCCCAACTTTCGCATCTCGCAGGTATCGGCCGCCGGGCCAGACCGCGACGCCGCGTCTCCCGCCATCACTTACAACGCGGAGGACAACGAATATCTGGTCGTGTGGTCGGGCAACGGCCTGAGCGGGTCGAAGATGGGCAAGGCCGACGAGATTCTGGGTCGGCGCGTGAGTGCCGCGACGGGCGCTCCCGTCGGCGCGGATTTTCGTATCTCGAACATCTCGGACGGAGGTAAAGACCGCGCGGCCTTTGGCCCGAAGGCTGTGTATAACAGCACTTCGCACGAGTATCTGGTCGTGTGGCACGGGACTGGCCCACAGGATGCGCCCGCCGAGGTTTCGGAAATCTACGGCCAGCGTTTGAATCGCACGGGGGGCGAGCTGGGCAAGGATTTCCGTATCTCCAGCGCGACCGAGCTGGGCAAGATCAACGATGTCTTCACACGCGCCAGTTCCCACGCGGACGTGGCATGGAACAGCGCCGACAATCAGTATCTGGTGGTCTGGGATGCTATGGGCTTGCCCGATGAGGTCATCAGGCTTGAGGTTTTCGGGCAGCTTCTGGACGGCGCGGGCGGCCCCGTCGGCAAAAACTTTCGCATCTCGAACACGACCGAGCAGGGCGCGGAGTTCAACGCCAACAGCCCGCAGGTCGCCTACAACAGCACCGGCAATCAATATCTGGTCGTCTGGTCTGGCCCCTCCAAGGTCAAGTCGCAAAATGAGATTTGGGCCCAGGGACTCAGCGCGCAGGGCGCGCAGCTTGGCAAGGGCAATGGCGATTTCCTCGTCTCTCAAGTCTCCACGAACGTCGGCAGCGACCGCGACGCCAGCGCCCCGCAGGTCGTCTACAACAGCAGCAGCAATGAATATCTGGTCGTGTTTCAGGCCAACGCCGTGGCGGGCGTCGATAACGTTCAGGCCAACGAAGTCTTCGGCCAAAGGATCAACGCCGCGACGCTCGGTGAGGTTGGGCCCAACGACTTTCGTATCTCGAATACGCCGGGCAGCTTCAGGGACAGGGCCGATAATCCGCGCGTCGCATTTAATAGCTTGGACAAAGAGTATCTGGTCGTGTGGCGTGGCATACGTAGGGATGTTCCGTCGGAGATTTTCGGTCAGCGCGTGAGCCTGACGGGAACGGAGATCGACGCCGATTTTCAAATCTCGAACATCGCCTCGGTCGCTAAAGACCGCGCAGTCAACCTGGCAGCCGTCGCTTACAACAAGGCCGGCGGTGAATACCTGGCCGTATGGGATGGCGACGAGTTGCCGGGCCCGACGATGAGGAGGGTGACGGAGATTTTCGGCCAGCGTATCAAGACGGCGGCCAAGCGTCTGGGCCCATAGCGGCGCGCGAAGGCGCGCGCCGCCCGCTGAACTTTGCCGACCCGTCTCCTTTGGGCCCACTTTGCCGAAGGCTTATCCATGCCTTGCGGTCGTCAGCAAAAAAAGCGCTTGACATCTACGGGAGACCTGCACTATCGTACGCGCGCTTTCAATTTCGTTCTGGCCTGAGCAAGATTGCCACTTGAGTTTTTCCAAGCATTCAAACAAGGGCACAAACAATCAAGCCTCGTAAATTGGTGCAACGAGTTCTGCACTGGTCTGGAAAGCCAGCTTTTCATCCTTCATTTTATTACCCGTAAGAATCCATCTGACCTCTATAGCATAAAAAGGAGAGACGATTATGGCTGAACCCTTTCTCAGCGAAATCAGGATTATGAGTTTTGCCTATGCGCCGAAAAGCTGGGCGCAATGCAACGGCCAGTTCTTGCCGATCAACCAGAACCAGGCATTGTTCTCGCTGCTCGGCACGCGCTACGGCGGCAACGGTCAAACGACTTTTGCGCTGCCGGACTTGCGAGGTCGGACGCCGATTCACACGAGCGATAGTCATACGCTCGGCGAAGCGGGCGGAGAACAAGCCCACACGCTGACGATCTCAGAGCTGCCGACGCACGTGCATACCGCCAACGCGACGAACAATGGCGGCACGACGAACACGGTCGCCGGTAATGTTCTGGCTAACATCGCGCCGAACGAGCTGTACGTGGGGGCTAGTTCTCTGGTGGCGCTCAATCCGACCACTATCTCGAACACCGGCGGAAGCCAGGCGCATCAAAACATGCAGCCTTATCTGGTGCTCAACTTCTGTATTGCCCTTCAGGGAATCTTCCCAAGCCAGAACTAAGGAGGAACTTATGGCCCAACCCTATGTTGGTGAGATTAGAATGTTCGCAGGCAGCTTTCCGCCCGCAGGATGGATGACTTGCGCCGGACAATTGCTCCCGATTTCCGAGAACGAAATACTCTTCCAGTTAATCGGCACGACCTACGGCGGCGATGGTGAATCGACCTTCGCGCTCCCAGACCTGCAAGGCCGCATCCCCATCCATCAAGGTAACAACTTTACCCTGGCCGAGCAGGCAGGAGTCGAATCGGTGACGCTGACCACTCAGCAGATACCGTCACACACTCATCCGATGCTGGCAACCGAAACGGTCGCCGACTCCCCCCAGCCGCAGGACAACGTCGTCGGGAAGTCAACCAGCGTTGACATCTTCATCGGTGGCGGAAATCCCGGGACGCCCTTTAGTCCCCTGGCAGTCGGCCCGGTCGGCGGCAGCCAGCCGCACACCAACTTCCAGCCGTACCTGTGCGTCACCTTTATCATCTCGCTCTTCGGGATTTACCCGCCACCATCGTAAGGAGAACTCTTATGGCTGATCCTTTTGTCGCTGAAATCAGAATCTTCCCTTTCTACTTCGCCCCGAAAGGCTGGGCTTTTTGTAACGGGCAGTTATTGCCGATCTCGCAAAACACGGCCCTCTTCTCGCTCGTCGGAACGTTCTACGGGGGCGACGGCAAATCAACCTTCGCGCTCCCCAATTTGCAGGGCAGCGCGCCGATGTTCTGGGGGCAGGGCCCCGGGCTCTCACAGCACTTTCTAGGCGAGCAGAGTGGGGTGGAGTACGTGACGCTACTGGAATCCGAGATACCATCGCATTCACACACCATGCTGGGCGCGGTTCCGCCCGCCGAAAGCAACCTGGCGAACGGGTTTGCGATGACCAGATCGGCGAACGGCAACGCTTACGCTGCGGCGGCCAATCTCGTCATGATGGCCCCGGAAACCTTGACCCCTGCGGGCGGTGATCAACCGCACAATAATATGCAGCCGTACCTGACCCTGAGTTTCTGTATCGCTCTGCAAGGAGTATTTCCTGCGAGGCCCTAAGGGCGGCCACCGAAGTAGTAGTTGCCAGCAACAGTATTTAGCTGCAACCCTTCAGTATAGTCACCTGTGCCGACGTACGTTGAATCCAGTAATCAGACCAGACCACTGATTCAACGTACGTCAATAGCATCATCAATCAGCATTCATCAGGCCAGATTGGAGCGACGCTTTCATAGCGTGAGACTCTCCCGCTCGGTCGGCTCGTCAACATCCCCCGCACTGCGATTCCATGCGCAGTGCCTTTTCTGGAAGGAGTTCTCCTAATGCTTCACGACCCATCCCGCAAATCCCCCTCTAAGCCAACTAAGACAAGACAGTCCGCCAGGCAATCGCTGCTGGTCACGCTGCTTGCCGTAGTCACACTGGGGGGAATGGTGTTTTCCGTGTCGTCCATCTCCGTGCATTCGAGTGATACGATCACGAAGAACGAGCCCTCGATCAACCCGACTGACGTTGGCGCGCCCGCTTCCCTTCCCCGCGCGGAAGTGAACAGGGCTTCGGCGGCGACGCACACGAAGTCGGAAGCCAGGACTTTCCAGAGTCTCTTCGCCACGCTGCTCAAGGGCGGCGCGAGCGTGAGGACGGATGACGGCCACCAGCTCAGGCTCAGCCACAGAGCGGCCAGGCTCAGTGTCCTGCCCACCCTGTTGCTTCCCTCGATCACGGCGACCAAACGCGATACGCTCACGGGCGACGTTAACAACGACGGCATCGCCAATCCGGGCGACACCCTGACCTACACCGTGACGATCACCAACAACGGCACGACGGATGCCACGGACGTGGTCTTTACCGATACCCCGGACAACAACACGACGGTAGTGCCCGGCTCGGTCAGGGCGACGCCCATCGCCGTCGACGATTCATACACGGCGACCGGCAACGTACGCATCAGCGCGGCGGCCCCCGGCCTGCTCGCCAACGACAACGACCCCGAAGGCGATGCCATCACGGCGAGCGCAGGAGCGACGAGCGCCCAGGGCGGCGATGTGGTCGTCAATGCCGACGGTAGCTTCTCCTACAATCCGAAGCCCGGCTTCGAGGGCAACGACACCTTCAACTACACTGTGACGGACAGCCACGGCAACACCAACACGGGAACAGTGACCGTCACCGTCAGCGGGATGATCTGGTTCGTCAACAGCACCGCCGCCACCAACGGCGACGGCCGCTTGACCTCTCCCTACAACTGCCTGACCGGCTCCGGCTGCTTCGACCCCGCAGCCCCGGACGATCCCGGCGACAACATCTTTCTTTATAGCGGCAGCTACACGGGCGGAGTCACCTTGCTCGCCAACGAGAAGCTGATCGGGCAGGGCTCGACCAACAGCCTGGCGACCATCGCGGGAATCACACCCGCGCCGGGCAGCGACCCGCTTCCCTCGACCAGCGGAGCCAACCCCGTCATCACGACGACCGCTCCGGCCACCAACGGTATCAACCTCGGCACAGGCAACCTGATTCGCGGCCTGACCGTGCATGACACGACCGGCGCAGGCATCAACGGCGCGGGCTTCGGCTCGCTCGTCATACGCGAAGTCACGATCAGCGGTCTCGGCCAGGCGCTGAATCTCAACAACGGCTCGCTCGACGCGGGCTTCGGCAGCATCTCGTCCACCGACAGCGCCTCGACTGGTATTACGCTGGCGAGCGTCTCCGGCAGCCTGACGAGCGGCCCGACCACCATCACCAACCCGACCGGCGTCGGCATTCAGGTGACGAGCCTCGGCGCAGGCGTGACCGGCGTTGACTTCGGCAATACGACCGTTAACAGCTCCGGCGGCACAGGCGTCGTGTTGCAGAACAACACGGGCAAGGTCACCTTCGCCGATCTGGACATCGCTCCCGACTCGGGCCAGCGCGGACTGCAAGCCAGCAACAACGTGGCGACGGCGAGCCCGGGACAGATCACCATCACGAGCGGCACGATTGCGACCACCAACGCCGTCGCCGTTGACATCGCGGGCGCGAGCGCCGCCATCATCACGCCGCTCAGCGTCGTGCTTGACAGCGTCTCGACCACGGGCGGCTCAAGCGGTATCAACCTGAGCTTCACGGACGGCCCCGGCGGCTTTACCGTTCAGGGCAGCGGCACAACCGCAGCCTCCGGCGGAACCATCACCAACACGCAGCAGGGCGCTGTCTTCAACACGTCCAGCAACATCACGCTCAAGAACATGAACTTCACCAACGCTAACACGTTGGATGGAGGCGCAGCGGCCAACTGCGACGGCACGACCAACATCAACTGCAAAGCGGCCATCAACCTGCAAACGGTGACGGGCGCAACGCTGGACGGTTTGAACCTGACGCAGGGCGTCGAGAACGGCATCAACATTCGCACCGTCTCGAACCTGACGGTCAACAACACGACGGTGCAGAACTTCGGCGACGCCGTCAACGAAGGGCCGGTCAGGGCCATCAACCTGACGGGCACATCAGCCTTCACCAATTCAACCTTCAAGTTCGGCTTCCAGCGCGTGGCCGACCTGACCAACAACACAGGCTCACTGAACCTGACGATCAACAACAGCACCTTCAGCGACACCCAGACTTCAGCGTCCGGCGCGGAAGGCATCATTCTCAGGTCGCAACTGACCTCCAACGTCGCGCTGACCGTCACCAACAGTTCCTTCCTCCGGCTGAGGACGGTCGGCATCAACGGTCAGGCGACCGGCACGGCGGTCTTCAGCGCCAACATCACGGGCAGCACCTTTGATCGCGGGCTCGGAATCGGAAGAGCCGTCGACCTCTCGTCTGACAACTCTTCGACGATGAGCTTCAACATCAACAACAATCCGTTGATGAACAGCAACGGCGGCAACGTCATCACCGTCACGGGCTTTACGACCTCCAACTTCCAGGGCCGCATCAACAACAACCCGAACATACAGGCCGGTGGCGCTTCAACGAGCGGCAGCGGCATCGTCGTCTCGGCGCAGAACAGCTCCAACGGCATCGTTGAGATCACGGGCAACACCATCTCTAACATCGGTGTTGACATCGGTATCAGCGCCTTCTCGCGCTCTCGCGCCGTCGGCGGCCCTCCGGGAGGAAGGCTCGATGCGACCATCACGAATAACACCGTGACGGCCAACCCGGCCGCCAGTGCATACGCCATCGCCACGCGCGCAGGAGGCGGAACCGCCACAGACCAGAACACGACCTGCGCCAACGTCGCAAACAATACGACCACGCCCGGCTCCATCGCCGCCTTCCAGGCGCGCGTAGCGAACGCCAATTCAACCCTTCTTCTTCAGGGCTTCAATACCAACGCCACGACGACCTGGAACAATAACGGGAATCTTCCGCTGAACTCTGTGGATGACTCCGGCGTTCCGGCGAACATCAGCGGTGGAACCTGCAACGTTCCATCCAACCCGTCGGCGATGCTCTTTGACCAATCGGGGCCCGGCAGACAGGTTCTGGCCCAGGCAACTACTAATGACACGCTCTTCAAGGCGGGCTCACGCGCCGCGTTGGACGCGAAGCAACTCTTTACCACGGCCGAGACCTTTAGCCACGCGGTGAGCATGGCGCGCGCAAACGCCAGCCAGCCCGCCAGCCGTCCGGCCGAGGTCACAGAGCAGAGCGCGACGAATCATCGTCAGGCGACGATGAGCCACGCGCCCAGAGTCAGACCGATGCTGGTCAAGCCCAGCATGGCCGGCAGCGTCAATCTCAACATCGGCACGATACCCGCAGGTGAAAGCGTCACCATCACCTTCCAGGTAACGATCAATAATCCGATGTCGCCGACCAACACGACACAGGTTTCCAACCAGGGCACAGTCTCGGGCAGCAACTTCGGCGCAGTCCTGACGGACGACCCGGACACAGCCGCGCCGGGCGACCCGACCGTCACTCCCGTTGTCAATCCGAACAATCCGCCGGATGCGGTTGACGACACGGCGACGGTTGCCGAGGACAGCGGCGCGAACGCGATCAACGTCCTCGCCAACGATACGGATGCTGACGGCAATACGTTGACGATCACCGGCGTGACGCAGGGCGCGAACGGCTCTGTGGCCATCACGGGCGGCGGCACGGGCTTAACCTACACGCCCAACGCCAACTACTTCGGGCCCGATTCATTCACTTACACGATCAGCGACGGCAACGGCGGCACGGACACTGCCACCGTCAGCGTCAACGTCACCAGCGTCAACGACAATCCGACTGCCAACGATGACAGCGCAACAGTGGCCGAGGACAGCGGCGCGAACGCGATCAATGTTCTGGCCAACGACAGCTTCGCTCCTGATACAGGTGAGACGCTGACCATCTCGACTGTCACGCAGGGCACGAACGGTTCTGTGGCGATCACAGGAGGCGGCACGGGCTTGACCTACACGCCCAATCCCAACTTCTTCGGCACGGATTCGTTCACCTACACGATCGGCGACGGCAACGGCGGCACGGATACGGCGACGGTCAGCATCACTGTCACCAACGTCAATGATGACCCGACCGCCAATGACGACACGGCGACGGTCGCCGAGGACAGCGGCGCTAATACTATTAACGTGCTGGCTAATGACAGCTCCGCTCCCGACACAGGCGAGACTCTGACGATCACGACCAAGACGAACGGCGCGAACGGCTCCGTGGCCATCACAGGAGGCGGCACGGCAGTTACCTACACGCCCAACCCCGACTTCTTTGGTTCCGACTCGTTCACTTACACGATCAGCGACGGTAACGGCGGCAGTGATACAGCCACCGTCAACGTCACTGTCACCAACGTCAACGACAACCCGACCGCCAACGATGACAGCGCGACAGTTGCCGAGGACAGCGGCGCAAACGCGATCAATGTTCTTGCCAATGACAGCATCTCGCCCGACGCTGGCGAGACGTTGACCATCTCGGCTGTCACGCAGGGCACGAACGGCTCTGTGGCGATCACGGGCGGCGGCACGGGCTTGACCTACACGCCGAACGCCAACTACTTCGGGCCAGACTCGTTCACCTACACCGTCAGCGACGGCAACGGCGGCAGTGACACGGCGACAGTCAGTATCACCGTCACCAACGTCAACGATCCGCCGGATGCGGTTAACGATAGTGCCACGATGGCGGAGGACAGCGGCGCGAACGCGATCAATGTTCTGGCCAACGACACCTTCGTGCCCGATGCCGGTGAGACGCTGACGATCGTGGCCGTGACACAGGGCGCGAACGGCTCTGTGGCCATCACGGGCGGCGGAACCGGAGTGACCTATACTCCGAACGCCAACTTCTTCGGCACGGATTCGTTCACCTACACGATCAGCGACGGCAACGGCGGCAATGATACGGCGACAGTCAGTATCACCGTCACGCCTGTCAACGATGCGCCTGTAGCCAACGCCGGGCCCGATCAAACAGCGTCCTGCACGGGCGTCGTGACGCTGGATGGAACCGCTACCAGCGACGTTGACGACCCAAGCAGTACGCTCGTCTACGTCTGGAAGGAAGGCTCGACAGTAATTGCGACGGGCCCGAGCCCGACCGTCGTGCTACCCGTCGGCGTGCATACCATCACGCTCACCGTGACCGACCCGCATGGTGCTTCTTCGCAGGACACCGTCGTGATTACGGTCGTGGATGATTCATTGCCGGTCATCACGCTGACGAACCAGCAGTATTCGCTCTGGCCGCCCAATCACCAGTACGTGAGTTTCAACATCGGCAATTTCGTCGCCAGCGCCAGTGACGCCTGCGACCCGAGCGTTGACATCAACGACGTGGTGATTACGAAGGTGACGAGCGACGAGAATGAGAACGGCAATAGTGATGGCAATACGCTCAACGACATCATCATCGCCGCCAACTGCAAGTCGGTTCAACTGCGGTCGGAGCGTAACGGCAGTAGCAACGGTCGTGTCTACACCATCTTCTTCAGTGTCACGGACACGGCTGGCAACACGACGATCGCCTCAACCAAGGTGATAGTGCCCAGGAACTACAACGGCACAGCCGTGGACGATGGGCCCAAATATACGGTCACGAGCAATTGCCCGTGACCGTAGGGCAAGCCTTTTCGCCCGGCATGGGTGGGATGGACGCCGACTGCGGGTCTTCGAGTGGCCTGCGCTTCGTGCAGGATTTACGAAAACCGGCCGTCAGCGTCCATCTAACCTGGCCGACTTGAGCAAGATTCTTTGGCTGACTTGAACCATTGATAATCGAGAGGAGTTTGTGATGAGAATACCCCGCGCAATTCTAAATACGAAAATTGGTTTCCGCCTGACGATGCTGGTCGTCGTGATCTGTACGCTGGGCGCGTTGACGATGCTGTCGGGCTCGCCTGCCGCGCCTGCGACGACTTCAATCACCATCGTGAATAATTCCGGTTGGGAGATACGCCATATCTACCTGTCGGCCGCAGATAACGACAACTGGGGGCCTGATCAGCTTAATGACGGCGCGATCAACCCCGGCCAGACCGTGACGCTCAGCGTCTCCTGGGATCAACCGACCGTCAAAATCGTCAGCGAGGATAAGGACGGCTGCTTCCTCTCCAACACGGCTGACGCGACGGGCAGCGTCACCTGGACGATCACTAACGACGCGACCCCGAATTGTGGCGGCTAGGGCGGCACGATAAAGGCAATGGCGACGGCCGACGCTTCTCGGGCCCGTCTCTGAGAAAGGCGGATTGGATGCGCTCGGCTGGTGTGAGTCCGTAGATTTCGATGCGAGGTGGCCGACGCCTCACATTCATCCTGTCAGGAGCCAAGGGCTGCGGGCGCTGGTCAACCAGCGCCCTTTTATTTTATAATCGAATCCGGTATGGGCCCAGGCCCACAGGTGGGGCAGAGTCACCCCCTTGAAGCCAGGCGCTCCCCGACCCGGTTCATGCATAAGTAATTGACTCGCCTGTAACTATTAGCGTAAATTATTTACGTGTTCCTGGCTGATCCCCCGAACCGCCTTGCACGCGCACTTCCCAGGTCAGCCGACTGTTTATCCAACCTCGCGCAGTGGAACCAGCCGCAGCGCTTCTCTTGTTATCGCAGCACCGGAAGGAATCCCCTAAGATGCGTCACGCCCACGCCTGCAAAGCCCTCTCAGGGCTTGTCAATAAGACAGCCAAAACCAAGAAGTTCTTCTTGCTCCCGCTATTTACGGCCATAGCACTGGCGGGTGTCGTCTTTTCCGGGTCATCCGTGCATTCGAGCGACACGGTCGGAGTAGAGAGGACGACTGCGGAGCGGCAGAGCAGTAGCGTTGTCCCAACCGGAGCGGCTTCGGCGGCAGCGCAGCCGGGTTCGACGGCGCGCAGCAGTTCCCTTCCCCTGCGCGCGGGCAACGAACCGGCTCAGGCTGAAGAGGGCGACGAGCGCGCCGAACTCAATCACAGCCGGGTCGCGGCAAAGTTCTTCCCCAGCATGCCACTCGTGGCCCCGATCATCTCGGCCACGAAGGTGGATGCCCTCGTCAACGACGACGGCGACGGCAAGATTGATCCGACCAATGGCCTGGCGAGCACGGAGAAGATCACCTACACGGTCACGATCACCAATACGGGCGGCGATGCCACGCATGTCAAATTCAGCGACACGATAGATTCACACACGACACTTGTTGGGACGCCCAACACCAGCCCGATAGCGAGCGCCGATACATACTCGGCCAGCGGCAACATCCCTCTCTCGCTCGCCGTCGGGAGCGGCGTGCTGGCCAATGACATTGACCCCGATAACGGAAGCAATACGGGTTTGACCGTCACGGAAGTTCAGGGCTCGGCCGCCAACGTGAGCGCGGCGACGAACACGACGGCGACGGGTCGCGGCGGCGTCAAGGGCTCCGTCACGGTGAGCCCCAACGGTAGCTTCACCTACGAGCCTCCTCCCGGATACGAGGGCGCGGATACCTTTACCTACAAGACCAGCGACGGCACTGCCACGGACACAACGACCGTAACCATCAACATCAGTGGGATGGCCTGGTTTATCAGCAACACTGGCGGCGGCTTGAATCGCGGCACGTTCAGCAATCCGTTCACCACCATCGCCTCCTTCAACACCGCTAACGCCGCGACGGGCGCGATTCCCGACCCGAAGAACGGTGACATCATCTCACTGCGCACGGGTTCGGGCACATATACAGAGTCGGACGGCGTCAACCTGCGCACCTCGCAGAAACTGATCGGCAATGCTATTCAGTTCAGCACGGTCTTTACCGCTGCGACCAACAGCAGCTCCGCTTATACGACCTTCGCCGGAGCAGCCGGGAGCGCGCCCTCGATCGTCGCCACCGCAGGCAACGGCGTTGACCTGGCAGACAACAACACCGTGCGCGGCTTGAACGTCGGCAACACCTCCGGCTTCAAGATCAACGGCGCAGCGGTCGGCTCGCCCGTCATTGACACCATCAGCCTGACCGGCACGGGCGGCGCGATCAGCGTCTCGACCAGCGGCGCATTCGGCGCTAACGTCAACTTCATCACGCTGGAATCCACCAGCTCGGCCAACGCCAACATCAACCTGGTCGGTGTGACGGGCACGCTCGGCGTGACCTCGGGCGGCGCGGGTCTGAGCGGCAGCACGACCAACGCTATCACGATCAGCGGCGGGTCTGTGGGCTTGAGCTATCCGGGGAACGTGACCAAGACTACTGCGGGCTCTCTCCTCAGCGTCGCGGGCGGGCACTCCGGCACGCTCACCTTTACGGGTACGCTTAGCGCCAACACTGCGGGCAACGGGCTTCAATTCGACAACGCCGACGGAACCTATAATTTCAACGGGACGACGACGCTCAGCGGCGGAGATGCCGGGATAGACATCGCCAACAACTCCCTCGGCACTTTCTCTTTCAACGCCAACACCAGCATCACTAATCCGACGAACGAGGCGATCACCATCGCGGGCCTCGGCGGAACCTTCACCTATTCCGGTTCATTCAATAAGACGAACGGCACGCGCGGCATACTCATCCAGAACAACATCAACGGCGCTACCATCACCTTCAATGGCTCAGCCATCACGAAGACGATCACGACGAGCGGTACGGCAAACGCCATTGACATGACCGGCACCAACTCCGGCGTGACGATGAATTTCACCAACGGCGGGCTGGTGCTCACCGCGAGCGGCTCGGGCGCTTGCTTTAACGCCACGGGCGGCGGCACAGTCACCGTGCAGGGGTCGAATAATACCCTCACGAGCGCGACGGGGACGGCCCTCAACGTCACTTCCACGAACATCGGCTTGAGCGGCCTTACCTTCCTGAGCATCAATTCCAACGGCGGAACCAATGGCATCGTGCTGAACAACACGGGCACACTTGCCGGTACAAACGGCGGTCTGTCGGTGACGGGCACGGGCTCGACCTCCGGCTCCGGCGGCACGATTCAGAACAAAGATCAGGGCGCGATCTTCACCTCGACCATCAATCTCTCGCTCAAGAACATGAACTTCACCAACGCCAACACGGGCGATGCCGGTGGAGTCGGACAATGCGACAACACAGACCCGATCAGCGGCGGGATATACAACCTCAACTGTAAAGCCGCCATCAACCTGAATACCGTGACGACCGTCACATTCGACAACCTGTTTTTAGACCGCACGACGGCGACCGGCGGTGAAGAGGTCGGCATCAACGGGCGCAACGTTTCGACCCTGACGATTCTCAACAGCACGGTGCAGAACTACGGCGACGAAGTCAACGAAGGCGAGATGCGTCTCTTCAACCTGACGGGCACGTGCGCCTTCACCAACTCGGCCTTCAAGTTCGGCTCCGGCCGCTCGGTCGAGATCAGGAATGCTTCCGGCACGCTCAACCTGACGATCTCCTCGCCCAACCCTCTCGCCACGACCAATAGCATCTTCAGCGACACCCAATCATTCCCCGCGACGGGCGCGGACGGCCTCGAAATCAAGGGTCTGGCCTCGACCGTCAACATGACCGTTGACATTACCAACACCAGATTCCTGAAGGACAATACCAACGGTCTTCAGGTGATCGCCGACAACAGCTCCAACGTGACGGTCAACGTCAAGAACTGCCACTTTGATCGTCAGGGCGGAATCGGCAAGGCGCTCGACTTCGATGCCGACAACAACGGCGTCCTCAAGTTCAACGTCAACGCCAATCCGATCATGAACTCCGGCGGCGGCGCAGGCGGCACGGTCGCCAACTTCTTCGCCGACCGTGGCGGCAAGCTCGAAGGCCACATCCGCGACAATCCATCCATTCAGACCGGCGGCATAGGCAATTGCAATGC
Source organism: Pyrinomonadaceae bacterium (assembly GCA_036522655.1). Taxonomy (GTDB): domain Bacteria; phylum Acidobacteriota; class Blastocatellia; order Pyrinomonadales; family Pyrinomonadaceae; genus DASQYE01. Next base: position 3,478 of record DATDFK010000004.1, on the reverse strand, counting down.
GGGCTCAAACTGTGCCGGAAGCGGCATCCAAGTGCAGATCGAACGCTGGGCGACCGGCGTCGTAGATATTCACAACAACACGATCTCCAACATTACCAGTGATAGCGGCATCGTCACCTTCGGACGTGCCCGCGCGACCAGCGACCCGGCAGGTGGCCGACTGGATGCGACGATTGATAACAATAATATAACGCTTCTCAATCCCAACCCCGGCCCTGCCTACGGCATCGTCACGCGCGCCGGAGGCGGCACGCCCTCGGATGCCCACGTCGTCTGCGCCAACGTCCATCACAATACGGTTTCGCGCGGGGCCAACTCGATTGCGGCCTATCAGGCGCGCGTGGCGAATACCAATTCCGACCTTATTCTTCAGGGATTCACGACTAACGAAATCGTCACCTGGAATAATAATTCTAATACTCCCATCAACGACGTAGACAATTTCAGCGCCGAGTCGGCGACCGGCGGAACCTGCAACACTCCGACGAATCCGATAGTCTCGCTTGAAAATCCATTCCTCGCGCCGCGCGAAGTTCTGGCCCGCTCGGCTTCCCCCTTCGTTGACGACGCTCCCGTCTCCGGCCCGGACTACTCCAACTATGTCATCAAGTCCGGGATGACCGTCACCAACCTCGCGCTTGAGAGCAACTCCGACCTCATGCCCGAGAGCATCGCGAGCCTCGACGGCAATCTGGCAGCGCAGCTCAGGAACATAGACTTCCTGTTCATGCGCCCCATCAACGAGAACACCGTGCAGGAAGTCGGCACCATCGTCGCCCAGGCTGGCGAGCCCGTCTCGTCCAACGCCGCCATCGCGGAAGTGGCAACGACACCGGCAACGGACAGCGCAACACCTGCGACCATCGCAGCCGTCGCAGAGCCTTCGAGCACGACTCCGGCGACGACCAGCCGGAACGCACAGGCTGAGAGCCGCAACCTACAGAGCGACGCGGTCGCGCTCGCACACGCCGACAACACCTTGGCCCAGAACAGCAGGGCAACCGCCGGCAGGAATCCGAAGGCGATGCAGTTGAGCCACGCCATCAGGACGAGAACACGCGCGAGCGCTCTCGCCGCGGCGGCTCTTGTCGGGCCGACCTTCACGATTGACGGCGGCGCAGGCGTCTCGCCTGCCAACAGCGGATTCACTCTGCCCGCAGGCAAGAGCATCACGGTTACGTTCCAGGTGACGCTCAACAATCTGCCGAACCTGGCGACGCCTATCCCCGTGGGTGGGCCGGTGGTCAGCAATCAGGGCACAGTGACGGCAGACAGTATCAGCGCCGTGCTGACAGACGACCCGGCGGTCGGCGGCGCAAATGATCCGACCAATACCCCTGTCGATCTCTTCAACTCGCAGACGGATGTGACATCCGACAACAATCCTTCAAGTCAGAGCGACACCGTCACCTTCACGGCGACGGTCTCATTCAATCCGACGGGCTCGCCTTCGGGCACGCCGGGCACGCCGACGGGTACGGTTCAGTTCACGAATGACGGCAACCCGCTCGTCTGCGATCAGGGCAGCACGGCCACGCAGACCCTTAACGGCTCGGGCGTAGCGACCTGCACGACCTCGACCATTACCCCTGGGGCGCACACTATCAATGCCGTCTACAGCGGCGACGGCAACTTCGACACGAGCACCGACGCGACGCCGGTTTCGCAGACGGTCATCGCCTGCCTGAGTAACCCGGTCGTCACCAGCAACGCCGACAGCGGCGCGAACACGCTGCGTGACGCTCTCGCGAACGTCTGCAACGCTCCGAGCAACAACATCACCTTCAACCTTGGCGCGGGGTCGAACACGATCACGGCGCTGAGCACGCTGGTCATCGCCAAGAACGCGAATATCACCAACACGATCACCGGCACGAACGGGAAGCTGACGATCACGGCGAACGGCGGCAACTTCAACGTCTTCCGCGTTGACAGTCCGGTCACGACGGCCAGCCTCAACGGCTTCACCGTCACGGGCGCAAGCCTGACAGGCTCCAACGGCGGCGGTCTCCTCGTCCAGAGCGGCACGGTCACACTGACCAACATGCTCTTGACGGGCAACACGGTCATCAACGGCGACGGCGGTGGCGTCAGCGCCGCAAGCGGCACGACCTTGAACCTTCGCAACTCGACCGTCTCCGGCAATACGGCCACGAATGGCGGCGGCATCTTCGGCAGCGGCGCGACGCTCAATCTGCTGAACGTGACGGTCACGAACAACAACGCCAACGGCAACACGGGCACAGGTGCTTGCCCGGCTGTCGGTAGCGTCAGCGGCGCGGGCGGCGGTCTCGGAAACCCGAGCAACAATACCAACGCCACAAACAGTATCTTCGCAGGTAACACCGCTTGCGCCCTCTCCGCGAACGTCTCCGGCGCGTTCGCAATCGAGAGCAACAACCTCTTTGACGGCGACCAGCGCCTCGCCGCGCTCGCCGACAACGGCGGTCTGACGCGGACACACGCCCTGCTGGCCGATAGCCCGGCCCTCGATGCGGGCGACAACTGCGTCTTTGATGGAACCTGCGCTGCGCCCTTCAACGGCGTCACGCTGACGACAGACCAGCGCGGCACAGGCTTCTCTCGCAAGCGCGACGCTGCCGATGCCGACACCACTCAGACCGTGGACATCGGTGCTTTCGAGGCCGACCCGTCGGTCGAGAACATCACGGACAAGTCCACTAACGAGGACACGCTGATCGTCGTCCCCTTCAACGTCGGCGACGCGGCCACGACCTTCGATTCGATCACGGCCACGTCCGGCAATACGACGCTTGTGCCGAACCTGGCTGCCAACATCAACATCACCGGCAGCGGCTCGTCGCGCAACCTGAACATCACACCGGCGGCGAATGAGACCGGCACTTCGACCATCACTGTGACGGCGACCAAGACCATCAGCGGCACAGCCGTGAGCATGTCGGATACCTTCGTGCTGACGGTCAACGCGGTCAACGACCCGCCATCCTTCACGCTGCCAGGCAATCCGGCAGCGTCCAACGAGGATGCCGGGCCACAGACGGTTAACGCTTACGCGACGGCTATCTCTCAGGGGCCCAACGAGACAGGGCAGACCTTGACCTTCAACGTCAACGTCACGGGCACGACCGGCTCGCTCTCCTTCAGCACGCCGCCCGCGATTGACCCGACGACCGGCAACCTGACCTACACGGCTGCGGCCGATACTTTCGGCACGGCCACATTCAGCGTGACCTTGAGCGATAATGGAAGCAACACGCCGCCGAACTCGAACACGAGCGGCGCGCAGCAGTTCACGATCACGGTCAACGCGGTCAACGACCCGCCATCCTTCACGCTGCCAGGCAATCCGGCGGCATCCAACGAGGATGCCGGGCCGCAGACGGTCAACGCTTACGCGACGGCCATCTCTCAAGGGCCCAACGAGACAGGGCAGACCTTGACCTTCAACCTCTCGCAGACGGGCTCGACCGGCTCGCTCTCCTTCACCACTGCGCCT
>DATDFK010000003.1:0-106361 GCA_036522655.1 Pyrinomonadaceae bacterium | reverse complement strand
AAGATTGTAGCCCACGGCGCTGGGCCAGTGGGTCATTCGTAGCCAAATGCAGTTAAGCCCCGGAGGGGCGTAAGAATCTCAACGTGAATTTCTTACGCCCCTTGCAGGGGCTCTCGATTCTTTGGTTGGCTATCTTCCCATGACTTGCGTCATGGGCTACATTCCGCTCGCCCCTTTCAGGAGCTTTTCAGACATCCTCTAAAGGGAAGCGCCGGGAGCCTGCGGCCCCCTCAAATTGATGTACTATTCCGCGACAGGGCGCGGCTGCGCCCCTAAGTCGTGAGGCCAGGCGTGCTGCCGGAAAATCATCAGCCCCTGGTGATAATGCTTCTTCTGCGTCTGACCTCGGGTTTTCTTTTACTGCGCAGGCCCTGGTGACGTGTCTTGATAATAGCGCCCAGCGTCTGATGCGAGAGCCCGAGGCGGCGGGCCGCCCTTGAAATACTGCCACGCTCCTCTTTGAGCGCCTGCTCGATAAAGCGCGCCTCGTACTTCAAGACCGTGTCGGGCAAAGTGAAGTGCTCGTCGATCTCCGGCCCGTACAATTTTCGAGTGACGACGCGAGCGCAGGCGCGCAGGCGTGCTATATCTTCTGCGTCCTGAGTGACCGAGAGCCATTCGTCAGCCTGGCTGTAGGTCTGATAGACCTCCATCTCCGAGAGGCGTGTCCCCTGTTCTTCGATCATCGCGATGGCGGCGCGTCCGGCATTGAATAACGCCCCGGCCTGCTCCGCAATCTGGATGGCGCGGCGAAACGTATGCAGCGAGTCGTCGTCATCCGTGAGCCTCGCCTGAACAGTGGCCTTGATCGTCAGCGCATCCGCCAGCAGCGCCTGTTCACCACCCTGCTCAAACGTATCCACTACTTTGGTGATCACGCTTCTGGCTTCTGTATAACGTTCTTCTGCGACCAGGACACGCGCGCGCGTCTCGTCCACCTGCGTCAGCAGTCCGACATCTTTCAGCTTTTCCAGGAAGTCGTGAGCACGATCGAGATGGTCGTGTGCTTCCTCGTAACGCCCGAGCTTATAGAGTAGGAAGGCAAGATTGTTTAAGTTGGTCGCACAATATCTTTCGTGCCCGGCCTGTTCGTAGTGATAGATCGCTGCTGTATACTCGATGATGGCTCTGTCAACGTAATCCGTTCGATGCTCGATGGTCGCCAGCCTGCGTAAGACCAGGGCCATCTGTCCATGCCATCTGCCCTTGAGCGCATCGTTTGAGTTTTCAAAAGCGACCTGAGCCCTTTCGAGCATCTGCCACGCTTCCAGATACCTGCCGACCCAGAGTTCGATAATGGTTTGCCTGATTAAGATTTTCGCATAAAGCTCTTCATCCCCGAGCCCCTTGAGCGCCTCGTCCAGCACTACTCGGGCCTCATCGTATGCGCCTTTGCGGAAGTAGCACATGCCAAGCTCGTACCGCGCTTCCGAAACTTTGGTGCCGAGGCCAAGCGTTTGAAAGATGCGGAGCGCTTCGCTGAGCAGGTCTTTGGCTCTCTCCTGCACGTCAAGCTGTTGAGCGCTGCCGAGCCAACCTGAGAGAGTGCCGCACTGCAACAGGATTTCCGCGTTGAGCTCGGGCGCGAAGTCTAACTGCGGGCGTTCACCTATGCCCGCCCATAACTCGCCCAGTTCTTCCCTGGCCTCTTCGTAATGCCCGGCATAGATCAGCTCAGATGTTTTGCCACAGACCTGTTCCAGGGTGGCATTTGCTAGCTTCATATCGGGTTCGCCTCTCTTCTCAACATGCAAAAATCGTTGCATGTATACGGAAACCATCGCATCCTAGAAGGGATTGCGACGGTTAGTCTAATTAAATTCCATAAAGGAAAAAATATGAAAATAATTCGAGTTGCCATGTTGGTAATGGCGTTAGCCCTGCCGGTTTTCGCAGGCGAGATACCGAACGGCGTGACGGCTGCGGGCCAGATACAGAGCGGTGCCATAGCCCCGGACAGCACCACGGAAGTATCCGTCGCAGGCGAGATACCGAACGGCGATACTTTAATGATTCTGCTTACGTTGATAATCCGGTAATAACCCCTGACAACCTGGGAGTGTGGTTGCCGTGTAGTTGGCGGCACAGGGTAAGTGTGCCCGCGTATGATAGCAAGAAAGATTGTTAGCGGTGAAAGAATTTTCGCGAATGCAAAATCTTTTGCAAGGCTTCATCAGACGAGGGCTGCTCGCTGAATGTAAGGCAGTGATCGGGCGCGCTCACATGGGAGGGAATTCATCCCTGAGCTTGCCGAAGCGGAAGGGTTCGTTGATGCGTATGGTGGCTTGGCGTCGCGTCTCTGTGAGCCAGTCCGTGAGGCGTGCCGCTTCGCGCTGGGCCAGGAGGCGCTCGCGTATCTGCGGCGCGGCTTCAGCGAGCGTCATCGCTCGCGCCTGCTCATGCGATGAGACCTTGATGACGTGGTAGCCGAAATCGGTCTGCACGACGGCGCTGATCGTGCCCGGCTTGAGAGCGAACGCCGCATCGTCGAAGGCGCGCGGGTGAGAGTCGCGCGTGAAGGCTCCCAGGTCGCCGCCGCGCTCGCGTGATGACGGGTCGTCGGAGGCTTGGCGAGCGAGCGTTGCGAAATCGGAGCCCGCCGCCGCCTGGCGTCGCAGGTCTTCGGCGCGCTGGCGGCGACGCTCCATCTCTTCGCGCACGGCCTTTACGAGCGCTTCTCCCGCGAGCTGCTTGTCTCTTTCCAACTCCTGCCTGATCAGGTTGGGACGGGCCGCGACGAGGATGTGCGAAGCCGTCACGCGCTCGGGTTGTTGCCATTCCTGATCCTTGCTGTGAGCATCGTAGTAGGCTTTGACTTCATCGTCAGAGACAGTGATTCCTTTGCTCAACTCGGCGCGCATCAACTCGCCGTAAATTTCCGCCTTGACCGTTTCGCGGTATTCGTCGCGCGTCAGGCGATGCTCGGAGAGATACCTGTCATACTTCTCATCGCCGCCAAACTGTGCGATTGTTCTGCGCTCGGCTTCGGCCATCCTCTCCGGCGTGATGACGAGACCGCGCCGCTCTGCCTCCTGCGAGACCAGCATGCGATCGATCAGCTCGGCGACGATGCCTTCCTTCAACTGCTCGAACTTGCGCCGTCCCTCTTCCTTTTCCAGCTCAAGACCGAGCGCCTCGCGCCCGTTCTTCAAATACATCTCGTAAAGCTTGGTTGGAATCGGACGACCGTTGACGGTCGCGACGACCGGCGGAAGCGCAGGGCCGGTCGAGTTGTTGGTCTGTGACGGCGTGCTCTTCTGGCAGGAAGTGAGCGCCGCAGAGAGCATGAGCGCAAGAAGAGCGCGCGAGGTGATGCCAAAGATGTCCCTATGTCTCATCATGATTTGTCGTTTGAATCCGAGCGGGAGATTCTAGCATAAATCTCAAGCGCCTTTCGGTTTGAGCCCGTCGCCGATGAGTCTGACGCCGAGCACGAAGAGAAAAATGCTGATGGCCGGAGCGAGCATCAGCAGCGCATGCTCGCGCAGCAGCGCCGGGTCTCCCGCCGCCGCCAGCATATTGCCCCAGCTCGCTTCCGGCTCCTGCAAACCGACGCCGAGAAATGAGAGCGCAGTCTCGGCCAGCAGGAAAGCCGGGAGCATCAACGTTACCTGTATGATGAGCGGGCGCAGGGCGTTCGGCAGGATATGACGAAACAGGATGCGCGTTTGCGTAAGCCCGATGCTCCGAGCGGCGAGCACGTATTCGCGCCTGCGAAGCGCGTAGACGAGGCCGCGCGTCAATCTGGCCATCTCGGCCCAGCCGACGGCCAGAAAGATCAGGATCAGTAGAGAGGCTGCGCTGAGCGGCGGCAGTTCCAGAGGGAAGGCTGCGCGCGCCGCCAGTATCAGTACCAGCACGGGAAGCGACATCATCACATCGGCGGCGCGCATCAGCAGCGTATCGAAGAGCCCCCGCGCATAACCCGCCACGCAGCCGAGGATGATGCCGAAGCAGCTTGCGGCGAGCGTGCCCAGTGGGCCCACCAGCAGCGAGAAGCGCGAAGCGATCAGCAGTCTCGACAAGCGGTCGCGCCCCAAGGCATCCGTCCCCAGCAGGTTGATGCGCGGCGCAACACTCTGGCCTTCGCCCGCGTTGCGCACGCCGAAGAGATGCAGGTCTGTGCGCCAGACTCCGAAAAGCCTGTAGGTGTAGCCGCGCGCGAACAGTTCCAGCGGGTAAGACCTGGCGGTCTGTTCCTCGTAGCGACGTTCGAGCGGGTCAACGAGGCGGCGCGCGTAGATGAAAGGGCGCACAGACAATCTGCCCTGCGCGTCGCGGAAGTGAATGGAGGTCTGCGGCGCGAGCGGCTCGCCGCGTGATTGCGCGCGGTAATCATAGGGCGCGAGCAAGTCCGCGAAGATGGCCGTCGCATAGAAGAGGCACATGATAATGAGCCCCGCATGGAATCGCGCGCGGCGACGCGCGGCGTGCATCACAAAGCGCAGCCGCGAGCGTGAGCCCGCAAGCCCGCTCTCGCTTTCTAAGCCGGGAGAAGCGGCGGTCTCCAAAATCTGTCGGACGTTGGCTTTCATAGAGGCTTACGCCGACTCATCCTGCTTGCGCCGCAGGCGTCGTCGCGGCGCTGGAGGTTTTGGCGGTTACGGATTCCGCCTCGCGCCGCAGGCGCGGGTCGTTGAGGCGCAGAAGGATGTCTGCGATCAGATTACCGACGAAGACGGCGGTCGCCGTCACGAGCACTACTCCCATCAGCAGCGGCACATCACGATTGCGTACGGCGATGACGCTCAGTTGGCCCAAGCCCGGCCAGCCGAGCACAGTCTCGACGATCACGGAACCGCTGACCACTCCGCCCAGCGAATAACCGAAGATCGTAATCAGCGGGTTGAGCGCAGAGCGCAGCGCGTGGTTAAAGATCACGGCCCTCTCCGTCAGGCCCTTGGCGCGCGCCACCTGCACAAACTCTTCGCTGAGCGCCGCGCCCAAACCTTCGCGCACCTGCGCCAGAAAGAGAGCGATGAGCGGAACGCCAAGCACGAGCCCCGGCAGGAACACGCGCCGGAGCAGAGAGGCGGCGGCCATGTCCGTCGGCGCTGAAGATGCGCCGATACTAAAGAGCGAAGTGCGCACGGCGAAGGCGAGTGCGATGAGGGCGAGCACGATGCGCGGCGTCGATGCCGCGAGCAGGATAACGGCAGAGCACAGGTGGTCGGCCCAGGAGCCAGCGCGCCGCGCCGCCAGCGCGCCCAGAGAGAGCGCGACGGCCCACGCGAAAACGAGCGCGAACGCGGCCAGCATGAGCGTGTTAAGGAGTCTTGACCGGACGAGTTGGGCGACGGGCGCGTGATAGTAGAAGGATTGGCCCATCCGGCCGCGCGCGACCTCGCCGAGCCAGTTGAGATAGCGAACGTGAAGCGGCCTGTCCAGACCGTAGGCGTGACGCAGCTCGACTATGACCTGCTCAGAGACGAGCGGGTCGCTGCGCAGCGCCGTCAACGCATCGCCGCCCGCCTGTGCCAGCAAGGTAAAGGTCAGGGCCGAGACGATCAGCAACACGACCAGCCCTTGCAGCAGTCTCCCGAAGATCAGTTTGAGCATCGTATGCAATTGTAAGCGGTCAATCGTCCGTGCCGGGAGCAGATCAAAACACTTCGGACGCACTGTCAAAACTTATCTACCATCTATTCACGTGCCGCGACAAGAGCAGACCGTCACATGGCTCTGGACATTCGCCCCGGCAACGTGATTGAATCCGCATCGCTCGCCCCGAAGAAACTCAGAAAGCATGGAGACCGAAGGCCAGGCTTCCCCGACCGAAGCGCCCGCACAAACGAATGAGATACCTGACACCAAGCCGATTATTCATCCTCGTGTTGCTGATCGCCGCTTTAAGCGGCGGCTGTCTTAACCAGACGAAGACGAGCGCGCCGTCACAATCGTCAGCGCCGCGCGAGCGCGTCGTCGGCACGCGCGGCGGCTCGCTCAGTTATCGCGTCGTTACGTCTCCGAAAACTTTCAACTATGTGATGGCCACGGACACAGACACGCTCGTGCTGACGCTGTACCTGATGGGCGGACGCCTCGCCGAATTCGATCACGACGCGCAGCGCTACGTGGGAGCGCTGGCCGAGAGCTGGCAATGGGCGAGCGACGAGCGCACGCTCGAAGTCACGCTGCGCGATGGCTTGCGCTTCTCCGACGGCCACGCTCTGACGGCTGAAGATGTGCTCTTCAGTTTTCGCGCCATCTACGACGAGCGGACACGCTCTCCCGTGTTTCGCGATGCGATGACCATCGGCGGTCGCCCGATAGAGGTCTCCGTCCAGGACGCGCGCCACTTTAGATTGATCTTTCCAGAGCCGGTCGCCGCGCCGGAAAACTACCTGTCGAACGTCTCCGTGCTGCCGCGACACATCCTCGAAGCAGAGCTTGAGAAGGGCACGTTCAAGGATGCTTACGCGATCACTTCCGACCCGCAGCAGATCGTCGTCGCAGGAGCTTTCACCCCGCAGGCGGTCGCGCCCGGCGCTTCGATCACGCTCAAGCGCAATCCTAATTACTGGAAGAAAGATCAGGCGGGCGGGCCGCTGCCCTACCTTGACGAGCTGGTCATCGAAATCACCAGCGACGCCAATAACGCGATGGCGCGCACCGGGCAGGGCACGCTGGATATTGTTGACCGCATACGCCCGACAGACTACGCCGGATTGCGCTCGTCCGAAGGCCCCGTGCGCGCCTACGATCTGGGCCCGGGGCTTCTCACAGACCACATCATCTTCAACCAGAACATGGGCCAACAAGACGGCAAGCCCATCGTTAATCCTACGAAGAGCGCCTGGTTCAACGACGTGCGTTTTCGCCGCGCCGTCTCCTATGCGATCGATCGCGCCTCGATCGCCAGCTCGACTTTGCAGGGACTTGCGACGCCGCTTTACGGCTTCGTCTCGCCGGGCAATCGCGCATGGGCGGCGACGGATTTGCCGCGCACCGAATACGATCTGGGCCGTGCGCGCACGCTGCTCGCGGAAGCCGGGTTTCAGTTACGCGGCTCGCAGGATGCGCCGGAGCTATATGACGCAAAGGGCAATCGCGTGGAGTGGACGCTGATCGTGCCTGCCGAGAGCGAGCCGCGCGTGGCGATGGCCGCCGTCATTCAGGAAGACCTCGCGCGACTCGGCATGAAAGTGCAGATCGCCGCCATAGAGAACAGCCAGGTCACGGCCCGCCTCTCGCAGAGCTTTGAATACGATGCCATCCTCTTCGGTACGTCGGTGACGGAGCCAGACCCTTCGGGCTATAACAATTTCCTGCGCAGCAGCAGCCCGACGCACCAGTGGTATCCGAACCAGGAGAAACCTGCGACCGAATGGGAGGCGCGCATCGACGGCTTGATCACGACGCAGGCGCGCGAGCGCGACCCGCAGCGCCGCGCCGCCATCTTTCACGAGGTACAGCAAATACTGTTGGAGCAAATGCCCGTCGTCCCCATCGTCACGCGCCATATCGCCTCGGCGGCTAATGTGCGTATCGGCAACTATCGTCCGAGCCCGCTCTTCCCCTACTCGCTGTGGAATGCCGAAGAGTTGTTCGTGCGTAAATAATCGAGCGTCAATGAACGAGCGTTCGCGTCTCAATCAGCGTTACAACCCGTCCGAGACCTTTGGCGCTACCGACCTGAGTTAACAGCAAACCGCCCGTAGATCGTTAACGATCTACGGGCGGTTTCTGATTTTACCGGCTCTGTTAAGCGCCGAGCCTGGAGAATGAGGCGAGCGCGTGTGCAAGCTCTGCGCGTGTCAGTGCGCTGCGCGGGCGAAAGCTTCCGCCGCCGTCGGCTATGACCAGCCCGCGCGCCATCGCTACCGCGACATAGCCGCGCAGGTTGGCGGGTATCGCGCTCGCATCCGTGACCAGAAGCGGCGCGGAGTTCTTCGCTTCGGCCTCTGCGCGCAGGCCCGCCGCACGCACCAGCGCGACCGCCGCCGTCAGTCGATCAGCCGCTTCGAGAGAACGAAATGCGCCGCCCGCAGGCGTGTTGATAAAGAGCGCGCCGCCCGGCGCTGCCTGAGCGCTTTCGACGAAGAGACTCATGCCAGCGTCGGTCAAGTCCGTATAGCTGGGGCTTGCGGGTAGGTATTGCGGCACGCGCGCGCCCATGACGAGCGCCGCCGCAAGCTCTGCGCGCGTGACGGCAAAGGCCGGACGGAAATTTTTTCCGTAGGGCGTCATGACGAATGTTCTGAGCGCCTGGTAAATATCGGAGCGAGCGTCAGGGCTGAGGCCGTCAACGTCCGCGAGCGGCGCATACTCTACGCGCGTCACTTCCATGATGCCCGTGAAGGATTGAGCCGTCGCCATCGGGCCAATAAGGTTATTGACGCGCGCGCGCCAAGTCCCGGCGGACGGCATCCTGAGCAGAGCGCGCTCGCGCCTGCCCGTCAGCCCCGCGCTGTTCGGCGCATTGGGCACATCGCGTCGCTTGCCCACAGTATCGATCACAGAAAGACTCAGATCGTTTGCGTTGGCCATCGGCCCCCATGCCACTTCCATTGAAGCGAGCAGAGCGTTCTGCGGAACGTTGAGGGATGCGTCGGATGAGCCGCCGGGCGTCGCCGTACCGTTGAACTGCTGTGCGGGGTCGGTGAAAAACTGTGCCTGGCCGCGATCGAGGGTGGCGCGCCACACGCCCATACGTCGCGCGGAGAATGCCGCTTCGAGCACAGCCGCGTGCGCATTCAACAAGCCTGCGCCGACTTCGTGCTGGTAATAGTTTGGAAGCGCGGTCGCAGAGCGTTGCAGGATGTCGCGCACTTCGGCTGGCGTCAACTGCGGGTTGGCCTCAAGCATGAGCGCGATGGCCCCTGCAACCTGCGGCGCGGAAAAGCTAGTCCCGCGCCCCGTCGTATAGTAAGGCAGCTCGGACGGCGCAAGCTGGGTCGTGTCGGCAACGACAAGACCATTGACGCCCTCGACCGAGACGGTCGAGCGCAGGCTCACGACATCGACGCCGGGCGCAACGATCGTCGGGCGAAAGAGATCGCTTCCGAAATCGCCGCGCGAAGAGAAATCGGCGAGGCGGCCTTGCCCGTCAATCGCGCCGACGCTGACGACCCAGGGCGCAACCGCATAAGGGTTCAGCGAATGAAGTCCTTCGCCCGTGTTGCCCGCAGAGAAGACGACGTTGATGCCACGCTCCGTCAGTATCTTCGTCGCCACGTTGACCGGGTCGTTGAGATCGAAGACCGTCTCGGCGGAGAAGCTGCAATTGACGATGCGCGTGTTATAGCGCGCGCCCGACGACAGAAGATAGTCAAAGCCCGAGAGCACGAAAGAGAGCGTCAGGTCGCCCGCGCTCAGCCCCAACAGCTTTGCGCCGGGAGCGACGCCCGCGTACTTGCCGTTCGACTGAAGACCGCTACCGGCAATCAATCCGGCGACAAACGTGCCGTGACCGTAAACCTGATCCGTGTTCTGCAAACCCTCCACGTAGACCGGACGCGTGAAGCCCACGCTCAGGCTCTGCGTGTCGGCGATCTTTACGTTCTGCACGACATGACCCGACAGATCGTTATGAGTGCCATCGACTCCCGTATCGAGGACGGCGACGGTCGTGCCGCGCCCGGACAGCGGAAGCCCAAGATTCTTTCGCGTCAGGTCTGCGTCCGCGCGTACACGGTCAACGCCGATCGCAGAGGTGCGCGTGTCCGCCGTCGATTTGAGCGTGCGATTGCCGTAGATCGAGCGCACCGTCGAGAGATGAGAGATTTCTATAATGTCCGTGCGCTTGGCCGTGATGGCGATCATCGGAAGGGCGTTGTAGCGCGTCCCGCCGAGCACGCCTATGCGTTGAAGCTCACTGATGTCCGCATCCGTCGGCATCTGATGATAAACGACGACGGCATTAATATTACTGTCATCGGTCGGGTCGCTGAGCCACAGCGCCAACTCCGGGTCGATACTCTGCAACCCACGCCCGGCATCCGTGCGCGTGCTCGCGGTCGAGCCGTAGGAGACGGGAATCGTCACATTGTCGGCCCCTGTGACGGTCACGCCGTTGACCTTGAGCATCGAGATCATATCCGCGCCCGTCACGGTCACGCCGTTCGGCGCGATGGAAAAAATCTGTCCGTCCGCGCCTGTCACCGTTACCCCGTCCGCACCCGTCACGGTCACGCCGTCTGCGCCCGTCACCGTCACACCATCAGCGCCCGTCACCGTCACACCGTCCGAGCCCATCTTCGCCGTGCCGTCCGCGCCCGTCACTGTCACGCCATCTGCCCCTGTGACCGTGACGCCATTGCCACGACGGAAAGTCACGGAATCCGCACGATAGCTTTTGCCGTCGGCTCCGGTCACGGTAACCCCGTCCGCGCCTGTGACCGTCACGCCGTCCGCGCCCGTCACCGTCACGCCGTCCGGGTTCGTCGCCGTGACGCGATTCGTGCCCAGGTAGGTGCTGCCGTCCGCGCCCGTTACCGTCACGCCGTCTGCGCCCGTCACGGTCACGCCGTCAGCCGCGAGCGGCGAGATGCCGTTGACCTTGAAAGCGAGCAGGTTGTCAGCGCCCGTCACGGTCAGTCCAGAAGTGCGCACGTAGTTCACGCCGTCGGCCCCTGTCACGGTGACGCCGTCGGCTCCCGTCACGGTCACACCGGCGATGACCGGGCCTGCGACGAGTAGAAATATGAGGGCCAGCGCGAGGAGCTGCTGCGCTTGTTTATAGGTATGGGCTCTGGTCATAGTTAGAGAGTCGTTTCTGTCACCCGGCTTGTACGCCATCAACTTCAGATTCCACTTATGAACGGGGATACACAGGCAAGATTATTCCGCGCAAACGGACGCAGCAGAATATCAGAGCGCCATGCATACATTCATTACATTCGTATTCTAAATTCATTACAGCGAGCGGGGCTCCCTTTCGACCGGCTTGAGTTGCGAGGTGACGGCTTGTGTCCCTGACTTCGCCGTCCAACGGAATAAGGTTTAGCGCATCAGTTCCTGGTAAACCTTCTGCGTATCAGCCGCCGGGTCAACGCCTAGTTCTTTACGCAAGAGGCGGCTTAAATTTTCAAACTGTTCCCTGACCGCGACGCGATTACCGAGCGCCGCATGGGCGCGCATGATCATGCAATGAATGTCTTCGCGAAAAGGGTCTACGTGCAGGATTTGTTGTGCGAGGTGCAGCGACCGCTGCCATTCCTGCATCTTTTGCGCCACCGCCGCGAGAGCCTCAAGCATCCGCAGGTGCTGCTCGCGGTAATAGGAACGCTGCTCTTCAACCCAGTCGTCATAGCTGCCCTGCATGAAATCGCCGCGATAGAGCGCGACGGCCTCTTCGTAAGCCTGTATGCAGCGCTCGAAATCGCGCGCGCGCCGCGCCGCTTCGCCTTCGGTCACGAGGCGGTCGAACTCCTCCGTGTCGATGCGGTAGGAGAATTCAGGATTGAGCAGGTAATCGCCGTCGCGGTAGAGCAGGAAATTCTGCTTGAGCGACTGGTTACTGTTAAGCGCCTTGCGAATGTGCGAGACGGTCGGGTGAAAGTTCTTCTCGACGACATCGAAATCGGCTTCGCCCCAGAAGGTATCGATGATCGTGTCCTTGGAGGCGCGGCGATGGCGACGGGTCGCGATAAAGCAGAGAATATCGCGCGCGCGTTTTGTCGTCCATGCATCTGCGGCGAGCGGTCTTGCGGGGTCGCGCGTAATCTCTACGGGGCCGAGGACGTTGAGGGTCAAGTCCGTGACGGGCCCGTTGGCTGCGGCGGCCTGTTGGGCTTGCGCGGCCTGGACGGGCGGGGCCGGAGCCGCCGCCGTCTGCTCGCGCACGTCTGAGGGAAGCAACTCGGCGGCGTCAGCGTGGGCCAACAGGCGCGGGTTGCGTGTCAACTCACGCTGCAACCAGTTCTCGTAATCATAGCGGGCCGTGAGATCGAGCGTGCGCCGCAAGTGTTCGAGCATCTCCGCGTCGCGGCCCGCCGCAAGCTCGCAGTAAGCTAAGGCCAAACAAGCCTGCGCCTCGAAGTAATAGAGCTGGTGCGAATGAAAGTAGGCGCGTGCGGGCTCAAGGTCTGCGCGTGCGCCTTCGGCGTCGCCCTGCGCGTAGATGACACGACCGCGAGCGAGCGCAGCCGTGTGATAACGCAACTCCCCCTCGGCCCCCGTGCGTGCGCTGACCAGCCTGTCGAGTTGCGCGCGTGCAGCCGCCACATTACCCGACTGCAAGAACAGTAGCGCCTGTTCTTCCAACAGCTCCGTGCGCGCCAGATCAACGCCCGCTTCATCGTAAGCGCGCGCGGCGCGTTCATAGAACTCCGTGGCGCGCGCCGCGTCGCCGCGCTCGCGGTAGAGATTGCCGTAGGTCTCGAAGACCTCGGCGCGCAGGGCTATGAGGTTGAAGAGCTGGCAGATTTCCAGCGCGCGGTCTAGATGCTGTTCGCAATCGGCAAGCTCGCCGCGATAGGAATTGAAACGCGCGACGTTCAGGTGGCCGGTCGCTTCCTGCGGCATGGGCGGCAGGTTGTCGGACTGGCGCAGCATGCGGCGCGACCAGCGGAGCGCCTCGCCGAAGTCGCCGCGAATGGCGGCGGGCAGGCCGAGGTTATGCGCGATCAGGCGCATGTAATGTTCGTTGCCCTGCTCTTCGGCGAATTGCAGGGCCGCGCGAAACTCTCTTTCGGCGGCGCTCAGCTCGCCCGTCGCCATCAGGCACAGGCCGCGCGTATTGCCGCACTTGATGCGCACGACCGAACGCTCGTTCGTCAACTCCACAGCCCGGTCAAGATAGGTGAAGGCCGTCCCGCATTCGCCGCGTCTACGCGCGATGGTCGCCAGAGAGTGCAGTGCTTCGGCCTCGCCCTCGTGATCGTTCTGCTCTCTGAGCAGGGTCACGGCGCGGCTAAAGAGCATCTGCGCCGTATCGTAATGGCCGCGCAGGCGTGCCACTTCCGCGCGGTGGGCCAACGCGCGCGGGTATCTCTCGATGACCTCGTCGGGCAGCGCGGAGGCAGTGGCGACGAGCGAGGAGAGCGCGCCGGAAGCTATCCACGCGCCGCCCTTATCGCTGATGACGCTCGCCGCGCGCTCGAAATCTTCGGCCGCGAGCAGGTAGTTGACGGCCTGCTCCCATGAGCCGCGCTCAAGGAAATAATCCGCGATGCGAGAGTGCTCGGCGACGACTCCCGACTGGCCTATCTCCGAGCGCAGACGCCGCCGCAGGAATCCTTGAAAGAGCGGGTGCAGACGATATTCTTCTCCGCGCTCGTCGGACGCGACGGTGATAAAGACGTTGCGGCGCACGAGCGCGGGCAGCACCGCCGAGCAACTCTCGCCCGGATAAAGACGCCCGCACGTTTCGAGGTCGAGACGATCGAGCAGCGAGATACGCAACAGCAGTTGTTGCACATCCACAGGCTCGTCTGCGAAAACCTCTTCGGCGAAATAGTCGAAGATGTCGCGCTCGGATTGCCTGAGAATCTCCACCAAGTCGGGCGCGCTGCCGTCGTGCGCCATCGCCTGACGCTGTGCGACCTGCCGGACAAGTTGCAGCGCAGTAATCCAGCCGTGCGTTCTTTCGCGATACTCGCTCAGTTGCTCCGGCGTCAACTCCAGATCAAAGACCTTTCGGAAAAGCTCCTGCGTCTCATCGTCCGTAAAGAGCAGCTCACTACGATCGATGATGGCGAGCGAAGCCTGGCTGCGCAGCCGCGCCAGTGAAAGCGGCGGCACGTCGCGCGAGATGATAATGACGTGCATCACGTCCGGCAGGTAGGCGAGCAGGCGATCGACGACAGCGTGCACAGCCGTCTCCGCGCCGAGGTGATGATAATCATCCAGAACAAGTATGAACTGTTGCTCGACGTGTTCGAGCACTTCGTTGAGCAGCACGTCGACGGCGCGCTCGGGTGCCTGGGCCAACTCGGCTGCCGACTCGTGTATGTATGAGAGCAACACTTCGCCGAATCCGGGGACGGCCTGCTTGATGCCATGCGTCACGTAGCCCAGGAAGACCAGTGGGTCTGCGTCCGAGTGTTCCAGTTGATACCAGACGAATCTTTGCGCGTGGGAGCGTACGAAGTCCGCGACGAGCGTGGTCTTGCCGGAGCCTGCGGCGGCTGTGACGAGCGTGACGGGATGTGCGAGATTGGCGAGCAGTCGTTCGGTCAAGCGCGGGCGTGGAAGCAGCGCGGGGGCAGGGCGCGGCGGCAGCAGCTTGGTGCGCAGAAAGAATGCGGGCAGCGCCGTGCTCGCCCGCTTTTGCTGCAAGGGCGGCGGCGGCTGTTGTAAAGCTTGGCTAAGGTTTTCCCGTGGGGGTCTTTGTGCCATCAGCCCTGGCCTCGCAAGTATCTCGTTGTGCGGCTGGGAAGCTGCGCCGTAGTCAATCACAACGCGCTCGCCTTGGGGGTTTAGCATACGGAGTTCTCACCGCGCAAGTTGTCGGATGAAGATCAATGCGAGGATACTTCTTAAAACGCTTCGCAGGATTCTGCGATCAGTCCCTCCTAAATTAAGTAGCCGTGAATCTGTAGTACCGTGGCCGTGCGGATTCTGCGCCGCCTGCCTCTCATCGTCCCCTTGGCGACTGCGTTGCCGGGGGCGCTCAACAAAGACGCGGCCCTGTCGATGGAAGCGGCGCGCCCGCGCGTCTGCGCCAGCGCCGACAGCGCTTGCCCTTCGCTCAGACCATAGCTGGCGAACAACTTCTTCGCCTCGTTTTCCGTAAACGCCATGTCGGATTCTTCGATCACGCACAAGGTCTGCTTGGAGCGCATGCGCCAGAGCGGCGCTGGCGGCAGACCGCGCCCGGTGATCAGCATGTGTGCTTCGGGCGGCAAGAGCGGCAGCAGTCGCCTGAAGAACGGCACGACCCACTCGGCGTCGTAGACCAGATGCAGGTCGTCCACGACGATCAGGAGCGGGTCGCTGCCCGATTCGATCAGCTCGTAGACGAAAGACTCCGCGAGCAGCGGGACATCTTCGGGCGCGTTCGTCTCCGAGAGCAGGCGTTGAAGCATCTCGTAACCGAAGCGCGGGCGCTCTCGGCGGACTGACTCGATCAGGTATTGAAAGAAGACGCGCAGGTCGCCGTCCGAAGCATCCACCTTGTACCAGGCGACGCGTCGGCCCGAGTGGTGCGCGAAATCGGTCGCAAGCTTGGTCTTACCCGTCCCTGCCCGACCGTTAATGATCGTCGAGGTGCAGGATGCGAGGCTTCCATGAAGTGTGTTGAGAAGGCGCACACGCGAGATGCGCGGCAATTCAACAGGCGGCGTGATTTTATCGAGGATGAGTTGCATGCTTTTTGTTCCTGTCCCTGACCGGCCCAATCCCGGCCCGTGAGGACTCGTCCCAGCCGAATGCCCGCCGAAATCTTTTAGCACTGGCTGAAACCTTCCTTTCACCGAAAAAGTGGGTCGCGCGCCTCTGGCCCACACGCGCCGCAAAACCAGTCTGAATGTAAGCAATAACACTTGAGGAATTCTTGAGATGTTAAAGGACGGCGACGAGAAGGGAAGCGGCGGGCGGGCCTTTTGAGGCAAACAAAGGACTTATCGAGAAGTCAACAGCCCCTGAAAGGGGCTGAAGATTGTAGCCCACGGCGCAAGCCGTGGGTAATTCGTAGTCAAACGTAGTGAAGCCCCGGAGGGGCGTAAGAAATGCGAGCTGAGTTTCTTACGCCCCTCCGGGGCTCTCTTTATGGTCTGCACTATTCCCAGGGCTGACGCCCTGGGCTACATTCTGTCGCCCCTTCCAGGGGCTTTTCTAAGACCCGCCCGAGACCTTAGGCGGTACTGATCTCTCTTTCCATACTGGCAATTCCAGGGCACAGAATCGCGATTCCAAAGCTCGGAATCGCGCTCCCAAGCTTCGGGGAACACGATTCCATGCTTCGGACTCGCGAGTCCGGCTTATAAAAACGCGAGTCCATGCGCCGGAGTCGTAAGTCTGAGGCATGGACTTGCAACTCTGAGGCATGGAATCGTGAGTCCGGGGTCGAGAATTGCGATTCTGACGGGGAAAATCCCGGATTTTAGGCCGAAAATCGAGATTTCTACTTTTTGCCTCCAGCCACTTCCTCGTCCGTGGCTCCCTGCCATAATCTGATCGTATTATCCCCACTGCCGGAGGCCAGCATCCTGCCAACGGGTGCAAATGCTACGGAGGTGACAGAACCTGTATGCCCCTTGAGCGTGACGAATTCCCTGTGCGAGCTGGTGTCCCACAGCTTGACAGTCTTATCCTCGCTGGCCGAGGCCAGGGTCTTGCCGTCAGGTGAAAATGATACGGAAGTGACTAAGCCACTGTGCCCTTTGAGTGGGGGGGTCTCCTGATGAGAGGCCATGTCCCACAGTTTCACAGTATTGTCGCTGCTGGCGGAGGCTAACATCTTGCCGTCAGGGGAAAATGATACGGAAGTGACTAAGCCACTGTGCCCTTTGAGTGGGGGTGTCTCCTGACGAGAGGCCACGTCCCACAGCTTCACAGTATTGTCGCTGCTGGCGGAGGCTAACATCTTGCCGTCAGGAGAAAATGATACGGAAGTGACTAAGCCACTGTGCCCTTTGAGGGTGGCTATCTCCTGACGAGAGGCCGTGTCCCATAGCCTCACCAAATTGTCTATATTGTCCGGCCCCGTACTGGCAGAGGCCAGCGTCTTACCATCAGGTGAAAAAGCTACGGCCGTAATCACTCCCTGATGCCCGCCGAGCGTCGCCAGTTCCAGACGAGAAGCCGTGTCCCACAGCTTCACAGTCTTATCCACGCTGCCGGAAGCTAACATCTTGCCGTCGGGGGAAAAGGCTATCGCATAGACGCCTTTTTCATGTCCGTTGAGTGTGGCTATCTCTTGACGGGAAGCCGCGTCCCACAGCTTCACAGTCTTATCCTCACTGGCGGTCGCAATCAGCCTGCCGTCAGGGGAAAAGGCTACGGCATAGACCATATCCGTGTGTCCGCTGAGCGCGGCTATCGCTTGATGAGAAGCCACGTCCCACAGCTTCACGGTATTATCCAGACTGGCAGAGGCCAGTGTCTTACCGTCAGGGGAAAAGCTTATCGAATAGCTAACAAGTGTGGGGTTGGGGATTGTCTCTCCATTGAGTATTGCCGGTTGCAGAAGAGAAGTTACATCCCACAGCTTCGCCGTCCGATCAACATCGCCGAAAACGTCGATGGCGATCGCCCGACCTTGAAACAAAATCAAGGGACTGCCGGTGGCGAGCGTTTTGCCGTCGGGGGAAAATGAGAGGGAAGGGATATAGCCTGCGTATCCCTTGAGCGTCGCCAGCTCCCTACGCGAGTGGGCATCCCACAGCTTCACAGTCTTATCCACACTGGCCGTGGCAAGTATCTGCCCGTCAGGTGATAAGGCTATGTCATAGACGGCATCTGTGTGTCCGCTGAATGTCCCTATTTCCTTATGCGAGGCGGTATCCCATAACCGGGCAGTCTTATCCTCACCGCCTGAAACCAACGTCTTGCCGTCGGGGGAAAAGGCTACCGCATAGACCTCGTCCGTGTGTCCTTTGAGTGTGGCTATCTCTCGACGGGAAGCCGTGTCCCACAGCTTCACGGTCTTATCCACGCTGCCGGAAGCTAACATCTTGCCATCGGGGGAAAAGGCTACCGCATAGACGCCCACTTCATGTCCTTTGAGTGTGGCTATCGCTTGATGAGAAGTTGTGTCCCACAGCTTCACGGTATTATCCAGACTGGCAGAGGCCAGTGTCTTACCGTCAGGAGAAAAGGCTATTGCATAGACGCCCTCTTCATGTCCGCTGAGCGTGGCTATCTCTTGATGAGAAGCCGTGTCCCACAGCTTCACAGTCTTATCTTCACTGGCGGAAGCTAACGTCTTACTGTCGGGGGAAAAGGCTATGTGATTGATGCTGTCTGTGTGCCCGCTGAGTGTGGCTATCTCCTGATGAGAAGCCGCATCCCACAACTTCACAGTCTTGTCCTCACTGCCGGTCGCAATCAGCCTGCCGTCAGGGGAAAAGATTACGTAAGTGACAGACTTGGAATGTCCGGCGAGCGTGACGGGGTATTTATGGTAGAGCCGCCAGAGGTAGTACCACTCGAATCCGGGCACTTCGCCCGGTTTGGAGTTGGGTAAATGGGCGTTGAGCAATTCCAGACCACGCTCGAAGATATTGTCCTCATACGCCTGCGAGACGAGGTTGATGTCTGCGGCGTAGAGTAGCTGCCTGTTCCTTTGCGCCTCGACTTCGGCTTTGCTTCTGGCTTGATACGTATAGTAGCCCATCAGGAGCGAGGCGAGGAAGGCTACCCCCAGAATCAGTGCTGTCGCGCGCGTGCGTCTGATCTCTATTTTGCGTCGCGCTTCTTCCGCCGCAAGCTCCGCGTCGCGTGCCTTGACGCTCTCGCTCAGAAAACCGATGGCTAACTCGAACTCGCGATGGTAGCGGCTGGCCCAGACCATGTTGGGCTTGCTTTCGACATGCCACGCCAGGGCGATTTGCAGGTCTGGGTCGCGCCAGAGACCAGCCCCGCCTTCCTTGTGCAGCACTGCGGTTTCGGCCAGGCGCTTGTAGATGCGCGCCGAGCGCGACTCTTCCTCCACCCACGTCTTCAAGCGCTGCCAGTTGCGTATGAGGCTCTCGTGGGAAATGTCTATCAGAGACTCTGCGGTCAGAGGAATGGGCGCGCCGGTGAGGGGGTCTTCCGGCGGCGGCATGAGGAAAGAGCGGCCCTTGCGGCGGAAGACCTCAATGACGGCGACGACAGACGCTTCCGTTGCTCCCGTCAACTCGCAAATCTCTCTGACCTCCATCGGTCGTCGTATCTCGCGGTTGTCAGCGCCCTTCTCCGTCAGCCCTTTGAAGAGCTTTTCGGCGATCACTTGCTGCGCGTCGCTCAACTCCGCGTAGGCTTCGTCGGCATGACGCGAGAGCGCCTCGCCCATGCCGCCGATAGCGTTGTAGTCGGAGATGTCCATCGCCTCGCCGTTGCGGCGGTGGCTCATCCAGTGATCCCAGGTGCGCATCAGCGCGTGTTGCAGGATGGGCAGTTGATCCGGGTTGTCGCCCACGTCGTTCAGGAGTTGATTGACGAGCGGTTCGCTGATCGTGCCCTCGCCGACGGCTACGGGGCCCGTGATGGCTTCGCGCCGCTCGTCGCGCGTCATGCGCGGAATGAGATACTGGCCGTTATTGATCGCTTCCGGCAGTTCCCAGAACTGCGAGCAATCGCCCAGGAAATCCGAGCGCATCGTGAGCACGACGTAGATTTTCTCGTCCTTCTGTCGCACGGCTTCCAGCAGCAGCTTGACGAAGGCCGTCGCGTCCTCATGCGAGTGCCCCTCTTCGATCAGTTGCTTGAAACGGAAAAGCTCCTCGAATTGATCTACGACGATGAGCAGGTTCTCGTAAGGATGAAAGAGCGGCTCGCCGTCCTTATCGAGTTTCGTGCGCGCGCGGCTGACCAACTCTACCAGCCCAAGGCTGCTGCGCCTGAGAGTCGTCTCGGCGAGGACGGCCTGCATGTCTGCGCTCCTCTCGTCCTCATGCGAGCCGAGCACCGACGGGGAAGAGAGCGCGCGCGCCAGATTGCCCAGGGGGTCGTCGCCGGGGCGTAGGATGGCGATGCGCCAGTCCGAACCGACGCTCGCCATCAAGCCTCCTTGCAGCGCGGGCAGAAGTCCGGCGCGCACAAGCGACGACTTGCCGCTGCCGGATGTGCCGACGACGGCGAGAAAACGAGTGCGCCTGAGTCGCCGGAGCAACTCTTCGCTCTGGCCGTCGCGCCCGAAGAAGAGATGCGTCTCGCTGGATTCAAAGGGGCGTAAGCCGGGGAAAGGGTTGGCGCTGTGATTAATTTCCTCCATCGTCTTCTCCCTTCTCCGGGGGCTGGACGAGGGTCAGAAAGGAATCCAGATCGGCGGGCGAAAACTCCCCGAAGTTTTTGATGACGACCGCGCCGGGACTGCTGAAGAGTTGCTTGTGCGCCGTCTTGGGCGGCGCGATGTAGATCGCCTCCGCCATGAGCTGACGCTTGCGATCGAGGCCGACGATCTTCTTCAAGTCGCGGCGCTTGTACTCAAACCAGACCTGATTGGCCTTGCCGTAATAGATCAAGACCGCGTCGCACTCCACCAGATTTTCCTTGTGTATGTCGAACGCCTGCGTGTCGTCCGCGCCTTCTTCGTCCAGGAGCGGCAACAGCACTTGATACTGGCGCTCGTCCGAGAGGTAAGAGTTCAAAGGGAGCACGCCTTCGAGGTCGCGCCTGTCAAAAATCAGATAGATTTTCGGCGGCGATTGTTCAAGGGAAGCTGCCTCTGGTTTGTGCCCGTTGCTGCGGCTCAGGCGAATCTGGAGCACGGTCTTGAGTTCTTCGAGCGGCGTCTGTAGGAACTCCGCGCCACGCTGCGTCGTCGCGTCCGTCCGCAGGTGTTCTATGAACTGCGCCTGCGCTTCCTCCTGCGGCACGAGCCCGACGGGCATCCACAATAGTCTTGAGAACGGCTCGCGGCTGCTGCGCTCGGCGGCGATCTCATTTTGCAGGCTCACGATCGAGCGGCCAGCGGCGCGCTCTGGAACGATGCCGTAGGTTCCGCCGATGAGGTGAACGGAAAGCTTCGCGCGCGCGACACATGCGCGCACGGCCTCTTCGTAACTAGGCGAGAGGAATGGCATCTCTTTGTCAGGAAGAATGTCGTAACCGCGATTCAGCAGCTCGCGTTTGATCTGATCTCGCTCCTCGCCAAGATCGCTCGTCGTCTGCGCGAGATAGATTGTCCCTTTGGTCTGTGAGAAGACGTGGGCGCGGGGCGGGGCTTCGGCGTGCGGATTGATTGCGGAGAGAACGTGCTTGACATCCCATGCGAGGTCGTCCAGCTTGTTCCAGTATCGCTGGTCGCGATTGCGTCCCAACTCCTGCCCGAACGCGACGGGCCGCTGCGTCATCTTGTCTATCTCGTAAAACTCGTAGCCCAGTTGCTTCTGAAATTCCGGCGGGTGCTCGGCGTGCTCGATGTAAGTCTTGACGACTTTAAAGATGCGCAGTCGCTCGCCGACGACGAGCCCGCCCGAGGCGTCTGCCAGGCGACAAAACTCTCGCAGCTCGCCCATGCACCATTCGGATTTGATATAGCCGGGCGAGAGGATGGAGATTAAGACCGCAGTCTTCCTGATTCGCTCTTCAAGCACGTCCGCGAAGTAGGCGCTGCCCGGCAGCCTTACGTCGCGCCATATCTTCGGCGCATAACCGAGCGTCTCTCCCAGTATGCTCTCGAAGCGCTCATGAAAATTGTCTATCCAACCCTTGCCCTGATCGTCCAGCAGCTCGTTGTCCAGATGGCGATAGCTGATGAAGACATCATCTATGAAAGGGTGGATTGAAGACATCTTAATCTCCAACAGGCGCACTCGCTACAGTTGACGATCGCGACGGGAAGCCTCCTGATCGTCATGACTCAACGGCTCGCAGCATTGCTCGTCGCGGCACTGTGCTGATCCAGATAGTCGAGCAGCACGTTGCTCATCACCTTGACGCCGACGACCAGGCTCTCTTCGTCTATGTCGAACTCCGCCGTGTGCCAGCCCGCCGTGATGCCTTTGGCGCGATTGCCGACGCCTAGAAAGTAGAAGAAGCCGGGCACGACCTTCTGGTAGAGCGAGAAGTCTTCGGCGGGCATGAAGGGCCTGAGCGCGACGGCGTTTGTGTCGCCGACGACGCGCCGGATGGTGGGCAGCATGCGCTCGACAAGCGCTGGCTCGTTGTAGGTGACGGGGTTGCCGTTCTCGAACGTCAGCTCGAAGGTCGCCCCGTAAGCGGCTGTCACGCTCTGTAGTGTTTCCTTCATCATGGCCTGTGCACGCTCGCGTACCTGTTCGTTGAGCGTTCGCATCGTGCCCGTCATCTTCACTTCGCCCGCGATGATGTTGAAGCGTCTGCCACCCTGAATCGTGCCGATAGTGATGACGAGCGGCTCAAGCGGGTCAATCCGCCTGCTCCTGATATGCTGGAGCGCAAGCACCGCCTCGGAGGCGACGACGATCGAGTCAATGCCCATCTGCGGCTGCGCCCCGTGCGAGTCCTTGCCGCGAATCACGATACTAAACGTGTCGGAGGAGGCCATCGCCGGGCCCGCTTGATAGCCTACCTGCCCGGCCTGCAAGTTGGGCTCCGTGTGTAGCCCGAAGATGGCCTGCGGGCGCGGGTTCTCAAGCGCGCCCTCCTTGATCATTAGCCGCGCGCCGCCCTCTTCGCCCGTCGGCGCGCCTTCCTCCGCCGGTTGAAAGATAAACTTGATTGTGCCCGCGATCTCGCCGCGCATCTTGCTCAGGACTTCGGCGACGCCAAGCTCTATCGTCGTATGCGCGTCGTGGCCGCACGCGTGCTTGACGCCGGGCGTGAGCGATTTGTACGGCACGTCGTTCGTCTCCTGTATCGGGAGCGCATCCATATCGGCGCGCACGGCGACGACCGGGCCCGGCTTCGCGCCCTTGAGCAGGGCCGTGACGCCGTGACGCCCCACCCCCGTCCTCACATCCTCAAGGCCGAGCGCGCGCAGACGTTCGGCGACGATGCGCGCAGTACGCTCCTCACGGTTCGATAGCTCCGGGTGCATGTGAAAGTCGCGCCGCTGAGAGATAAGCTGCGAGCGCATCGCTTCGGCGGCCTGCGCGACCTGTTGCTCGCGCGTCGAAGCGGCGCGCGCCGCCGCGCTGCTCCCGTCGATTCGCCGCTCGCTCGCAGCAGAAACAATCAGCGCCATGAGCAACGCAACTGCGAGCACACACGCAATCCTTCGTCTCGTCATTATTTCGGTCTCCGGTTATTGAAATGTCATGACCGCCAAAGGTCTCGGGCGGGTTGCTAAGCCGCAGACACCCGCCCGAGACCTTTGGCGGTACTGACAATTGACGCCCTGACAAGAGCGTTATTTGTCGTCCTGTGCTTCGTCGTAAAAGATGATGTTGACGACCAGCATCACGCCGCCCGCCGCCGCCGCCAGAAAACAGATGATGGCGAGGCCGGGATAGCCGAAAATCTTAAACGAAGTCTCGACTCTCATCAGCAGCGCCGCGCCGATGATGAGCGAGGCGAGCACCAGCCCGAGCGTGATGCGGTTGGCGACCTTTTGCAGCCCCTCCATCAGCTTCACTTCGTCAATGGCATCGACCTTGATCGAGAGCGAGTTGTTGGCGACCGTTTCGAGCAGCTTGCTGACGCGATTCGGCAGTTTCTCGAACAGGCCCTTGGTTTCGAGCAGGGCGTTGAAGAGATTGCCGGGCGAGAGGCTTTGCAGCAATCGCTGCTGCATGATCTCGGAGGCGTGCTGGCGAATCGAAGCGTTCGGGTCAAAGGAGGGGTCTAGCGTATGCACGACCTGATCAAGGTTGAGCAGGGCCTTGGCGATCAGGGTGAATTCGGGCGGCAGGCGAAAGCCCGTCTCACCGGCGATGCGCTGAATCTCAAGCACTATCCGGCCCGAGTCCAGATTCTGTAACTCGGCATCGCGGTGTTGCGTGACGAGGTCTGCGACCTGACGCGTGAATCGCTGCTCGTCAAAGTCCGCTTTCGGCTCGCCCATCTTGATGGTCATCTCCGCGACATCGTCGCCGCGCCCCTCGCTGATCGCCAGCAGTTGTTGAAGGATATTCTCCTGCGCGCGCGGCGCGATGCGGCCCACCATCCCCAGGTCAATGAGCGCGATGCGCTTGTCTTCGGTCAGGAAGACGTTGCCCGGATGCGGGTCTGCGTGGAAAAAACCGTCAACGAGAATCTGCTTGAGGTAGGCGTGGAAGAGTTGCTCGGCGAGCATCAGTCCGTCGATGTCTATCCACCCTAGCGGAGAGAGCGAAGTGATCTTCTTGCCACGGACGAAATCCATCGTCAGCACGCGCGAAGTCGTAAAACCCTCTATGGGGAGCGGCACGATGATCACGTCGAAATTTCTCAGGTTCTCGGCGAAGATGGAGAGGTTGCGCGCCTCCTGTCGATAATCAAGCTCACGCAGCAGGCTCTTACGCAGCTCCGTCAGAATGCCCTGGAACTCGTAACGCTTTCCCGATTCCGTGTGCTTGTCCATAAAGGCCGCGATGTCCGCCAGCACATCAAGGTCTTTGACGATGGTCTCGCGTATCCCGGGCCGCTGCACTTTGACGACCACCGCGCGCCCGTCGCGCATCGTCGCGGCATGAACCTGCCCGAGCGATGCGGCGGCCATAGGCACTTGCTCGAACTCCGTAAACGCTTTGGAGATGCGCACGCCCAACTCGTCCGACACGATCTGCTCCACTTCCTCGTAAGTGAAAGGCTCGACGTTGTCTTGCAGGCGGGCGAGCGCTTCCAGGTAAGGCCCCGGGATGAGGTCTGCGCGGGTGGAGAGCAACTGGGCCAACTTGATAAAGGTTGGGCCCATCTTCTCAAGGTCTGTGGCGAGGTCTTCGGCCTTCGCCGTCCCGGTTTCGACTACGGGCCCATCATCGTCCTTGAGCGTCTCGTCCAACCCGGCCTGCCTGACCAGATCAGAGCGCCCGTACTTCATAAACAGCCACGCGATGTCTCTGTAGCGCTTGAGATGTTCCGTTTTAAGTGAGATGCCCATCTACTCCCCTAATTTTAGCGTCAAGCTTCATGTTCGAGCCGGTGAACTAAATATAATAGGTTCAATAATGAATTGATACCTTTATTTGAGCAAGCGTCAAGCCCCTGAAAGAACGGCACAGTCCAGCCCAAGGCGCAAAAGCCCCGGGACAAACAGATCAATAAAAACACACAAGCCCCTGAGGGGCGAAAGAAACTCAAGTTCAATTTCTTTCGCCCCTCAGGGGCTTTCGTCTCTCTGCTTAACCTGTCCCCACGACTTACGTCTTGGGCTACAATCTGCGCGCCCCTTTCAGGGGCTCAACGTGTCGGCGGGATGAGAAGTGATGAATCCCTTGAGCCGCTCGCGTATCTGATCGCGCACGCGGCGAAACTCCGCCAGTCGCGCCGCTTCGTCACCGAGGGCGGCTGCCGGGTCGTCAAAGCTCCAATGGATGCGTTGAGTCGTGCCCGGAAAAACAGGACAGTGTTCTCTGGCATTGTCGCAGACCGTAATCACGTAATCGAACTCTTTGTTCGTAAACTCATCAACGGATTTGGAACGATGGCTTGAGATGTCTATGCCCAATTCGTGCATCGCTTCGATGGCTTCGGGGCGCACATGGCCGGGATGTGTGCCCGCGCTGAAAACTTCAAAACGGTCTCCGCCATCATGCCTGAGAAGACCCTCGGCCATCTGGCTGCGCGCGGAGTTTCCCGTGCAGAGAATAAGCACGCGCTTTCCTTTATTCATAGGCATGTTTTCTGTTCTTTAAGCGCCAATAGTTTCTATCCGCAGCAGGTCTTGGCAATCGAGACCGGCGCAGAGACGCTCACCGATTCCGTAGATGGCTGTGCACAACAGGAGGCCGCGACCGTTGCGGCTTCCGTCTTGATTGATGAAGCCTCTTGCTGTTCACTCTCGCTGCCCGTGCAGCACATCGTCGTCTCCGCCAGATTATCTTCGAGGACGACGAAGGCTTCCCACTCGTTGCCGTCCGGGTCTGTCACCCATGTCTTGTCCTGCACGGCGTAGCAGCAGTTGGTCTGCATCTCTTCGCGCGTCACAAGACCTCGCTCGGCCCAGGTCTCGCGCATCATTAACACATCCTCCGTCGAGGTCAACTGAATGCCCAGGTGCGAGAGCGCGCCGCGCTCTTTAAAAGGAACTTCGTTGAGCGTTAGATTGAGCGGCGGGTTCTGGATATCGAACTTGGCATAGCCACGTCGCACCTTGGAGGGCTCTATCCCGAGCATGCGCCTGTAGAACTCAAGGCTGCGCTCGACGTTTTTGACGTTCAGGGCCAGATGCGCCTTCAAAGCCTGAACCTGCGTGGTCGTCTCTTTCTCCATTTTGACTTGTCTCCTTCTCCGGTATAAACTCACATTCGCGTTGGCGAATATGAGCGCAAGATACACCCGCCCGACACATATGTCAAGCCATATTTGTAGGGCGGTGGTAAAATTTTTCGCGGGGTAGGTTTGAAGTCGAAAGGTTCGCGGGTAAAAGCGATGAGCTTCGTGATAGAAGAGATGAGGGAGGCGGACTGGGAGCAGGTGCGTCAAATCTATCTTGAAGGGATAGCGACGGGCCATGCGACCTTTGAGACCGAAGCCCCTGCCTGGGAGAAGTGGACACAAGGCCATCTGCCGCATAGCAGGCTGGTCGCGCTTTCTGCCGATGTGATCAAGGGCTGGGCGGCGCTCAGTCCCGTCTCTAACAGATGTGTGTACGGAGGCGTGGCGGAAGTAAGCGTCTATGTCGGGGCGCATCATAGGGGCGAAGGCGTGGGCCGCGCCTTGCTCGAAGCCCTCGTCAGCTCTTCGGAGCGCAACGGCATCTGGACTCTTCAGGCCGGTATCTTTCCCGAGAACACGTCAAGTGTGGAGTTACACAGGCGATGCGGTTTCCGCGAAGTCGGACGCCGCGAGCGTATTGGTAAGATGAAAGCGGTCTGGCGAGACACGCTCTTGCTCGAACGCCGAAGCAAAGTCGTAGGGGTGTAGGACAAGGATGAGCAATAAAAGATATGACATGGAGGCGCTCTTCAGCGCCCTGGCAGATCGCACACGGCTGCGGCTGCTCAATCTCATACGCACAGACGAAATTTGCGTCTGCTTCTTCGTCGAAGTTTTGAAGACCAACCAGCCGAAAATATCTCGTCATCTGGCTTACCTGCGCCGGGCCGGGGTGGTTTCGGCGCGCAGGGAAGGCAAGTGGATGCATTACCGCATCAGTGAGCCGTCGGAGCCGCACGCCGCGCGCGTCATGCGCGAGGTGATGGAGTGGCTGGCACAGGACGAGGAGATGCAGCGTGATCGCGAGCGGCTGATTAAAGCCTGCTGCGCGCCGCAGCCTCCGGTTCAACTGCGCGGCGCGCCGCGCCCGGCAAGCCTGACGGCTTAGAAACGGAAAACTGTTCGCAGAGGAATCGTCATGCCCCCTGAGTGGTCACAGTCGCTTCCGGTCGTACAGGTGAGAGTCGCGCGCCCGACCGCACGCCTCAATGAGGTCGTCAAATTTTATCGCGACGGGCTGGGCCTCAAAGTGATCGGTTCGTTTGAAGGGCACGCGGGATATTCGGGCGTGATGATTGGTCTACCCGGAAGCGAGTATCACCTTGAGTTTACGGAGCACGAAGAGGGAAGCGCCTGTCCCGCGCCGACGAAAGACAACCTGCTCGTCTTCTACATGCCCGACAGGTATGCAATTGAACGCCTCGCGGAGCGCTTGAGTAGCATGGGCCATCTCCCTGTCGCACCGGAAAATCCTTACTGGGCAGAGCACGGCCTGACGTTTGAAGACCCTGACGGTTGGAGAGTCGTCCTGATGAACACGGCTGGCATCTGAGAGAGAGCGCGCGCCTGCGCAAACACGATTGGCCCAATCAATCGACGGGCGCAAAAAAACCTCATGCCGTTGATTACAACGGCATGAGGTTTTCAGCTTTTTTAGCCTGACCGTCTCAGCGTTCGACGGCATCGATGAAAGGCTTGAGCAGACGCGAGCGCGAAGGATGGCGCAGCTTTCTGAGCGCCTTAGCTTCGATCTGGCGTATGCGCTCGCGCGTGACCGTGAAGTCCTTACCCACCTCTTCGAGCGTGTGCTCTTCGCCGATGGGCCCAAGCCCGTAGCGCATCTTGATGACCTTCTCTTCGCGCGGGCTCAAGGTCGCTAAGACTTCGTCCGTGATCTCGCGCAGGTTCGAGGCGACGACCGAATCAGCCGGATTGGCCCTCGATTTATCCTCTATGAAGTCGCCTAAGTGCGCGTCTTCCTCTTCGCCGATAGGCGTTTCCAGCGAGATCGGCTGCTGCGCCAGTTTGAAGACGCTGCGAACCTTGGCCACCGGCATCTCCACTCGTTCGGCAATCTCTTCGCTCGTCGGCTCGCGTCCCAACTCCTGCACCAATGCGCGCGAAGTTCTGATCAGCTTGTTGATCGTCTCGATCATGTGGACGGGGATGCGAATCGTGCGCGCCTGATCTGCAATCGCGCGCGTAATGGCCTGCCTGATCCACCACGTCGCGTAGGTCGAAAACTTGTAACCGCGTCGCCACTCGAACTTGTCCACGCCGCGCATCAATCCGATGTTGCCTTCCTGAATAAGATCGAGAAATTGCAGGCCGCGATTGGTGTACTTCTTGGCGATGGAGACGACCAGGCGCAGGTTGGCCTCCGTCATCTCGCGCTTGGCTTCGACGGTCTGCGCGACGCTGCGCGCAATGGCCTGGTGCGAGCGTTTGATCTCGACGATGTTAACGTTCGTCTCCTGCTCTATCTCTTTGAGACGACGCTTGGCGGCGGTGATGTGCTTCTTAAACTCTTTCTGATCTTCCGGCTTGACACGCTTCTTGTTGAGCTTCTCCGTCCACTTATCAATGTCGCGCTCATGCATGCGCACTTCCTTGTGGACGGCTGCGATGGCGTCTATCAATCGCTGGCGGGCGCTCTCTTTTAACTTGAGCTGCCGTATGTCCTTGGCGATGTCCAGGCGTGCGCGCGCGACCTTGCGACGCAGCCGCAGAGTCTTCTTATTACGCTTGCCGCGCGAGAGTTGCTGTTCGGCGCGGAGCTTTTCCAGTTCCTTGAGCGCCGTCACGTAGTGCTTGCCGACGCTGGTGATGCCTTCAAGCGTCAGGCGCAGAAATTCGTCCGAGCGCTCTTCGAGCTCGCTGATCTCCGCCTGATCGGAAAAGTTGACGACATCGCGGACGTTGAGCACGCCGCGCTCCAACTCTTCGCCGATCTTGATCAACTCGTGAATGGCGATGGGCGAGCGCGAGAGAGTTTTGTGCGTCTTGATCTCGCCGCCTTCGATGCGCTTGGCGATGGCCACTTCCTGCTCGCGCGTCAGGAGCGGGACGGTTCCCATCTGGCGCAGGTACAGGCGTACCGGGTCGCTGGACTTATCATCCACACCGGCTGACAAATCCAGTTCGTCTTCTCCGTCCAGAGACTCGTCCGTGTCCTCAGAAACTGACGCGGAGGCGACCTCTTCGATCAAGAGTTCGTCCGAATCGACTTCGGTGAGGCTTGCGCCGCCGAGTTTCTGTAAGACCTCTTCGATTCTATCCGTCGAAATAGCTTCTTCCTGCTGTTCCTGATCCATTCCCTTGAAAGGCAGGTACTGATCGCCCTCTGTTAAATCCATGCGCAGCCCGCCATTACCCCCGTTCTTATCAACCATGCTCCAGCCTTCAACCTCTCGCGCCGCCGAAATCGTTTGTCGGGGAGAACCGTCCGGCGCTTCCAGCTTCTCCTCAACCCGAGACCATATCTTTGATGCCGACTTCCTGCTGTCGGTCTAGCAGGTAGAGCTTGAATTCTCCGCGCAAACGCTCAAGAGCGGCGAAGGCTGCGGCCCGATCCAGCTCGACCGCTGCCAGCTTGCGCTCCAATTCCTGATAGCCCGGGTTGGCCGCCAGCGCCAGCTTGATCGCGGCGCTTCTGGCCGTCTCGTTTGAATAGAGCGGTTTCGCGTTCTCATCCCTCGCGTTCAGAATCTCCAGCGTCGCCACGCTCTGCTTCAAATCTATCTGATGACGCAAATCTGCCATTTCACGATTTTTCGCCGCGATTGTCAAAGAGACAGCTTCAATACGCTCTGGATACTCCAATGTTTCAACCATCCCGGTAAACTTTCCTTATTACCTTTTAAATGTTTCGATTTAATGTCTTTCGCTCCGCCTGTGACCATAAAGAACTGAAATTGCTAAGCTTATTTGATGCGAGCAAGCCCTTTGGGGTTCGTCGGGAAAGTCAAAAGATCGAATCCGGCGGCCTCCTCGCGGCAAGCCACGGATATTCCCCATAAAGAACGCCGGTCGGCTCTTTTCTTGTGAGAGGCGCGGCCGACACGAACGCTTCGGAGACCGTTGAGGAAGGAAGAGCGCGCGGCATAGGCCCGGAGCGACTACGGAGCGCGTCTCACCTAGGCACGTGCGCCCGTGTCGCCGCTTTCTGCTAAGTCGTAGCCCTTCAGTACGATACCGTACGGAATTCCCCTGCACATTCCTGTACAGTCCCCGCACATTTTATAGCAGCCAGCAACCTTTCGCTTGCAAGGAGGTTTGATGGAACGACACAGCTTCGTAGCGTTCTTATCCTCCAAACCCGTTCTCCTCCTCTTTATCATCTGTGCGCTTCTCTTGCCCCCGGCCTGTTCGCCGCGCCAGTCGCGCGACCAAAAGTCGGTCGAGCCGCGCCGTGTGCAGCAGTCGTCGGGCCCGCAGCAGCAGGGCATTCAGACCAGTGTGCCGGAGGACGGCCAGTGGTTGATGCCCGCCAAAAATTACGCGAGCACACGTTTTAGCGGGCTAGACCAGATCAATACCGGGAACGCCGGAAGTCTGAAAGTCGCCTGGACGTTCTCGACGGGCGTCAATCGCGGGCAGGAGGCCGCGCCCATCGTCGTTAACAACACGATGTACGTCGTTACCCCCTACCCGAATATTTTGTACGCGCTGGACTTAACCAAGCCGGGCGCGCCCGCCAAATGGAAATACGAGCCGAAGCCCGTGGCCTCTGCGCAGGGCGTGGCGTGCTGTGATCTGGTCAATCGCGGCGCTGTCTTCTCCGGCGGAAAAATCTTCTACAACACGCTGGACGCGCAGACGGTCGCCGTCGATGCCGAAACGGGAAAGGAACTCTGGCGCACAAAGCTCGGCGACATCAACAAGGGCGAGACGATCACGATGGCTCCGCTCGTCGTCCATGACAAGGTCTTGGTCGGCAATTCGGGCGGCGAGTTCGGCGTGCGCGGCTGGATCGCTGCGCTGGATGCCGCGAGCGGCAAGGAAGCATGGCGCGCCTACAGCACGGGCCCCGATGCAGACGTGCGCATAGGCGCTAATTTCAAGCCCTTCTACAGCCAGGATCAGGGCAAAGACCTGGGCGTCGCCTCCTGGCCGCCGGACGCCTGGAAGATCGGCGGCGGCACTGTCTGGGGCTGGATTTCCTATGACCCAGACCTCAACCTGATCTATCACGGGACGGGCAATCCCGGCCCCTGGAATCCAGAACAGCGTCCCGGCGATAACAAATGGACATCCGGCATCTTCGCGCGCAATCCAGACACGGGCGAGGCCGTCTGGTACTACCAGTGGGCTCCGCACGACCTCTTCGACTACGACGGCATCAACGAGCAAATCCTGCTCGATCTGCCCATCGGCGGCCAGACGCGTAAGGTGCTGGTGCGGCCCGAGCGCACGGGCTACGTGTACGTGCTCGATCGCACGACGGGGCAGGTGCTCTCGGCCAATCCGTTCGTCCACATCACTTCGAGCAAGGGCGTCGACCTACAGACGGGCAAGCTCATTTACAACGAAGAGAAGAATCAGGGGATGGGCAAGGTCGTGCGCGATATTTGTCCTGCCGCGCCGGGCGGCAAAGACTGGAATCCTTCCGCCTACTCTCCGCAAACAGGGATGCTCTATATCCCGCACAACAATCTCTGCATGGATCACGAGGGCGTCGAGGCCAACTACATCGCCGGTACTCCGTACGTCGGCTCGAACGTGAAGATGTATCCGGGGCCGGGCGGACACCGTGGCGAGTTTACGGCCTGGGATCCCGTCACGGGCGGCGAAGTCTGGAAGATCAAGGAGAATTTTCCCGTCTGGAGCGGGGCGGTCGTCACCGCAGGCGACGTGGTTTTTTACGGCACGATGGAGGGATGGTTCAAGGCCGTCAACGCGCGCACGGGCGAGGTGTTGTGGCAGTTCAAGACCGGCTCGGGCATCATCGGCCAGCCCATCACCTATCGCGGCCCTGACAACAAGCAGTATGTGGCGGTTCTCTCGGGCGTCGGAGGCTGGGCCGGGGCCATCGTCGCGGGCGGACTAGACCCGCGCGACGGCTCTGCCGCGCTCGGCTTCGTCAACGCCATGACAGACCTGCCCGATCAAACGGCCAAAGGGGGCACGCTCTATGTCTTTTCGCTCCCTTAAATCCGGTGCGAAGCCGAAAGAGCGACGCCAAGCCCCGCAGGGACGACAGAATGTGGCCCAAGGCGCAAGCCCTGGGGCAGAGTCCCAGCATACAGACAAAGGCTCTGCATGGATGTCCGTCTATCTTGTGTTGCTGTCGCTTTCCGCGCTCACACTTCTTTCGTGCGCGGGCCACGTCCAGCCGCCGCAGAAGGCGAATACCAATCCTCCCCAACAGCAGTCATCTCATCGCCCCCTGCGCGTCTGCGCCGACCCGAACAATCTTCCTTTTTCCAACGAGCGGCTGGAAGGTTTCGAGAATAAGATCGCGGCGCTCATCGCACGCGAGATGCGGACGGAAGTGCAGTACACCTGGTGGGCCCAGCGCCGAGGCTTTTTTCGCAACACGCTCAAGGCCGGTGAATGCGATCTGGTGATAGGCGTTCCGAGTAGCTTCGAGATGGCGCTGACCACTTCGCCCTATTATCGTTCCAGTTATGTTTTCGTCTATCGCAAAGACAGGCGATTGAACATACGCTCCTTTGACGACCCCGTTCTGCGTAAGATCAAGATCGGCGTGCAGCTCATCGGCGATGATTTCGCCAACACCCCGCCCGCTCACGCCCTCAGCAATCGCCATATCATCGAGAACGTGCGCGGCTACACGCTCTACGGCGACTACGCGGAGGCCAATCCCCCGGCGCGGATAATCGAAGCGGTGGCGAAGGGCGAGGTGGATGCTGCCGTCGTCTGGGGGCCGCTCGCAGGCTACTTCGCGCGCCAGCAAAAAGTGGCGCTTGCCGTGGTGCCCGTTTCCCCCGAGATTGATCTCCCGTTTCTTCCCTTTGTGTACGACATTTCGATGGGGGTGAGGAGAGGCGATGACGCATTCAGAGAAGAGCTTGAAGAGATTCTCGCGCGCCGACGAGCCGAGATCAGAACCATCCTCGACCAGTACGGCGTTCCGCGCATTGAGGATGGCCGCAACGAGAATGCTTCATATCAAAGATAGAGACCTCAAAATCCTGTGCGCGTGCCTGCTCGCCCTGGCGACCGCTCTGGCCTCTTCCTGTAAGCGCGAAGAGAGAGGCTTTCGTGTCAATCCCCCGTCGGCCAATCGCATCAACACGAAAAGGATCAGCGACCTACAGCCGGGCGCGCCCGCGCCGCACGCACCCTTGAAGAACGAGTATGAGGAGAACGGCCCGGCGATGAGCGATGGCAAAAGGCTCTACGAATGGTTCAACTGCGTGGGCTGCCACGCGCACGGGGGCGGCGGCATGGGCCCACCCCTGATCGATGACGAGTGGATTTACGGCAGCGAGCCGGATCAAATCTTCGCCACCATCGTCGAGGGACGCCCCAACGGCATGCCCTCTTTTCGCGACAAGATTCCAGACTATCAGGTCTGGCAACTGGCCGCCTACGTGCGAAGCCTCAGCGGGCAGGCGTCCAAGACTGCGGCCAACGGACGCGACGACCACATGAGCACTAAAAAGCCCGAGCAACAGACCGAAAC
Source organism: Pyrinomonadaceae bacterium (assembly GCA_036522655.1). GTDB lineage: Bacteria > Acidobacteriota > Blastocatellia > Pyrinomonadales > Pyrinomonadaceae > DASQYE01. The sequence goes on along the minus strand of DATDFK010000003.1, from coordinate 72,898 downwards.
GAAAGAGCCGAAGGATTCGACACTGCCCAAGTCTGCGGAGATGCCATAATGTCGGAAGGCCAAAGGCAAAAGGTAGAAGGCGTAAGTGAGACGATGCGAGCCATGCTCGCGCGCCTGTTACGCTTCCGTCTTTTGCCTTTTACCTTTCTACTTTTGCCTTTGCTTTCCGGTTGCGGGGGCGTGCATTCGGCGCTCAACCCTGTGGGCCCACAGGCGGGTCGTATCAGTCGACTCTGGTGGCTGATGTTCTACGTCTGCACAAGTGTCTTTATCATCGTCATCATCTCCGTTCTCGTGGCCGTCTACCGCGCGCGGCAAAAGCAGAGCACGACCTTCGACACGGCTTACATCACGCCGGAGCCTGACTCCGAGCGACGCGTCACAAGAGTAGTGACGGGCGCTGTCCTTTTGACGGGCATCATCCTTTTCGTCTTCCTCGTCGCGAGCTTCAAAACAGGAAAGGGCTATTACACGGTTCAGGAGCCGCAGCCCGTGTCCATTAAAGTGACCGGGCATCAATGGTGGTGGGAGATCGAGTATCAAGACCAAGTGCCGAGCAACACCTTCACAACGGCGAACGAGATTCACATCCCGGTCGGACGCCTCGTCCAGCTTCAACTCACTTCCACGGATGTCATACACAGCTTCTGGGTTCCCAACCTCGACGGCAAGAAAGACCTGTTGCCGGGACACGATACTAATATCTGGCTCAAGGCCGATCGAGAGGGAGAGTTTTACGGGCAGTGTGCGGAGTTCTGCGGCCACCAGCACGCGCACATGCGCTTTATCGTCATCGCCGAGCCGCAGGCGAAGTTCGACGCGTGGGTGGAAGCGCAGCGCCGCCCCGCCGCGCAAGCGTCGCAGGCGACGCCGGAGGGACGTGGGCAGCAGGTCTTTCTCTCCGCGCCCTGCGTCATGTGCCACACCGTTCGCGGCACGGACGCCAGCGCCAGCGTCGCCCCTGACCTGACGCATCTTGCGAGCCGCAAGACCATCGCCGCCGGAACGCTCCCCTTCACGCGCGCTCATCTTTCGGGCTGGGTCACCAATTCGCAGGAGATCAAGCCGGGCAATCGCATGCCGCCCGTCCCTCTTCCAGAGGAGGATTTGCAGGCGCTGCTGAGTTATCTGGAGAGCCTCAAATGAGACTTGAAGAAAAGATCGACGATCGGGCGAGCGCTTCGGCGGCAGTCGAGGGCGCGGCGGCGAAGGAGGGCGCGCGCTCACAAGAGATGTCTGTCGAGCAGGAGCAGCAGATGCTCACGGAGACGTGGGGCAGCCCGCCGGGCTTGTGGGGATGGCTGGCGAGCACCAACCATAAATCCATCGGCAAGCGCTACATCATTACGGCCTTCATCTTCTTCCTCCTGGGCGGCATCCTCGCCGTCATGATGCGCCTACAGCTTTCGCGTCCCGAGAACACCTTGCTGGGCCCAGACCTCTACGACCAGGTTTTTACGATGCATGGCTCAACGATGATGTTCCTCTTCGCCATCCCTGTGATGGAGGCGATGGCCATTTACCTCGTGCCGCTGATGGTCGGCACGCGCAATATAGTCTTCCCCAGACTCGCAGCCTTCAGCTACTGGATATACCTTGCGGGCGGCGTGATGCTCTACGTCTTCTTCTTCCTCAACACGGGGCCGGACACAGGCTGGTTCAGCTACGTCACGCTCGCGGGGCCGGGCTTCTCGCCCGGCAAGCGCGTCGATGTCTGGTCGCAGTTGATAAATTTTACGGAGATCGCCGCGCTCGCCGCCGCCATCGAGACCATCGTGACGGTCTTTAAGATGCGCGCGCCGGGGATGTCTCTGAACCGCATTCCGATCTACCTGTGGACGATGGTCGTCGTCTCCTTCATGGTGGTCTTTGCGATGCCTGCGGTGATGACCAGCAGCCTCTTCCTGACGCTCGATCGTCTGGTCGCCACGCACTTCTATAACCCTGCGGAGGGCGGCGACGTGCTGCTCTGGCAGCATCTCTTCTGGTTCTTCGGACACCCGGAGGTCTACATCATCTTTCTTCCGGCGACGGGCTTCGTCTCGGCGATGCTTCCGGCCTTTACGCGGCGTCCGGTCTTCGGCTACACGGCGCTTGTGCTTGCGATCATCGCCAACGGTTTTATCGGCTTCGGCCTCTGGGTTCATCACATGTTCGCCACTGGGCTGCCGCAACTGGGTTCGAGCTTCTTCACGGCGGCGACGATGCTCATCGCCATTCCCTCCGGCATTCAAATCTTCTGCTGGACGGCGACGATCTGGACGGGACGACTGCGATTGAAGACGCCCATGCTCTTCGTGCTCGGCTTCTTCTTCATCTTTATCCTGGGCGGAATGACGGGAGTGATGCAGGCGAGCGTTCCCGTCAACCTACAGTTACACGACACGTATTTTGTCGTCGCGCATTTTCACTACGTGCTGATCGGCGGCGCGGTCTTCCCGCTCTTCGGGGCCTTCTATTACTGGTTTCCGAAGATGACGGGGCGCATGCTCGGCGAATCGCTCGGCAAGCTCAACTTCTGGCTGATGTTCCTGGGCTTCAATCTCACCTTCTTCCCGATGCACATCCTCGGCCTGCAAGGGATGCCGCGACGCATCTATACCTACGTGCCGGGAACCGGCTGGGAGAGGCTCAATCTGCTGGCGACGGCGGGCGGAGTGGTGCTGTCGCTCGGAGTCCTGGTCTTCATCATCAACGCGATCAGGAGCCTGCGCGCGGGCGAAGTGGCCGGGCCCAACCCCTGGAACGCGGACTCGCTCGAATGGGCGACCACCTCGCCCCCGCCCGACTACAACTTCTTTCGCCTGCCGGTAGTCCAGGGACGCGAGGCGCTCTGGGCCCGCAGCGAGGAAGCGCCGGTCGTCGGGGGCTTGAGGAGCGACTGCCGCGAGATTTTGATTACGCAGACGATGGATGCGGAGCCGGATCACAAGCTGATTCTACCGGGGCCGAACATCGGGCCGCTGCTGATGGCGCTGGCCGCGACGGCGACCTTCATCTGCTCGATCTTCAGCCCCTGGGCGCTGCCGGGCGGGATGGTTCTGTCTTTCCTGGCGCTGCTCGTGTGGGGCTGGCCGAAGAGGGGAGAGGAAGCGAAGTGTGAGCTTCCGCCGGTCGAAGATATGTCGGAGGAGGAGCGAAGACGGGAGGCCGCGAGAACGCAATGAGAGAGAAGGTCGTGATCGACGTTTCCCGGCTGCCGGGCTTCGCCTTCGGCAGTCGCGCCGTGACGTGGTGGGCCGTGTGGGGTTTCCTCGCCATCGAAGGAACAATGCTCGCGCTCTGCTTCGTCACCTACTTCTACTTGCGCGATCGCGTCACGTACTGGCCGCCGCCGCCGACTGAGTTGCCAGACCTGCTCATCCCGACCATCAATCTTGCCGTCATCCTCCTGAGCGCCCTGCCGATGTACTTGCTTGAGAGGGCGGCCAAACGCCTGGACGCGCCGCGCGTCATCATCTGGCATATCGTGTGCGACGTGGTGGGCCTGATCTTTATCGCGCTCAGGTTTTTGGAGTTCAGGTCGCTTAACGTCTATTGGGACTCCAACGCCTACGGCTCGATCGTCTGGACGATCATGGTCATTCACACGTTTCACCTCGTCTCGGAAGTGGTTGAAACGATCGTCATCACGGTGCTGCTCGGCCTCGGACACACGGAGCCCAGGTACATGGTTGACGCGACAGACAATGCGCTCTACTGGTACTTCATCGTCGGCATCTGGATTCCGTGCTACGCGCTCGTGTATCTCGCGCCGCGTTTTCTTTAGGGGAAGGAGACTCCGCAGATGTCGGCAAGTGAAGATTCGCAACCCGAGACGCGTGCGAAGCAGGAGCGCGGGCGACGCACGGGCCTGCTGGCTTTATGGTCGGGCGTGCTGATCGCGCCGATGGCGTTTCTCTCCAACCTGCAAGTCAACTATACCCTGACGCAGAAGCTCTGCCCCGGAGGCCACACGTCTCTGCTTCACTTGATGACGATCGTCTTCCTGCTCATCGCGGCGGGCGGCGGCCTCATCGCCTGGCGCAACTGGGGACGCGCCGGACTCGTCGCGCCGGACGAGTCCGCAGACAATCTCGTGCGTAATCGTTTCCTGGGAAGCGTCGGACTGATGCTCAGCGCGCTCAGCTTCCTCATCATCGTCGCGCAATGGATTCCCCAGTTCATCTTCGACCCATGCCAGAGATGAAAAGCAAGGATGAAGGATGAAGGATGAAGGATGAAAGGAATGCTTACCTGTCTTAATAGCTTTTACTTCATCCTTCCGCCTTCATCCTTCATCCTTGCTTTTCACGGTGGCAAGCCGCATACGTTTGGTGATCTGTGGTTCACGTGGGGACGCGACCCGCTTGTGATTGCGAGCCTTGCGGTGGCGGGTTGGTTGTACTTTCGCGGTGTGCGGCGTGTGTGGCGAGAGTCCGGGCGCGGGCATGGGACGAGTCGCGGGGAAGCATGGGCTTTCGCTGGCGGCTGGCTGGCGCTCTTCGTCGCGCTCGTTTCGCCGCTCCACCCCTGGGGCGAAGTTCTGTTTTCGGCGCACATGACGCAGCACGAAGTCCTGATGCTGGTCGCCGCTCCGCTGCTGGTGCTGGCGCACCCGCTCGTGCCTTTCCTGTGGGCCCTGCCGCTCGGCTGGCGACAATCGATCGGGGCGGCGGGAAAGCAGCGCGCGGTGCAGGGGAGTTGGCGCGCTGTGACGAATCCGCTCGCGGCGTGGGCCATTCATGCGCTGGCGCTCTGGGTCTGGCACGCGCCCGTCCTGTTTCAGGCGACGCTTCGCAGCGACTTCGTTCACACGCTGCAACACCTGAGCTTTCTGGGCTCGGCCCTGCTCTTCTGGTGGGCGCTCATTCACGGGCGGCGAGGGTTGATGGGCTACGGCGCGGCTGTGCTCTACGTGTTCACGACATCGGTGCATAGCGGCGTGCTCGGCGCGCTGATTACTTTCGCCAACAAGGTCTGGTATCCGGCCTATGCTCAGACAACACAGTCCTGGGGACTCTCGCCGCTTGAAGATCAACAACTCGGCGGGCTCATCATGTGGGTTCCGGCGGCGACCGTCTACGTCATCGCGGCGCTCGCCCTGATGCTCGGCTGGATGCGCGAATCGGAGCGGCGCGTCCGCAGTCGAGAGGCCCGCGCATTGCGGCTCGAACAGCAATAAGCGGAGACGAAAGCGTTGGCGGCGCGTGCGAGAGTTGTCGCCGGGGCTCTACACCGCGAGCTACCTTTACACTTTGAAGTGAAGTAGTATCCTCCCGGAACAAGTTCACCTTCATGCGAGAGATGCTGATCGAGTGGTCTGATCGACGCCGCTGCTTGATGGCGGCGCTTATCCTGCTGCAAGCCTTCTGCGCCTGTGGGCCCAAGCGATCGGGCCCGCTCGCCTACGTGAGCAACGAGCGCGACGGGACGATCACGGTCATCAACATCTCGACCGATACCGTCGTCGAGACGATACGCGTGGGCGCAAGGCCGCGCGGCATTCACATGAGCCCGGACAAGCGGCTCGTTTACGTCGCGCTCAGCTATCCCTCGAACCGCCGCGAGGGCGAAGACAAGATCGCTGCCATCGATACGTCCGACAACAAGGTGGTGGCGAAGTACGACGCGGGCACTGACCCAGAGCAGTTCGTCGTCAACCTGGACGGCACACGCTTCTACATCGCCAACGAGGATGCCGGGACGGCCTCCGTCACAGACCTCAGCTCCAACAGCGTCATCGCCACGCAGGTCGTCGGGCTTGAGCCCGAAGGCGTCGCCTTGAGCCCGGACGGGCGATGGGTCTACGTGACTTCGGAAAGCAGCAGCACCGTCTCCGTCATAGATACGCAGACGAATCAGGTGACGAAGACTTTTCTGGTCGGCGCGCGCCCGCGCGAAGCCGCCTTCTCTCCAGACGGCGCACGCGCCTACGTCACGGCTGAGAATGGCGGCTCTCTCTCAGTCGTCGATACCAGCGAGCACAGCGTCGTCGACACCATCGCCTTCCCGCGCGGCGAGGCGCAGATGAAGCCGAAGGGGGTCGTCGTTTCACCGGACGGTCGGCTCATCTACGTCGCGACGGGGCGCGGCAATACGGTCGCGGTGATTGAGGCCGCGAGCCACAAGCTGCTGCACATGATTCCGGTCGGCCAGCGCCCCTGGGGCATCGCGCTTGCCCCCGACGGCAAGAAGCTTTACACGGCCAACGGATTGTCTAACGACGTATCGGTGATAGACACAGAGACCAATCAGGTCGTCAATACGATCAAGGCTGGAGACGGCCCGTGGGCCATCGCCGTCAAGCCCTGATGCGAGAGCCGAGCAGGCGAATCAGTATTGAGGGACGGAAGCGATGAATCGGTATTGAGGGACGGAAGCGATGATGCGGCAATGAAATTGTATTCAAGAGCTCGCGAGGCCACAGTAGCAATGCGCCCGGTGCTTCCTCTCCTTACACGTGTCATTTCATGCTCTGCTTGTGTGCTCCTCCTTCTACATCTGCCGGGCGCAACGGTTGGGGCGCAGACCGTCGCGCAATCGTCGCGCGTCGAGGGAGTGGTGCTGGATCAACGCGGCGCGCCCGTCGCCGAAGCAGAGGTCTCGATCAGCGACGAGTCATCGGTCATTGCCGAGGTGAGGACGGGTGATGACGGGCGCTTCCTCTTTGAAGCGGTACGGGCCCAATCCTTCACGCTTAAAGTTCAGGCGCGCGGCTTCAGTAGCGCGGAGCGGAAGTGGAGCGCGATGACGAACGACGCTTCAACGCTCAAAGTCGTCCTTCATCCAGCGCCGATCGAGGAACAGGTGACGGTCACGGCGACGCGCACCGAAAGGCGGCTCGCCGAGACGGCGGCGAGCGTCGTCGTGCTCTCCGAACGTGAGCTTTCGGCGACGGCGGCCCTGACGATAGACGATGCGCTCAGACAAGTGCCGGGCTTTCAATTGTTCCGTCGCTCGGGCAGCCGCACGGCCAACCCTACTTCGCAGGGAGTCTCTTTAAGAGGCGTGGGCGCGAGCGGGGCCAGCCGCGCCCTCGTGCTCGCCGACGGCGTTCCGCTCAACGACCCCTTCGGCGGCTGGGTTTACTGGGGACGCGTCCCGCGCCAGTCGGTCTCAAGTATAGAAATCCTGCGCGGCGGCTCATCCGGTCTCTACGGCAGCGGTGCGCTCGGCGGCGTCATTCACATCCTCACTCGCCGCGCTGGGCCCGCGCCAGTCCTTACGCTCGAAGCTTCCTACGGCAATCAACAGACGCCCGACGCCTCGCTCTTCATGGGAGGACGAAAGGGACGCTGGGGAGCGACGCTCGCCGCCGAAATCTTTCACACGGACGGCTACATCCTCGTCGATAGGCGGGAGCGTGGGCCCATCGATACGCCCGCTGCTTCCAGACACGCGGCGCTCGACCTCACGCTCGAACGCCTGCTTGATGGAGACGGTCGTCTCTTTCTACGCGCAGCTTACTACGGTGAGGCGCGCGCCAACGGCACGCCCCTGCAAACCAATCGCACACACATCAGGCAACTCACTGCCGGTGCGGATTGGCCCAACACGCGCGCAGGCTCCGTCTCCCTGCGTGCCTACACGGGCGCACAGCTCTTCGATCAGAACTTTACAGCCGTCAACGCAGACCGCAGCGCGGAGACACTAACACGCGTTCAGCGCGTACCCGCACAGGTCTCGGGCTTTGCGTTGCAATGGTCGCGCGCCGCCGGGGCTGGACAAACGCTGGTTGCCGGTCTGGACGCGCGCGAGGTGCGCGGCACGAGCGACGAGCTGGCTTTCACGAGCAACAGGCCCACACAAATCATCGGCGCGGGCGGGCGCGAGCGCACCCTGGGCATCTACGTCGAAGACATCCTTCGCCTGACCGAACGCCTCTTCATCACGGGCGGCGTGCGCTTTGATCGCTGGCGCAATTACGCCGCGCTACAGACGACCAGACCCGTCAGTGGAGTGGGCCCGGGCCAGGTCAATCGTTTTCCCGATCGAACGGAGACGGCCATCAGCCCGCAGCTTTCCGTGCTCTACAAGCCTGGCGAGCGAGTCTCGCTCACGGCTTCGGCCTACCGCGCCTTTCGCCAGCCTTCCTTGAACGAGCTGTACAGATCATTTCGCGTCGGCGATACGCTCACGCTCGCCAACGAAAATCTGCGCGCCGAGCGCCTGACGGGCGCGGAGACGGGCGCGAGCGTCGCCTCGTTCAAACGCCGCCTCGTCACGCGGGCCAACGTCTACTGGACGGAGACGACCCGCCCCGTCGCCAACGTGACCCTCAACGTCGCGCCCGGTCTCATCACACGGCAAAGACAAAACTTAGGCCGCACGCGCTCGCGCGGCCTTGAGCTTGAAGCCGAGGCGCAACTGAATAAGCATTGGAATCTCACCGGCGGGTATCTTTTTTCGGATGCCACGGTCTTGAAGTTTCCCGCCAGCACAGACCTCGAAGGACTGCTCATCCCGCAGGTCGCGCGACACCAGCTCACGTTCCAGCTCGGCTACACGAACGGAGCGCGCACGAGCGCCGGATTGCAGGGACGCTTCACGGGAATGCAATACGACGACGACCAGAATCGTTTTCAGCTTCGCCGCTACTTCACGCTCGACGCGCTCGCGTCACATCGCCTCACGCGCCGGTGGGAAGTGTTCGCGGCGGCTGAGAACCTTTTCAACCGGAGATACGAGATAGGCCGCACCCCTGTCCTGACCCTGGGCCCACCGCTGCTTTTACGCTTCGGTTTCAGAGTGCGCTTGGGCCAACAGTGAAGAATGAATAAGCAGGTCAGTACCGCCTAAGGTCTCGGGCGGGTCTGCAATGTTGAATACCCGCCCGAGACCTTAGGCGGTACTGACCTCTCTTATCCTGTTCATCCTGTCCATCCCTGCTAATTATGCTTCGGGAAAGAGCGCGCCCTGTTTTGTCGGACGACGAAATGTGGTCGGCTTATCTTCGGCATACCTCTGGCTGTTGAAGCCCAGGCGGCGGCAATGCAGTTTGAAGAGTTGCTCGATCATTCTCCATTGCTCGCTGGTTCCCTTCATGCGCGCGCCAAACTCGCTTGAGTTGAGCCTGCCGCCTCGCTCTTCCTTGATGTGATTGAGAATGCGTTCGGCGCGCGTCGGCAGACGCTCCCTTAAGCGCTGCTCGAAATAGGGCGCGACGCTGCCCGGCAGGCGCAGCATGGTCATCCATGCGACGGTCGCTCCAGCTTCGCGCGCACGCTTGAGAAGATCGGGGATGTCAGAATCGTTTAAGCCGGGCGAGAGCGGCGCGACCCCTATCCCTGTCTTGATACCGGCCCGCGACAACTCCTCCATCGCGCGAAAACGCGCTGCGGGCGAGGGCGCGAACGGCTCTAAGGCCCGCGCCGTCTCGCCGTCACGAAACGGGATGGTGAAGAAGACGGCACAGCTCGCCTCCTGGGCCAACTCACGCAAAAGCTCAAGGTCGCGGCGAATGAGCGCCGACTTCGTGACGATGCTCACGGGCTGGCGAAATTCCAGGCAGACCTCAAGGCAACGGCGCGTCAAACGGTAATGCGCCTCAAGCGGAAGGTAAGGGTCGGAAGTAAAGGAAAAGACTAATTCATCGCCGCGCCAGGAGGGCTTCATCAACTCTTGCCTGAGTAGCTCGGGCGCGCGCACCTTGGCGATAATCTTGCGCTCGAAATCCGTGCCCGCACCCATCCCCAGATACTCGTGCGTCGGGCGCGAGAAACAGTAGGTGCACGCATGCGTGCAGCCGCGATAGCAGTTGATGGAATAGTCAAAGCCCACGTCCGGGCTCTTGTTGTGCGTGATGATGGAGCGCGTCGCCGTCTCTTCAAAGACTTCAAGCCGTGCTTCCGGCGGCTCGCCGATCCACTCGACATCGTTCGTCAGCCACGGGTTCGGTGGGTTCTCTACGTATCGCATCAGGGAGTCTCTGCCTTGCCAGAGCCTCTACACGTCTACGGATACGGAAGCCGGGCGGCGCTCGCTCCGCCCGAACATCTTCATCGTTAAGCGGCTTTTCGTCTGGGAAGTGCGGCGCGTTTGGGGCGCAATCCCAAGCGCTCGCGCAGGCCCGCGCAGGCGTCCAACTCGCGCTCCGGTATACACAGCGCGCACACCCACTTGCCGTCCACGTCGCGCATGTGCAGGCGGTCTGCCGTCTTGCGGCACGCTTCGCATTTGAAATCCTTGCTCATCTTCGTTTGCTCTCCGAAAATTTTTTAAGCGACGCGAGCCATCTGGTGAGCCGGGTCGTACTCGTTAGCCAGATACCAGCGCGCTATGAACTTGAGCACAGCCGAGACATGCTTGCATTCAAAGCCCGGCTCGGCATTGCCTCGATAGATAAAGTCCGCGCAGGTGCAGGCCAGATGTTTCGTGTCGGGGTCGCGGAAGAGGTGATAGTCGCGCTCGCTGCCCGTCTCGGAATGCGCGATCCAGCCGTAGGGCTCCGCCTCGTAGACCCTGATCCGCTCAGAGCGCGCGGCCCGCTGTTCCGCCGCCGTAAAGACATGCACCTTGCCCGGCGTTCTCTTTTTCATACTCGTTTTCATGCGAAGCATTATAGCACGTTTCATGCGGCTGTGCTACAATGTTTCACGTCTGCAACACAAGGCGTGAGAGCTTTTCTTTCGTGTGTGTTGTCGGATGAGTCCCCCAAGCAGAGCTTATGAGGAGCGTGAGGTAAAAGCCATGTCATTTAACAAGATCATCGTCGTCGGAAATCTGGGGCGCGACCCGGAGATGAGATACACGCCGCAGGGCACGCCCGTTTGCACCTTCAGCATCGCCTCGAACGAGCGACGGAAGACGAGCGCGGGCGAACAGCAGGACATCACCACCTGGTTCAGGGTGACGGTCTGGGGCAAGCAGGCCGAGACGGTCTCGAAGTATTTATCTAAGGGTAGAAGCGTCTACATCGAAGGCCGCCTGCACGTCGAAGAGTGGACGGACAAGGAGGGCAAGCCGCGCTACACGCTCGAAATCAACGCCAGCGACGTGCATTTCATAGACAGCGCGACAAGCGCAGCAGACCGCGAAGGCATCCCCGTTGCGCGCCAGCCCGAGCAAACCAGAAATCAGAACGCGATGCGTCCCGCCGGAGGCAGAATTCCTCCGCGCCCTTCCACCGTCGATGAAGACTCCATCCCGTTTTAATAGCCCGCGCCGTAAGTCCTGATGCGGCTTACGGCGCACGCGCGCCCATTTAAAGCATATGAGTGAAGAGTTGCCACAAGAGATGACGAGCGCGCTCACGCCCGTTGACCGCTCGCAGTTCATGCCCGCGATGTCTATCGAGCTGGCCGTCGAGCGTTACAACACAATCACGGAGTTCGTCAGCCGCGTGCTGAGGCGCGATGTTGACTATGGCATCATTCCCGGCACTGACAAGCTGACTTTGCTCAAGCCGGGCGCGGAAAAGTTGACCACCTTCTTCGGGCTCAGCACGCGCTTTCAATTGATCGAGCGGATAGAAGACTGGACGGGTGACGACCACAACGGCGAACCCTTCTTCTACTACCTCTATCGCTGCCAGCTTTATCGCGGCGACCTTTTGGTGGCAGAGGCCGACGGCTCCTGCAACTCGCGCGAGCAGAAGTATCGCTACCGCGAAGCGCAGCGGGTTTGTACGGAATGCGGGCACGCCGCCATCATCAAAGGGAAAGAAGAATATGGTGGAGGCTGGCTCTGTTTTCGCAAGAAGGGCGGCTGCGGCGCGAAATTCGCTACCGGCGACGCGGCCATAGAGAGCCAGCAGGTCGGGCGCGTCCCCAACCCGGAGATCGCAGATCAGGTCAATACCATTCAAAAGATGGGGCAGAAACGCTGTCTCGGGTCAACCGTTCCGTTGCTGATCAAAACGTCTCGCTCCGTCAGTCGCGGCGACGTTGGCGGCCTCTATGAGATTCTTCAGAAAGCGACTGAGCCGGTAATGCTTCCGGGAATAGATGGAACTTGGCGTACCGTCATGGGGATGACGCGCCTCGAAGGAAAGGAAATCTGGAAGGTTGATCTTGCCGACGGTTCGGTCATCCGGGCAACAGCCGAGCATAGATTTCCAACGTTGTCAGGCATGAAAACCGTGGCCGAGTTGCAGACGGGCAGCACGTTGCTGCGATCAGACCTCCCGCCGTATGAAGGCAATGGCGCGCTTCCAGAATTTGGTTGGGTCGCTGGCTTATTCCTGGCTGAAGGTCATTTCCCTACTCCGACCAGCGCCCGTTTCACCCTTAATTCCAATGAGGGTGAACTGGCCGAGCGCGTTATCGCAGTTGCCAGGAGTTTGGGTGCAACCTCAAGCTTTACACCTCGCTCCCAAGGCCATACAGCCGATGTTCGTGTTTACGGTCATTCATTCTGCGGCCTGATGCGGCAATTCATTGACGGAGGCAAAAGTTATGGAAAGCACCTTTCCCGGTTCGCCTGGTCTCAGGGCAAAGAGTTTCTACATGCACTTCTGGAGGGCTATCTCGCCGGAGATGGGTCGGAGACGAAGCGCCCCGGCAGGGCCGACAAATGGCGTCTCGGATTTACCGGCGAGAACTACGAACTAGCCAACGATCTTCGTTGCCTGTCGGCGTTGCTTGGCTATCGCTTCAGTCTGAAGAGGTCGAATGCTCGGCTTAAGGGGGTTGATTTTTCGACGTTCTCGGGATGGATTGCGCCGACGAGCCTCGGACAAAACCTTGGTAATCCAAATGAGGTCGTGTCAATTACAAAAGAAAGTCGCCTGGGAACCGTATTCGATATTGAAGTGGACGGCGACCATCTTTTCTGTCTTGCCAACGGTATTCAAACCCACAATTCACTAGTTGCAGCGACCCTGCTGGCCGTCAATGCTTCGGAGTTCTTCACGCAGGATGTCGAGGACTTCATACATACGCCTGCGGTGAGTGTGGACGCGAGTGCCGCCGTTTCATACGATGAGCAGCCCGCCGGAAGCGGCCCGGTCATCGCGGGAGGCAGAAAGGTTTCTTCAGCCTCGGATGCGGCGATGGGCCCAAAGGTCGAGGAGAGCGATATTCGCGTGGAGATTCTCGCCGCGTGCCGCCGATTGGGGAAAACGGAAGACCAGCTTGTCGATTGGCTCAAGCGAAAGTACGAGATAGCGAGCATTGACGAGCTTTCGCTTCAGCAGAAACGCGAAGTGCTCGCGTTCCTCCACAACAGGATCGCTAAAGAGAAGGCCGCTTGAGCGCGCGAGGACGAGCGGCCTGGCGCGCTTCCTGCGAGTGATTAGAGGTTAGCGGTGGGCTTGAGGTAATCTCTAACCGAGATGAGTCAGACTGAGATTGTACTGCGGTTCGATTCGGGGACGCTGCTGCTCGACGGAGCCGAGCGCGCCTCGACGGTCGTCCCGGCGGCGTTTCGCTGGGACGAAAGGGTCATGCGCTGGCGCGCTCCCGCATGGGCCTATCGTCACGTCGTCAAAGATTTGATTCGCTCCGAGACCGCTTACGAAGATCGCGCGCGCTCTTACCTCTCGTTCGATTTCCCCACAGAGCTTTCCGTCGAGCCGCGCCCTTACCAGCAGCAGGCGATCAACGAATGGCGAAAGCATAATCGTTGCGGTGTGGTTATCTTGCCGACGGGCGCGGGCAAGAGTCTCGTCGCGCAGATGGCGATCGAGCAGACGAAGCGCTCCACTCTGGTCATCGTTCCGACCATTGATTTGATGAACCAGTGGTACGACCTGCTGCTCTCATGCTTTCAGGCAGAGGTGGGATTGATCGGCGGCGGCTACTACGAGGTAGGGGCTTTGACGGTGACGACCTACGCTTCGGCGTTTCGCTTTATGGAGCGGCTCGGCAATCAGTTCGGCCTGATCATTTTCGACGAATGCCATCATCTTCCGAGCAGCATCTATCGCTATGCGGCGGAGATGGCGATCGCTCCCTTTCGCCTGGGGCTGACGGCAACTCCTGAGCGCGCGGACGGCGAGGATAGCAGCCTCGAACAACTGATTGGCCCAATCGTTTACCGGCGCGAGGCGCACGAGCTGGCCGGTGAGTATCTGGCCGATTACAGCATCGTTCGCATCAACGTCCGCCTGAGCGCGGAAGAGCGCGAGCTTTACGAAGAGGAGCGAGCGATCTTTCGTCGCTTTCTACAGGACAAGCGAATTGACCTGGGGAGTTTGCGCGGCTGGCAGATGTTCATCGTCGCGAGCGCGCGCAGCGAGGCCGGACGGCGCGCGATGCTCGCTTATCGTGAATCGAAGCGCATCGCGCTCGGAACAGACAGTAAGCTCAGGGTGCTCTCGCAACTCTTGACGCGGCACAAGCGAGACCGCACGCTGATCTTTACGGCGGAGAACGAGATGGTCTATCGCATCTCGGAACAATTGTTGATTCCGGCGATCACGCACGAGACCGGCATCAAGGAGCGTCGGCAGTGGCTCGAAGCCTTCAACGCCGGCGAGGTGCTGGCGCTCGCCACCTCCAAGGTCTTGAACGAAGGGGTCAACATTCCCGAAGCTTCGGTCGCGATAGTGCTTTCCGGCTCGGGCTCTTCGCGCGAGCACATACAGCGCCTGGGTCGCATACTACGCAAGCAGCCCGAGAAGGAAGCCGTTCTTTATGAAGTCGTGACGAGCGAGACGACCGAGGAGAATATCAGCCGCCGCAGGACGGACGCGGGACAGTTTCGTGAAGCGAGACATGAGACGCAGGAGTCCAGCCGCGCGCGTAGATTGGTTTAGATTATGTTGACGGCTGATCTGGCACAAAGCTGGCAGCGCGGCGGGCGCACGGGCCCACGCTACATAGAGACGGAAGACGCGGACTACCTGCGCGATGCTGCCGAGTTGATCAAGCTCTTCGTCGAGCACGAAGGGCGCGCGCGCGCGGAGTTGGACGCGGCCCTTGAGGCGTACGTCGGGCTCGGCACTGATTATAAAATCCTGCGCGGGCTGATTAAGCTTTTGATGGATCGCTGCGCGTTTGAAACGGCGAGCGCGGTCGAGCCCGCGGAGATTCGCCGCGCGCTCTTTCTTCAGGCACGCGCCTTTCATCCCGTGACGGAAGAAAATGTACGAATGGAAGTTTTGACAGCCACGGCGCATGAGCTTGGCTGTGCTCCCGATGTCCTGCTCTCAGGGCTTTACGCGGACTTGCCATCAAACCAGAAGCTCATAGAGTTTGAGCGGCTGAGCGAAAGCGAGCTGCTCGATCTATATAATCTGGCGCAGGCGCAGGCGCTGCTTTACCGCTGCCTTGAGATGCGGCTGATGATCGCGCCGCAGGGAACGGAAAATTACCGCGAGCTATTCAGCGCGATCAAGGCATACAGGTTGATTCACACGGTCAAGGGCAGCCCCTCTCGCGGCTACGAAGTCCGTCTCGATGGGCCCGTCTCGATGTTTCATCGCTCGCAAAAGTACGGCGTGCAGATGGCAGTCTTTTTGCCCGCCCTGTTGCTCTGCGAGGGGTGGCGTATGAGCGCCGAGATAGCGCAGAAGCCCGGCAGCGGCGGCGTAGCCCTCTTTGAGTTGAACAGCGACCAGACGCGGCTGCGCTCGCACTACATCGGCACGGCGGCGCGCGAGACGACGGCGCAGGAGAAGTTTACGGAAAGCTGGATGAAGTTCGAGAGCGAGTGGGCGCTTGAGCCTTCGAGCGAGGTCATAGACCTCGGCGAGAGCGCTTTTATTCCTGACTTCTCGCTCACGCACCCCGAGGGCCGACGCGTCTATCTTGAGATTCTTGGATTCTGGACGCCGCAACACTTACAGGAAAGGTTGAAGGAGTTCGAGCACGCCGGGGTTGAGAATTTCATCCTCGCCGCCTGGGATGAGCTGCGGGGCAGCCGCGAGCCGCTCACCAGAGTTCCGCCCCACACCATTATCTTTAAAAGCAAGCTCGACGCAATCTCGGTCGAGCTTGAACTGAATAAACTGATCGCCGGTGACCGGGTCTCTTAAAGGCTCGTACGCACGGCAGCAGCAAACTCATGCACTTTAACGTCAAACAGCTCTACACGCCGCAGCTTGAGCTTTACGAGCTGAACGATGAAGTCCTGGTCATCGATACGGAGACGGTCGGCGCTGGGCCCACAGTGGAGATCATCGAGATTGCCTGCGGCACGATCGAGGGCGAGATAGTTTATGAAACGCTCGTCCAGCCGGTCTTCAACGCTTTGCCGCCGCTCTCCAAGCATCATCGCTTCGACAGGTCTGAGTTGATGGACGCCCCCTGCTGGAAGGATGTCTGGCCGGAGGTCTCGTCGGTCATCGACGGGCGACTGCTCGTCGCCTACAACGCAGCGTTTGACCGGCGAGCTTTCGCCGCCGAATGCTCCCGCTATCATCAAAGCTCGAAGGAGCGCGGCTGGCGCTGCGCCATGCAACTGGTCAAGCGGACGCTCGGCACCAGACGATCGCCGACCTTGAGCGAAGCCTGCGCGTTCTACGGACTGGAGGGCGGCAATCACCGCGCCGGGCGAGACGTACAGGCCACCTGCCAGTTGCTCAAAACGCTGGCTGCAACTGTCAATGAAAGAGAGCGGCGCGCGTGAAGGAACTGCTGACCGTAGAGCTTGTGCCGAAGACTTCCTGGTACGCGAACGTGCGCTCGAATGTGTCGGCGGCGACGTGGGAGAAACTGAAAAGGATAACGTCGGAGCGCGCGGGTCATGTGTGCGAGATTTGCGGAGGACGGGGAAAGAAGTGGGCCGTCGAATGTCACGAGGTCTTCGCCTACGACGACGAGCATCATGTACAGAGGCTCACGAGGCTCATCGCCCTCTGTCCCGCCTGCCATGAGGTCAAGCATATAGGGCTCGCCGGAATGCGCGGCAATCACAGGCGCGCGCTACGCCATCTGGCGCGCGTCAACGGATGGTCTGTCGCCGATGCCGAGCTTTACATCGAAGCCTGTTTCGAGCAGTGGCACAGGCGTAGCTGTCACCAGTGGCGATTGGACATCTCTTATCTGGAACAGTTCGGCATCGCCGCTCCGGCGCAGGAGGCGCGCGGATAATCCTCCTATGCTGACGGCAACCAGACAGGCGGACGGGCTAAAGCTTGCGGCCTGGGAAGCAGACAAAACTCAAAAGCCTTTCATCTGTCACTGCTGCGGCCAGACGGTGACGCTTCGCCGTGGCGGAATACGCGCGCCGCACTTCGCACACCAGCCGCCCGTCACCTGTGAATACGGGACGGGAGAATCCGAAGAACATCGCCGCTGCAAGATCAGTATTTACGAGAGCCTGCGGGCGCACCCGCGTATCACGAAATGCGAGATCGAGCGCAACCTCGGCACGGTCAGACCCGATGTCAGCGCCTATCTTGACAGAGTGCCTTTCGCCATCGAAGTGCAACTGAGCAGCCTGTCGCTCGCTAAGATCAGTTATCGCACGGCTGAATATGCGCGGCTCGGAATCTACGTGCTCTGGCTTCCTCTCTACACGAAAGAATTGAGCGGGGAACTGTACCAGCCGCGCCCATGGGAGCGCTGGCTGCACGCGGCATACTTCGGCAGGGTTTATTACTGGCTCGAAGGCTTGCACGTCGCGCCCGTCCACTTCAGAGATTATTACACGGGCGTGCGGGGCCGGACGCGCGATTACCGCAAGCTCTCACCGAAGAAAGTCCCGCTCGACGGACAGGCGGCGACTATCACAGAGGACTTTCGCCCCGTTCAAAGAGAAGCCTGGGCCAACGACTACATCTCTATCCCTAGGTCAAAGCTTCTAATAGATAAGCAGGCCGCGTGGTACTAAGAAAGGATGAAGGATGAAGGATGAAGGCGGAAGGATGAAAGAAGAGCTTCCGTGTCTTGAAAGCTTTTACTTCATCCTTCCGCCTTCATCCTTCATCCTTGCTTTTTACTGTGCCCAGGTCTTGCTGGAGGGTCTGCCGATGTGTATGTGTGGGCCTGTGGCGGAGCCGGGGACGGCCTGTCTGAAGGCCATAAACGGGATGCGCTGGCCGGTCAGGTAGGCGATCAATGCCTGGCCTTCGGGGCTATCCGGGTGGAGGGCGACATCCATCGCGTTGCGATGATCGTAGCCCCAGCGATTGTGCAGCTCCGATTGACCGTAGGCGCTGACGGGCAGGTGACGACCGAAGCGACCGGCGAAGAAGTTTTCGATCTTGACGGACTCGGAGATAGACCAGTTGCCGGAGCCCAGGTTGCGGATGTAAGCGACCCTCTTGACGGAGCTTCCGGTGGGTGCGGCTGCGACCAATGGCGCTGCCGCAATCGCTTCGGATTCGACCAGCGCCTCTGCGAGCATCTGGTCGGCGGCCTTGAGCTTCTGATGAACCTCATCGACCTGCCCCTTGAGTTCTACGATCGCTGCTTCGCTCTTCTCGAATGACTGGCGAGAGATGAGGCCGTCCCTGTAAAGCTCTCTCAGCTTGTCCAACTCTTCGGTGGCTTGCGTCAACTTCTGCTCACGCACTGCGAGCAGGTCTCGCAAGCTGGATTTGTAAGTCTCCGTGGCCTTGACGAGCGCATCATGATTCGGGGACGGGGCAGCCTGCTCGTCTGCGCGCGCGACGATGACCGTTTCAGCCTGCGGCTTGCGTGTCGCGGAGGCGCGCCGCGCCTTCGAGTCCTGAGCCAACGCCGGAGAAGGCAGCACGAGCAGCAGGAGCGTGATGATTCCTATGTTGAGTTTCCCGTCGGCCATAATTCTTAGATGCCTGCGTCGCACGTCCTTACTGCCGCTGCAAATTTAAATAATTCAACCCACGCATCTATACGCTCGATCGCGCCTCGCGGTTTCGCTTGAAATAATTGCTGTCAATTACAAATACATCAGGGGGAGCTTGCGTTTTTACGGGCGCGCGCGGGCTCTATCGGCGGGGATAAGAGAAAAGCTGCGGGGGAATAGGGGATTGCGCGAGGGGGGTGGCAGGAATTTAATCCGCCGTCCGACCCGTATCCGTCAGGTCTTCGATGCGCCAGTGGGTGGATTGGCCCACGTGGGTCATGCGCCCTTTGGCATCGATCTCGTAGTCGGGCACGCCGTAGCGCTTCCAGACCTGTAGGTCGTAGAGCGCATAACCGCCGCCGCGCGCGACACTCGCCACGAATTCTTCTCCGTCTGGAAACGCATAGATACCGCGCTCCCTGAGCTCGATTCTACTCAACGATGTATCTTCTTTCATACGTCCAGGATAATTCGGCATCAGGTCAACCCCAGCGTCCTCTCATCTTGCCGGTTCAAATTCTGCCGCAGTATGTTGACCGACCAATCCGATCAACTCGACTCGCCCATTCGAGAGCACGCGCAAGACCGTGAAGGTACGTTCGTTGCCGTCGCGGCCCGGCATCACTTCGGCGCGAAACGTCAGAAGCATACCGGCCCGCGCCCACGCGGAAACGGCGCTACGATGTTTGCGCAGGGCGCGAGCTTTAGACCTTTTAGATTTGAGCACGTGAATGAATCAGCCTGCGTATACGGTCTGGAAAAAGCACGTCTATCTTTTGCGGCTCGATGACGGCGGTCACTTCGCCCATGCCGTAGACGGGATGCATCATCGTCTGTCCTGTGCGATAGGTGCGGGTGCGATCATAGGGCGCGCCGGATTTCGCCGTCGCCTTCAGGCCGGGGCTCGCCGTCTTGTTTTTGTAGGTGCTGCGCGTTCCGCATTTCGGGCAGGTGACGCGCGAGATCATGCCGCGCTTATTGACGGAGGCGACGACATGCCCGCGCTCTTCGCCGCACACATCGCACATCTTCTCGACCCGCTCACCAACTGTATAGCTCTGCTTTTCCATGACTCCTTACCTCTCCCAAACGTCGCCCTGAGATGTGCAACGCCAAGGTTAACCGGACAGGTCTCCTGCGCTTCGATCAATCGCAGGAACTTCCCCCCGGCTGCTTCCGGCCTATTTGTACCGGTAAGTGATACGCCCTTTCGTCAGGTCGTATGGAGATAATTCGACGCTCACGCGGTCGCCCGCCAGTATGCGTATGAAGTTCTTGCGCATCTTGCCGGAGATTTGGGCCATGACGACATGGTCGCTTCCATCCAATCGCACTTTGAAGAAAGCGTTGGGCAGCTTATCGACGACCACGCCCTCCGCCGGAATCAGGTCTTCTTTTGACAAACTAAAATTCTCCTTACAATAAGTTCTTTGAAGAGATCGGAGCGCCTCGCCCCTGGGCCTGTAATCGACCATTTCCGCAAGGAGGAGAGCGCGCCCTGATATTTGAAAACCGGACGCCCCCAGCTTAAATCTACAGGTTGCTGGGGGCGTTTCGGCTCTTGAGTAGTTGCCGGTTTGAGTCGGCAAAATGGAGCTTACCAGCGAGGCGTGCGGTCACTGCCGCCGAAGTCTCTGCGATTACCGCCGCCGCCACCGCGATTTCCACCGAAGCCACCGCCGCGACCACCGCCACCGCCGCGATTGCCTCCGAATCCGCCGCGACCACCGCCGCCGCCGCCGCGATCCTCGCGCGGACGTGCTTCGTTGACGTTCAGATTACGACCATTGAGCTCCTTGCCATTGAATTGCTCGATGGCCTTCTCGCCTTCTTCTTTGGAAGCCATCTCGACAAAACCGAAGCCGCGTGAGCGACCCGTCTCGCGATCTTCAACCACCGAAGCTGATTCGACCGTGCCGGCTTGCGCAAACAACTCTTGCAAATCGTCGCTCGAAGTTTGGAACGACAGATTACCGACGTAAAGTTTCATAGACATACGGATGTACCTCTCCTCAGATTAGGAGGAATTAAAAGAAGCTCGAATCAAGGTCGCTTCGGTGTAACGGCGGCAGCGAAGGCTCGCGTTCGGATGCTCATTGCGGAGCGGCTTCTGAAGTTGAAAATTAGCCCGCTCTCGAACTATCCAAACGCCGCCGCCAACTGATCGAGGCGCGGGGCGCATCACCGTATGATGCGCGAGAGAAGGAGTCATCGCCAATCATAATGCACTATCCGGGCTATAGTTGCAAGTTAGCCGTGGATGAATTGGCCCAATCCGCGCCTGCCTATGAGCGCGATTTGCCCGGCGTCCTCTCCTCACGCGAGTTTAAGCCCGAAGGCTGGCCCGGGCTCTCAACTTCAGGCGCTCAAACCGGCGCTCAGGCCAGTCCCCGAACGCTTAAATTTTAGCCGCAAACTCTCGTCAGGCATCATGCCGCACGCCGCTCGTTATGACTTGAGGATAGTCATGTGTCAACGAATCCGTGACCTCTCTGCCATAACTAAACAGCAAAAGCCGTATAGGGTAGAACGTGAACAGTTGAGGGCCAGCAGAGCGCGTGCGAGCGCGAAATCGTCTCGCCCCGTTCCGGCCCGCTCAGAAATAGTATGCGCCGTAAAATACCGGCTCATATCAATCACAGGGGACATCTCTCGCCATCTTATCCAAATATTAAGTGTGGGAGGGGGAACCGTTAATTTTTCAGAAGGAGATAGTAGAAATGGCAACAGCACAGAGCGCAGTCAAGGGAAGCGGAACACAGACGGGCACGGGCGCGGGCAGTTTACAGACCGGCCCGGACGCAGCCGAATCAATGCTTTCCACCATCGACGAATCAACCAAGAAGACCACAGGTATCAGCCTCTTCCATATCCTGACGCTTGGCTCGATCGGAGCATCAATCGCCCTTTTCTTCACGGGCAACAAACAGGCGGGCATCTTCGTTGGACTCTGGCCGCCGACTTTTCAGGCTTTGAAGTCAGCCGTCGAGACCAGCAAAAAAGAGAGCGCTGGCCGTTAACGGCCAACCTTGATGTAGTGATAGCCGAAGGCGCGCGCTCCCTTTAGACGAACGTTGGAATCTTGATGCTTCGTTAAAGAAAGAGCGCGCCCCGCGCTATCCTGATAAATAGTACGCTCGCAACAGCTATCGCGCGGGCATTGAAACTCGGAAAGAGCGACGGAGATCAAAGAGATCATGTCGAGTCAAATTTCTTCAACTGATAAGAGCGCCGCCGGAGCGCTCGACTGGCGCGCGCAGATCAACGAGCACCCGCTGGCGTTCAGCGCCGGTGCGATGGTCGCGGGCCTTGCCGTCGGCTATTGCCTGGCTGACGCCTTAAGCGGCGAGAGTCGTGAACGTTCGGCTCAAGACCTCTCAGGCATCTCTGAGCAGTACAGTGCTTATGCCAGCGGCGATCAGGATTGGCCCATGCCCGAAGCGTCGAACAAGCCCGGACTCATCGAGAAGTTCAAGCAGACGCAGGCTTTCGATCGGCTGCAAGACGAGGTGTCGAAGCTCGGAGACCGGCTGGTGAGTGAGCTGTCCAGGGTTGGCCGTGAAGTCGTCCTGCCAGCGCTGACGGGCAAGATCACGGAACTGGTGGGCGCTGGGGACGCCTCAACACAACAGCCCGGCGGCCAGGGCGACAGAGCGCAGGGCGCCGGGACGGCATAAGCTTAGGTAGCGGCTTTACGGCCAGGGCATGACGTGCGTGGATGAGCGGGCGGGGTTGCGCCCCGCAAAGCTCGTCGCGGTACTCGTACAGCCTGCGGGCCATGGTTTTCCATTAACAGGCGAAGCGGAAAAGAGAAGAAGGCGCGCTCAGGCTTGAGCGCGCCTTCTTCTCTTTTATCGATGAGCTAAAGGTTTAAGCGGCCTCTTCCTCCGGGCCGTCCTGTGCGGACTGCATCGCCTGAATCCTCGCCGGTTCCCAGACCATGCCGCGCCACTCCTTCTTCGCCTTGATGATCGAGAGAGAGGCGAGCGGCTGTCGCAGGTCGCGCACTAATCTTACGACCTCGGCGACGGTTTCGATGTGGGAGCCGCGCGCCCCCGGAACGCTGATACGTATGTGGCTGCCGACCGCCGGAAGCCGCTCGAATGTAACCATCGCGCCCGCCGGGCCTATATTCTCCGTCGTGCCCTCTGCGATGACGTGCTTGCCCGTGCTCTCTTCATCCCACTCGGCATGTACCGGCAGGTTGACGAGAAAGCGCGGCCCCGTGCTCTGTTCAATATCCGTGTATGACATGTTTTCTCCCAGCTTGTCTTTAAAATCCTTCGCATTAAAACTCCGGCTGCCCGGCCGTTCGGTAATGCGCTCGTAATTTACGCCGCGAGGCAACCGTTTAGATGTCGGGCGACGGGAATAGTTGTATTGCTCCGGTCGCGCCCGCACGAAGCCCCGATCGGCCCCTTATCCCGCGCAGGATCGGAGGCGCTGCGGGGCAACTTCTATTTATTTAATGCATCTTAAATATGCAGCCGAATTAAGGAGCAGGGAGGGGCGTGAATGGCCGCAGCGACGAGCGCGGGGGTTCTGGAAGTCATGAGCGGTTTTGCCGAAGTGATGTCCAGGCTGCTCCTGGAGCAGCACCAGAAACAGCTCGCCGCCCTCGACCTGACTCTTTTGCAGGCGCAGGTTTTAAGGGTGCTCAGGAACGGCCCCTTGCTGACGGGTCAACTCGCCGCCGAACTGGGTATTTCCGCCCCGGCCATCACGCAGTTGACCGACCGGCTGGTACGCAAGCTCCTGATCGAGCGCCGCGCGAGCGCCGAAGATAGACGCTCCGTGCAGATCGCGCTCACGACCAGGGGCAAGCGCCTTGTCGATCAGTTTCGCCAGCGCCGCCGGGATATTTTCAACGAGGCGCTCAGGAGCCTCGATAAGACGGAGCAGGCGCAGGTCTTGTCGGCACTGGAAAAGGTCGTTGTCGCCCTGGAAGAGTACGAACAAAAGATAGCGAAGAAACATCGCAAGACGGTTAACAAGCAAACATCCGATCAGCAATGATCAAGGGGGAAGAAAAAGAGTATGAAGAGCATGAAGAACAGATTGGCAGCGCTCATCGCGGTCATCGCGATAGCGACCTCCGCCGCCTTCGCCGCACCGACGAAGACCGACGAGAAGGTACTCAGCCAAGAGCAGATCGTTAAGAAGGTTCGCAAAGAGCTGGTCACGTTGCCCTGGTACGGAGTCTTCGACAACCTCGCTTACAAGGTCGAGGGCGATAAGGTGACGCTCTACGGGCAGGTCGTGCGTCCGACGACGCGCAGCGATGCCGCGCGCCGCGTCGCCAAGATTCCCGGCATCAATCAAGTCGTGAATCAGATAGAGGTCTTGCCGCTCTCGCCCTTTGACGACGAGATACGCCAGCGCACCTACTACAGCGTATTCAACACGGGCGGCCTGTATCGCTACGCGATGGGTGCGAATCCGTCGATTCACATCATCGTCAACAGAGGTCACGTGACCCTGGAAGGCGTGGTCGCCAACAAGATGGACAAGCAGCTCGCCTACATGGCGGCCCGATCCGTCGGCTCATTCTCGGTGACGAACAACCTGCGCGCCGAGCGTGGTGAAAACGAGCTTTACTAAGAAACACCAAACGCGGGCCACCTTCAGCAAACTCAAAAGTGACAACGCCGGGCGGGCTTATCAACCCGCCCGGTCTTTTTTTTGAAGGATGAACAGGGAAGAAACAGGTCAGTACCGCCTAAGGTCTCGGGCGGGTACTCAACATTGAAGACCCGCCCGAGACCTTAGGCGGTACTGACCTGTCTTATCCCGACAATCCCTGTCCCCTGTTAATTCTTATCCTGTTATTCCCTCCGCCTGCGCCACGAATTTCGGCCACGGGCGCGGCAATCTGGCATCGTGATTGCCTACTTACCAGGCCAACAGGCTATCTGTTCACGAAAAAGCAATGGAAACGGATGCGGGCGCAGCGTGCTTGATTCCGTGAGACGTACGAATCTGTGGCGCGCACGTTCGTTTATTGAACATCGTTAGGAGGACATTCGAGATGGCGGACGAACAGAATACGAACCAGAACAAGAGCAAGGGCGCGGCGGCGGGAGCAGCCTTCAACGGAGGGACGGCGCGTCAGGGCGACGTTAAAACCGAGCGCGGCGGCGAACAGTCAGACCAGATCAGCGGCGAGACGCAAAAGGGCGCGCATAACCAAGAGGCGAAGAATCGTAACCCGCAGGGCAACAAGACCGACAACGACACGAGGTTGTGACCCGGCGGCGACACCTTCTAGGATAAACGTGAACGGTAAACCATGACAGGTCAGCGCACGCGATTGTGAGCCGTCCGGCTACAGCCTCGTGCGCTTTACCTCCTACCACGCTTCGAGAGAAGGGATACCAACAATGAGCACCACGACAACTCCTGCGTCCACTGCCGAAGACAAAAATGACTGGCGAGAGAATATCATCGAGAGCGAGGAAGGAATCCGCCAATTGCTGGCCCATGCGCGTCGCGTCGCGGTGCTCGGCATGAGGACTGAGGCGCATTCTTCCAGACCCGCGTTCTACGTTCCGCAGTATCTACATTCGGCGGGTCTCGAAATCATCCCCGTCCCGGTCTATCACCCGGATGCGACCTCCATTCTCGGACAGAAGACTTATCAGAAACTGGTGGACATACCCGGCCACGTGGACATCGTCGATGTCTTTCGCCGGGCCGAGGACATCCCCGGTCACCTGGACGACATGATCGCCAAGCGACCGGGGGCGGTCTGGTTTCAATCCGGTATCTACAACGACGAGGCCGCCGAGCGTCTGGCACGGGCCGGAATCAAGGTCGTGCAGAGTCGTTGCCTGATGGTTGACTATCGACGCGTACCATAACCGTAAATCTCATAAGCAGGAGCTAGGACTAACGAGGGAGCAACATGGGCATACAACTCAAGAAACTGAACGAGCAAACGATCGTCATCACGGGCGCATCATCCGGCATCGGACTGGTGACGGCGAGGATGGCCGCAAAGCGCGGCGCGCGACTCGTCCTGGCCGCGCGCAGCGAAGAGGCGTTGCGTGAGTTGACCGGAGAGATCATAGGCGCGGGCGGGGATGCCATACACGTCGTCGCGGACGTGGGCCGGGAAGAGGACGTGCGGCGCATCGCCGACACTGCGATCAGGCATTTCGGAGGCTTCAACACCTGGGTCAACAACGCAGGGGTCTCCATCTATGGAAAGCTGTTGGAAATCCCGCTCGAAGATCAGCGTCGTCTCTTTGACACCAATTTCTGGGGCGTCGTTCACGGCTCGCTGGCAGCCGCACGCCACCTGCGCGGGCGCGGCGGAGCGATCATCAACGTCGGCAGCACGCTCTCTGATCGCGCGATCCCGATACAGGGCACGTACAGCGCATCCAAGCACGCGGTCAAAGGGTTCACGGACGCGCTGCGTATGGAGTTGGAAGCCGACGACGCGCCCGTCTCCGTCACGCTCATCAAGCCGGGCGCGATCGATACGCCCTACCCGCATCACGCCAAGAACTACATGGAGACTGAGCCGACCGTGCCTCCGCCCGTCTACGCGCCGGAGGTCGTCGCCGAAGCCATACTCTATTGCGCCGAGCACCCGGAGCGCGACGTGTTCGCGGGCGGTGGCGGCAAAGCCATCTCGATGTCGGAGAAATACGCGCCGCGCCTGACGGACAAAGTCATGGAGTGGACGATGACGCGTATGCAGAAGAGCGACGAGCCGCCGCGCCCGCTCGAAGATAATGGTCTGGACAAGGCAGCGGGCGGGCTGGAAGAGCGCGGCGGCGGCCACGCCTACGTCGCCGAAAGCAGTCTCTATACGAAAGCATCGCTTCATCCGGTCGTCACAACCGCGCTCGTCGTCGGCGCGGGTCTGGCCATCGCGGCCCTCTGGCGTCCCACACAAAGCAACGGTCACAACTGAGGGAAAGGATGAAGGATGAAGGATGAAGGAAAAGCATTCAAGAACGAAAAGCTTTTATTTCATCCTTCCGCCTTCCGCCTTCATCCTTGCTCTTCCCGCCCTCACGTAATAAGCTAACCGCCTTACAAACAATTTCAAGATCAGGAGGAGAAGGGGTATGTCAGAACTAGATAATTCTGCGAGGGCAGAGGAGATGGAAGCTTCGGGGCTTCTGTTGTCGGTCGAGCCGCTCGCGGGCGGCGAGAAGTTGATGGCGCAAAAGGGCGATGGAACGGACACCGACACAGACCTGTCGGATACGTCGGACGCGACGGATACGGACGGCACGGACGATTCGGATACTGACGGCAGTGACAGCGACGCGACGGATGGTGACGGAACGGACGGCACGGACGGCGACGCCTCGGACGGTGGCGGCCTGCTGACCACAGATTCGGATGGCACGGATGCTTCCGGCGACTCTGACGGCACTGACGCCGATTAGTTCATAGGCGATCCGATGGAAGGCATGGTCTTCGATTATCTGGCGAAACTTTTGGAGCCATGCCTCCCGGAGGAGTTCATCAACTCCTCCTGGGGACGAACCTATAAGCATGTCAGTGGACGGCCCGGTAAATTCTCCCACCTCCTGCCCTGGGAGCGTTTGAACGAGATTCTGAGCCGTCACCGGCTGGACTTCCCGCGCCTGCGCCTGACCGAGAACGGCAAGAGCCTTCCGGCCAACGCTTACCTGCGCCACGTTACAAGCGGGCGACAAAGAATCTCCATCCCGCGCCTGATGCCCGCCGAATTGACCGCACAGCTTCGTCGCGGAGCGACACTCGTCCTGGATGCCGTCGACGAGCTTTACGCGCCGCTCGAAGAGTTGGCACGCGAGCTTGAACGCTCTCTTCATGAACACATACAGATCAACGCCTACGCCGGTTGGCGCACCTCGCGCGGCTTCGACCTGCACTGGGACGATCACGACGTTTTCATCCTACAGGTTACGGGGCGCAAGCGTTGGAGCCTTTACGGCATGACCAGGGCTTACCCGGTTATGCGCGACATAGAAGCGGCTCGGAAGCCTTCGGGCCCGCCCCTCTGGGAAGAGACGCTCGAAGACGGCGACCTGCTCTACATTCCGCGCGGCTGGTGGCACGTCGCGCAGCCCCTGAACGAGCCCACGCTGCATCTCACGGTCGGCATTCATAATCGAACCGGGCTAGACCTCTTGAGGTGGATAGCGGAGCGCCTGCGCGCGAGCGAGAATTTCCGCAAGGACTTGCCGCGCCTGGCTTCCGCGCCGGAGCGCGCGGCGCATATGAATCAACTGCGCGCTGAATTGCTGGCCGAACTTGGTGAGGACGCGCTCGATCGCTTCTACGAAGATTTCGATGCCAGTGCGCAGCCGCGCCCGCACTTGAGCTTGCCCTGGAGCGCCGCGCCGGAGATTCTGCCGCCTTCCAATGACGCGCGCGTGCGCCTGACCGCGCCGCGCAGGCTTGAACTTGATAGCAAGGCGCGACGTTCGGGCGCAGACGGCGTCATAGAGTTTTCGGCCCAGGGCAAGCGCTGGCGGTTTGCCGCCGCCGCCGAAGTTGTCCTGCGCCCGCTTTTGACGGGTCGCGACTATTCCATCGAGGAATTGTGCGAAGCGGCAAAGGGGACTCTGGACGAGCGTACCGTGCGCGCCTTTGTGGGTGAATTGATCTTGAAGGGGCTCGTGGCGCTCGTCCCCTCGGAGCAGGGACGTTGATGAGCCAGCAATTCTTCTATTGTTCAGCGTTGTCGCGCGAGGCTGCCGAGAAGACTTTCGGCACGGCCTCGGTCGGACAGGTGTGGCTGCTCATCGAATATCCTTACGGGTGGGGCTTTGAAGCGCTGCCTGACAGCGGCCTTTCGCCCGCCGTCAAGTCCTACCTCAACAAATTCCTCAAAACGACTCCGCGCTCAAGGGTCTTGTTCATCAAGCAGGAGCGCAAGGAGAGCAGCGAGCGCTCGGTCTTCGTCGTGCGCTGCCGCGAGCGCAACCCTTCGGTGGCTCATCTCAAGATCAGCGATTATGAGCAGTTGCCGGACATCGACGTGGCTTCAATCGCGGCAGGCGAGCTGCCCGCCTCCGTTTCCTCTTCGGATGCGCCGCTCTATCTGGTCTGCACGCACGGCAGGCGCGACAAATGCTGCGCCAAGTTCGGCTACCCTCTCTATAAATCACTGAGGGCTGAGAGCGCTTCCGTCTGGCAGTCGTCACACGTCGGCGGAGACAGGTTCGCGGCCAACCTCGTCTGCTTTCCGCACGGCCTCTTCTACGCGCACGTGACGGAAGAGATGAGCCGCAAGGTCATACGCGAGTACGAAGCGCGGCGCGTATTGCTGGACAAGTACAGGGGGAGGGCCTGCTATTCCTACCCCGTGCAGGCCGCCGAATACTTCGTCCGCAAAGAGGCCGGGATCACAGGCTTGGACGAGCTGCGCCAGCTCGGTTGCGAGCGCGTCCATGAGAAGACCTGGCGCGCCCGGTTCATGACGGGCGACGGGGAGCGCATACACGAAGCGATGATCAGAAGCGTCATGTCGGACTTTCAGAGCTACACCACCTGTCACTCGACGCAGGAGAAAAACGTCGTCCAGTACGTGCTGGACGATTACCGCGTGTCCAACGTTCATCAGGAAGCCTGACCAGCGCCGACGATTCTCACTCAAGGCCGGACTCGCTCGCTCCGCCCATGCGCCGACGAACGATTGTCGATCAGGCATACACACTCAAAAGTATGAAAAGGATTCAATCCAAGCCTTGCGCGAGCCGGGCCTGAGCGAGCGTCCAACTGGTGCGCCGAAGTAATAAGAGCAGTGTTTGCCGGATGAACCTGCGCGCGGGATGATGCATTTCCGATCGAAGAGCTGTAGTGGCATGCTCGTTGCTCTAGTAAAGCTCGGTTAAAATGAGGGGTACTTAGAAGGGTAATCGGGTCAGGCTCTTTGGACGGCAGTGAGTGAAGGCTTTGGGGGAGGCGTTCTCTCACTTTGAAAAGCAGGCGGCGACTCTTTCGGGGGAACGGGGTTGCTGTGAGCTATGCGGTCTGAAAGAGCATAAATAAATAAGGCTGTCGGTCAATGTACCTGTTCGAGACTTGGGGGAGTCTCTCAGGTTGCCGGCAGCCCTATTTATTTGCACACCTTATCGAAGCCTTTTGCGTAGCAGGGACAGGAGCCCTGCGGGCTTCGTCTTTCCGACAATCACATCCGGCGTTCGATGCCAAGCGGCGCACTCGCGCAGAGCACACGCGATGTCTGCGGCAATCTCGTCGCTCGCGGCGATTCCAGATTCCAGGTAAAGGGCC
Organism: Pyrinomonadaceae bacterium; assembly: GCA_036522655.1. Classification (GTDB taxonomy): domain Bacteria; phylum Acidobacteriota; class Blastocatellia; order Pyrinomonadales; family Pyrinomonadaceae; genus DASQYE01. The sequence continues at coordinate 43,012 of DATDFK010000003.1, read as the reverse complement.
TTGACCTCGAAGCGCTTCTCTTTGCGATGCGCCTTCGCGTCCAGGCGTCCAACGAGTGCGCCACGGCGTAAGACGGGCAGCGTGAAATAACCGTAGACCCGCCGGGCGGCGGGCGTGTAGCATTCGAGCCTGTAATCGAACCCGAACATCTCTCGCGCCCTCACCCTGTCCCACACCAGCGGGTCGAACGGTGAGAGTAGCGTCGTCCTCTCCGGCCTGAGCTTGCCGGAAGAGACCGACTCGATCAAGCCCATGTTGTCCGGGTGCGCGTAGCCTTCTTCGTCCCATCCTTCCACATTGAGCTTGAGCAGCCGCCCCTCTTCGCCCAGCGCCAGGACGAGCGAGGCCGTCTCCCTCTTGTCGGTGCGAAAATAATCTCCGACCCAGCGAGCCTTCGTGACGCCAAGGGCGCGAACTGCCTTGAGCGTGAGCCGACGATTCGCTTCTTCGAGCGAGGGAAGCTGAGAGTCATCCCAGGCAGGCAGCACTCTCTCGCGCAGGTCGTAGATGCGCTGGAAACGATCGCGGCGCGCGATCATCAGCTCGCCTGCGGTGAAGAGCATTTCGAGCGCGCGCTTCTCCGGCTTCCACTCCCACCAGCCGCCGCTCTTGCCGTCCGTGCGCGTAAAATCGGTCGAGCGCACGGGGCCGCGCTCGCGTATCAGTGCGAGCATACGCTCAACCTCAACGCGATGAGCCTTGAGCCATTCGTGCGAGTATTTCCAGCCCATCGAGCCCGGGTCAATCATCCGGTGACGGTAGAGGGGGAAATCCTCCTTGGGCAGAAAGCAGGCTTCATGCGACCAGTATTCAAAGATGCTGCCTTCGGCCAGCAGCTCGTCCAGCCAGCCAGGCTCGTATTCGCCCAGCCGACTCCACAGCACAAGGTAAGGGCTGCGCGCGACGACGTGAATCGTATCTATCTGAAGCGCAGACATACGCCTGATCATCTCCAGCACGTCCCGTTTCGTCGCCGCCCGTCGCGGACGCGGCTCAAGTCCCTGCGCGGCGATCATCACGGCCTGCGCCTCTGCGTGTGTTAACTTGATTTGAGCGTTTTGTTTTCGCATCGGTTTAATTTAAAAATAGAGCCTTGCCACTATAAGCGGCGAAACAACCGGGGGCAACTTCTACGTAAGAAAAAAGACATGACTCCCTGAGTTATAAAATTTATGTCTGACCCGACCGATACACTAAAAGTAATCCCGCGCGCAGATGAACGGGCGGAGGCTGAGCCACGACTGCTGACGGCCATCGGCGAGGCGATACGCGGCTCGCGGCGCGACTATACGCGTGGGCCCATCGGGCGCGCGATCATGCTGCTCGCCATCCCGATGGTGCTTGAGATGTTGATGGAGAGCGTCTTTGCCGTCGTCGATGTCTTCTTCGTCGGGCGACTCGGAGCCAACGCCATCGCGACGGTCGGGCTCACGGAATCGCTGCTGACGTTGGTCTACACGGTGGCGATAGGCTTGAGCATAGGGGCGACGGCGATGGTCGCACGCCGCACGGGCGAGCACGACCCGGAGGGCGCTGCCCGCGCCGCCGTGCAGGTCATCGCGCTCGGCTTGATCGTCGGAGTCATAATGGGGTTGGCGGGCTTTACGCTCGCGCCGCGTCTCCTGGGCTTGATGGGCGCATCGCCGGAGTTGATCGCGAGCGGGGCCAACTATACGCGCGTCATGCTCGGCGGCAATGTCGTCGTGATGATGCTCTTTTTAATCAATGCCACCTTTCGCGGCGCGGGCGATGCGGCCATCGCGATGCGCGTCCTGTGGCTCGCCAACCTGATCAACATACTGCTCGGGCCATGCCTGATCTTCGGCCTGGGCCCATTCCCCGAACTCGGCGTCACGGGCGCAGCCGTCGCCACGACCATCGGGCGCGGCACAGGCGCGCTCTACGCGCTCTCTCGCCTGCTGCGTCCGGGCGGGCGTCTCCACGTCGCGCGTCGTCACCTGCGCCTTGAGCCGACGGCGATGATGAGGCTCCTGCGTCTCTCGTCTTCCGGCGCGTTCCAGGTCTTCATCGGGATGGCAAGCTGGATCGGCCTCGTGCGCGTCCTCTCAAGCTTCGGCAGTGATGTGCTCGCGGGCTACACCATCAGCATGCGCATCATTCTCTTTGCGCTGCTGCCGTCATGGGGGCTGGGCAACGCGGCGGCGACGATGGTCGGGCAATCCCTAGGGGCCGGTAAGCCCGAGAGGGCCGAGCAGGCCGTGTGGCGCGCGGGCTTCTATAATATGTGTTTCCTGGGCACGGTCGGGCTCATCTTCGTGTTCCTGACGAGGCCCATCATAGGGCTCTTCACACACGACCCGGCGGTCGTCCCCTACGGCGTCGCCTGCCTGCGGACGGTCGCGTGCGGCTTCCTCTTCTACGCTTACGGGATGGTCATCACGCAATCTTTCAACGGCGCGGGCGATACGCGAACGCCGACGATCATCAACCTCTTCGTCTTCTGGCTGTGGGAGATTCCGCTCGCGTACCTGCTCTCCATCGTCTTCGGGCTGGGCCCGCAGGGAGTCTTCTTCGCGATCACCGTCGCGTTCTCGACGCTGGCCGTGGTGAGCGCCGCCACGTTCAGGAAAGGACGCTGGAAGACGCGCGTGGTTTGATTCGAGCGGGGCGGATGTCCCGGCCGTTAGACGTTCAGATTCACTGCCTGCTAGAATCCATAACGCTTACATCAAACCCGTCTGAGGTGACATCCGAAACCACATGAACATCAGCAGCAAAATTCTTGGACTGTTTTTAATCACGATACTTAATTTTCCGGGCGCGCTGACTTTATCGAACACGACCGGCGAGAGCGCGGATCAGAAGTTCGAGGCGCTCGCGAAAAAGTACATAGAGCAGTTCCTCGCGGCCAATCCCGAGACGGCGACGACGCTCGGCGATCATCGCTTCGATACGCGCCTTGACGATTACAGCCGCGCCGCAGTCGAGCGCGACCGCGCCTTCAATCAAAAATATCTGACGGCGCTCGACGCCATTGCGGTCGCACGCCTGAGCGCGGCCAACAGCGTCGATTACAGAATCCTGCACAACAGGCTCGAATACAATCTCTTCCGCATTGACGAACTGCGCGAGTACGAGACCAACCCGCTGCGCTACAACATCGGCGGGGCCATCTACGATCTGATCGCGCGAGATTTCGCCCCGCTCAGGGAACGCCTGCGCAGTGTCAAAGAACGCCTCAAAGCCATCCCTCCCGTCATCGCGGACGCGAAAGCGAATCTCAAGAATCCGCCGCGCGTTTTCACCGAGACGGCCATCATACAGAACACCGGCACGATCAGCCTGATCCGCGACGAGTTGCAGCAGTTCATCGAGCAAGCCCCGGAATTGAAGACTGAGCTTGCTCCCGCGCAGGCAGCGGCCGTCAGGGCGCTTGAGGATTACGGCACATGGCTGGAGAAGGATTTGCTGCCACGCTCTAACGGCGACTTTCGTCTGGGCGATGCGCGATACCGTCGCAAGCTGCGCTTCTCGCTTGAATCCGACCTCTCCAAGGAAGAGATTCTCAAACGGGCGTTGGCGGATTTGAAGAGCACGCAGGACGCCATGTACGGCATCGCGCTGCCGCTCTACAAAAAATATTTCCCCGCCGAGAAGTCCGCGACGCGCCTCTCCGACCGCAAGCTCGTCATCAAGTCCGTGCTGAACAAGCTCGCCGAAGAGCATCCGACCAACGAGACGATCGTGCCGCTGGCGAGCGAGCAGGTGAAGGCGGCGACCGATTTCGTGCGCTCGAAGAATCTGGTGAGCGTGCCGGACGAGCCGGTCAAAGTTATCGTCATGCCGGAATTCTCGCGCGGCGTGGCGGTCGCCTACTGCAACTCCGTGGGCCCATTCGAGCGACACGGCGAAACCTTCTATGCCATCTCCCCGACGCCGAAGGATTGGAGCCCCGTGCGCGTCAATTCGTTCTTTCGTGAATACAACGACTACATGATGCAGGACATCACCGTTCACGAAGCGATGCCCGGCCACTACCTGCAATTGGCCCATGCCAACAAATTCAGAGCGCCGACACGCTTGCGCTCGATCTTCATGAGCAGCACCTTCGCCGAAGGCTGGGGCGTCTACGCCGAGCAGTTGATGGCCGAGCACGGCTACGGCGGGCCCGAAGTGAGGATGCAGCAGCTAAAGCTCTACCTGCGCTCGATCATCAACGCCATTCTCGATCAGAAGATTCACACCGCCGGGATGACGGAAAAAGAGGCGATGGCGCTGATGATGAACGAAGGCTTTCAGGAAGAGGGCGAAGCGGCAGGCAAATGGCGTCGCGCCGCCCTGACCTCGACGCAGCTTTCCACCTACTACGTCGGGAACCTCGAAGTTAGAGACATCCGCCGCGCCTACGAGGCCAAGATGGGCGACACGGTTGACTACAAACGAATGCACGACACGATCATCTCCTTCGGCTCGCCCGCGCCGAAGTACGTCAAAGAATTGATGGGCCTCTAAGCCCCACATGGAAAAAGGAAGCGGAAGCCCCCGCAGGGGGCGACAGAATGTAGCCCATGACGTGAGTCATGGGAACAGAGCGGCCAATAAAGAGAGAGCCCCGCAAGGGGAGAAAGAAACGCAACTCGAATTTCTTTCGCCCCTTCGGGGCTTAACTTCGCTTGGCTATTGCATTCCCACGGCTTGCGCCGTGGGCTAAATTCTGTCGCCCCTCGCGGGGGCTTGTTGTGGATGCTCAGCGCCTTATGTCGAGCGCCTTCATGCGCGAAGTGAGCGTGGTTGGTTTTACTCCGAGCAACTCGGCTGCGCCGCCCGGCCCGTAGATTTTATGGTCGGCCTGCGCAAGCGCCCTGATGATGTTGTCGCGTTCCAATTGTCTGAGTTCTTCGACGGTCAGGATTTTGTCGTGAGTCGTCAGCTTTGCTGAAGGCAACGCTGTGGGGCGCGTCGCCTGTGAAGGGTCGAGAATCGTTTGATCGAGCTTTAGGGGGCCGCCGCCTGAGAGAATCACCGCACGCTCGATGACATTCTGTAGCTCGCGTATATTGCCGGGCCAGTCGTACCTCTCCAACTGCTCGACGATCCGGGCGGTGAGCCTTGTTTCGGCACAGTTCAAACGGCTGCACGAGCGATTGATAAAGTGTGCGGCGAGGAGTCCGATGTCCTCCTTGCGATCTCTGAGCGGCGGGACTTCGATGGGAAAGACGCTCAGGCGATAGTAAAGGTCTGGGCGGAATCTTCCCTGATCTATCTCGCGCCGCAGGTCACGATTGGTCGCCGTTACGATGCGCACGTCAACCTTGCGCGTGCGGTCTTCGCCGACGCGCTCGAACTCGCCCTCTTGCAGAACGCGTAGCAGCTTGCTTTGCAGCCAGAGGGGTATCTCTCCGACTTCATCCAGAAAGAGCGTGCCGCCGTCGGCCAACTGAAAGCGCCCGATGCGATCGCGGATTGCGCCCGTGAACGCGCCCTTGACGTGGCCGAAGAATTCGCTCTCGAACAACTCGTGCGGAATCGAGCCGCAATTGACCCTGATCATCGGGCGCGTGCGGCGCAGGCTGCGCTCGTGGATGGCACGCGCGACCAGTTCCTTGCCCGTGCCGGACTCGCCGAGGATAAGCACGCTCGTTTCCGTCTGCGCGACCAGCTCGATCTGTCGCAGCACTTTTTGTAGAGCCGGGCTCGCACCCACGATGTCGCCGAAAGCGAGCGCCTCTTTGACCTCTTCGCGCAGGTAGACATTCTCCATCTCAAGCCTGCGCCGCAACTGGTCTATCTCCTCGAAGGCGCGCGCGTTGGCAATCGCCACCGCCGCGTGATCGGCGTAGGTGCGAAGCCATGCGAAGTCTTCCTCGCTCAGAGGCGCGCGGCTGAAGACGGCGAGCACCCCCAGTATCTCGTCACGGAAGACTAAGGGATGACCAGCGAAACTGTGTATACGCTCGCGCCTGGCCCACTCGGGATGAGCAATCCAGTCATTACTCTCGGCGGTCTCTTTGAGCAGTATGGACTCGCCGGTCGCAGCTATGCGCCCGATCTTTTTCTCGTTCAGACGAAAGCGGCTGAACTCTCCGTCAAGGCGCGACCAGTCTTCGCCGCCCTCTGACGGTTTGCCCACGCTCGCCACCAGCCGCAGGTCGGAATCAGCCGTAGAGATGAGCCAGATACGCGCCAGGGCTATCTCCGGCTGTTCGCCCAGCCCTTCGACGACCAGCTTCAGGACGGTCTCGACCGCTTGAACCTGCGTGATGGCCAGCATGATCGACTGTAAAGAGTCCGTCTGCATGAGCCGAAGCCTACCATGAAAACTCGTTGCCCGATCAACGTAATGTCGTGAATGAGGAAATCTCGTTGCGGCTGGACGGACTCTGTTTTGAGCTAAACGGCGTATTTGCAGTGCTTGGCTAGCCCGGGGCGGATGGTATGGGACGTGCGATAGGGTAAAGCGTAATTCAGGAGGTTGGGAGTCAGCGATACGAGCTGCGCGTTATCTCTTCTGAATCCTGGGTTCTAATTTCGGAAAAGCGGAGGATAGTCATGAGCGAGTTGATTGCGAAAATTAATGATGCTAATTTTGAAAAAGAAGTTCTGGAATCTGAGATACCCGTGCTGGTGGATTTCATGGCGGACTGGTGTCCTCCGTGCCGTCTGCTTGCGCCTGCTCTGGAGGCGGTCGCCGGTGAGTTGGCGGGAAGCGCGCGCATCGTCAAGGTGGATGTTGACGAGAACAGCGCGTCGACGCAGCGTTACGGCGTGAAGGGCATGCCGACGCTGATTCTCTTCAGGAATGGCAGGGAAGAGGAACGCGTCATAGGGGCAGTCTCAAAGGAAGTGATCAAGAGGATGTTCGCCAGACATCTGAGCCAGGTGAGCGCCTGAAGCTGTCTATTCAAGACTGCCGTCTCAAGAGGGGATAAACGATGCTTCCCATCATCATCATCTCGATCATCGGAATCGTCATCGCCATAGGCGCGTATCAACTGGTCATACAGAAGTATTACTGGGGGCCGGGTGGCGACGCGGCCCGTGGGCCCGGGGCGGATAAAAAGAAGGGCGGCCCGAAGTAATCGCTTCGGAGCCGCCCTGATGGGCCGTCGCCCGAGCGATGACGGCAAAGCCGTCCTTTCATTTCCCGCAGACCTCCTCACATAAGCCCTTTCCGCAAGGGTCAGGCCGCAAGGCCGCGCGCCCGTTGCAAAATTTCAGGCTATCGAGCGCGAGCGCAAACCACCGTCATTAAAACCCGGCGGGCAGCGCCGTGCCCAGCTTTAAGACCATCACAAATCTATCAAAATCCTCAACCAGCCGGATTTTCCGTAGCCGAGCGCGCTTAATAAATTCCGAATAAATTGTAAAAGAGTCGATCATGCGGGGTGTTTTCGTGCCTCTCGCAAGGGGTCGGCTCGTCCTCCCGACCGCAGAAAAATTTAAAAGCGTGCTTGAGGATTTTGAGGTGAGCGTTATGGCATCGTTCGCATAGGAAGAGAGCAGGGGCACTGGATTCAGCCTACGCGCTCGCGGAGTTTTACGCATTCAAGCCCGCGCCCTCTCGCTTCCGATTCCGGTAATTTTCGGAGGTGCGATCATGAGATGCCCGTTCGTTCCGGCTTTGTTGATGACGACGGCCCTGCTCATGCCTCCGACGATTATGGGGGACGGGACGGCTGGCTCGAAGGCGGCCTTGGAGAGCAGGGCCAACGAGACGGCAAGCTCCATGCGCACGGCGAACGCCAGGCCGCCGACGCTCGCGGACACGGCGCTGGCCGATGCCAGGGAAATTTTAAGTCAGGACAATTCGTGCAGCAGTTTCTTTGGCGGCGCGAGCGAGGTCGTCGCAGTGCTCGACGGGCTCGCCACTCGCATACAGATGCGGCGGCTGCCGGACAGATTCGTCGGCATCAGGATGACGGGCAGCGAGACCACTTTTCAATCTCACCAGACGGGCTACCGTTATCGCCTCTTCGAGAAGGTGATCATCAACACGGGCGGGCCTTTCTACAACAGCGGCAATGCCTTCTTTCCGATGCCGCGCTGCGGGAGCTTTTGGCCCAACACGAGAGAGGCACGCGTGCTGATGCTGCTGCACGAGCTGGGCCACATGGTCAAAGGCGCGGACGGAAAATGGCTTTTGCCTGACGACGGTGGCCGCGACCAGACGAGCAAGAGTAATACTAAAACTATCGAGGCCAGGTGCATGGAGCAGATCAAGGCGCTGCAAGACCGCTAGGGGCTAACTCGAAAAAGCGGAGCATGATGCGGGCCATGAAGATTCAACCGCGAAGGCTATACGCAAGGGAAGTGATGCTATGAGCTTATCGATTTTGGATTTCGAGCTGAGAAGCGCACAGAGCAGCAGCAGCGGCGGCGACGACGCGGAGAGCCAGCCCTCGGACGTTGCGCTCAACAACAGGATCGAGGCGCTGAAGACGCTGGCGCTCAATTTGTTGAGGGAGCTTGAGGCGTTGGAGCAAAGCAGGGCGGACGACAGGGCCGTGAAGCTCTCCCTGCATGAAGAGGTGCGCCGCTTCGAGGAGGATATGATTCGCTGCGCGCTGATCAGAACGGGCGGACGTCAAAGACGCGCGGCGAGAATGCTGGGAATGAGCGCCGCCACCCTCAACGCGAAGATCAAGCGTTACGGCATCTCGTCCGACGCCCTCATGAACGGCGCATCCAGCCTGCTCAAAGGCTAAATGAAAGTATGATGACGCGGGGTCGCTCTCGCTTCGACGGGATTTAGCGGAAGGAAGTATTAATGAGCAACAGCAGTAAGGTTCTACGCATTGATAACCTGCGCCAGTTCGCGCGCCGCCCCGAGGCGGACTTCAAGCTGCGACTGCTGGCCGTCAAAGACCTCGCCGGGCTTTTGCTGGACGAGCTGAATTCGGCGGTCGGCTCCGACGAGACAACCGGCGCGGGCGCGAATAACTACGTCGAGAAGCTCTACAGCGGCGCGGGCCTGGATTACTATCAGGAGCTTCGCCAGTTCGAGGTCGAGCTGATCAAGTGCGCGCTGGCGCTCACGGGCGGCAAGCAGGCGACGGCAGCCCGCCTGCTCGGCCTCAAGACGACCACCCTTAATACCAAAATCAAGCAGTTCAATATCCAGACACCCGCCCCCCAAACGCCCCTCTATCAGAAAGGATGAGGGCGAAAGGATGAAGGACGAAAGGAATGCTGAGCCCCTGAAAGGGGCGACAGAGTGTAGCCCACGACGTTAGTCGTGGGTACATGCGAAGCAGAGAACAGCCAAGCCCCGGAGGGGCGAAAGAAACTCAACTCGCATTTCTTACGCCCCTCACGGGGCTCTCTCTTTGTTGGCTGCTCTATACCCATGACTTGCGTCATGGGCTACATTCTGTCGCCCCTTTCAGGGGCTCAGCATTCCTTTCATCCTTCATCCTTTCGTCCTTCATCCTTTCTTCTCTCCGGTGTTCCAAAATCCGAACGATCGTCAAAGATCGTGGACGTTTGGTTTCTTAAGGAAACTTTTCGCGGCTATTTCGTGAATACTCACTGGGGGCGGCGAACCTGATCGGGGCCCGGTGCGTATAAAACTATGCGCCAGCTCTCTCTTCGCGAGAGAAGCACAATCAAGAGAACAATGGTCTCGTCATCGCCCGCGTGTGTACGTTGCGCGGGTTCTTCTCAATTGATTATCGGAGATGAAAGCGGTTGATCGTCATGCTCAAGCAAGAAGAGCACATCTACGAGTTCGGCGCGTTTCGTTTGAACGTCAAGGCAAAGCTCTTTCTCAAAGAGAATAAGCCCGTGCCGCTCAATCCCAAGACGTTCGAGCTGCTGGCGATGCTCGTGCAGAGAAGCGGCCACCTGATCGAAAAGGAGGAGCTGCTGCGCGAGCTCTGGCCCGACAGCTTTGTCGAGGAGAGTAATCTGACGCAGAACATTTACCTGCTGCGGAAAGCTCTCGGGGAAGACGCGAACGGCGACGCCTATATCAAGACAGTCCCGCGACACGGCTATCGCTTCATGGCGGAAGTGCGTGAGGTTCACGAAGACCTCAAGGAGCCTTTAGCCGAGACGCAAAGCACGCAGGCGCTCGCGCCCGTCGAAGCGGAAAAGCAGGAGATGACGCCGCCGCCACGCTCGTCCTACCTCATCGACTACGAACCGCTCCTGGAACTTTCGCCCCCCGTCACGAGCCAGATGCCGGGGGGCAGACTGCGCGCCGGGCTCATCACACTCCTGACGGCCCTTTCGCTGGCGGTCGCGCTGGCCTTCTTCTGGAACTCGTCCAGAAGAGAGCGGCGCGAGACAACCTCGACGGGCAAAGCCATCGCCGTCCTGCCCTTCAAGACTCTCGGCGCGGAAAGCCAGCAGGAGATGCTCGGCTTAGGGATGGCCGACGCCATCATTATCAAGATGAGCAAGCTCCGGCAGGTTCCTGTGCTTCCGACCAGCACCATCATCAAGTACACGGGGCGTGAGCACGACCCGGTTGCGATCGGGCGCGAGCTTGGAGTTGACGCCGTGCTCGACGGTACGGTGCAACGCTCGGGCGACCGCATACGCGTCACAGTGCAACTGATCAGGCTGGATGATGCGACGACGCTCTGGTCTGAGGTCTACGACGAACAGTTCATCAGCATCTTCTCCGTGCAGGACGTGATCTCCGAGCACGTCGCCGAATCGTTGAAGCCGGACTTGAGCCACGAGGAAAAGGCGCAGCTCGCCAAACATTCGACCGGGAATACGGAAGCTTACGAGGCTTATGTGCGTGGGCTCTATTTCTGGAACAAGAGATCGGAAGACGGGCTCGCGCGTGCGGTCGAATACTTTCAGCGGGCGGTCGAAAAAGACCCGGACTTCGCCCTCGCTTACGCGGGGCTGGCGGACGCCTACGGCCTGATAGGATTTTTCGGCTACAAGCTTTTGCCCTTCGCCGAAGCCCACGCGAAGGCTAAGGCCGCAGCCGAGCGCGCGCTGTACCTCGACGAGACGATCGCCGAAGCGCATACGGCGATGGCGATGATCAAAGAGATATATGAATCCGACAGCGCCAGCGCCGAACGCGAACATCAACGCGCGGTCACACTGAATCCGAATTCGGCGACCGCTCACCAGAGATATTCCGTCTATCTCAACGACCACGGCAAGCTTGACGAAGGTCTGCAAGAGATGTACAGGGCGCGCTCGCTAGACCCGCTCTCGGCTGTCATCAACTCCAACCTCGGCATCACACTTTACTACCGGCACGACTACGATCAGGCGGCCGAGTATTGTCGTAAGTCGATCGAGACGGAGCCGGACTACATCCCGCCGCAGATCGCGCTCGGCATGATCTACGAAGAGAAGGGGCAGTACACGGAAGCCATCGCGCAATTCAACCGTGCGAAGGCGGTCGCGCGCGGCCATCTCTACGCGCAGGCCCTTGAGGGGCTCGGCTTCACTTACGCCGCGATGGGACGCAGAGACGAAGCGCAGAAGGTACTCGCCGAGCTCGATCAGCTTGCGAAGGTAAATGAGACGGCGCAATTCTCCAAAGTTTCTATCCTCGCGCGGCTCGGCCAGACGAAAGAGGCATTTAAAATACTTGAGCGGGAAATCGCCGGTTCCACTGAGCTTCCTTTCTGGTTCAGGACTGACCCCCGTTATGAAAGCCTCCGTTCAGACCCCGACTATAGAGAGTTTCTGCAACGCCATAAATTTTCGGTCTGACGAGCATGTCTCATAGAGCCCCTGAAAGGGGCGCAAGAGTATAGCCCACGGCGCAAGCCGTGGGAATGCATAGCCAAACGTTGCTAAGCCCCGAAGGGGCGTAAGAAATTCAAGTTGAGTTTCTTTCGCCCCTTCGGGGCTCTCTCTTTATGGTCTGCTCTATACCCATGACTTGCGTCATGGGCTATATTCTGTCGCCCCTTGCAGGGGCTTGATGTTCTTCTTCTAATGTAGCCCGCGACTTGCGCCGTGGGCTACATTTTGCGCGCCCCTCTCGGGGGCTTCCCCTGTGCTTAGAAGATGAGCTTGGCCCGCAGTTGAATGGTACGACCGAAGAAGTTGCCGCGATCGTAGTTGAGAAATTGGAGATCGCTGCCGACGCTGGCGAAGGTCGTATCGCCGGAGAGACCGCCCGTGCCCCCGAGCCCGCCGAGCGTGTTAAGGTTCGGCGCGCCGCCCAAGCCCAGTGTCTGTGGACGCTGGTTGAAGAGATCGTAAATCTCCGCGCCCACTTGCAGCTTGAGCCGCTCGCTGACGAGACCGACCTCCTTGAGTATCGTCATGTCCGTGCGATTGAATCCGCGCGTGCGGAGCGTATTGCGGCCCGCGTTGGCGCGCGCGCCCGGCCCCGCCTGTATGTACTGCGCGTTCGGATTGTTGACCACGTAAGCGATCGTCGATGGGTCGCCGAGATTAACCTCCACGCCCGCCGCGTTGATCGCACGCACGGAGCTTCCGGTATTCGGAGTGCCGTTCAGGTTAAGGATTGTCCGGTCGCCCGCCGAGTCGAGGTTGCGATTACTATCGATGCCCGAGATCGGCGTGATGGGCTGGCCCGACTGCGCCTGAAAGATCGCGCTGATCTGGAAGCCGCCGAACGCGGTCTTCAGAAAGCGATTGCTGCTACGGTTAAAGAAGGGCACATCGTAGACGAAGGACGCGGACAGCCGATGCGGGATGTCCAGCGCCGAGAGCCCTCTCTCGTCTCTCATGTTGAATGCGTTCTGCGCGCGGCGAGGATTGACGGAACTCGTATTCAACTCGTTGGTTGAATCGTCAATCGTCTTGCTCCAGGTATAAGCTCCCGTGAAAGCGAGCCCGTCGGTGAAGCGCCGCGTGAGACTCACGGAGCCAGCGTCATACTGCGAATTCCCGATGGGCGAGTGCTCCGTCACTGCGCCCAGGAAACCGAAAGGCGCTAGACTGCGCTGGCGCGGAATGTTTGCCAGCGTAGTCGTCAAGCTCGCCAGTTGAGCCGCCGTCGGCGTGCTGAAGAAGGTCGGGATGTTGAGATTGGCCGGAACAGCGCCCGCGTTGAGCTGCACCTGAACGGGCAGGTGACGACCGCGCGTGCTCAGATAGCGCATCTCAAGAGTCATGTTCGAGGACAGCTCGCGCTGATAGCTGAGCGTCCAGGAGATCGAGTAGGGACTGATCTGATCGGGTATGCGTCCCTGCGTAATCTCGCGCGCATCGGCAGCCGTCGGAACCGGCGGCAGAATTCCCGGCAGGCCGCCGTTCTGCAAGAAAGGCCCGTTCGGGTTGAGGCCGAAGACGGCGGACGCCGAACCGAAGTTCAGCTCCGTTTGCACCTGCGGCGGCAGCGCCAGTTCCGGCAGGTTCTGGAAGTTGGTGTAGTAGGTGACGGCGAAGTTGGCGCGCAGCGCGCTCTGTCCTCCCGTGCCGAAGAAGAAGCGTCCGAGGCTGCTCGTGCCCACGGGCGCGTAGGCGAATCCGATGCGCGGCGCGAAGTTGTTCTTATCGGTTTTAGGCGTCGCGAACTCGATCACGCCGGGGACGTTTGAAATGGCGTTGAGCGCCTGCAAACGGGCCGAGCGCGGAAGGCTCGAATATTCGTAACGCAGACCGAGGTTGAGCGTCAGATTCGGCGTGATCTTCCAATCGTCCTGCCCGAAGCCGAAGAAGTTCCACTGGTTGCCGACGAAGCTCGGCTCGCCGACTCCGCGCAGATTCACTTCCTCTGCGGGCAGGTCTCTAATCAACTGGTCGAAATCCGTGTACCAGTAGTCGCCGCGCGAGCGCGCCAGGAATACGGTCGTCGTAATCAGGCGGCGGGCTTCGCCGCCGAACTTGAAAGTGTGATTGCCGCGCGTGTACGTGACGGCGTCGAACATCTGGTAATAGTTATCGACGGGCGTGCCCTGCGGCAGGCTGCCGTTGGGCCCAATGTCGATGCTCGTCGAAAGATCGACGATGTTCGGGAAGTCGTTATACTGAGAGTTCTTCAAAGGGTAGTCCGTGACGCTGCGCCTGTAGGAGAGACGCATATCATTAACCAGATTCGAGTTGATGGTGCGCACCCAGGTCATGGAAAAGAGCCGCGCGTCGAAAGCCAGAAGATTATTGAACCTCGGGTCAGACCCGATGAACTCGCCGCCCGATTGCTCGGCCCTCAATTTCTGATAGCTGAAGCGATAGCGGAATTGATTGTTGGAGTTGGGCAGGTGATCGATGTTGATCTGCATGAGATTCTGTTTGGCTCCCGCCGGAAGCGCGATCGTGACCGAGCCGAACGGGATGGGTGTGCCCAGCACGTTGAAGAGTTGATCACTGACGGGTGCGAGCGTGAGGTTTTCGCGCAGGAGGTTGACGATGTAGGCGCTCGCGCCCGGCAGCGCCGCGATCTGCGTCAGCCCGGCGGAGGTCGGCGCAAAATACTGGGCCGTACCCGCCGCGCTGGTGTTCGTCTCGCGCTCGAAGGCTCCAAAGAAGAAGAGCTTGTTTTTGAGGATGGGCCCACCGAGCGTGCCGCCGTAGCGATGATCTCTAAAGAGCGGCTTGCGCTCGATGCCGCCTGCTGCGACCGGCGTGCGTAGAAGCTGTTCCTCCGTCGTCGATGCGGCGTTGAATCGCTCGCTCTGCACGTAGTAAAAGCCTGAGCCGTGAAACTCGTTCGTGCCGCCCTTGGTGATCGTGTTGAATTGCCCGCCGGAGCCCGCGCCGAACTCCGCGTTGTAGTTATTCGTCAGGAGCGAGAATTCCTGAATCGAATCCTGAATCGTAGTGATGACGGGCCCTGTGACACCGGCATCGTTATTGTCCACGCCGTCGACGTTGAAGCTGTTGCCGCGCGGGCGCGTCCCGCCCACAGTGCCGCCTGAGCCGACGACACCGGCTGAGCGCTCGGCGACGTTGGCCGAGAGCAGCGCGAGCGCGTTCTGGTTGCCGAAGACGGGCAGGTTGAGCACCTGTCGCGTATCAAAGCTGCGGCTCAACTGCGAGCTGTCGGTCTCGACGACGGCATCGCTCGTGGCCGCGACGTTGATGGATGCAGAGACACCGGCGGCTTGCAGCGTCGCGTCAACGGTCGTGACCTGATTAAGCTCGACGCGTACGTCTTTGGTCAAAGTGGCAAAGCCGGTCTGTTCGATGCTGATGGTGTAATCGCCGACCGCGACATTCGGGAAGTTGAACTGCCCCGTCCCGGTCGTCTGTGTGGTGAGGGTTTGCCCTCGCTGCTTGTCGAGCAGGTTGACGGTGGCATTGGCCACCACGCCGCCCTGTGCGTCGGCGACCGTGCCGGTCACAGACCCGCCTGTCACCTGCGCGCGCGCCGCCGAAGAGATGGCCAGCAGCAGTGTGACGGCTGCAAATGAAATCAATCTTTTTCTGAGCATGATGTACCTCCAAAAGTTTCATCGGACGAGCGTTTGGGATATGAGACAAAGAGAACTCACACCGCCGAGCGCAAACGGGAAGAGCGCAACAGATGTGCCAGCAGGCGCGCGCTGAGCCCGGAGGAGCATGACTGTTGCCGATTGATGTCAGTTGAAAGAGATTGAAGCGGTGTGAGTCTTGAGGTATTTGGAGATCAGGCTCGCGGCGCATTGCCGGATTTGGATAATCGTCGCGCTCGCCTTCGCCTGTCTGGATGAAAGTGTCAAATTTTCAAGACAGTCTTCTGATGTGTCCTTTGACAATAAAAAAGGGCCCGGTCGCAAAACCCCTTAAGCGACCGGGCCATCATGGCCGGGAGTTGGCCCAACTTGCCAAAGCTTTTCTTAGAAGACGAACTTGATCATGTAGCGAATGACACGACCGCCGCCGTCGCCGAACCGAGCATCAAGGAATTGTTTGCTCGGTGTGGATGAAAGAATAGAGCCGACGCCCGTCGCGCCGCCCGAGAATGGACTGACGCTAGGCGTTCCGTACTGCGGGTGGTTGAAGACGTTGTAGAACTCCGCGCGAAGCTCCAGATGCGTCGTCTCCGAGATGTTCGTGCGCTTCGTGATGTTCATGTTCCAGTTGTTAATGCCGGGTGTGAGCGCCGTGTTGCGGCCCAGGTTGCCGACAGGGAATCTGGTTCCAGCCCCGGCCTGTATATACTGCGCCGTGAGCGGATCGATCGGCTGGAAGATGTCCGCGCCGCCAGCCGTGTGCCCGATGACGACTTCTGGATTGACGTAGCCGGTCGGGCTCGGGCTGGCGGCGGTCGCGATGATGGCGCGCACTCCGCGTTGCCCATCCAGGTTAAGGACGGGACGATCTGCCGCGCCGCCGATGCCGTCGGCATCCGTGCCGTTCAGGATGTTCAGCGGCACGCCGCTCTCGAACGTGGTCACGCCGGAGACCTCGAAGCCGCCGAGCATGTGACCAAGCACGCCGCGCTGCTCACGCATGAACGGAATGGCGTAGACGTAGGTGATCGAGGCGCGGTGCGCGCGATTAAAGAGCGAGAGCCCGCGATCGGAATGCAGCCCGCCGAACGCTGTCGGAAGCGCGGCCGTGCCCTGAGAGCTGACCGCCGACAGTGTAAAGGTGTCGCTTCCGTTATCGATCAGCTTCGACCAGGTGTAAGCGCCCGTGACGGAGAAGTTGTTGGAGAAGCGACGCGTCAACTGGAACTGTCCCGAATGATAGTTCGAGTCGCCGCCGTTGGTGCGAATGTTGCGCGGGCCTTGCAGCACGTCAAGGCGTTGCGAGAGACGCGCAGCCGGAATCGTCGCAAAGTTGGCGGGCCTGTGTTGCAGCGCGGCGGGGACGACCGGGTTGAGGTCTTCCGTCACATAAAGCTTCGTCCCCTTCGAGCCGACGTAGGCGACCTCTGCCACCATGTTGTAGGGCAGAGCGCGCTGAATGCTCAGAGACCAGCGCTGGTAGTAAGGGTTCACGAGGTTTGGAGCAATCAGGTTGTTCTGCGCGTCCTGCGGCGTCAAGGCGCGTGGAGCCGTCGGAACCAGTGTCGAAAGATTGGCCAGCCCGCGCGGGTTGGCCGCCGTCGGCGTCGAGGTCGTGACCGTCTGTACGACGTTCGGCGCAGCCGTCGAAGCATTGGACGCAAGGTTGTTGAAGAAAGAGTCGTAGCCGATCTGGTAGCCGGTGCGAATGACCGTCTTCTGCTGGCCGACGAGGCGCGCCAGAAATCCGTCGCCCTCGATCGAAGGCGAGTAGGCGATGCCGAAGGTCGGGGCCAGATTGTTATTGTCGTGCGGGATGCTGTTCGGCTGGTTGAAGGGGCCAGTAAACGTCACCGGGTCGATGTTGAAGAGACCCGTGAAGGCCGGTGTGCGAAGCGTGTTGAAGGGCACGCCGAAGTTCTCATAACGCAGGCCCAGCGTTAATGTCAGGCTCTCGGAAGCTTTCCAGCGATCCTGGAAAAAGTAAGCCTGGCGAATCAGCTCCGGGTAATAACGAGCGCTGCCGAAGGTGCGGTTGGCCGAGCCGGAGCCGCCGAAGTCGTCGACGAAGTTGGCGAAGGCCGCGAAGGTGACGCCGCCGACGGAGCTATCGCCGTAGCGCGTGTCGCCGCGCTCGTTGATCGGCGCAAACTGCCTTGAGCGCTGCATGAGAATATCCAGGCCGCCGCGAAAAGTATGATCGCCGCGCACGTACGTCACCGTGTCCTGCAATACGTAGTTGTTGGCGACGCGGCCCTGCGGGAAGACGGAGTTGACGGTCAACTGCGTACCGGCAGTGGTCGCGCAGTTCGAGATGTTGGTGATCTGTATGCAGGCCAGGGTTTGCCCGAGCGGGTTCTTCGGGTCGAGCGGGAAGGAGAGGTCTATGCGATTGTAAGAGAGACGCATCTCGTTGGTCATGCTCGGCGAGAAAACGTGCGTCTCCGTAATCAGCGCGTTCTGGTACTTGTTCTTCTGGCTCGTGATCACGTCCGGGAAGTTGCCGCCGAGGAATCCGCCGACCGGCGTCCCGTTGGAATCGGAGAGATAACGGATGGACAACTGATCGTTATCGCCGATCTTGTGATCGAGGCGAAACTGGGTCTGAAAGTCCGAGAGCGTGAGCGGGAACGAGGGGCTCGCTTCGCCGAACTCTATGCCGCCGCGCCCGAGGCCCAGATCGGTCGTGAACAGATTGGCAGTGGCATCGACGCCCTGCGTCAGACTCAGGTAAGTATCAACCCTCGGATTTGTGCCGAGGGGAAAGAGCGTGCGCAGGCGCAGGCGTCCTGCGGTCGAAAGCGTCGTGACGGTCGAAGCGGTTTGCGCTCCCTGACGCTGATCCTGAATGCTGACAAAGAAGAAGGTGCGGTTGCGGCCATTGTAGCCGAACATCGACCCGCCCTCGCCGAAGCGCGGCAGTATCACGGGCCCGCCGACGGTTCCAGACATCCAATGCTCTGTGCCTTTGAGCGGATAGCCTCGGCTTACCACCACCGGGTCGCGGCTTTGCGCAGTGGTGATCGCATCGTCGCGCGTGGAGTCTCCGAGGTAAGAGAGCGAGCCGTGGAAATCGTTGGTTCCGGCCTTGGTGATAACGTTGACGACTGCGCCGCCCGCGCGACCGAACTCTGCGTCGTAATTTGAAGTCTGGACGGAGACCTCCTGCACGGCGTCGGGGTTGGTGATCTGAAAGCCCTGGCCCGCGACAGAGATGTCGTTGTTCTCCGTGCCGTCGATGAGGAAGTTGTTAGAGCGCTGGCGCGCGCCGTTGACGGAGAAGCTTTGCACGCCATTGCCATAGCGGTTGGTGGAGACACCGGGCAGCGTGAGCGCGAGCGCGACGGGGTTGCGCAGCGCGATGGGCAGCTCCGTGATCTGGCGTGTTTCGATATTGCCGCCCCGGACGGGAGCTTCCGTTTGCAGCAGCGCCGCCGAGTCCGTCGTCACATCGACGGTGATCTGCTGTCCGGCGGGCGCGAGCTGCACGTTGTTCTCCGAGACCTGATTGGCCTGCACCTGCACGCCGGTCTTGAGACTCTCGCCGAAGCTCGCCGCCGTCGTCCTGATCGAATAGGTTCCGAGGTCGACCGCATCGAAGCGATAGAAGCCTTCGTTGTTCGTCACGGTCGAGCGCTCAACGGTCGTCTGCGTATTGGTCAAGACGACGTTGGCTCCCTGAATCACAGCGCCGTTGGCGTCCGTGACCGTGCCCGTAACCGTGCCGCGACTCGTCTGGGCCCACGCTGCCGGGGGAAGGCAGAGCATCAGCCCGATCAATAGAAATAACTTTATCCTCATGACTATCTCCAGTAGTTCCAAGGTGAAATAGGGTACGAACCCACGTAAACGGGTGCGCGCGAAATTGGGGTGGTCGAGCGAATTTACAAAGCGACCGGAGAGCTTGCTCAGCTAAAGCAGAAAGCTTTCCTGTGATTGAAGCCCGCTTGCTCTAATCTCCATGCTTGATATTGAAGAGCTTCTTTTCCCTGCTCGAAGAGCGACGGCGTGGGCCCACTTGTTCAATTTGTGGAACAGTTGAAAACCATGCGCGGCAGCTCTCTTCTTAAAGTTGCAACGATCATGCCGATAGCAGCGCCTCCGGCGAGACCTCTTTATTCACGAGCGAAACTCGTCAGGGTTTGCGAGAGAGCGCGCGGAAATCTTGCCGAGTTCGGACGAAAGGTAGTCGGCGAATCTGTATTTTTGGAGAATCAGATTCTCGACGCGCGCCGCGTGCTCAAATAGTGTTCTGATTTCTGAACACTCTGCGCGAAGAGCCAACCCGTTAATGCCGCGAGAAGCAAAGCCTTGCTCGCCGGGCTTGAATAATCATCTCTTATCCTTCATCCTTCCAGCTTGCTTGTGCTCATGCAATCGCTGCCGATAGATACACTGCTGCCGGAGATCGTCGCGTCGCTCGGCGTCGTGCCCAATCTGGTGATCGAAGCGCCGCCCGGGGCAGGCAAGACGACGCGCGTGCCATTCGCGTTGATGGATGCGGGCCTCATCGGCGAGGGCGAGGTGTGGGTGCTGGAGCCCAGACGCCTTGCGGCGCGCATGGCCGCGCGACGCGTGGCGGAAGAGCGCGGCTACACGCTCGGCGAAGAGGTCGGCTATCAGGTGCGGTTCGAGGAAGTCGGTGGGCCCATGACGCGCCTGCGCTTTCTCACGGAGGGCATCTTCACCCGGCGGCTTCTCTCCGACCCGACGCTCGCGAAGGTGGGCGCGGTCGTGCTGGATGAATTCCACGAGCGACACCTGCAAACCGATCTCGCGCTCGCCTTTCTCAAAAAGTTGCAGCGAGAGAGGCGGCCCACCCTGCGCATCATCGCCATGTCGGCCACGCTCGATGCCGCGCCCGTCGCACGCTTCCTGAATGATTGCCCCGTCATGCGCTCCGTGGGCCGTCGCTTCGAGGTCTCGATAGAACACCTCAAGAGGCACGACGATCGCCCGCTCGAATTACAGGTCGCGGACGGCGTGCGCAAAGTGCTCGTTGAAGGCTTGGATGGTGATGTGCTGGTTTTTCTTCCCGGTGCGGCTGAGATCAGAAGGGCGCAGAGCGCTTGCGCCGGGCTCGCAAGCGAGGCTGAGCTTTTAGTCCTCCCGCTCCACGGCGAATTGCCTGCGGCGGAACAAGACCTCGCCGTGCGCCGCGCAGAGCGTCGCAAGCTCATCCTTTCGACCAACGTCGCGGAGAGTTCCGTGACGATCGAAGGCGTCGCGGCGGTGATCGATTCCGGGCTCGCGCGTGTCGCGGGCCACTCGCCCTGGTCTGGACTTCGCACGCTCAACGTCGCGCGCATCAGCAAGGCTTCCGCCGTGCAGCGCGCGGGGCGTGCGGGGCGGACGCGCGCCGGTCGCTGCCTGAGACTCTACACGGCGCAGGATTTCGCGGCGCGGCCCGAGCACGAGCGGCCGGAGATCAATCGTCTAGACCTGGCGGAGCCTGCGCTTGAGCTTTACGCGGCGGGAATCAGGGAGCTTGAAAGCTTCGAGTGGTTCGAGCCGCCGCCGCTGCCCGCGCTTCGTTCCGCTGAAAGTCTTCTGCGAAAGCTCGAAGCGATAGATCAGGCCGGGCAGTTGACGGCGACGGGAAAGCGCATGCTGCGCCTGCCGCTTCACCCGAGGCTCTCGCGCATGATTGTCGAGGCCGAGCGGCGCGGCGTCGCAAGTGACGCATGCATCATCGCTGCCCTCACAAGCGAGCGCGACATACGCGCACGTCATCCACTGATAGATGCGCGCGAGCGGCCACGCGCACGCGCAAAGATGCACGGCGTCTCAGACCTGCTTTTGATGTTAGACCTTTTTAAGGAAGCGGAAGGCGCTCGTCTGGCTCCAGATCGTTTGCGCATGATGGGGTTGGACGCGGGCACTGTGCGTGCGGTCGATCGCGTGCGACGACAGCTCAGCAGGTTGGTCGGAAGAGAGGCGCAGAAAAGCGTTGGGCCCATCGAGGATGAATCGGAGCTTTTGATCTCTATCCTGGCGGGGTTTCCAGACCGTGTGGCGAAGCGACGCGCAACGCTCGGGGGCGAGACGGATTCGTCCAGGGTAGAGATACTGGTTGCGGGCGGCGGGTCTGCGGAGCTTGCGCCGGAGAGCGTCGTCAGGGCGTCGGAGTTTTTGGTCGCCGTGGATTCGGAAGAGCGGCGCGAGCACGGAAGAGGAGGCATGCGCGGCGGCGGCAGAACGCTCGTGCGACTGGCGAGCGCGATCGAGCCGGAATGGCTGCTTGAGTTGTTCGCAGACAGCATCGTCGAGGCCAGAGAAGTGAGATGGGACGCACAGCGCGAGCGCGTCGAAGTCTTGGAGCGACTGCTGTACGAAGGGCTCGTGCTTGACGAGAGTCGTGCTGGCAATGAGAAGGAGGCCGCGCCCGAAGTCTCGCGCGTGCTCGAAGAGGCCGTGCTTGAAAAAGGCTGGCGGGCTTTCGTCGTCACGGATGCGATAGACCGCTTTCTGGCGCGAGTGGATTTCGTGGCGCGAACGTTTTCGGAAGCGAACATAACGACGCTCGAAGAGGCAGATGTCGTGGCTTCCCTCAGTCGTTTGTGTGAAGGGAAGAGAAGCTTTGCCGAAGTGAGAGAGGCTGTGCGGGAAGGCCATCTGCTCGGGCTGCTGCGCGCGCGGTTGAGCGCGGAACAGCTTCGCCTGCTGGAAAAGATGGCCCCGGAGCGTGTCGCGCTCGCGGGCGGGCGCAAGCTCTCCGTGAATTATGAACGCGAGAAGCCGCCCTGGGTCGCCTCGCGCTTGCAGGATTTTTTCGGCATGAGGGATGGGCCCACCGTGGCCGGTGGCAGAGTCCGCCTGGTGCTGCACCTGCTCGCGCCGAGCCAGCGCCCCGTACAGGTGACGACAGACCTCTCAGGCTTCTGGGAGCGACACTACGCGCAGGTGCGCCGCGAACTCTCGCGCCGCTACCCGCGCCACTCCTGGCCCGAAGACCCAGTCAAGAAAGGATGAATGATGAAGGATGAAGGATGAAGGAATGCGCCTGAGAGCATGTCCGGCAAGCCCCTGAAAGGGGCGCAAGATTGTAGCCCATGACGCAAGTCATGGGAACGTGAGCCAGCAAATAATCGAGAGCCCCGGAGGGGCGTAAGAAACTCAAGTTGAATTTCTTACGCCCCTCCGGGGCTCAATCTTTATTGTTTGCTCTATACCCATGACTCACGTCATGGGCTACAATCTTGCGCCCCTTTCAGGGGCTCCGCATTTCCTTCATCGTTCATCCTTCCGCCTTCGTCCTTGCTTTTTCATCCTTGCTTTTCGCCTTTCCACTTCAGAATGGCGTCGATGGTGGTGACGGCTATGGGGTGATAGGTGGGGCGTGCGCGGCGATAGATGTTGGTGGCGCGCTCAAGGCCCTGCGGGGTCTTGACCAGTTCTTCATAGATCGGCTTGAGAAATTTGCGGCGGCCCATCGAGGTCAGAAAATCTTCGAGCCGTGGATAGGCAGCCTCGTAGCCGTTGCGTATCGCCATCATCAACCATTGAAACTCGATCTCGGAATTGCCTGTGCGCGTCAGGTGAAAGGCGCTGTCGAGTTGGGCCATGCGCTCTCGCAAGCCCGTCTCGGGCAGGCTCTTGAGGAAGTGAAGCCATTCCTGCGTTGACCACGCGGCGGTCTGAATACTTGAGAGCGGCGCTTTGCCCTCAGTCCAGCGGCGTGCCTCCGCTTCGACGCGCGCGAAGGCGTCGGACTGAGGACGCGGCGCGCTCGCCGGGAGACCGGGCTTGTAAATCCATTCTTCAACGGGAACACGCGCCGCCAGCGACGGATACTTGTCGAGCAGATTGGCCTTCAGGTACGCGACGAAATCTGCGGTCGTGATGCTGCGGAAGGCGAAGTGATTGAAGTAGCCGCGAATGAATGGGTCGAAGCGCGCGCGCCCGAAGGTCTCTTCCAGATGACGCAGAAAGAGCGCGCCCTTCTCGTAGGGAATACCTGTCGAGCCCTCGTCCGGGTCGCGCCCGTTCAAATCGATGTGAAGAATCTCGTCCCTGTCGTCGAGCGTGGCCAGCTCCTCTTCGAGCGAGCGGCGGCCAAGCGCGGCCTCCATCTCCTCGCGCGCGCGCCCGTAGACCTCTTCGATAATGCGTCGCTCGATGTAGTTGGTGAATCCCTCGTTGAGCCAGAAGTCGCTCCACGTCGCGTTGGTCACGAGATTGCCCGACCAAGAATGGGCCAACTCGTGCGCGACCAGCGAGACGAGGCTCTTGTCTCCGGCCAGCACGGTCGGCGTGGCGAAGGTCAGGCGCGGATTCTCCATCCCGCCGTAAGGAAAACTCGGCGGCAGCACAAGCAGGTCATAACGCCCCCAGCGATATGGCCCGTAGAGCTTTTCCGTAGCCGCGACCATCTTCTCCGTATCTGCGAACTCGCTCGCGGCTTTATCAATCACGGGCGGCTCGGCATAGACGCCCGTTCTGCGACCGAGCGAGCGAAAGCGCAGGTCGCCGACGGCGAGCGCGATCAGGTACGAAGGGATCGGCTGCGTCATGCTGAAGCTGTAGTCGCCGTCGCGCGGCGTGCGCGAATCGTTCTCGGCGCTCATGACCGCGAGCAGCTCCGGCGGCGTGTGCACGCGCGCCGTATAGGTCACGCGCACGTGCGGCGTGTCCTGCGTCGGAATCCAGCTTCGCGCGTGAATCGCTTCGGACTGTGTAAAGATGAAAGGATAGCGCTTGCCTGCGGTCTGCTGAGGGTCTAGCCACTGAAGGCCGGAAGCGCCGGGGCTCGTCTCGTAATTGATACGCACGCGGTCTGCACCGGCGGGCAACTGGATTGTGAGCGGCGCGCCGAGCACGGCGTCCGTTGGGCCCAGTGCGAACTGCGTCTCTGTGAAAGTCTTTCCGTCGCCGGACGCTTCGACTTTCGAGATGACGAGCGCTCTTGTGTCCAGGATGAGCGGGGCGCGGCTGCCCTGCGCGACGCGCTCAAAACCCAGGATGGCAGTGCCCCGCAAAACCTTCGCCGGAAAATCCACGGTCAAATCCAGATCAAGTTGACGCACTCTGATCTCTTGCGGGTTGGAGTAGGAGTGAACATCTTTGACTGCATTCATATCGACATTCTTGGATTGGTTACGGGCCGTCTTGTTTCTCCTGCCAGCCCGGGCCTGAAATGAGTGGACGGGCGTGACCTGCGCGATGGCGCAGCAGACCAGAAGAAGACTCAGCAATCGCATCTTCATAATAAATCTCCGGCTTTTAGCCAGCCTCTCGATGAGCCGTGAATTCCGCATTAACTGAATCGAACATGAGGCTTCATTATAAACTGAAAGGGGCGCGCGCGACTATTATCTCGCGGCGCGAAGGGGAAGCTTGAAAG
Organism: Pyrinomonadaceae bacterium; assembly: GCA_036522655.1. GTDB lineage: Bacteria > Acidobacteriota > Blastocatellia > Pyrinomonadales > Pyrinomonadaceae > DASQYE01. The sequence goes on along the minus strand of DATDFK010000003.1, from coordinate 18,379 downwards.
CTCCGGGCGGCTATCTTGCGCGTGTCCCGTGTTATATTGAGGGCAGCTTTCAGCCGGAAACAATTAAAAGGAACGGGTGCTCTTATCCATGACAGTATCACGCGGGAAAACTATCTGCTTCATAGACGATGCGAACATCTTTCACGGGCAACAGGAACAGGGTTGGAGGATTGACTGGCAGCGCTTCGTCAAACTCCTTGAGCGCGACGGCGAGGTGTGGCAAGTCTACTTCTTCTCCTCCGAGCATGACACGCCTTCAGCCAAAGAGACGAACTTTTACCAGTTCCTCAAAGAGCAGCTTCACTGGGAAGTGTTCACGTACCCGCTCGGGCGCAAGACCATCACCTGCCAGAACTGCAATCAATCGCACACGCTGCCCGCCGAGAAGGGCGTAGACGTTGGGCTCGCCACGAAGATGCTGATGCTCGGCATCAACAAAGCCTACGAGACGGCCATTCTGGTGTCGGGCGACAGGGACTATCTGGAGACGGTGAAATTCGTCAAAGGTATGGGCCTGCGCGTCGAGGTCATCGCGTGGCGCAACGGCATCTCGAACGAGCTGGCCGCCGAATCCTCCGCGCCCGTGCTCTATCTGGACGAACTGGAAAAGCAGCTCGTCAGAGCATAGGCCCAGCGCCTTTTTAGTCCATTCGCTAAATGCTCTTTGATTCTTCGATGAGGGAAATAATGATGAGACGAATGCTACGTGGGGCTTGCGTCGCTCTTCTGATCGCCTGTTGCCTGTCGATGCCGGGAGGGAGTGCCGGTGCGCGGGAAGCGAGAGTCCTGCGCCGGGCCCAGCCGCTTCTTATCCAGAAAGCTTTTCGCCCTTACGGCTATTACTCGCTGGTCGGCGATCATCCGAAGGGCTTCAAGAACTTCGATACCATTCAATACTGGCAGAAGCGTGACGAGCAAAGCGGGCCGGACATTTCCGAGCGCCTGTCGGGCGTGACCGCAGACGAAGGCGTGCATTATCGTTACAGCACCATCTCCATCACGCGCAAGCAGTTTGTCTTCACCACAGTCAAGGTGAAGGGCATCAGCTACAGCTTCAACGGCAGATTCCTGAGAACCGACTTCGTTAACACCGAGATGGATTTGGACAAGCCCGTGCTGGTCGGCAACCTGCGTAAGTACCGCAACGGACGGAAGGTGGCGGAGGCCAACGTCAAGCTCAGCTATTTCGCCGGAACCTGATAGCCGAAGGTCAGTACCGCCAGAGATGTCGGGCGGGTCTGCATATAAGTGGAGTTGATCGATGATGAGAACAGGCAGGCAGGTATCTCGCATCGCGTGCGCTCTTTTGATGGTCGCGCTCTCCTGTGCGGCGCAGGAGAAGCAGGCTGGCGCGCAGACGCTTTCCGCCGAGGAGCGGCGCATAGCGGACTACGTTGACGCGCACTTTGAAGACGCCGTGCGCCTTCTCGAACAGACCGTCAATGTCGAGAGCGCGACGCAGAATCTTGAGGGAGTGAAGCGCGTTGGGCGAATTTTTCAATCAGAGTTTCGCGCGCTCGGGTTCAACGCGAAGTGGATAGAGATGCCTCCGCAGATGGGCCGCGCCGGTCACTTCTTCGCGGAGCACACGGGCACGCGCGGGCGGCGACTGCTGCTCATCGGTCACCTGGACACAGTCCTTGAGGGCAAGCGATTTGTGCGCGACGGACAGGTCGCACGCGGCAGCGGCACGGTTGACATGAAGGGCGGAGACATAGTATTGCTCTACGCCCTGAAGGCACTGCACAGCACGGGCGCGCTCAGGGGCAGTCGCATCATCGTCATCATGACGGGCGATGAGGAGAACGTCGGAAGCCCCCTGGAGGTGAGCCGCCGCGACCTGCTCGAAGCCGCGCGGCGCAGCGATGTCGCGCTCGGGTTCGAGGCCGGAATAGAGAATACGGCGACCGTCGCGCGACGCGGCTCAAGCGATTGGCGTTTACAGGTGACGGCGGCGACGGGCCATTCGAGCGGTATCTTTTCGGAGGGCGTCGGGAGCGGCGCGATCTTTGAGGCGGCGCGCATCCTCAACGCCTTTCACGAACAGTTGAGAGGCGAGCAGTACCTGACCTTCAACCCGAGCGTGATCGCCGGTGGAACCGATGTCACCTTCGATAATAGAGATGATCACGGCGCGGCGACAGGCAAGACCAACGTGATCGCGCGAACGGTCGTGGTGCGCGGCGACCTGCGTTTTATCTCCGAGAAGCAGCGGGATGCGGCCAAAGCCAGGATGACGGACATCGTCTCTCGCAGTCTGCCGCAGACGAAATCGGAGATTACTTTCGAGGACAATTATCCGGCCATGTCCCCGACGCCGGAGAACTACGCCCTGCTCAAGACCCTGGATCAGGCGAGCCGTGATCTGGGGTTGGGTAGCGTCGAAGCGTTCGACCCGGGCGGACGCGGGGCGGGCGATATATCTTTCGTCGCGCCCTTCATCAGCGGGCTTGACGGGCTCGGCGCGCGCGGCGGCGGCTCTCACGCCGCGGACGAATTCGCCGAGCTTGACACGCTCTCCATCCAGATCAAGCGAGCGGCACTTCTCATCTACCGCCTGACACGACAATAAGAGAAGGATGAAGGCGGCAACGATGAAGGATGAAGTAAAAGCTTTCAAGAACGGGAAGCTCTTATTTCATCCTTCATCCTTCCGCCTTCATCCTTTCTTGAGCGCGGCGAGAAGCTTGTCGTGGATGCCGCCGAAGCCGCCGTTGGACATGATGGCGACGACATCATCGGGGCGCAGTTCGGGCGCGAGCCGGCGCACGATCTCGTCCGCGCCGTCGAGGCGTAAGGCTGGCTTGCCCTGTGCGGCGATGTCACGGATGAGTTGATCGGTATCGAGGACGCGGCCCTTCTCCGTCGCTTTGCTGCTGTCGAAGACGCTGGCGATGACGACGTAGTCCGCCGACTTGAAGGCGTGCGCGTAATCGTCCTGAAAGACGGCGAGGCGCGATGACCATGAGCGCGGCTCGAAGATGGCGATGAGGCGGTTGTCTTTGTATTTCGTGCGCAGGGCCTGCAAGGTCTCGCGCACGGCGGTCGGGTGATGCGCGAAGTCGTCGATGACCGTCACGCCGCGCTCGCGGCCTCGCACCTGCATCCGACGCCGGACGCTCTTGAAGGAACGCAGCGCATCGTTGATGGCCTTTTGCTCTATGCCCCAGGCATCGGCGGCGACGATCACGGCGAGGCAGTTGCGTATGTTGAAATCGCCGATCAGCGTGGTCTGAAACCGGCCCCACTCGCGTCCCTCGCGAAAGACAGTGAAGCGCGCAGGCTCCTCCGTATAATCGATGTCGCGCGCCTGCCACGTCGCATCATCGCAAGTGCCGAAAGTTTCGAGGCGCGTGTAGAGCCGCTGGCCCATCTCTGCGACCACTTCGCGCACGACCGGGCTATCCCACCCGGCGATCAGGCGACCGTTGCCGGGCACTAGATTCATCAGGCGGCGAAAGGCAGTCTTGACCGCAGGGAGGTCTGCGTAGATGTCCGCGTGATCGAACTCTATGTTACCGACGATGGCAAGCTCCGGCAGGTAGTGCATGAACTTCGGCCCCTTGTCGAAGTAGGCCGTGTCGTACTCGTCGCCCTCGATGATGAAGTAGGGGCTCTCGGTGACGCGAAAGCTGACATCGAAATTCTGCACCACTCCGCCGACGAGGAAAGTCGGGTTGAGCCCGCCCTGATCCATCACCCACGAGGCGATGCTCGTCGTCGTCGTCTTGCCGTGCGTTCCGGCGACGACCAGCGAGCGATGGCCGCGTATGAACTCTTCCTTGACCGTCTCGGCCTGCGAGCGATAGAGCAGCTTGCGGTTCAGCGTCTCTTCAACTTCCGGGTTGCCGCGCGGGATGGCATTACCGATGATGACGCAATCGGGCGCGGGCGCGAGATGCTCCGGCCTGTAGCCCTGCATGACGTTGATGCCCAACTGTTCGAGCATGGTCGACATCGGCGGATACACGTTTTCATCCGAGCCCGTCACAAGATGACCGCGCGCCTGAAGCATTCCGGCCAACGAAGCCATCGCCGTCCCACAGATTCCAATCAGGTGATAATGCATAAGCTTTAAAAGCAAGGATGAAGGATGAAGGATGAAGGATGAAAGAAATGCTTCACTGTCTTAATAGCTTTTACTTCATCCTTCATCCTTCATCCTTCATCCTTTCTTATTGTCCTCGTCTTTTCAATAGAGAGTGGAAGGGAAGGTCGCTCGTTTTGGCGTAAAGCTCAAGGGGGATGTCCTGGAAGCTACCCTCTTCGACCTTCTTCGGCTTTCGCGTGTTGAGATCGAGATAACGAGTCTTCTCCTGAAGGAGCTTGCCGCGCGTGTCATAGAAGCGGTCGCGAATCACGATCAGGTCGCCCATGAAGGTGCGCAACTCCGAATGGAGCTTGGCCAGTGTGCCGTCGCCGCGATAGTAATAGTTGGCGTAGTGGGCCCAGTCTCCAGAGGGACTCGACAGAGTGAAATCCGCCAGGAGCGCATCGCTGGCGGGCTGCGTCCAGACGGTGGCGGCGCTGTAAACTTCGGCCCGCTCAAGCGCGCGCCTGCTTCTGAACTCCTGCCAGCGCGGGGCCGAGCCGTCCGTGTAACCGGCAATGTCCGCGAACAGGCGTCCGCCTCCGGCGTTGCGTTTGGCGTGGGCGTCCAACTGTCGTGCATAGGCTTCGATGGCTGCGATGTCCGTCGGGTTCTGCGCCTGCATGGCGGCGAGTCTTAGTGCACGGGCACTCGTCATAGACGCTTCCGCCGTCCCGTAGATGTGTGAGCACGCCAGCACGAGCGAGATGATGTTGATGAGTAGCGTTCGTTTCATGTATTTGGAATAAAGAAAGGGAAGCGTTCGCATTCGTGCGGCCATGCTCTGCATGCGCCGACGCTTGAGCGCTTATGGCTTTTTCAGTTGCGCGTAGAAGGGAAGCTCCGTGCTCCTCATGTAGAGCGGAATCAACTGCTTCTCCAACGTCTCGGCATCACCGCAGGGCTTTTGCTGGCCGCTCACCATGTCCGTGCAATAGGAGAAGTCACGCACCAGAAAAGCTTTCGGGTCGTAGCTGCGGTCGCGGCTTGATTGCATGTTGTTGGTGTTGATGGAAAGCTCCGAATGCACTTTCGCCAGCGTGCCGTTGTTACGGAAATAGTAGGTGACCTTGCGGCTCATTTGCGGCGTCTTGCCTGTGAGCAACGCGACGACGGCCCTTTCACCCTTCATCCAGACGACAGCCGAAGCCTTATTCGCGATCTCGCTTTCGCCGCCGACTTCCTGCCACTCGCCCGTCTGATCATCAGACGTATTGATGAAGAAGCGACGGGCCTGCGGATTGTGCGCGGCGTACTCGTCCATTTCGTCCGTGTACTTTTCGACGGCGACGATGCGCGAAGAGGTTTGCGTCGGCTTCGGAAGCCTGCGCTGCTGCGTGGGCGTCTGCGCCGTGACCGCTCCGTGCGTGACGGCGAAGGCGTAGACGAGCGCGAGCCCATATGTGATGGATAGAAGTTTACGCATTATCCTGCCTCCTGACTTTACGCGCGGCGCTGCTCGCGGGCAGCGTGAAAGAGAAGGTCGAGCCACGACCGAGCTCCGATTCGACCACGATCTCGCCTCCATGCAGCTCCACCAGTTGTTTAGTGATATAGAGCCCTAAGCCTGTGCCTTTCTCGCCGCGAGTGGCGCGGCTGCGCGCCTGCTCGTATTTATCAAAGAGCCTCTTAACATCGTCGGGCGCAATCCCGACGCCGGTGTCCGAGACCGAGATGCGAACCTCTTCGTCCAGGGGCTCCGCCTTCAGACTCACAGTGCCGCCCTTGCCCGTAAACTTCACGGCGTTCGAGAGCAGGTTGACGAGGATGCGCCGCAGCTTCGGACGGTCGGCCTCGACGGTCGAAACCTCCGGCGCGATCTCCACTTCGACCGTGATGCCTTTCTCGCGGGCGAGCGGCTCCATCGTCTCGCGTATTTCGTCGATGATGCCGCGCAGGTCTATGGACGCGACATCCAGTCGCAGCGTTCCCGATTCCAGCTTCGATGCATCGAGCAGATCGTTGACCAGCTCGATCAAGCTCTGCGCGTTGCGCTCCATCATCGCGACCATGTTCTGCTGTTCGGGCGAGAGCTTGCCGAGGCGGCCAGAGGTGAAGAAGCTGATGACGCCGCTGATGACCGTCAGCGGCGAGCGCAGGTCGTGCGTCGTCAGCGCCAGGAACTCCTCTTTCATCTCCGCCAGCTCGCGCAGCTTCGCGTTCGCTTCGTTCAGCTCACGATTGGCCTCGTTCAACTGCTCGTTGAGCAGTTCGAGCTGCTCGCGCTTCTCTTCCAATTCGGAGAGCACCGCGACGAAGTCCCTGTTCTGCTGTTGCAGCTCTTCGATCGCAGAATCATCGGCATCCCTGCCGAAGAGCGCGCGCAACTCCTCGGCGCGCTCCTTAATGCCCTCGGCGGCGGCGCGCGGCAGCCACTTGACGACGGTGACGCGCGTGCCCTCGCCCTCGGAGGTCTTGATGTCGAACTCGTCCATCAGCTTGCGCGTGCCGGAGAGACCGACGCCGAGACCCGAGGCCGATCTGTATGTGCCGCGCATGATGGCGCGCAGCGTCGCCTCGTCAATCCCGGGCCCGTCGTCGCGCGCCGTCACCAGCAGACCCGTATCGGGCCCACGCTCGGCCACGGCGAGCGTGATCGCGCCCGACTTGGCATACTCGTAGATATTGCGCGTCACTTCGGAAACGGCGGTCGTGATCTTGATCTGCGTCGTCGAGTCGAAGTTCATCTCGCGGGCGAGTCGGCGGACGCGCTCGCGCACCTTGACTATGTCTGCCTCGCGCCGGACGTAGACATCGCCGAGCCTGATTGAAGTTATGTCTTTCATACAAGAGTTGTCAGTAATCAGTTCTCAGCTTTTCGCCGACGACCGATTGCCGCCCGCTCACTTGGCCACCAGCACCGTCGCATCATCGGCCTCGCGCCCGTAGTCGCGCATCAGTATGCCCGCCATGAGCTGCGGGCTTCTCTTGAGCAGCCCCGGATAAGACTGTATATCCCACGCCTCGCTCAAGCCGTCGCTCGCCATAAAGAGTGTCGCGCCCTCCGCCCACGGATGAGTCCAGAGGCGTATGCTTCCCAACCGCAGTCCGAGCGTCCCGTTCGTCGAGACGAGCGAGATGCGTTCCTGCGTGCCGAACACGCGCACGGCGATGTTGCCGACACCGGCATACTGGAACACTTCCGACTGGTGATCGATGACGACGATGCCCATGACCGCGCCGCGCGTCGCGCGCAGAGCATCATGCGCCGCCGCCAGCAGTTCGTCGGGCCGCTCGCCCATCCAATCGTCCAGCGTATCGCAGGCGACATCGGCGGCCTCCTTCGCGCCCTGCCCGTGCCCGAGCCCGTCGATCACAGCCAGCAGCTCGCGCTCGCCGCGCCGCGCGATGTAGTAAGCGTCGCCGTTGACCTCTTCCTGCGGGTGCGGCCGACTCCACACGCCGAAGCGTTTGGCCTCTTCTCTGCCCGGCGTCCAATCCTCAACGTCCTGCCGCAGCCATTTGCGCGCCAGGAGCGCCGTCCCGTGCGACGTGCGCCGCTTCTGGCTGAGCGTCAGCCGCCCGGTCATGGGAAGCGTCGAGTAAATCTCGAAGTCATCCATCAGGCGGCGAATCGCGCCGAGGCCCGCGCCCAGGCTGCCGCTCGTCGAGACGCCGTCGCGAATCGCGCGATCCATATTATAGATGCCCGGCCCGGTGTCCCAGTAAAAAAGTTCCAGGCCCGGATCAGCGCCGAGCGTGACGGTGAAATGAAGCCAGCCGCCGCCCGTCGAATAGGCCACCGCGTTCGTCCCTATCTCCTGCACGACAATATCTATCTCGGCCAGCGCGGTCTCATTGAAACCCAGCTCGCTCGCATAGTCATGCACGGCGCGGCGTGCCGTGCCGACCTGCGCCTCGTGGCCGATCTCTATGGAGCTGATCTCGCGCAACTGAAGAGCAAGGATGAAGGCGGAAGGCGGAAGGATGAAGTAAAAGCTATTAAGACACGAAAGCTCTTAACTCATCTTTCATCCTTCATCCTTCATCCTTCATCCCTTTCTTATGTTCGCCAGCGCACGATGGTCACGCGCGTGCCCTGGCCTGCCATGGATTCGATCTCGAATTCGTGAACCAGCCGCTTCGAGCCCGGAAGACCTTTGCCCAAGCCCTTGCCGGTCGAAAACCCGTCGCGCATCGCGGCCTCAAGGTTGGGGATGCCGGGCCCTTCGTCCTCGAAGATGAGGCGCAGGCCGACGCCCTGAGCCGCCTCCGTCGGCTCCGCGATCAAGCGCCCGCCCATGCCGTACTTGATGACGTTACGGGCCAACTCGGAGGTGACAGTGGCGAGCCGTGTCTGGTCTATCGGGCGAAAGCCGAGGGCGGCGGCCAGGGTTCGCACTTCACTGCGCGCGATGATAATGTCGTGTTCGCTCTCAAGAGAGATTGATTTGCTTTCCAAGCGCGGACAACTCCCCGTCCCATTGCTCTTCTTCATCGCCGACATCGAACTCTGCGCGCAGCAGCTTATAACCCTCATCGACGTTGAGCACCGTCTCCACTCCGTTCAGCTCAAGGCCAAGCTCGACGAGCGTGATGGCGACCGCAGGCTGCATCCCGACGACGACCGTGCGCGCGTCCATAATGCGCGCCATCGCCGCGATGTCCGACAGCATTCGTCCGATGAAGGAATCAACCATCTCCAGCAGCGAGATGTCGATCAGGACGCCGCGCGCGCCCGTCGTCTCAAGCTCGGAGAGGATGCGCTCCTGTAGCTGGATGACAGTCTGATCGTCCATATCGACCTGAATGGGCACGATCAGCACGCGGCCCAGCTTGAGAATAGGTATGCGCGAACCATTCATGATCTTTTTGCTCCACAAAAAAATAGCTGTCAGATGCCGGATGCCGGTCAAGGCATTCGACTAACATCCGACATCTGACAGCTATGCTCTTAACATTCTTCGCGCCGCTTCTGGCCTTCGGTGATGCTTGCGCCGTGTGCGGCCAGTTGGGCAGAGGCTTGCGCGGCGGTGGCCGTGCCGTTCGATAAGTGGGCGAGAGCTTTGGCCGGAATGACCGTACGACCGATCATCTCGAAGGCGAGCTTGATGCCGTCAGACATCTGCGCGCGCGTGGTGATCTGCGTCAGGTCGATGCCGAGCTGCACCATCGTCTGCGCGATCGCGGGCGAGACACCCGTCAGAATGCAGCGCGCACCCATCAGGCGCGCCGCCGTCACCGTCTTGATGAGATGGTTGGCGACGAGCGTGTCCATCGTCTTCACGCCGGTGATGTCGAGGATGGCGATGGTCGAGCCCGACTGGACGATCTTTTGCAGCAGTGATTCCATCATCATTTGCGCGCGCCGCGAATCCAGCGTGCCGATGATCGGCAGCGTCAGAATCTTGTCCCAAACCTTGATGACGGGCGTTGACAGCTCAAGCATGTCCTGGCGCTGCTGGCGTATGATCTCCTCGCGCGAGCGTATGTAGTTTTCGACCATCACGAGCCCCATCTTGTCCAGGAGTCTCGTGAAGTACATCATCTCCGTGACGAGCACGTCGGCGTTGCCCTCAAGCTCTTCGGCCATGAGCGGAATCAACGTGTCTCGCAGCGAGAGAATGTAGGTCGCGTTTTCGAGCGGCGTGTAGCCCTTGACGGCGCGCGCGTGTGAGATTTGATTCAGAAAGCCGCGAAGCTCGTCGAAGGCGGAGGATTCAAAATCCCCGTAGTCGGAGTCCTTGAGCGAGTGCGCCAGCATATCCACGATCTGCTGCGACTGCCGCCGCAGCTCTTTTTTCGGGATCAACTCGTCGCGAAACTCGCCCGATTCCAGGCGGTCTTTAATCCAGAGTGTGATTATCTCGTCGTGACGTTTTTCGAGCAGGCTGGCGATGTGCGGCGTATCCTGCTGCTGCGTCGTGCTCTTTTCCTGCGCTGTATTCTCAACGGCCATCTCTAATCCTCTAAGGAAGCGGCGGGGACAAACCCTCGTCGCCTCCGAACGCACCCCAAACGTGTTAGGGGGATATTTATGCCGCTGGCAAATTCCACGGCGGCGTGTGAGTGGAGCAAGGTGATTATCTTAACATCGCGGCGAGGAAAAGCAACCGCGCGCGCCTCAACCCGTAGCCGCCCTCTTTAATTTTAAAGCTCCCTCAATCGCGCCGTGAATTTACCGTCCGGGCGCACCCAACGGGCATGCGCCCTTTCTTGATAAAGATATACGTTTCATGTTTTCATGACTACCGTTTGACGGTCACATTCAGGAAGACACTGACAGGGGACGCTTCCCGTTTAGCCTTTACATCAATCTACAATTTCTGCCCGGTATGATATTTAATTCTCTCACCTTTTTTGTTTTCTTCGCCGCAGTGCTTCTACTTTATTCGCTGCCTCTCGCGTGGAAATCAAAAAAGATCATGCTCCTCATCGCAAGCTACGTATTCTACGCGGCGTGGAATCCTCCGCTCGTTCTTCTGTTGATGCTGACGACCTTCGTTGACTGGCTCTTCGCGGCAAAGATAGACAGAACAGAGAACCAACGGCTGCGGCGGCTTTATCTGACGATCAGTCTGATGGGCAATCTCGGAATGCTCGGGCTCTTCAAGTACGGCGCATTTCTGCTAGACAATTTCGTCGCGGTCGTTCATCTCTTCGGCGTGGACTATCAACCGGCGCGTCCCAATCTGATTCTACCTTTAGGCATCTCTTTCTACACGTTCGAGTCGCTCTCCTACGTGATCGATATTTACCGGCGCGATCGAAAGCCCGCGCCGCATTTTCTGGATTTCGCGCTGTTCGTCACCTTCTTTCCGCATCTGGTCGCGGGCCCGATCGTGCGCGCGAAGGATTTCCTGCCGCAGCTTGCGATGCCGAAGAAGATCACGCTGGACAGGCTGAGCTGGGGTCTGAGCCTGCTCGTCATAGGGCTCTTCGAGAAGGTCGTGCTGGCGGACACGATCATGGCTCCGCTGGCCGACAAGGTTTATGGGCAGGTGAATCTGGTCGGGTTCATCAGCGCCTGGGCGGGGACGCTGGCTTTCTCGGCGCAGATATTTTTTGATTTCGCGGGCTACTCGACGTGCGCGCTCGGCGTGGCGATGTGCTTCGGCTTTGCGCTGACGAAAAATTTCCGCTACCCGTATGCGGCCATAGGCTTCGCGGACTTCTGGAATCGCTGGCACATCTCGCTTTCGACGTGGCTGCGCGACTACGTATTTTTCTCGATCGGCGGCCTGCGCAAGCGTCCCTTCAATCTTTATCGCAACGTCATGCTGACGATGCTCATCGGGGGCTTGTGGCACGGGGCCAGTTGGCGCTTCGTCGTCTGGGGCGCGCTGCATGGCACATACCTCGTCGCCGAGCGCCTCTTGCGTGAAGCCTTCACCAGAAGAAAGCCGCGCGTCAAGCCGCTGCACATAGAGCCCGGCCTGTTGCCTTCGAGCGAGAAGGGCGCGCTCCTTTTACCGGCGTGGATTGTGCCTGTGTCGCTGATGCTGCTGACCTATTTTCTGGTGTGCCTGACGTGGGTCTTCTTTCGCGCGACGAATTTCGCCGATGCGATCAAGGTCGTGACGGCGATGTTCGGCTTCGGGGCCGAGCAGTTCAAGATGAAGAGGGAAGCGGTCTTCGTGCTCTTCTTCACGGGCGCGATGCTCGCCGCGCACTGGAAGATGCGCAACACGGATTTGGCAGATGTCTTAAAGCTTATTCCGTGGTGGCTGCGCTCAGTGATGCTGGCCACGATGTTCGTGGTCATAACTTTCGCCCTGCTCCTCGGAGATGATCGTGCGTTCATTTACTTCCAGTTTTGATGAGCACGTGCCGGACGCGCCGCGCATACTGCATGCTCCGTGGGTGCGTACGTGGATGCTCGGCTGTCTATTGTTTCTGCTCTTCTTCTGCGGCTGGGAGGGCATCTGGCGTACGCGCGGGTTTAAGCCTTCGCTGATCGACGATGCGAGCCTGTGGGCCAGCGCGCGGCGCAGCGTGGGCCCAAACTCGATCGTCCTCGTCGGCGCTTCCAAGACGCTGCTCGGCATCAACCCGGAGGTGTTTGCGCAGACGAGCGGCGTGCGTCCTCTTCAACTGGCGATCGACGGCAGCCAGGCCGCGCCCGTCCTGAAGAACCTGGCGGAGGACGACAGCTTTCGCGGGATAGTGCTGTTCGATCTGATGGAATCGGAGATTGACGGGACGACGCCGCCGGGAAAGGAAGAGAGGTATCTGCAAAAGTACAGGCAGCAAAACATCTCCGACCGCATGGAGCAATGGCTGCGCCATCGCTTGCAGGCTAACTTCGTCTTCATGAAACCCGAGATCAGCCCCGCGCACGTCTGGGAGGGCTTGCGGAGCGGCCACTTGCCCGCGCCCTTCTATCTTCAAATGCAGCCGGACAGGTACGCCCGCGCCGATTACTCCATGATCGACCCCGGAAGTCTACACAGAGGCGGCAATAACAGTTCCGGCCAGAAACTTCCTCCGGGTCTCTCCGTCGAAGAGTTTCTGCGAAGAACCGCGCTGCTCGAAGAGTACGTCGCGCGCATTCAAGCGAGAGGCGGCCAGGTGATCTTCATCAGGATGCCTTCGAGCGGCATACTGTGGGAAGCGCAGGAGGCCAGGTATCCGAAGCGCGTCTACTGGGATGCTTTCGCCGCGAGGACAAAGGCGGTGACCATTCATTTCAAAGACTACCCCGAGCTCTCACAATACGAACTGCCCGACACTACTCATCTGGATTACAGGCAAGCCGAAACCTTCACCCGCGACCTCACGCGAATACTGATGACGAAGGGCGTAAGGCTTAAGAAATGAAAGCAGGAATTGACAGGGATAGACAGAGATTGTCAGGATATAAAAACAGGGTTAGGACGTTCGGGCATAAATCCCAAATCTAAAATTACAAATCTCAAATCCTCTTTCTTATCCTGTCCATCCTGTCTATCCCTGCTATTCATTCCAAGCTCAGCGGGTTCTGCGGAGGGGCGTTGAGCAGGTAGCGCTCGACGACTTCCTGTATGACGAATTGCGGGCGCTCGGTCTCGATCAGGCTCGTGTCGAAGCCGTAGTTCCAGACGTAGACGGCGCGGCTGAAGTGATGATCCAGAAACGGTATGAGATAGTTCGAGTACGAGTCGCGGAACATGACAAGGCGCGGCAACTCCGTTTCCTTTCCATCCGAAACCAGGTACTTAATATCAGGATTCAAGTGGAACTCAAGCTCTGCGCGGCGCGGGCGCAGTCTCAGATTCTCTTCCGTCAGGACATCATCAAGGCCGAGTTGCGCGGCCAAGTCCATCTCTCTCGATTGCTCCCTGACCAACTCGTAGTCAGATTCCTTGAGCGGTTGAATCTGCGCGCTCGATTTCATGAGCTCTGCGGCGATGGCTTGATAGCCGATGAACGCGCCGTAGTCATTCCAGTGTGAATCTGTCCGGTGATAGAGACGCTCGCGCGCTTTGGCTTCGATGAGCGCCTGCCTTAAATCGAGAATCTCTACGTCCGAATGCTCCCGCATGTAACGCACTAGCTGATCGAGCCGCGAGACCTCCTGCATACGCCTGAAGGCATCCGGCACGTATTCCGGGTAGATGGTATGTTTCTCCGGCGCGATGACGAAGAGATAACGTATGCCGCGCTCGGACAGCCAGTCGCGCCTGGCTTCCAGCACACGCTGCCACTGCGCCAAATCTTCCCCGCTGAGAGTGCGCGGCCCCCTGTACCAGTCGAGGGAATTATCGTACGGCGGCTGAAAGAGCCATCCGTCCCTTCCCAGTATCACTCTCTTGGAAGACGAGACGCCGAGCCATTTCACTTTAACGATCGCCTGCCATTCGATCAGCGTATTGCGAAAACCGAAGTGGTCTTCAAAATAGGCGCGGAACTTTTCCGGGAACGAGCCGAGCACATGACGGTTCAAAAAGACGGGCGGGAACGGAGCTAGCACGCGATTCTCTTTATGGGCCCGCGTGAGATCGAAGCGCAGCGCCATCCCCATGACGGGAAGAGTCAAAGCCGCGAGGAAAAAGATAATCAACGCGATGTCCTCAATGCGCCGCATTCTCTGATCGTTTGCACCCGACATCACACACGCGCCCGCCTAGAATCTGAAATAGATGAAAGGATTGTAAGTCCCGGCTGCCGACAGCGCCGCCGAGGCCACGAAGATCAGCACCAGCACTGCGAAGCTCAAGAGCCTCGCGCCCGTTTCCACAAAAGCGCGCGTCGTGCCCTCGCCCTCCGACAACACCTGCTCCTGCCACTTTCGCAGGGCCGGAATCAACGCCATCGAGCCGAGCACGCCGACCAGTAGAGCGAGGACGAGTTCTGTGTTCAGGTAGATCGCGGGGCTGTAGCCTAAATTCATGCCGTGCCCGCGACCGGTCATGGCCTGAAGGTAAGCGAGCGCATGCGTGAGCGACTCCGCGCGGAAGAAAACCCACGCCACCATAATCACCAGCAATGTGTAAAAGTGTCTGAGCGCGCGCGGTCGTTTTTGCAGCCAGCCCGCCAGCCCCAGCCGCTCAAAAACCAGAAACGCCCCATGAAAGAGTCCCCAGACGACGAAGTTCCAACTGGCCCCGTGCCAGAGCCCGCACAGAAAAAAGACTATCAGCAGGTTGAGATAATTCCGCCAGCGCGGGCCTCTCACGCCGAGCGGAAAGAAGAGGTAGTCGCGGAACCAAGTGGACAGAGAGATGTGCCAGCGCCGCCAGAAGTTAGTGATCGAATCTGCGATGTACGGGTAGTCGAAATTTTCCGGGAAGTGGAAGCCGAACATTTTCGCTAGCCCGATCGCCATGTCGGAGTAGCCCGAGAAGTCGAAATAGATTTGCAGCGTGTAACAGACGACACCGAGCCAGGCGAGCCCAGCCGTCAGTTGCTCCGTCGGCGCGTTGAAGATGCTGTCAGCCGGAAAGGCGACCGTGTTGGCGATCAGCATCTTCTTGCCGAACCCGATGATGAAGCGCCGCACGCCAGCCGCGAACTCTGCGCGGCTGACGAAGCGCTCCACCAACTCCTTCGCTATGTCGGAATAGCGCACGATGGGCCCGGCGATGAGGTGCGGGAAGAGCGTGATGTATAGAGCGAAAGTATTAAGGTTCGTTTCGGCCCGCAGCTGCCTGCGGTAAATATCCACCAGATAGGACATGCCCATGAAGGTGAAGAAAGAGATGCCTATCGGCAGGCGTATGCCCGGCAGGGGCAGGGCGTTGAAGCCCGCAAGCGCCGACAGCTCGTTAAGATTGGCGACGAGAAAACGTGCGTACTTGAACGTGATTAAGAGTAAGAGATTGCCGCTGATTCCGCCGAGCAGAAGTAGCCGCCTGCTGCGAGCAACCCCGGCGCGCCCGATGAGCAGTCCGAAAATGTAGTTGAGAAAGATGGAGAACAGCAGGACGACGACATAAGTTCTCTCGCCCCACGCGTAGAACAGCAGGCTCGCGCAAAGGAGCAGGAAATTACGCGCCACCTTTGGCGAGATGAAATATAACCCTAAAAGCGCAGGGAGAAACAGGAAGAGGAATAAGGGCTCGGTAAATAACATTCAGGGGCAATCAGCATCAGCGACCGGCAGAGTTTATATCCATGGATGCTACCAGAAACGAAGCCGCGCTGACCAGTCAGGCGACCTTATAAGACAGGATAAGACAGGTCAGTACCGCCAAAGGTCTCGGGCGGGTCTCAAGCATCATCACCCGCCCGAGACCTTTGGCGGTACTGACCTGCTCATTCATCCTGCTTTTCTGCAATCCGAACGGCACGCGCGTGCCTTCGGAGTGAGCGATCACTTAGTCCGACCTGTGAAAGAGCGATGCGATGGAAGAGAAAAGCAGATTGTTACGAATGAGCCACCAGAGATGGGCCCAGGGGTTCGTGGCGTTGATGAGGTAGGCGAATTGATCGTTAAATTGGAGCGAGCCGAGCTCGTCGGGCGGCTTGGCCGGTGGGGCTTCGAGGATGACTGGCTTGATCTCGGGCGGAGCCGTATCCTGACCGGCCTTGCGCTTCAAAGCGTGCAACACTTCCTTCTTCACCCATTCGGACTCGCTCGCCGCTCTCGACCAGAAAAGGAGGAAAACGTCGCTCTTGTCGATGTAGTCGTATATGAGCTTCTCCCATTTTTCGCCCGGCTTTATTTTCAGCAAATCCTGAAAGTAGTCTATATCGACAAGCTCTAAGACCTGCACGCGTTTGAGCACTTCCCAACGGTCTCTCGTCGTATAGGAGATGAAGGCGCGCCGGTAGCGAACAAACTCACCTCCGGCAACGGGCTCTGTATCTCTGGCGGGCGACGTGGCAATAGCTTTGCCGATGATTTTGATGATGAACTTGAGATGGCCCACGGGAACGCTTTGCCTGCTCACCGTCACCGTGCCGCCGAAGTTTCCCGGCGGGCAATCGGGCGGAACGCTGACCTGGAATTGAATCTGTTCGGTTTCGCCCCTCCATGTGCGTGATTGCTCCGGCTCATCGATCACAAGGCCCGGCATCGAGAGGCTGAACGTCAACTCCGTCCCGGTCTTGATCGCTTCCTTAAGCCTCGTCGCGCCTCGCCAACGGGCATCGGCCTGCGCCGCTTTGGCTATCTCTGCGAGGCTCGCCGCTTCTTTCGCCAGATGCGCGAAGACCTGTACGAGAAAGACTTCTCCCGTCTGCGCTTCGCTCGGAGCATAGACGCTGCCGGTGACTTCCTGTGCGGCATCCGTGCTCGCTGGGCCCGGTGTGTCTTCGATGCCTTCTTCTTCAATCTCCTCGCCCGTTAATCCTCTGCGCCTTTTTCTTCCCGTACCGATGGCGACGATGCCTCCGGCGGCAAAAAGCGGTGAGCCGAAGCCAGCCGTTATCATCACGGACACGGGCGGCCCGATGCGTACCTCGAAGGGCCCGTTGGGCCAGACGTTCGTACGACGAACAATCGCAGGCGAAGTGCCCGCTCTTTTGGCTTTCCAGATAACGTCCACCTGAAAGTAGAAGGAAGCCTTCTCGCCAACGTTGTCGGCGGGCCTGAGCTTCCATGTCCATTCAACTTTTTTCCCGCCGTAGAGTCGTTCAAGATTTTCCGGTTCCGAAGTTTTGATCAATCCGGTCGGGATAAGCTGGACGGCTGCGTAGGTGTCGTAATCGGCTTCGTTAATTGCCGGTGTAATCTTGCCGGGGGCCGCTCCCTCTATGGGGCCGGGCACATCGACGACCGTGACCGTCCCGTTGGCGTTCGTCGTTTGCGAAGGTATGACTTCACTCGACACCCTTTCCAGCGCGAAAGCCACTTCGGCATCCGTATCCTTCAAGAAACGATCGGGGTACTGGCCCGTGATCTGATCCTGCTCCACACGCATCCTGGAAGAATCAGGTGACGGCGAGGGGCTCGCGGAGGGCGACGGTGAAGGCGACGGGGAAGGACTCGGCGAAGGGCCGGGCGAAGCCTGTGGTGAGGGCGAAGGATTGGGCGACGGTGTCTCGATACCAATTGAAAAATCTAAATTGGAAGAAGTTTCGACCCCGACGCTTATCTCGATGCCTTCCTGTACCAGTTTGCTAAACCCCGTCGCCGTTGCTTCCACTCTGTATTTGCCCGGCGGAAGCGACGGGAAGATATAGTTTCCGCCTTCATCAGTCGAGACAGGGCCCCAGACCTGTCCGTTTTGGTCTATAGCAATAACGTCAATCCCGGCCAGACCCACACCTCTATCGCGCACTTTGCCTTTAAGGATGCCGGTCGGCAATGGTGGCCGTGGTGCGACCGTGAACGAGCACGAGCTATCGCGCGGGCAATCCGGCGGGAGACCTCCGACCTCAAGCGTCGCCGTGATCGTCTCTCCGGCCTGTCCACTCGTGTCAACCGTGATGGATGGTGTGCCCTGTCCGTTGCTGATCTCTCCCGCAGAGACAGACCAGTTGTAAGTCAGGTTAGAACCGGGCGGCGTGGCTGAAACATTGGCCGCCGCGATTGCAAGCTGCCCTGGCTCTAAAATCTCAGCCGGGCAATCAATCGTGATCGCCGGGCACGCCTGAGCAGCATAACACTCACCTACACTCACACTCGTTGACGAGAACGAGACGCATCCGTGCCCATCATCGACTTCCACACTGGCTGTGTAAGTGCCGATTGCGACTCCGGCCAGATTCCAGGTCACGTTGGGCCCATCGCCCGTGATCTGTCCGCCGGTGGTCGAATACGTATAAAGCAGAGCATCGCCATTGGGGTCTGTGGCTTTGGCCGTCAAACGAATCAGATCGGGCGCGGACTTGCCGGGCGCTGCCTGATAGGGCGGGCAATTACGCATGATGCTCGCAGTAGAGCCTGACAGGGTGACGGTCGGCGGCTCGTTTCGTGGCTCG
>DATDFK010000002.1:0-65215 GCA_036522655.1 Pyrinomonadaceae bacterium | reverse complement strand
TGCATTACAACACGGATTTTTTCGACGCTGCGATGATGGCTCGCATGGCAGGTCACCTGCGGACATTGCTGGAAGCCGTCGCCGTAAGCGCTGACGCGAGCATCGCGCATCTGCCATTGCTGACCGAAACGGAATTGCGCCTTCTCATTTCGGAGCGGAACGAGACCGCTGCCGATTACCCGCGAGATGCTTGCCTCCACCAATTGTTCGAGCAGCAGGTGGAGAAGACGCCGGACGCCTTGGCGCTGGTCTTCAAGGAAGAGCGACTGACCTACGGAGAGTTGAACCGGCGTGCGAACCAGTTGGCCCATCACCTGAAGAATTTGGGCGTCGGGCCGGAAGTGCGCGTCGGCATCATGATGGAGCGCTCGACGGAAATGATCGTCGCGCTCCTGGGCATCATGAAGGCTGGCGGGGCATACGTGCCGCTCGACCCCTCCTATCCGAGCGAGCGGCTGGCCTTCATGATAGACGATGCGGCAGTTCCGATTCTGTTGACCGAAGAGCGCCATCTGGACAAGGCGTTTGCACAGTTGGTCGTCTGCCCGGACATGGACTGGCATCTGATCGCGGGTGAGGCTACGGATAATCCGTCGAACGCGAGCGACGCCGACAATCTGGCCTACGTCATTTACACCTCCGGCTCGACGGGTCAGCCCAAAGGCGTCTGCGTCTCGCACCGCGCGGTCAACCGCCTCGTCTTCAATACGAATTATGTGAGCCTCGATCACACGGAGCGCGTGGCGCAGGTCTCGAACTCTTCGTTCGATGCCGCCACCTTTGAGATTTGGGGAGCCCTGCTGCACGGCGCTGAGCTCGTCATCATCGAAAGGGATGTGGCTCTTTCGCCGCACGAGTTTGCCGCAGAGATTCTTGAGCGCAGCATTACTACGATGTTCCTGACCACCGCGCTCTTCAATCAGCTTGCGCGCGTCGTTCCGTCCGCCTTCGGCTCGTTGCGCAATCTACTCTTCGGGGGCGAAGCCGTCGATGCGAAATGGGTCAGGGAGATTCTGAGAAACAATCCGCCCGCGCGTCTCTTACACGTCTACGGCCCGACCGAGAGCACGACCTTTACGACATGGTACGGGGTCGAAGATGTGGCCGAGAATGCCACGACCGTCCCCATCGGCTGCCCCATCTCGAACACTCAAACTTACT
Source organism: Pyrinomonadaceae bacterium (assembly GCA_036522655.1). Classification (GTDB taxonomy): domain Bacteria; phylum Acidobacteriota; class Blastocatellia; order Pyrinomonadales; family Pyrinomonadaceae; genus DASQYE01. The sequence goes on along the minus strand of DATDFK010000002.1, from coordinate 64,054 downwards.
TGCTGGATGCGCAACTGGAGCCGGTGCCAGAGGGCATCGCGGGCGAGCTTTTCATCGGAGGCTGCGGGCTGGCGCGCGGCTATCAGGGCGAGGCCGCGCTGACGGCGGAGAAGTTCATCCCAGACCCGTTCGGGAGCGAAGCGGGAGGACGTTTGTACCGGACGGGAGACCTTGCGCGCTACGGCCCCGAAGGGATGATAGAGTTTGTCGGGCGAAGAGATCAGCAGGTCAAGATTCGCGGTTTCCGCATCGAGCTGGAAGAGATCAAGACCATGCTCGGCGAGCACGAGGCCGTGCGTGAATGCCTCGTGCTGGTGCGGGAAGATGTGCCCGGCGATAAACGCCTGGTCGCGTATCTGCTCGCGGCACAGCCGGAGCCGCCGGGCGTCGCCGAGTTGCGCAAGCACCTGCGCGAGAAACTGCCCGACTACATGACGCCATCGGCTTTCGTCTGGCTCAATGAGTTTCCGCTGACGGCAAACGGGAAGATAGATCGTGAAGCTTTGCCCGCGCCGGAACATCCTCCGGCCGAGAGACTGAATGCCTATGTCGCCCCGCGCACGCCCGCAGAGGAAGCTCTGGCCGCCATCATCGCTGACGTGCTCGGCGTCGAGCGCATCGGCGTCTATGACAACTTCTTCGAGTTGGGCGGGCACAGCCTGCTCGCCACGCAGGTCATCACGCGCATACGCGAAGTCATGGGCGTGGACGTGTCTCTGAAACAATTCTTCGAGAGCCCTTTGATCGACGAGCTGGCGTCGCAGATAGAACCGTTGATGACGGATGGGCCCACCAAAACCGTCTCGCCGATGAGGGTCGTATCGAAGGCGCGAGCTTTGCCGCTCTCGTTTGCCCAGCAGCGTCTGTGGTTCCTCGATCAGTTCGAGTCGGGCAATCCCATTTACAACATACCGATCGCGCTCAGTTTGCGCGGACATCTGGACGTTGAAGCGCTTGAGCGGACGCTCAACGAGATAGTCCGAAGGCATGAATCTTTGCGCACGGTCTTCAGAGCGGAGCGGGGCGAGCCCGTGCAGGTCGTCTTAACAGAGCAGCCCGTCGCCGTCTCCGTACTGAATCTCGCCGGGCTGCTGAAAGCGGACGCGGAGATGGAAGCGGAGCGACTCGCGGCATCAGAGGCGCAGAAAGGCTTCGACCTCGCGCGCGGGCCATTGTTGCGCGCCACACTGCTCCGTCTCTCCGAAGAAGATCACGTGCTGCTCTTCACCATGCATCACATCATCAGTGACGGCTGGTCGATGGGCGTGCTCGTGCACGAGATGGGAACCATCTACGCGGCCTATGCGGCGGGACGAAAATCGCCGCTTGAAGAGTTGCCGATTCAGTATGCGGACTTCGCGCAGTGGCAGCGTGAATGGTTGCAGGGCGAAGTGCTCGAAGAACAGCTCGCTTACTGGAAGAAGCAACTCGCCCGGCTGCCTCCTGTGCTTGAGCTTCCGACTGATCGCGCGCGCCCGGCGGCGCTCTCTTACAGGGGCGCGACGCTGAACGTCGAATTCAACGCGGCGCTGACGGACAAGCTCAAGGAGTTGAGTCGCCGCGAGGGCGCGAGCCTGTACATGATTTTGCTGGCGGCGTTCCAGACTTTGCTTCATCGCTACACGGGACGGGACGACATCACGGTCGGGAGTCCGATCGCCAACCGCCAGAGAAGCGAGATCGAGCCGCTGATCGGATTTTTCGTCAACACGCTGGTGATGCGTACGGACTTGTCTGGCGACCCCGCGTTCAGAGAGCTTCTGCGCCGCGTGCAGCAAACCACGCTCAGCGCATACGAGCACCAGGACTTGCCGTTCGAGACGCTCGTCGAAGAGTTGCAACCGGAACGTCATCTCGGCGTCACGCCGTTCTTCCAGGTCGTGTTCGCGCTCCAAAACGCGCCGGGCCAAGAGCTAAGGCTTCCGCATCTGACGCTCGCGCGGATGGACGTGCCGGGCACGACCGCGAAATTCGATCTCTCGCTGCTGCTTGAGGAATCCGCCGAGAGGTTGATCGGAGTCATCGAATACAGCACAGACCTGTTCGACGAAAAGACCGTCGGACGCCTGCTCGAACATTTGCGGATTTTGCTTGAGAGTATCGTCGCCAACCCTGACGAGCGGCTCTCGGCGCTGCCCCTGCTCGCCGCCGCCGAAGAGCAGCAATTGATCGCTCGTTGCAACAGCGCCGACGCGGAAGCAGAACTGAGATGGTGCGTACAGCATCTCTTCGAGCAACGGGCTGAAGAGACGCCAGATCACGCGGCAGTGATTCTCGGCGAACAAGAACTCTCTTATCGAGAATTGAACCGGCGCGCGAACCTGTTGGCCCATCACCTGCAAGCGTACGGTGTGGGGCCGGACGTGGTTGTCGCCGTCATGATGGAACGCTCCGTAGAGATGGCGCTGAGCGTGCTGGCGGTGATGAAAGCGGGCGGCGCGTGCCTGCTCTTAGACCCCGCAGACCCGCGCGAGCGCCTCTCCTTCATGCTCAGGAACGCGGCGGCGAGAGTGCTGCTGGCGCAGAAGCATTTGGAGCGGCTCCTGACAGAAGACATCTACGTGTGTTGTCCAGATGATGATGAGGACTGGCAAGCAATCGCGCAGGGCAAGGATGAGAATCCGCACAGCCGCGCGATGCCGGACAATCTCGCTTGCCTCGTCTACACTTCGGGCTCGACGGTTGAGCCGAAGGCCGTGGCGATTCATCACGGCGCGCTCGTTAACCTGATAGGGCGCGAGATGAGAAGTGCGGGCACGACGGGCGGGCTGCGCACGCTGCAACTCGCCCCGCCGGGCCCAGACCTCGCGTTTCTGGAAATCTTTTCCACGTGGTGCTCGGGCGGCGCGCTCGTGCTGGCCCCGTCGGAGGCGCGTAAAGATTCCAGGGAGTTGTGGCGCATCCTCTCTAGTGAAAATATCGAGAGACTGTTCCTGCCCTCCGCAAGATTGCGACACCTGGCCGAATCCGCCCGGGCAGAGACAATCTTGCCGCAGAGCTTGCGCCAACTCATCCTGACGGGCGAGCAGTTGAAGATCACGGAACAGGTGCGCGGACTGTTCGCTAAACTTCCGCACTGCGCGATTGATTACGAGTATGGGCCCACGGAGGCTCAACTCTCTACCCGTTGGCGGCTCGAAGGTCTGGCCGACGAGCAGTCGTCGCTTCCTTCCATCGGCAGCCCCTACGCGAACGCGCAGGTCTTCATACTCGATTCACGCCTCAAGCCCGTGCCCGAGGGAATCGCGGGCGAGTTGTACATCGGCGGCCCCGGCCTGGCGCGTGAATATCTGAACCGCGCCGACCTGACTGCTTCGAGATTCATTCCGCACCCGTTCAGCCTTGAGGCGGGAGCGCGCCTCTACAGGACGGGCGACGTGGCGCGTTATCTGTCCGACGGGCGCTTGAAGTATCTACGTCACACTGGCAATCGAATGATGTTGCGCGGCTACTGCGTCGAGATGGAAGAGGTAGAGTCCGCGCTTGAGCTGCATCCGGCGGTGAAGCAGGCGCTCGTCAACCCTTGGGAAGACGAGGCGGGCCGCGCGCATCTGGTCGCCTACGTGATCGCCGCGCAAAGGTCGCAGTCCGTTGTCGCGGAACTGCGCGGCCACCTGCGCGAGAGACTGCCCGATTACATGATGCCGTCGGCTTTCCTGCTGCTAGATAGTTTCCCGCTCCTACCGAATGGGCGACCCGATCGTCGCGCCCTGCCTGCGCCCGTTCAGGCCGAAGGCGAGGTCAAAGAGAGTTACGTCGCCCCGCAAACTCCGACCGAAGAAATACTGGCGGGCATCTGGTCAACCGTGCTCAAGGTCGAGAGAGTCGGCATCAATGATAACTTCTTCGACCTCGGCGGACATTCGCTGCTGGCGACGCAACTGATGTCGGGCGTGAGCGAATCCTTCGGGGTCGAGCTGCCCTTGCGCCGACTGTTCGAGCATCCGACCGTGGCAGACCTGGCCGAGAGCATCGAAGAGAGCCTGCGTGATCGACAAGGGTTGCAGGTCTCAGTGATCACGCGCGTTGCGCGCGATGCGCACTTGCCGCTTTCGTTTGCGCAGCAGCGACTGTGGTTCATTCACCAGCTCGAGCCCAACAATCCCACCTATCACATCGCTTCGGCCATCAAGATCAAAGGCTCGCTCGCGGTAGAAGCCCTTGAGCAGAGCCTCGCGGAGATCGTGCGGCGACACGAAGTCCTGCGCACCTCGTTTGTGGTGATCGACGGCCAGCCCGTGCAGGTGATCGCGCCCGACGCCCGTTTCACCCTGCCCGTAGTAGACCTTTCGGACAGGATGGAGACAGAGCGCGAAGCCGAAAAGCATAGACTGATGCAGGAGGAGGCGCGACGGGCTTTTGACTTGCGCGAGAGCCCTTTGCTGCGCGCACGGCTGCTGCGACTCGGAAGCGACGATCACGTCATGCTGCTCGTCATGCACCACATCATCTCTGACGGCTGGTCTGTCGGGGTGATGGTGCGTGAACTGGCCGCGCTGTACGAGGCGCACGCGCGCGGACTGGGCTCGCCGCTCCCGGAGCTTACGGTACAGTACGCAGACTTCGCCGTGTGGCAGCGAGAGCGGCTCACGGGAGAATTCGTTGAGCGCCAGCTTGATTACTGGCGAGAGCAACTGGCGGGCGCACCTCCGGTGCTCGACTTGCCGACGACGCGCACGCGCCGTGGCGTTCAGACATTTCGTGGGGCCAACGTTCCGCTCGACCTCTCGCAGGAGTTGACCGAGAGTCTCAGAGCTTTGTGCAGGAGCGAAGACGCGACGCTCTTCATGATGCTCCTGGGAGCATTCCAACTTCTCCTCTGGCGCTACACCCAACAACGGGACATCCTCGTCGGCACTCCCATCGCCGGTCGCACTCGCTCCGAGCTTGAACCCTTGATCGGTTGCTTCGTCAATACTCTGGTGCTGCGCACGAGACTTGTGCCGGAAGAGAGTTTCCGGGAGTTAATGAGAAGAGTGAGAGAAGTATGTTTGGGAGGGTATGCGCATCAGGAGGTGCCGTTTGAGAGGGTGGTGGAGGAGATCGCGCCGGAGAGGAGTTTGAGTCACGCTCCGTTGTTTCAGGTGATGTTCGCTCTTCAGAATGCTCCGATGCCTTCGCTTGAGCTGGGTCATCTGAAGCTGACCCTCGCCGATATACCCTTAGAAGTATCGAGGTTCGATCTGACGCTCGTGCTCGAAGAGACTGAGGGCGGGCTGTCGGGGCTGTTGGAGTACAATACGGACTTGTTTGACGCAGACGCGATGGCGCGTATGCTCGGCCACTATCGTCGCCTCTTGGAGAGCATTACAGCCGACGCAGAGCGGCCGCTCTCAGGCTTTGACCTGTTGGCGGAGGCGGAGCGCCGTCAGTTACTCATCGAATGGAACGATACGGCATCGGGTATCGAGCAGCCGTTCACTGCCGATCAACTATTCGAGCAGCGGGTAGAGCAGCAGCCGGACGCCCTCGCCGTCAAAGATGGGGATGTGCGTTTGACCTACGCGGAATTGAACCACCGCGCCAACCAGTTAGCGCATCACTTACGCGCGCTCGGCGCGGGGCCGGACACGCCCGTCTGCATTTGCATCGAGCGGTCTGCGGCGTTGGTGGTCAGCATCCTCGCCGTCGTCAAAGCCGGTGGCGCTTACGTCCCGCTCGACCCGTCATATCCGTTGGAGCGTCTCTCCTTCATGTTGAAGGATAGCCGCGCCCCGGTCTTGCTGACGCGCGAGGGGCTGCGCGAGACATTCAAGGGGTGCGAAGCCGAGGTCGTTTTGCTCGACCGCGAGTGGGATACGATTGCGCGCCGGAGCGTTGATAATCAGGGCTGCTGTGTCATGCCCGCCAACCTCGCCTATGTCATTTACACCTCGGGCTCGACGGGCCAGCCCAAGGGCGTAGCGATCGCGCATTCCTCTCTGGTAAACATGATCGGCTGGTATCAACGCACGTCGGCAGTCACGCCCGGCGAAAAGTTCACGCTGATTTCGGGAGTCGGCTTTGATGCCAGCGTCTTCGAGTTGTGGCCGAACCTCGTCTCGGGGGCGAGTTGTCATATCCCTGACGATGAGACTCGCCTCTCTCCAGAGAAGCTGCGAGACTGGCTCGTCGCAGAGCGAATCAACAGTTGTTTTGTCCCGACTCCTTTGGCCGAGCTGCTTCTGGCCCTGCCCTGGCCGACGGACGCGGCCCTGCGATTGTTGCACACGGGCGGGGACAAGCTGCATCGCTTCCCGGACAAGTCTTTCGGATTTCGGGTGATGAATCATTATGGGCCCACAGAGAGCACGGTCATCGCCGCCTCCGGTTGCGTGGGCCCGGAAGAAGAGAGCCTGGGCCAATCGCCGTCCATCGGTCGTCCCGTAGACAATGCGGAAGCTTACCTGCTGGATCAGACCATGCAGCCCGCGCCCATAGGCATTCGCGGCGAGTTGTACGTCGGCGGCGCGGGCCTCGCTCGCGGCTACCTGCATCGCCCTGAGTGGACGGCTGAAAGTTTTATTCCGCATCCCTTCTCCGCGTCGCCCGGCGAGAGGCTGTACAGGACTGGCGACCTCGCACGCTATCTGCCCGACGGCCAGATAGAATTCATCGGGCGCATTGACGGCCAGGTCAAGATTCGCGGGCATCGCATCGAGCTTGGCGAGATCGAAGTCGTCCTGAATAATCACCTGGCCATTCGTGAGAGCGTGGTCGATTGTCGTGAGACGCGGACGGGCGAGAAGCGTTTGACCGCCTACCTGGTGGCGGAAGCGGAAGCGCACCCGAGCGTCGATGAGCTGCGCACCTATCTGGGAGAGAGGCTGCCGGGCTACATGATTCCGTCGGCCTTCATGTTTCTGTCGAGCCTGCCTCTGAACGCCAACGGAAAGGTTGACCGGCAGGCACTCCCTTACGCGGACGCTTTGAACCTCTCGACCGGCACCGCCTACGTTGCGCCCGTCACGAAAATGGAGCGCACAATCGCCGCCCTCTGGCGAGAACTGCTCGGTCTTGAGCGAGTCGGCGTCGATGACAACTTCTTCGACCTGGGCGGGCACTCGCTGCTCATGATCTTGATGCAAAGCAAGCTACAGGAGACCCTTGAGCGCGAGATTGCGATCATAGAGTTGTTCCAGTATCCGACCGTCGGCGCGCTGGCACGTCACCTCAGCCGCGAGCCTTCAATCAAGCCCGAAGGAGTATCGCCGCACAGGCAGCGCGGTGATGCTCGTCGTCAATCCATCAGGGGACGCGCGCGCCGGACAGAAAGACAACCTGTCGCCGGGCAGTAGTAAATTTCATTGAATTTCATTTCACAGGGGATGAGGTATGAGTGACGCAGAAAAGTTCAGTTATGACATCGCAGTGATCGGCATGGCCGGTCGTTTCCCCGGCGCGAAAAGCGTCGCAGAGTTCTGGCGGAATCTCACGGACGGCGTGGAGTCTGTTTCGTTCTTCTCGGACGAGGAGTTGCTGCAAGCCGGTGTCGATGCGGCGCAGCTTGAGGACGCCAACTACGTGAAAGCCGGGGCCGTCGTCGAGGCGATAGAGGACTTCGACGCTTCATTCTTCGGCTTCACCCCGCGCGAGGCCGAGATGATGGATCCGCAGCATCGCCTCTTTCTTGAGCACGCCTGGGCGGCGCTTGAGAATGCCGGTTACGCGGCGGAGAAGTACGCGGGTCGCGTCGGAGTCTTTGCCGGTGAGAGCTTCAATTCCTACCTGCTCAACAATCTTCTGCCGCACCGTGAGCTGATCGAATCGGTGGGCACGTTTCAAACGCTGATCGGCAACGACCGCGACCACCTGACCACGCAGACCGCCTATAGAATGAATCTGAAGGGGCCTTGCGTTAACGTCCAGACAGCCTGTTCGACCTCGCTGGTGGCGGTGCATCTGGCCTGCCAGAGTTTGCTCAATCAGGAATCGGACATGGCGCTGGCGGGCGGCGTCTCCGTGGGCGCGCCGCAGGTGCAGGGAGCCGTCTATCAGGAGGGAAGCATCGTTTCACCCGACGGCCATTGTCGCGCCTTCGACGCTCATGCCGCCGGGACTGTGAAGGGCAACGGCGTGGGCGTCGTCGTCCTGAAGCGGCTGAGCGATGCGCTGGCCGACGGCGACACGATCGAAGCGGTCATCAAGGGCTCAGCCATCAACAACGACGGCTCGCTCAAGGTCGGGTACACCGCGCCGAGCGTCGAGGGCCAGGCCGGTGTGATCGAAGAAGCGCTCGCCGTCGCAGGGGTCGAGCCCGAGACTGTCAGTTACGTGGAGGCGCATGGGACGGGGACGGCGCTCGGCGACCCTATCGAGATCGCCGCGCTCGCGCGCGCCTTCGGCACATCCAACGGAAAGAGTTCCTGCGCCATCGGCTCCGTCAAGACCAACATAGGCCATCTGGACGCTGCCGCCGGAGTGGTCGGCCTCATCAAGACCGTGCTCGCGCTCAAGCACAAACAGATTCCGCCCAGCCTTCACTTCAAGGAGCCCAACCCGAATATAGATTTTTCCGCGACGCCTTTTTACGTCAACACGAAGCTCGCAGCATGGGAAGCGAATGGAACCCCGCGCCGCGCCGGTGTCAGCTCCTTCGGCATCGGCGGCACGAATGCACACGTCGTCCTCGAAGAGCCTCCGCAGCCTGAGCCTTCCGGCGCTTCGCGAACGCAACATCTCTTGACGCTTTCGGCCAAAACTCCCGGCGCGCTGGATAAGATGACCGCCAACTTGGCCGACTACTTGCGAGAGCATCCCGAATCGAACCTCGCCGACGTTGCCTATACGCTTCAGGTCGGTCGAAGGGATTTCAATCATCGCCGCGCGCTCGTCTGTCTTGACACAGACGATGCTGTGAGCGCTTTGGAGTCGGCAGCAGCAGATCGCCAGCGCCTTCACACTAACTCTGTGGGTGAAGAGCCGGGCGCGGTCGTGTTCATGTTTCCGGGCCAGGGCTCGCAGCACGTCAACATGGCGCGCGAGTTATATGAGAGCGAGCCGACGTTTCGCGCGGAGTTGGACGCTTGCGCTGAGATGCTCAGGGCTCACCTCGGCCTTGACCTGCGCGAAGTCCTGTACCCGGAAACGGGAGCGGCGAAAGCGGAGGCCACCGCCGCGCTCACGCAGACCTACATCACGCAGCCCGCGCTCTTCGTCATCGAGTACGCGCTGGCAAAGCTGTATGCGGAGTGGGGCGTGCAGCCCTCAGCGATGATCGGGCACAGCCTGGGCGAGTTCGTCGCCGCCTGCCTGGCCGGTGTCTTCACATTGGAGGATGCCTTGAAGCTGGTGGCGGTGCGTGGCCGCCTGATGCAGCAGATGCCCACGGGAGCGATGCTGGCCGTACCGCTTTCGGAGCAGGACGTGCAGCCCTTCCTGAGCGAGCCGCTATCGCTGGCCGCGATCAACGGGCCGTCGTTATGCGTCATCTCCGGGGCGGTCGAAGCCGTCACGCAGGCCGAGCGGCAACTCGCCGAGAGCGGAGTGGAGTGTCGTCATCTGCATACTTCGCATGCTTATCATTCGACGATGATGGAGCCCGTGCTGGGGCTCTTCGCCGAAGAGATCGGGAAGATAGAGGCGCGCGCGCCGCAGATTCCTTTCATCTCCGGCCTGACGGGAACCTGGATCAGGGACGAAGAAGCGACAGACCCGCTCTACTGGGCGAGGCAGATGCGCGAGCCCGTGCGCTTCAGTGCCGGTATCAGCGAGTTGCTCAAGGGCGCTGGACGTATCTTGCTCGAAGTGGGCCCAGGGCGCACCTTGAGCGGGCTTGCCAGGCAGCAGCGGCAAAACGGCAACGCTGGCCGCGCAGTCTTTTCGTCGCTTCAGCACCCGCAGGATCAAAAGTCTGACATCGCCTCGCTGCTGGATGCGCTGGGCCAACTCTGGGCCGCAGGGGCGGAGGTTGACTGGGCGGCCCTTTATGCGCGCGAGCAGCGTCGCCGCGTGCAGCTTCCGACTTATCCTTTCGAGCGCGAGCGATTCTGGATTGATGCGAAAGCGCAGACGGGCATCGCCGCCGTCGAGCCTGATCTTTTGAGCAGAAAGCCGGAGCCGACCGACTGGCTTTACGTTCCCCTATGGAAGCGCTCGATCATCGAGCCGGAGACCACGGAACAGAATCGTTCGGAAGAGCATCTTTGCTCACTGATCTTCGCGGACGAATGCGGACTCGGCGCGCTCGTCGCCGCGCGGATGCAGAGCGCGGGCCGCGAGGTCTTTATCGTCAAGGCTGGTGAGCAGTTCGCCCAAATAGATGAGCGTACCTTTGAAGTCGCTCCGCGCAGCCGCGAGGATTACGACCGTTTGCTCGAAGAGTTGCGCGCGCGCGGCCGGACGCCTGAGACCATCCTGCACTTATGGAATGTCTCGCAGGCGACGACGAGCGAAGTGACGCCGGATTCGTTCGAGGCTTCGCAGGCGCGCGGCTTCGACGGACTGCTCTCGCTCGTTCAGGCTTTGGGCGAGCAGGTGGCGGGAGAGGCGCTGCGCCTTCTCGTAGTGACGAACAATATGCAGGAGGTCACGGGTGAAGAGTCGCTCGCGCCGGAAAAGGCGACGCTGATGGGCCTCTGCAAAGTCATCCCGCAGGAGTATCCGCAGCTCGGCTGTCGCTCGATTGACGTTGTTCTGCCTGCGCGCGCGGCGGAACAGGAAGCGCTCGCCGGTAATCTTATCAATGAAGTCACGGCGCGCGGCGAGGGCCTGGCGGCGCTCGCCTATCGCGGACGTTATCGCTGGATTCAAGCCTTCGAGCCGATTCGATTACCGGAGCCAAAACCCGCAGGCGGGCGCTTGCGTGACGGCGGGGTGTACCTGCTGACGGGCGGCCCCGGCGACATAGACCTTGCGCTCGCGCGTTATCTATCAACGAGCGTGCGCTGCAAACTCGTCTTGAACGGCGGCGCGGACTTGCCCGCTCGTGAAGAGTGGCCCGCGTGGCTGGAAGCGCACGACGAGCAGACGGAAGTGGGCCGTCGTCTCAAGATCATCATGGAACTCGAAGAGGCCGGCGCGGAGGTGTTGACGGCGCGCGCCGACGTTGCAGACCGTGAGCAGATGGCCGCCCTCGTCGCGCAGACGCGCGAGCGCTTCGGTCAGATCAATGGGGTCTTTCACACGGCGGGCGTGACGGGCGGCGGCCTTGTTCAACTGAAAACAGTCGAGGCGGTCAGGGAAGTATTCAGGCCGAAGATTCAGGGAACGCTCGTGCTCCAATCTCTTCTGGAAGACGCGCCGCCGGATTTTCTGGTGCTGTTTTCGACCGCGCTCTCGCTGACGGGCGTTTTCGGGCAGGTGGACTACTGCGCGGCGAATGCTTTTCTGGATGCCTTCGCCCGCGCGCAGAATGCAAGAGGGCAGACATTCACGGTGGCGATAAATTGGAACTTGCCGCAGTGGGAAAACTGGCAGGAGGCCGCCGCCTCGGGGCCGTCAGAGTTTCAAACCCTCTTCGCGGAGATGCGTGAGGCATACGGCGTCTCGGCGGAAGAGGGCGTAGAGGCTGTGCGTCGTATCCTCTCTGGCTCGCAGCCGCAAGTCATCGTTTCGACGCAGGACTTTCAAGCCCTGATCGACGCGCAAACGTCTGCTGAGAATGATCCGCTCGATCAGTTGAAACTGGGACGCACCTTTGAAGGAGCGGGCAGCGGCAACGGGGCGGCAGATTACGTCGCGCCCGAAGGCGAGACGGAGCAGCGCGTGGCCCTCATCTGGCAGGAGCTTTTCGGGATGGGCCGCGTGGGCCGCCACGACAACTTCTTCGAGCTTGGCGGCAACTCGCTGCTCGCCATCCAACTCGTCTCACGCCTGCGCAAAGTCCTTCAAATAGAGTTGCCTTTAAGTCGCCTCTTCGAGTCGCCGACCGTCGCGGAGCTGACGGTGGTCATCAACGAGAGCGAGCAAAAGGAGAAAGAGGCCGAAGAGATCGAGCGGCTCCTGGGGGAAATCGAGGGGCTGTCGGTCGATGAGCTACATGCACATCTGTCTCAGGAATTACAGACGGGAAGCGAGAACAGCTTAGATGGATGACATCGCGAGGCGCTTGGCGGCGCTCACCACGGAACAACGCGAGCTGCTGGAGCTACGGCTCAAGAAGAAGGGGCTGCAATCCGCGCTCGCACAGAGCGCCCAGACCTTGACGGTCGAGGGCGCGCCGCAAGGCGTGCGCGTTCCTGAAACCGACGAGGCTCCCGCCAACTGGAAGGAGAGAGCGGTCGAGCGCCCCGTGCGCTTCAGCCTCTACTTCTTCTCCGATGACGGGTCGAAAAACAGTGACGATAAGTATCGACTGCTGCTTGAGAGCGCGAAGTTCGCCGACCGTCACGGCTTCAGCGCCGTGTGGACGCCCGAGCGCCACTTTCAGGCTTTCGGCGGGCTGTACCCGAACCCGTCGGTGCTGAGCGCCGCGCTTAGTATGATCACCGAGCGCGTACAGATTCGCGCCGGGAGCGTGGCGCTGCCGCTGCATCATCCCGTGCGTGTCGCCGAAGAGTGGTCTGTGGTTGACAATCTCTCGCAGGGGCGCGTCGCCGTCTCGTTCGCTTCCGGCTGGCATCCGAACGACTTCCTCTTCGCGCCCGACGCCTACGAGCAGCGTAAAGAAGTGATGTTCTCTCACATAGAGATCATACGCAGGCTGTGGGCCGGGGAGTCTGTGACGTTTCAGGGCGCGGGCGAGAGCACCGTTGAAGTGAGCATCCTGCCGAGGCCCATCCAGCCGCAGCTCCCGATGTGGATTACGACCGCCGGTAGTCCCGCCACCTGGGTCAAGGCCGGAGAGATCGGGGCAAATATCCTGACGGGGCTCGCCGGTTATCTCCCGGAAGACTTAAAGGCGCTCATCCACAGCTATCGTGAAGCGCGCGCAAAGAACAATCACGACCCGCAAACCGGAGTGGTCTCCGTGATGGTACATACTTTCGTCGGGGAAGATACGCAGGCCGTCAAGGAGAAAGTGCGACAGCCGCTCTCCAACTACCTGATGACCTACTTCAAGCAGTTCGAGAAAGTGCAGTATGACCCGGAGAGCGTGACCGAAGCAGACAAGAAAGACCTGATGGCAGCGGCCTTCGAGAACTACTTCCTCAATAGCACGCTGTTGGGCTCGCCCGCCAAGTGCGCGCGTCTGATAGAGAAGCTGACCGGGTTGGGGATTGACGAGGTGGCCTGCCTCGTTGACTTCGGGGTCGAGACCGATTCGGTGCTCAATAGCCTGGCTCTCCTGAATGAGTTGCGAGAGCACTTCGACCCGCAGGCTCACGTCGAAGAGCAGTCCGCAGCAAGAGGCGCCAAGGAATAGCATGTCTCTTAACGATGTCACAGGGCGATTATCTCAGCTATCGGCGGCCAAGCGCGCCTTGCTCGAAAAGCGCTTGCAGCGCCGAATGACTGAGATATCCGAGGCGCAATCGATTCAGCGGCGTGAGACGCGCGGCCCCTCGCCGCTCTCCTTTGCGCAGCAGCGATTGTGGTTCATAGACCAGTTGGAGCCCAACAGTTCGATTTACAACATCCCGGCGGCGCTGCGCCTCAAGGGAGCGCTCGAAGTCGATGCTCTCAGGCGTTGTCTCAACGAGATCGTCCGACGCCACGAGAGCTTGCGCACGACCTTCAACATCGGCCCTGACCTGCAACCACTGCAATCGATCGCGCCGCGTCTTGAGCTTATCCTGCGCGTCGAAGACCTGAGCGGGAAACCGGAAACGGAGCGCGAAGCGCAGGTCGTGCGCCTCGCGAGCGAGGAAGCGCAGCGTCCCTTCGACTTATCGCGCGGGCCGCTCATACGCGTGCGATTGCTCCGCCTCTCGGAAGAAGATCACGTGCTGCTCTTCACCATGCATCACATCATCTCTGACGGCTGGTCGATGGGCGTGCTCGTGCATGAGATGGGAACCATCTACGCGGCCTATGCGGCGGGACGAAAATCGCCGCTTGAAGAGTTGCCGATTCAGTATGCGGACTTCGCGCAGTGGCAGCGTGAATGGTTCCGTGGTGACGTGCTCGAAGCACAGCTCGCTTACTGGAGAAAGCAACTGGGCGGCGAGCTGCCCGTGCTGTCTTTTCCGACAGATCGCCCGCGTCCGCCCATGCAGAGTCATCGCGGGCAGGATGCTTTGTTCAGCCTGTCCCGCGATGTCTCAGAAGGCCTCAAGCGTCTCAGCCAGCGCGAGGGCGCGACGCTCTTCATGACCCTGATGGCCGCTTACGTGCTTCTGCTCTATCGTCACACGGGGCAGGAAGACATCCTCGTCGGCACGCCCATCGCCAACCGTAATCGCGTCGAGACGGAGCCCCTGATCGGCTTCTTCGTCAATACGCTGGTGCTCAGAGCGAACCTCGGCGGCAATCCTGAATTCAGAGAGTTGCTCAGGCGCGTGAGAAAGATTGCGCTTGAAGCCTACGCTCATCAAGACCTGCCTTTTGAAAGGCTGGTCGAAGAGCTGCAACCGCAGCGCGACCTGAGCCGTAACGCGCTCTTTCAAGTTCTGCTCGCCTTGCAGAATGCTCCGATGGGCGAGCTTGAGCTTCAGGGCCTCACTATCCGCACACAGGAATTCGAGCGCGGCACGGCGAGGCTCGACCTGGAATTTCATCTCTACGATCTGCCGGACGGAATCAACGGCGTTCTGGTCTATAACGCGGACATCTTCGAGGGCGAGACGATACAGCGTTTTCTCGAACGCTTCGCTCTGCTGCTCGAAGCGATCGTAGAGCGCCCCGACTGTCGTCTCTCAGACCTGCCCATGCTCACGCCTGCGGAGCGCCGCCAACTTCTTGAAGAGTGGGCCATCGCCCCCAGCTTGCCGCCGACCGCTCCAACCATTCACGCTCTTTTCGAGGCACAGGCCGCGCGCGCGCCCGAAGCCACGGCTCTCATCTGTGGCATTGATGTGGTCAGCTACGGTGAGCTTGACGCGCGCGCCGAACATCTGGCGCGGCGGCTGCGGGCCACAGGCGTCCGCGCGGAGGTGCGTGTCGGGTTGCTGCTGTCGCGGTCTGTCTGGCAGGTGGTCGGGCTCCTGGGCGTGTTGAAGGCCGGTGGAACTTACGTGCCGCTAGACCCCTCCACTCCGACGGAGCGCATCGGTTATGTGCTGCGGGACGCGGGCGCGGAGTTGTTGGTGACGCAGGCGGAACTCGCGGGCGTGCTGCCCGACGCGGCGATCACGACAGTGATGCTCGATAAGGTTGAGTGCGGCGCGACTGAATCTGTGGATGGAGGCCGTGCCGCGCAGGATGACGGGCGTCTTGAGAGCGATGCTGATGAGCAGAACGCGGCCTATGTTATCTACACTTCGGGCTCGACGGGGACTCCGAAGGGAGTCGTGGTCAGCCACGCCAGTCTCGTCAACGCCATCCGTGCCCAACTGGCGCAGTTTCAGGAACCCGTCACGGGCACGATGCTACAGATGTCCTATGCCTTCGACGGCTCACTGCTCAGCATCTTCTGCACGCTCGTGCAGGGCGGAGCGCTCCTTCTGCCGCCGGAGGGACAACAGGCCGATACCGCAGAGGCGGCGCGCCTGATTCAAGAGCGTGAATTGTCGCACCTGTTCACCGTGCCGTCATTTTACGCGTTGCTGTTGGAACAGGCCCGCCCGGAAGAGTTGAAATCTTTGCGCGCGGTGACGGTCGGGGCAGAGGCGTGCCCGCCGGGGCTGGTCAGCGCACACTTCGGACTGCTGCCCGGCGTGCGACTCTATAACGAGTATGGGCCCACGGAGGCGACCATCTACTGCGCTGC
Organism: Pyrinomonadaceae bacterium; assembly: GCA_036522655.1. Taxonomy (GTDB): domain Bacteria; phylum Acidobacteriota; class Blastocatellia; order Pyrinomonadales; family Pyrinomonadaceae; genus DASQYE01. The sequence continues at coordinate 48,324 of DATDFK010000002.1, read as the reverse complement.
GCACGAGTGCCGCCCGGAGGATGCCGCCCGCGCGCGTGTGCCGATCGGGCGACCCGCTTCGGGCGCGCGTCTCTACGTGCTCGACCAAGAGCTTGAGCCCGTGCCGGTCGGCGTCGTCGGCGAGCTCTATATCGGCGGCCGGGGTGTGGCGAGAGGTTACATGGGCCAACCCGATTTGACGTGCGAGCGTTTCGTGCCGGACGCGTTCGGGGTAGGGGAACGGTTGTACCGGACGGGAGACGTAGCGCGTTGGCTCGCGTGCGGGGAGTTGGAGTTGTTGGGACGCTCCGACGATCAGGTCAAGGTTCGTGGCTACAGGGTGGAGCCGGGTGAAGTGGAGGCGGCGCTTTGCGGGCACGGCGAGGTGCGCGAGGCGGCTGTCCTGGCGGACGAGGATGGGGCCGGTGGCAAGCGGCTGGTGGCTTATGTGGTCGCGGGCGGTGAGCGGTGTCCGAGTGTGGGCGAGTTGCGGGAGTACCTGTCTGGACTGATGCCGGAATACATGGTTCCGGGAATCTACGTGTTCATCGATGAATTGCCGCGAACCACGACGGGGAAGGTTGATCGACGCGCGCTGCCGCAGCCCGAGCCCGGGCGCGATATGCTGCCGGAGAGTTTTGTCGCACCCGTGACGCCGACCGAAGAGTCGCTGGCGAGACTCTGGGGCGAGCTGCTCAAGCTCGAAACCATCGGCGTCAACGATAACTTCTTCGATCTCGGAGGGCACTCGCTGCTCGCCACGCAACTGATCTCGCGTGTGCGTGAAAGCTTCGAGGTAGACTTGCCGCTGGGCAGCATTTTCAAGTCGCCGACCATCGCGGGCTTGGCACGGCAAGTCGAAGCGGCAAAGCTTGCCGGGGCAGAGTCGTCATCCGTCTCCCTCGTCCCGGTCTCGCGCGAGGGACAGTTGCCGCTCTCCTTCGGGCAGCAACGCCTCTGGTTCATACACCAGCTTGAGCCGAGCAGCGCGGCTTATAACATGCCCGTTGCCGTGCGCCTCAAGGGACGTTTGAATCACTCGGCCATGCAACAGGCGCTCAGCGAGATCGTCAGCCGTCATGAGAGCTTGCGCACGACCTTCGGTGTCATCGACGGGCAGCCACGTCAACTCATCGCTCCGCCCGAAGAAGTGAAACTGAACATGGTTGACCTCGCCCACATGCCTGAGCGCGAGCGTCTTGACGAAGCCATGAAGGTCGCTACTGAAGAGGCGGGCCAGGCGTTTGATCTGGAGCACGGGCCGCTCATGCGCGTGCGACTGCTCCGCCTCTCCGAAGAAGATCATGTGCTGCTCTTCACCATGCATCACATCATCTCTGACGGCTGGTCGATGGGCGTGCTCGTTAATGAGGTGGGGATTCTTTACAGCGCCTTCGCGGAGGGCGAGGGGTCGCCGCTCGCGCCTTTGCCGATCCAGTATGCGGACTTCGCGCACTGGCAACGACAGACGCTCACGGGCGAGGTGTTGGACGCGCACTGGCGATACTGGAAGCAACAACTCGGCGGCACGATTCCGAACCTTGAACTGCCCACGGACAGGGCCAGACCTCCGCTCCAGAGCTTTCACGGCTCAAGCCAGGCGCTCAGTTTCCCTCCGCGCCTCGTAGAAGAGTTGAACGCTTTGGCACGGCGCGAAGACGTGACCCTCTTCATGCTGCTGCTGGCGGCCTTCGATGTCCTGCTCCATCGCTATACGAATCAGGACGACATCCTGATCGGCACTACGATCGCCAACCGTAATCGCGTCGAGTTGGAGGGACTGATCGGGTTCTTCGTCAATACGCTGGTGCTGCGCACGGACTTGTCTGGAGAGCCTCGCTTCCGAGATCTGTTGGAGCGCGTGCGTGCGGTCGCGCTCTCGGCTTACGCGCATCAGGACATGCCTTTTGAGCGACTCGTCGAACAGCTTCAGCCCGAGCGAAGCATGAATCGCAGCCCGCTCTTCCAGGTCATGTTCCTGTTGCAGAATACGCCGGGCGAAGAGGTTCCGCTGCCCGGCCTGACCTTACAGCCCTTGGAGGTCGAGCGGGTCACAACGCAGTTCGATTTGAGCTTCGACCTGATGGAGGCTCAGGGCGCAATGATGGCCGTCGCCGAATACAGCACAGACCTGTTCGAGGATGCGACCATCAGACGCATGCTGCGCCACTACCAGGTCTTGCTCGAAGGCATCGTCGCCGACGCGGACGCACCCGTCGCGGAATTGCCGCTGCTGACGAACGCGGAGCGAGAACAGTTGCTCTCGCAGTGGAATGACCAACGTGAAGCTTACGCGCCGGACAAGACTGTCCATGAACTGTTCGAGGCACAGGTCGCGGCGACGCCAGACGCCATCGCCGTGATGGGCAACGGCGAGCAGTTGACGTACGCAGAGCTCAACAGTCGTGCGAATCAATTGGCCCATTACTTACGAGCGCGCGGCGTGCGTGCGGAGACAAGGGTGTGCGTGCTGATGGAGCGCTCGCCCGCGATGTTGGCTGCATTGCTCGGCATCATCAAGGCCGGTGGGGCATACGTGCCGCTCGACCCGCGCTACCCGAAACAACGCCTCGCCTTCATGTTGGACGACGCCCGCGCATCACTGATCCTGACTCAGGCTGGACTCAAACCGGAGCTTCCCGAACACCCGGCGCAGGTCGTTTGCATCGACGGCGATGCCGCACGCATCGCGCAGCAGGAGACGCATAATCCCGCCGCCGTCGTGACCGCCGAAAATCTCGTCTACGTCATTTACACCTCGGGCTCGACGGGCCAGCCCAAAGGAGTCGGCATTACTCACAGGTCTCTGGTCAATCACCATGCGGCCATACGTGAGGCTTACGAGTTGGAGGCGGGCGACCGAGTTTTACAGTTCGCCTCGCTCAATTTCGATGTCGCGGCGGAAGAAATCTTTCCGACACTGCTCGGCGGCGCGACCGTTGTGCTGCGCGACGACCGCGTGCCGGACTTGGGCTCTGGACTTCTGCGACAGCTAGAAGAGAATGGCGTGACGGTGCTCAACCTGCCTTCTTCGGCATGGCATGAGTGGGCGGGCGAGTTGTCCCGGACAACACGCAGGCTGCCGGAGCGCTTGCGTCTGCTCGTCGTCGGCAGCGAGCCGCTCTCGCGTGAGAGCTTCGCCAGGTGGCTCGGGCTTGAGACCAACGGGGCGAGGATGATGAACGCCTACGGGACGACGGAGACGACCATCACCGCAACGCTCTATCGCCCGCCGACCGAAGATGAAGAGACACATCCGAGACCCTCTCTGCCGGTCGGTCGTCCGCTCAAGGGCGCGCACGCGTTCATCCTCGACTCGCTGCTTCAACCCGTGCCCGTTGGCGTCGCGGGCCAACTGCACATCGGGGGCTGCGGTTTGGCGCGCGGCTATTTAGACAGGCCCCGTTTGACGGCGGAAAAGTTTATCCCGCATCCGTACAGCGCGGAGCCCGGCGCGCGTCTCTACAAAACGGGCGACCGCGCGCGTTACCTGCCGGATGGGAATATCGAATTCCTCGGCAGGCTCGATCATCAAGTCAAGCTCCGTGGCTTTCGCATCGAGCCCGGCGAGATTGAAGCCATGTTGAATGAGCAGGCTTCGGTCAGGCGCGCGGTAGTCCTGGCCCGACAGGACGCGGACGAAGAGCAACGTTTGGTGGCTTACGTGTCGGTCGAGCGTGACCGGCCAGTGACGAAGAATGAGCTTCGGGAGTATCTGAGAGAGCGCCTGCCGGACTTCATGATTCCGGCGGCCTTCGTCTTTGTGGACGAATTCCCGCTGACGCCGGGCGGCAAAGTAGACACGCGCTCGCTGCCTGCGCCCGGAAGCGTTCGAGACGAAGCGCAAGAGCTTGTCCCGCCGCGCTCCGAAGTAGAGCGCGCCATCGCCGCCGTCTGGCAGGACGTGTTGCGCGTGGAAAAAGTCGGCGTGCAGGACAACTTCTTCGACCTCGGCGGGCATTCGCTCCTGATGGTGCAGGTACACAGCAGGCTGCGCGAGTCGCTCGGTGCGGACATCACCATGCTAGACCTGTTCAAGTATCCGACGATAAGCTCGCTCGCCCGCTACATCGCTCCCGAACAGCTTGTGCATTCACCAGAGCCTCGTCGCTTAGAGGTCGAAGCGCGTCCACACCTGACGCGGCAGGAAGCGACCGAGATTGCGATCATAGGCATGGCGGGCCGCTTCCCGCAGGCCAGGAGCATAGAGCAGTTCTGGCAGAACCTGCGCGACGGCGTCGAGTCTGTCTCCTTCTTCTCCGATGCAGAGTTGCTGAGCGCAGGCGTTGACCCGCAGCTTCTCAAACACCCGAACTACGTCAAGGCCGGTGTCTTCCTCGAAGACATAGACCAGTTCGACGCTCTCTTTTTCGGTTACAACCCGCGCGAGGCCGAAGCCATGGATCCGCAGCACAGGCTCTTTCTGGAGTGTGCCTGGGAGGCGCTTGAGCGTGCCGGTTATGATGCCGAGAGATACGGGAGCCCGATCGGAGTTTTCGCGGGCGCGGGCCCAAACGCTTACCTGCATAACCTCTACTCTCATCCTGAAATCGTAGAGGCGGTCGGCGAATTGCAGGTCGCCATCGGAAACGAAAAAGACCATCTCCCGACGCACGTCTCTTATAAGCTGAACTTGCGCGGGCCGAGTGTGGCCGTGCAGGCCGCCTGCTCGACCTCGCTCGTGGCGGTTCACCTCGCCTGTCGAAGTCTGCTCAACGACGAGTGCCGTATGGCTCTGGCTGGCGGCGTCACCCTGAGCCTTCAGAAGAGCGGATACGTTTACCATGAAGGCGGCATCTCTTCGCCCGACGGTCATTGCCGCGCTTTCGACCAGAGCGCGCAGGGCACAATCGGCGGCAGCGGCGTCGGCATCGTCGTCTTAAAGCGTTTGCAGGACGCGCTCGCCGACGGCGATACGATTCACGCCGTCATCAAGGGCTCGGCCATTAATAACGACGGCTCCGCCAAGGTCGGCTACGCGGCTCCGAGCGTAGAGGGACAGGCGGAGGTGATTCGTGCGGCGCAGGCGGCTTCGGGCATCAATCCCGAGACGATCGGTTATATCGAAGCGCACGGCACGGGCACGAAGCTGGGCGACCCCATAGAGGTCGCCGCACTCACAGAGGTCTTTCGCGCGGCCACGGATAAAAAAGGGTTCTGTGCCATCGGCTCGCTGAAAACCAACATGGGCCACCTGGATGCGGCGGCGGGCGTGGGCGGTTTGATCAAGACCGTGCTCGCGCTTGAGCACGAGCTTATCCCGCCGACTTTGCATTTCGAGCAGCCGAACCCCGCGCTCGATCTTGATAATAGCCCCTTCTTCGTTAACAAGGATTTGACCGAATGGAAGAGCGGCGATGGGCCACGTCGCGCAGGCGTCAGCTCCTTCGGTATCGGCGGCACGAACGCGCACGTCATTCTTGAAGAAGCCCCGCCAGCGGAGCCTTCCAGCCCGCGTAGGCCGTGGCAAGTGTTGACGCTGTCGGCGAAGACCGGGACGGCGCTCGATCAGGCGACGGCGAATCTCGCCGACCATCTCAGGCGACACCCACACGCCAATCTGGCCGACGTTGCTTACACCTTACAGACGGGGCGAAAAACCTTCGGCCATCGTCGCGTCGTCGTGTGCCGTGAGATTGAGGACGCCTTGAGCGCGTTGGACACGCTCGACCCTCAACGCGTCTTCACCTCCGAGGGGGATGCGCCGGGTGGCGAGGTCGTCTTCATGTTCCCGGGGCAGGGCGCGCAGTACGTCAACATGGGCCTTGAGCTGTACCGTCAAGAGCCTCTGTTCCGCGAGCAGGTTGATCTCTGCTGCGAAATGCTCAAGCCCGAGCTGGGCTTTGACCTGCGCGACGTGTTGTTCCCGGACGAGGAACAAACGCAGGAGGCCGCAACGCGGCTCAATCAAACCTATTTGACGCAACCGGCATTGTTCGTCATCGAGTACGCGCTGGCGCAGGTCTGGATGGCCTGGGGCTTCAACCCGCGCGCGATGATCGGTCACAGCATTGGCGAATACGTCGCCGCCTGTCTCGCCGGAGTGTTTTCCCTACATGACGCCCTCTCGCTGGTCGCCTTCAGGGGGCGACTCTTGCAATCGCTGCCGGAGGGCTCGATGCTCAGCGTCCCGCTCCCCGAAGACGAGATTCGCGGAATGCTCGGCGATGAACTCTCCATCGCCGCCATTAATGGGCCCACGTTCTCTGTCGTCTCAGGTTCGAGTGATGCGATAGAAGAATTTCAAAAGCGCCTCGCGGAGAAGAATGTCGGCGCTCGCCGCCTGCTCACGTCTCACGCCTTTCATTCGCGGATGGTGGAACCGATCATCGCGCCCTTCATCGATCAAGTTAAGAAGATGAGCCTGCGCGCCCCGCGACTTCGCTACGTCTCCAACGTGACGGGGACTTGGATCAAAGCGGACGAGGCCACAGACCCGGCTTACTGGGGACGCCACTTGCGGCAAACGGTGCGCTTCGCCGAAGGCGCGCGGGCATTGCTGAAAGAGTCTGGCCACACTTTGTTGGAGATCGGGCCGGGGCAGACCTTGAGCACTCTGGTCAGGCCGCTTGCGCGCCGCAGCGGTCAACTCGTCGTCAATTCTCTGCGTCATCCGTCAGACCCATGCTCCGACCGGGAGTTTTTGATGAAGGCGCTCGGAAGGTTGTGGCTCGCGGGCGTTGAGATTGATTGGCGGCGATTCTACGAGCGCGAGCGTCGGCATCGCGTGCCGCTTCCCACCTATCCGTTCGAGCGGCGGCGTTACTGGGTCGATTGGGAAAGGCCCGACCCCTCTTCTTACGAGCGCCAGGACTCGCACCGTAAGAAGCAGGATGTCGCCGACTGGTTCTACCTTCCTTACTGGAAGCCGTCCGTGTTGCCCGCACTGACCGCCGCCGCCAGCGAATCCGTCGAAGAGAGAGCGCCGACCCGGCTGATCTTTTCGGACGCAGAGGGGTTCGGTGCGCGCCTCGCAACGCGACTGAAGCAGAGCGGCGGCGAGGTCGTCGTCGTGCGAAGCGGCGAGCGATTCGAGGCGTCTGACGGACAGTCCTACACGATTAACATCGCTCGGCAGGAAGACTACGAAGCGTTGGTGCTCGACCTGAAATCGCGTGGCCGCGTTCCCGTTGCGATCCTACACGCGCTCGGCATCACAACGCCGCAGCAAGCTCAAGACGCGTGCGAAGAGTTTTCCGAGCGAGTGCTGAACGAGAGCTTCTACAGTCTCATCTTTCTCGCGCAGGCGCTCGGACGCCACAACGCGAGCGCTCAAACTTCGATCACGGTTTTGACTGGCGGTATGCAGCCGGTGAGCGCGGATGATCGTCTCGTACCGGAGAGGGCGACGACACTCGGCCCTTGCAGGGTCATCCCGCAGGAATACCCCAACATCACCTGCCGCAGCATTGATGTCAGCCTCCCGGCAACAGGTGGCCGCGAAGAAGAGAAGCTGGTCGCGCAAGTCTTGTCCGAGTTTGTATCAGGCGCGCCCGAGACCGTCGTCGCTTATCGTGGCAACCGGCGCTTGATTCAAGCCTTCGAGCCGGTCAGGCTCGAAAGAGGTGCAGGCGTGCCAGCGCGGCTGAAGCAGGAAGGCGTTTACTTGATCACCGGCGGGTTCGGAGGAATCGGGCTGGTGTTGGCCGAGCACCTCGCGCAAACCCTGCGCGCACGACTCATTCTCGTGGGCCGCTCCGCGTTGCCATCGAAAGACGAGTGGCCGCGCTGGCTGGAAGAGCACGCGGAGACTGAGCCTTTGAGCGTGAAGATTCGCAAAGTACAGGCGATGGAAAGCGTGGGCGCAGAAGTGCTCGCCTTCGCAGCTGATGTCTCGGACGCAGGGAGGATGCGAGAGGTGGTCGATGCGGCGCGCGAGCGCTTCGGCAAGATCGACGGAGTGATTCACGCGGCGGGCATCTCGCCCGGCGGTATGATCGAAGCGAAAACCACGGCGCTGGCGGCGCGTGTGCTTGCGCCCAAGGTTCATGGTACGCGCGTGCTCGAAGAGTTGTTCAAAGACGAGCCGTTGGATTTCCTCGCGCTCTTCTCGTCGCTCAACTCCGTGCTCGGCGCGTTCGGGCAGGTGGATTATTGCGCGGCCAATGCGTTCCTGGATGCCTTCGCTCATCACAACCTGCATCGCAGCGGCACGCCGACGCTGACTGTCAACTGGGATACTTGGGGCGATGTCGGCATGGCCGTCAACGCTCACCTTGCATTCCGATCACACGACGCGGCCCGTGCGGGCGGAGGTCGTGAAGAAAATGCTGGCGGGATGGAGCAGGCTGAAGGGTTCTTTGCAGATGCTATCCGGTCGGCAGAGGGCGTCGACGCGTTCAACCGCATGCTCTCGAACGACGTGTCGCCGCAGGTGCTTGTCTGTACCAAAGACCTGCAAAGCGTCATCCGTCAGAACGAGGCGTTTACCAGAACCCGTATCCTTGAAGAGATGACGCAACTGCGGGAATCGCGCACGGCGCACCCGCGCCCGAGTTTACAGGTCGCTTACGTCGCCCCGCGCAACCAACTTGAAGAGCAGATCGCAGGCGTTTGGCAAAGCGTGCTCGGCATAGAACAGGTCGGCATCCACGACGACTTCTTCGAGCTGGGCGGTCATTCGCTGCTCGCCACGCAGCTCATCTCGCGCCTCAGGGGATTCTCCGACGCGGAGATACCGCTCAGAGTCATCTTCGAGCAGCCGACCGTCGCCGGGCTCGCCGCTTACATAGAGCAGGCGGCGGGCGGCGGAGCAGCAGCAGCAGGCCAGGAGAAGCCACCGGCGATCGTGCCCGTCGCCAGGCAGGCGCGACAGGTGAGACGCGCGCCGAAATTATAGAGACACGGACTTTCTGAAATTATAGACATGCTCGGTTTTCTCCTAATCTATAACTATGACTGAAGCCTTTCTTCATAACGAGACCCATCTGTCCGACCCGGCGGAAGACGCGGGCGTCGAAAATGTCTACGTCTTCCCGCTCTCGTTCGCGCAGCAGCGCCTCTGGTTCTTTCAACAGATGTATCCGCAGAGCGCCGCCTATAACATGCCCATCGGCATGCGGCTGCGCGGCGAACTCTCCGTGACGCACCTGCGCGCGACGCTGAACGAAATAGTTCGTCGTCATGAAGTGCTGCGCACGAGCATCGACCTGATCGATGACGAGCCCGTGCAGCTTATCTCGCAGGCCGAGGAGTTCTCACTTGCGACGACGGATTTGAGCGGCCTCCCTGAGACGGAGCGTGAGATTGAGGCGCGCCGTCAATCGACCGAAGAGCTGGCGCGCGTGTTCGACCTCAGTCGCGGGCCGCTCATTCGCGGCAGGCTGCTGCGCTTATCCGAGCAGGATCACGTCCTCTTGCTCATCATTCATCACATCATCTGTGATGGGTGGAGCGTCGACGTGTTGATACGCGAAGTGACCGCCCTCTACGAGGCTTACAGTTCGGGGCAGGAGCCGTCGCTCCCTGAGCTTCCCATACAGTATGCCGATTACGCCGTGTGGCAGCGCGGGTGGTTACAGGGAGAGGTGCTCGAAGAGCAACTGGCATACTGGCGCGGGCAATTGAGCGGCGCGCCGCCCATCCTCTCTTTGCCGACCGATTACCCACGCCCGCAGGTTCAGACACTCAACGGCGCACACTTCGAGTTTGCTTTCACGGATGGTCTGCCCGCCCGTCTGCGGCAGCTTTGCCAGCGCGAGGGCGTCACCCTGTTCATGCTGCTCTTGGGAGCGTTTCAAGTTCTGCTCTCGCGCTACAGCGGGCAGGCGGACGTGCTGGTCGGCACTCCGATCGCGGGACGTAATCGTCAGGAGGTCGAGGGCCTCATAGGATTTTTCGTCAATACTCTCGTGCTGCGCGCAGACCTTTCGGGCGAGCCCTCTTTCCGCGACGTGCTGCGTCGCGTGAAGGAAGTCTGCCTCGGAGCATACGCGCATCAGGAGTTGCCGCTTGAGCGGCTGGTCGAAGAGTTGCAGCCCGAACGCAGCCTCAGCCACGCGCCGCTCTTTCAGGTCTTGTTCGCCCTGCAAAATACTCCGGCCAAGATGTTCGAGCTGACGGGGCTGGAAGTAAGCGAGGCCGGGCTTGACCTCTCGACGACGGCCTTTGACCTGTCGCTGAATATAGAGGAGTTCGAGGAAGGCATCTTCGGCAGACTGCGTTACAACACAGACCTGTTCAAAGCGGACACCATCCGGCGCATGGCCGGGCATTACCTTACGCTGCTCGAAAGTATTGTCGAGGATGTGGAGCGATCGATCGCGTTGTTGACGCTCTTGAGCAGCGCGGAGCGCAGGCTGCTGCTCGAAGAGTGGAACGACACGAAGCGCGAATCGGCAACGGAAGCTTACGTCCATCTGCTATTCGAGAGACAGGCGGAGCTTGTCCCGGACAGTATCGCTCTCGTCTTCGACGGCTGGCAATTGACCTACGCGGAGTTGAACCGGCGCGCAGATCAACTGGCGCGTCACCTGCGCGGCGCGGGCATAGGCGCAGAGCGGGCTGTCGCCATCTGTGTCCGCAGGTCTCTTGAGATGATCGTCGGGCTGCTCGGCGTGCTCAAGGCTGGCGGGGTCTACGTGCCGATCGACCCGTCCACTCCGCAAGAGCGCCTGAGCTTCCTGCTGGAAGACACCGGGGCCGCCGTCCTGCTGACGCAACAAAGCCTGCTCTCCAACTTACCGGAGACGCGAGCGCGAGTCGTCTGTCTCGATACGGACTGGCCGACGATCAGTGAATCGAGCGACGCGACGCCTCTCTCCCATGTGCTCTCGCCCGGCAATCTGGCTTACATCATCTACACTTCGGGCTCGACGGGCACTCCGAAGGGAGTCATGGTCAGCCACGCCAGTTTGTCCAACACCATACATGCCCAACTGGTGCAGACCGAAACGCCTGTCACAGGCACGCTGCTACAGATGGCTTATGTCTTCGACGGCTCGCTGCTCAGCATCTTCTGCACGCTCGTGCAGGGCGGGACGTTGACCATCCCGCGCGACGGGCAACAGGCAGACCCCGCAGCCGTGGCGGAGCTGATCGCCGCCGGGCGGATACCGCACCTGTTCACCGTCCCGTCCTTCTATTCCTTATTGCTTGAGCAGGCGCGGGCAGACCAGTTGGCGTCATTGCAGATCGTGCATGTGGGGGCGGAGGCGTGCCCGCCGCGACTGGTCGAGCGACATAGGGCTGTGCTGCCCTCTGCGCGGCTCTATAACGAGTATGGGCCCACGGAGGCGACCGTCTACTGCGCTGCGCACGAGTGCCGCGCGGAAGACGCCAGCGCCGCAGTGCCGATCGGACGCCCCGTCAGCAACGCGCAGGTCTATCTGCTCGATCAGTACTTGCAGCCAGTGCCCGTCGGCGTGGCGGGCGGGCTCTACGTCGGCGGCTCGGGGCTGGCACGCGGGTATCTGAATCATCCAGACCTGACTGCCGAAAGTTTCATCCCACACCCGACGAGCGTCGAGCCTGGAGAGCGACTGTACCGGACTGGGGACGTGGCGCGCTATGAGGCTGATGGCCGGATAGTATTCCTGGGTCGGCTCGACAGCCAGGTGAAGATTCGTGGTTATCGCATCGAGCTTGAGGAGATAGAGGCGGCGCTCCTTGAATGCGAAGGGGTGCAGCAAGCCGTCTTGATGGTCAGAGAAGATGCGCCGGATGATAAACGGCTCGTCGCTTATCTCTCTGCGAACAACGGGCGGGAGTTGACGATTGAGGATTTACGGCAGCACTTGAAGGCGAAGCTGCCGGAATACATGCTGCCGTCGGCGTACGTCCTCGTCGACGAATTGCCGCTCTTGCCGACGGGGAAAGTAGACCGGCGCGCGCTTCCGTCAACAGACGGCACGAGACCGCGCATGATGCAGGCTTACGCCGCGCCGCGCAATCGTCTGGAGCGACTGCTGGCAGAGTTGTGGCAGGAGATTCTCGGCGTCGAGCAGATCGGGATACGTGACAATTTCTTCGACCTCGGCGGAGACTCCATGCGCGCCGCGATTCTCATCAACCGGCTGCAACAACGGCTCGGCGATTACATCTACGTGGTGGCGCTTTTTGAGGCCCCGACGATCGCCGCGCTGGCCGCCTACCTGACGGAGCATTACGCGAGCGCCGTCGCAAAGGTCGCCGGAGATGAAGAGGGCGCGGCGGAAAGTGGAAGCGACGAAGGAGGCGCGTGGGCCCATACGGTCAATGCCGACGCGGTTGCACGGGTGAGGGAATTGATCGGCACTGCGCCAGCCGAGCCTGCGCCCGCCACCAAAAACCCTCCCGCTATCTTTATCCTCTCGCCGCCGCGCTCCGGCTCCACCCTGCTGCGAGTGATGCTGGCGGGTCATCCGTCGCTCTTCGCACCCCCGGAGCTTGAGCTGCTTTCCTTCAACACACTGGCAGAGCGACGTGAGGCGTTGACCGGCAAGTACAGCTTCTGGATGGAGGGCACGATTCGCGCCGTGATGGAGCTTAAAGGTTGCGAGATGGAAGAGGCGCGCCGCTTCATCGAAGATTGCGAAGAGCGTGGCTTGAGCGTGCCGCAGTTTTATCGCTTGATGCAGGATTGGCTCGGCGAGAGACGGCTGGTCGATAAAACGCCGTCTTACGCGCTCGATAAAGAGGTCTTGCGTAGAGCCGAAGCCTGCTTCGACGGGGCCCTGTACATACACCTGCTGCGCCATCCCTTCGGCATGATTCGCTCGTTTGAAGAGGCCAAGCTGGAACAGGTCTTCTTTCGCTACGCGCATTCTTTCAGCAGGCGCGAGCTGGCGGAACTGGTCTGGCTCGTCAGTCAACAGAACATCCTGGAATTTCTGAAGCAGGTTCCCGAAGAGCGCCAGTACCAGTTGAAGTTTGAAGAGTTGGTCAGCATGCCCAGAGAGGTGCTCGAAGGCTTGTGTCGATTCCTCAAGCTGGAATTTCATCCAGAGATGATGGAGCCCTATCGTCACAAAGAGCAGCGCATGACGGACGGCATACACCCGCTCTCGCAGATGCTCGGCGACGTGAAATTTCACCAGCACAGCGAGATTGATTCCATGGTCGCGGAGCGCTGGCGGGAGCAGACGGCGGATGATCGCTTGGGCGACGTGACGTGGGAAGTGGCCGAAGCGCTTTCGTACAAAAGAGAGAGACCGCATAACTCTCTGCTCGTCGCCATCCAGCCGCATGGCCCACAGACCCCGTTCTTCTGTGTTCATCCGGTGGGCGGAAGCCCTTATTGCTATCTAGACCTGGCGCGTCGTCTGGGCCCGGAGCAGCCGTTCTACGGTTTTCGCGCGCGCGACCTCATCCCGGCCCACGAGCCGCACGATGATGTCGAGACGATGGCCGCCGATTACGTCGCGGCCCTGCGTACGGTGCAGCCCGCAGGCCCTTATCGCATCGGCGGGTGGTCGCTGGGAGGCATCGTCGCCTTCGAGATGGCGCGGCAACTACAGGCAGAGGGCGAGACGATCGCAACGCTTGCCTTGATTGACTGTCTCGCGCCGTCATTGCTCGGCGAGGAGTTGCACGAACGGCCCGCTCGCGGCGCATCGCAGGCGGGCGGCAACGACAATCCTCCGGGCAAGCGGGACATCATGAATACTCTGGAAGATTTGTGCCGGACGGGTACGGAAGGCGAGCTCAAGGACTCATTTGAGACGGCGCGGCGCGAGGGATTTCTGCCGCCGGAAGTCGGGCCGCAGGAGTTCAAAAGCTGGTTGAGAGGTTGCCAGGCCAGAATCAAGGCCGCTCGCGACTATGACCCGCAGCCCTTCGCTGGACGCATCATTCTTTTCAAGACCAACGAGGACGAGACAAACGCACTGTCGCCTGAGAGTGCAGAGGGCTTCGATGATGCTCTCGGTTGGAGCGAGCTTGCGACCGAGGGCTTAGAGGTTTACACGGTTCCGGGGTCGCATCAACAGATGATTCTTGAACCATACGTCGCCGAACTCGCGGCGCAACTCAAACGAAGTCTGGCTTGAGAGTGTGGAAGCGCATCGAGTCGTAATCTGAGCCGCCGCCTAGACAACGGGAGAGTTGTTGATCACGTCGACGAAGATTTGCATGCTCGGATGTTCGATCGTTTCCAGACGAATATATTCGTCCGTGAGTCCGACCGATGAACCCCACATGACGTATATCCCGCCGTCTTCGAGAACCTGTTTCACTTGCCCGACGGGGGCGAGCAGTTTAATCAATACGTAACTGCTCTGAACCCTGCGCGCGGGTTTGACGATCTCATACTTTCCGCCACGCTCGCCCTCTTCCAGAAAAGAGAAGGAGCGGTCGATTTTGTCCAGGACGGTGGGCGCGGTGGCGAGTCGCCGGATGCCTTCATTGATGGCGAGCGTGGAGATGCCGCTCCTGTTTTCACCCCGCAGCTCGGCGGCGTCTTTTCTGGATGTGCAGATGGCCCACCCGATTCTGTACTCGGCCGTATCGTGCGACTTTGAAGTGGAGCCGACCAGAAAGAGGTTGCTTCTTCCTTTGAAGCTCTCGTAGAGCTCGCCCATCAAGACGCGGAAGTCCAAATCTCTTGACGGCAAAGTCAGGTCGAGCAGTACGGTCGTCTCTTCGGGTACGTTTCGGACAATGGTCTGCGCGTCGAAGATCGCGCCGGTCGGATTATTAGGCAAGCTCAGATAGATCAGCTCCGCGCTGATCTCCCTCGCCTTGTCGACGAGCGCCGCTTCGCTGATGGCGAAATTGTTCCGGTCTGTTCTGAGACTGGCGACCTCAAAGCCCAGGCCCTCGAACGATTCCCGGGCGCGCCAGTAACCGGGCGAGACGGTCAACACGGTCGGGTGTCTTCCAAGGCTTCGTTTAAGGACGTGGTTTCTGACGGCTTCGATCGCCCCGGTCGCTCCGTTGGTGGGGATAATGTCGCCGGGACTGATCTTCCAGTGCGAGCCCAGGGTCTCGGCGAAAAGCTCCTGTGCCGCGTTGAGGTTGGCGTAAGGCGTGCCCGTCCTCAGTTCTACATGACGCCTGGGCGTCGCGTTGTGTGAGCCTGTGTGAGACATGAGTTAAGCCACCTCTACTTGAGTTTGACCAACCGCTTCAACCAGGGGCCGTCATGACCGCTTTGACCGACCGCGATCAGAATCCTTCTTCCAATAACCGTTCAGCCTCCTCGTCGGTCAACTCGTCCACCTGACTGACGAGGGCATCCTCGAACACGAGCGCAAGCTCGGAGATGGTCGGGTGCTCGAAGAGGGCGCGCAGCGGCAGCTCGATCTCGAAGGAACGCCGCAACTGCGAAACGAGCTGTGTGGCCGACAAAGAATTACCGCCCAACTCGAAGAAGTCGTCGTGGATGCCGACGCGGTCTAGACCGAGCACGCCAGACCAGATGCGCGCGAGCGCTTCTTCGACCGCCGTGCCCGGCGCGACGTAAGGATGTCCGAGATCGGGCCGGGCGGTGGCGGGCGCGGGCAACGCACGCCGATCGACTTTGCCATTCGGCGTCAGCGGCATCTCGTCCAGAATGACGAAACGCGCGGGCATCATGTAATCGGGGAGTCGCTCCTTGAGATGAAGACGCAACTCGGCTGCGAGTTCGGAAGTCGCGGCCTCGCGCGAGGCTTCGACGTAAGCGATGAGCAGTTTATCGCTATCGGCGATGTGAGCGGCGACGACCGCCTGGCTGACGCCCGGGTGATCGCCGAGCGCCGCTTCGATCTCCCCTAGCTCGATGCGATGCCCACGCACCTTGACCTGAAAATCGCTGCGGCCCACAAACTCTATCAGCCCGCTGGGCTGGCGGCGCACAAGGTCGCCCGTGCGATAGAGACGCGCGCCGGGTTCCTTGCTGTAAGGATGCGGGATGAACCGCTCGGCCGTCAGGTCTGGACGGTTGAGGTAGCCACGCGCCAACCCGTCGCCCCCGATGAACAACTCGCCATTGGTTCCGACGGGGACGGGCCGCAGGTGCGCGTCGAGCACGTAGACCTGCGTGTTGGCGATGGGGCGACCGATGGGCACGGGAAGTCCTGCCGGGAGCGGGGCCGTCATCGTGTGGCAGCAGGTGAAGGTCGTGCCCTCTGTGGGCCCATAGCCGTTGATCAGTCTCAGCGAGCCGCCGTCTTCGAGCAGCTTTCGGACGTGGGCCGGGGAGAGCACGTCGCCGCCCGCGAGCAGTTGACGGAGCGAGCGCAGGCTCTCGGCCTGTGTCTCGACCATCTGGTGAAACAGCCCGGCGGTAAGCCAGAGGGTCGTGACACGATAATCTTCGAGCGCCCGCGCGAGCTCGTCCAGAGAAGGATTCCCGGCGGGCATAATGGCTAGGCGCGCGCCGTTGAGCAGGCTGCCCCATATCTCGAAGGTCGAAGCGTCGAAGGAGAGCGGCGCGAGTTGCAGAAAGACTTCTTCATCCGTGAAGTCTGCGTAGTCCGTCTCTTTCACAAGGCGGACGACGCTTCGGTGCGTTACGCTGACTCCCTTCGGTGTGCCCGTCGAGCCGGACGTGTACATGACGTAGGCCAAGTTCGTCGCGCTCGTCCGGCCTTCTAAATTCTCCGCCGACTCCTGCTCGATTTTCTCACGGTCTTCGTCCAGACGGACGACACGTAGCTGCTCATCCCTTAGCACGTCGGCCAGAGCGCTCGTCGTCAGCAGGACTTCGACCCGCGCGTCCGTCAGCATGAAGCGCAAGCGTTCGAGCGGGTAAGCGTGATCGAGCGGCAGGTACGCGCCTCCGGCCTTGAGCACGCCGAGGAGCCCGACGATCATCTCGGGCGAGCGCTCCAACATGATGCCGACCACGCTCTCCGGGCCGACTCCACGCTCGCGTAGGTAGTGTGCGAGGCGGTTGGCGCGCGCGTTTAGTTCCGCGTAGGTCAGCCGCCCGCCCTCGTATGCGAGGGCCACGGCCTCCGGCGTGCGCTCCGCCTGTTCTTCAAAAAGTTGATGAAGAGATTGCTCGCGCGGGTATGGTCGCGCCGTCTCGTTCCAGGAATCCAGCTGCTGTCGTAGTTCCGCTTCCGAGAGCAGAGAGCGCGTCCGGTAGCTCTCGTGCGGATAGCTCGCCATCGCCTTGAGCGTCTCAAGATAGTAGCCGCCCATGGCTTGTATCTGCTCGCGGCTGAACTGCTGGGCGTCGTACTTGAGGGCGAAACGCATCTGCGAATTTGTGATGTCGAGGTCGAAGTCGGCGAGCAGGGTGAAACTCGTTTCGGAGATACCGTTGAAGCCCAGAATCTTCAAGCCGGGCAGATGCAGCATCCCCTGCGCGACGTGAAAGTGTGTGTAGTTGAACCCGGCATCGAAGAGTGAGCGCGCACCCACCAACCTTTGCAGTTCCGAGAGAGGGAAGCGGCGGAAGGGCAGCATCTCGCGCTCGGCCTCGAAGGTCGCGCGCGCCAGATCAACCCAACTGCCGCCACTCAAATGAAGCACCAGCGGCAGAGTGTTGAGAAACATGCCGACCATACGATCGCCGTCCGGCTCTTCCGGCCTGCCGTTCGTCGCATAGCCCGTGATGACCTCGTCGTGCCCGCTCAGATGCGAGAGCACTCTGAAATGAGCCGCAAGCACGACGCTCTTGAGCGGAACGTTGGCCTCGTTTGATAGTCGCCGGAGCCCTTGAGAGATTTCGGCGGAGAGGGGCACATCATAATAGATAACCTCTGGCGGGGCGTCCGCTTTGAGCTTCCCTTCAGACCAGCGCGGCACAAGCGTCGGCCGCGCATCGCTCAGCTTCTCAAGCCAGAATCGCTGCTGTTCTTCGGATTGCATCGCGGCCCTCTCAAGCGCGACGAAATCACGGTAATCGATCGCGGGCGGGGGGCTCAGCGCGCCCTCCCCCTCGTTGAGCATGGAGATGTAATACTGGAAGAGGTCGTTGATGAAACTGCTCAAACTCCACCCGTCAAAGATGGCGTGGTGAAAGTTCATCGTAAACTGAAACGTCTCATGGCTGCGGCGCTGAATCACCAGGCTCAAGAGCGGACTGGCCCAATCGAAAATCTTACTCTTGTCGCCCTCGATATAGGCGATGACGGCGGCTTGCTGTTCCTCTTCCGTGAGATGCGTCAGGTCGATCAGCTCGAAGGGCAGAGGCATGTGCTTATGCACGAGCTGCAACGGCTCGCTGTAGTTCGAGAGGTCGAAGCTGGTGCGCAGCACCGGATGATGGCCCATCAACTCTTCAAAGCATGAGCGCAACAGCTCAGGGTCAAGCGGCGCTTGAAGGTGAAAGCTGAAAATTTCGTGATAGATGGCCGTTCCCGGCGCGTACTCGCTGTGATAGACCATGCCCGCCTGCATCCTCGTCAGAGGGTACGCATCCTCCACGTCGTCCGGCAGGCGGCTGCGGTCTTCATCGCTGATGAGCCCGAAGGGCGGGACACGCTCGAAGGCGAGCCCGTCGCCCTCGGGACGAAGTAGCTGCTGCGAGAGTTGGGCGATCGTCGGGTACTGAAACAACTGTTGAATGGAGATCGGCAACTCGTGCTCGCGCGCCTTGGCCACGACCTGAATCGCCATCAGCGAATCTCCGCCCAACTCGAAAAAGCTGTCGTGCACGCCGACACGCTCGACGCCCAGGACTTCCGCCCATGCCCCGGCGAGAATCATTTCGGTGGGCGAGGTGGGCGCGGCATACATCTGCGCCAGTTCGGGCCGCGTCTGGTCTGGCGCAGGCAGCGCACGCCGGTCTACCTTCCCGCTGGACGTGAGCGGCAATTTCTCCAGCACCATAAAGATCGAAGGGATCATGTACTCCGGCAGCTTCGCGCCGACGAATCTGCGCCACTCGCTCGCCGACGGCGCGTCGCCATTGTTGCAGGCCAGATAGGCGACGAGCCTGCGCTCTTCCGCGCCGTCCTCGCGCGCCAGCACAGACACTTCCTCCACCGACGGGTGCGCCCTGAGCACTGCCTCTATCTCTTCAAGCTCGATGCGGAACCCGCGCACCTTGACCTGATTATCGGCGCGCCCGAGAAATTCTATCTGTCCATCGGGCAGGCGGCGCACGAGGTCGCCCGTGCGATAGAGACGCGCGCCGTGTTCACTGCTGAACGGATGAGGGACAAACTTTTCCGCCGTCAGGGCTGGCCGTTGAAGATAGCCGCGCGCCAGCCCGTCTCCGCCGATGAACAATTCGCCGGGTACACGGACGGGGACGGGCTCGAAGTTTTTATCCAGCACGTAAGCTTGCGTGTTCGCAAGCGGCCCGCCGATGGGTATCGTCGTCGCATCCGGTGCGACTTCTTCAACCTCGTGCCACGTCGCATAGGTCGTGCTCTCGGTGGGCCCATAGACGTGCAGCAGGCGCTCGGGCCTGCCTTCGGCCAGCACCTTGCGCACCCACTTCGGCTCGACGGCCTCGCCGCCGAAGAGCAACTCGCGCAGCGCGGAGAAAGCTTGCGGGGCGGCGATGGCGATCTGGTTGAAGAGCGCCGTGGTCAGGAAAAGGATACTGATCTCACGCGAGCGTATCTCGGCGGCGAGGTCTGCGGGCGAGAGCGCGACTTCGCGGCTGATGCCGACAAGCTGCGCGCCGTTCAGGAGCGCGCCCCACAACTCGAAAGTGGCGGCGTCAAAGGTGGCGCTTGAGCCCTGCGCGATGCGGTCTGTGGGTTGAATGTGAATATAGTTGGTGTCGCGCACGAGTCGCACGACGGCGCGATGCGTGATCGAGATGCCCTTCGGAAGACCCGTCGAGCCGGAGGTGTAGATGATGTAAGCCAGATTCTCGCCCGTCACAACGCTCGCCGGATTCTCTTCGCTCGCGCCTTCGATTAATTCCGCGTCCGAGTCCAGGCAGACGACCTGACCGAAAAACGCGGGCAGATTGTCGAGCAGCGAGCTTTCGGTGATGAGCACGGAGAGGCGCGCGTCCTGCAACATGAAGTCGAGGCGTTCGAGCGGGTAAGAGGGGTCGAGCGGCACGTATACGCCGCCAGCCTTGAGGATGGCGAGCAGGGAGACAACCATCCCCGCCGACTTCTCCAACATAAAGCCGACCGCGACTTCGAGGCCGACGCCTAAGTCGCGCAGGTAGTGAGCGAGACGGTTGGCGCGTGCGTTAAGCTCGCGGTAGGTCAACTGCTCGTCGCCGAAAACGATCGCAATATTATCCGGCGTGCGCTCGGCCTGCTCTTCAAAGAGCCGTTGGATGGACTCGTCGCGCGGGAACGAGGTGACGACATCGTTCCACTCGGTCAGCAACAGCCGCCGCTCTTCGTCGGTCAGCAGCGGCAGGTGTGCGATGCGCGTGTCGGGGTCAATGATAATCGCCTCGACCATGCACGCGAAATGTCCGAGCATGCGCTGGATGGTCTCGCCGTCGAAGAGGTCTGTGTTGTACTCGATGGTGACTTCGAGGCCGTCGGTCATGTCCGTCAGGGCGAGCGTCATCTCGAAACGCGACGAGCCGTTGTCCCAGAGAACCGGCGTCGCCTTGAAACCGGCCTTCTGCACCTCGTTCTGCATCTCGAAATCGAGATAGATGTAGGCGACCTGAAAGATAGGATTACGGCTCGGGTCGTGTTTGGGCTTGAGCTCCTGCATGAGCCTGCCGAAGGGGAACTCGCCGTGCGCGAAGGCTCCCGTGACGCTCTCTTTTTCACGCCGCAGCACTTCACGAAATGTCAGATTGTCGGAGAAGCTCGTACGCATCACCAGCATGTTGAGGAAGTAGCCGATGAGCGAGAGCGTCTCAGGGCGGTTACGGTTGGCGACCGCCACACCGACGAGGATGTCTTCCTGATTGGTGTAGCGATAGAGGAGCGTTTTGTAGGCGGCGAGGCAGGTCATGAACATCGTGGCCTGCTCGGCACGCGTCAGGGCCTTGAGGCCGTCGAGCGTAGACTTCGGGAGCATGAGGGTGCGGCGCGCGCCGTTGAAAGTTTGCATCGGCGGGCGCGGGCGGTCTGTCGGCAACTCTAAAACATGCGAGATGCCGTCGAGTTGTTTGCGCCAGTAGGCGACCTGCTCTGCGAGCGTCTCGCCCTGTAACCAGTCGCGCTGCCACTCTGCGAAGTCGGCGAACTGAATCGGCAGCTCCGGGAGCGGCGAAGGCTTGCCCTCGGCAAAGGCCATGTAGATCGCCACCAGCTCGTCTTCAATAATGTCTGCCGACCAGCGATCAATGCACGTGTGGTGGACGGTGTAATGGAGAATGAATTCGGCGTCTTCGACGCGGACGAGGCCGAAGCGCGCGAGCGGCCCGCGCGAGAGATCGAAAGAGCGCGACGTTGATTCGCGGAGCAGGGCGTTGGTCTTAACCTCGCGCTCGCCGGGCGGCAACGCGCGAAAATCAGTCAATTCGAGCGGGATGAAAAGCGAAGGGGTGACGACCTGTCTCGGCTCGCCGTCGATCGTCGTGAAAGTGGTGCGCAGTATATCGTGGCGGCGGATGACTTCGTTGAGCGCGCGCTCCATCAACGGAACGTCGATCATCCCGGAGAGACGACTGACCGAGAAAATATTGTAGGCCGGATTGCCTGGCTCTATCTGGTCGACGAGCCAGATGCGTTCCTGATCGAAGGAGAGCCGGTAGTAGTCCTGCCGTCGTCGCGGAATCATTTGAGGCTGCGGGGCGCTCAACCCGCGCGCCTTGAGCTTCGCTTCAAAGAGTGTACGCTGCTCGGGAGAAAGGGCTGCGATGCGTTCTGTTAGGTCTTTCATGACGGGACAATTTTCGGGAATGCGAGAGCCGACAGGCTTTGAAAGAGAACCGCCGCCTCATTCCTTTCAGTGCTGACTAAAATTGAGTTCGCCGCCGTAGCGAGAGTGAAAAGCAGCGTAGCCCACCCACGTCGGTGAAGGAGTCTGAATCTTACTAAACCAAACGTTCCAAAGCAATATCTACGGATTGCGCATTTTATAGCTGTTTGCAAATGGGTGCAGCTCGGGTCAGTAGCGCCAAAAGTCTCGGGCGGGTCTTTCAAGATTGAGTACCCGCCCGAGACCTTTGGCGCTACTGACGTTGACGCGCGCCGCGTGCGCGGTCTGCTTCATGCCCCTGAGGCTCTCAGACCTCTATCTCTTTGGAGCCGAACAGGCGCTCGGTCTCTATGCCGCGACTACGACATTCGGTGACTAGCTGGTTCGATTCGACGATGGGACGCGACTCATCCGTGTACTTGATGGAGGTGAGGTAGGTCAGCCAGGGCTCCTGCCCCATCGCGTAGACGTAAACCTGCTTGGGGCGCAGGCGATCGACAATGCCCATCCCCTTCCGGCAATCCGAGCCGTTGAGCCTTCTGGACTGATCCTGTGTCCGCGCCAGCGGCTTCGTCATTAAAGGGCCGTAGAGCCATGAGAGCGGGCCGCCATCGCACTCCATCCCGAGGAAGAGCATATCAACGTCGCCCACGAATCGCCGGATGTGATCGTAGAGCAGCGGCTCGATGTTGTTTGAGTCGGCGGCACACATGATGGACTTGCCGCGCAGGTTGATGAGATGAGCGATCTTCGTCCTGACGTTGAGGTCGCCGTGCTCGCCCAGGAAAGGCAATCCGATCAGGCGACCGCCTTCAATCTCGATGACCTCCATCTCGTCAATCTCTCTGACCTGCGGGAAGCCTATGTGCTGTAGGATCAGCTTCAGGGAGGGGTCGGCCAGGTTGCCGCCGCTGTTCTTCGGCACGATGATGTTTTTGATTTTATGACGAAGCTGCAACAGCGTCTCGAACATGCAGTGGTCTTGATGATTGTGCGTGATGAGAACGTAGTCGAGCGTGTCCGGTAAATCCGCGTAAGTGTAGCGATGGATGCCGCCGCTCGTTTCATAACTGATGAGGGGATCGATCATGATGCTGATTCCCCCGGCCTCGATCAGGATACAGGCGTGTCCGAAATAGCGAACCCTAACGCCGTCGCCCGTATAGGGGGAGGCGGGGCGCGGCGCTTTCGTGGTGAAGAAGGATGAAAAGAGCCTGTCGTCGCTGTCCGGTATGTCGAAGAGCGCGCGCGCGTAGCCCAACGGCTGCGGCTCGGACTTCATTCTGAAGAGCGCGTCGAGCTCCTTAGCATTAAACAGGACGGGCAGAGACAGGTGGTTGCTGTCGGGGAGCTGCGGCGTGCTCAGCACGAAGGGGCGTTCGTCTGTTCCGCCGAGGGAAAGCGAGACGCTTTGCGAGGATTGGTTGTAATACCGGCTCTGGTAGAGGAGCCCTTCGATGAAGCGTATGGAAGGATTGTTGTTGAGGTCGTAAACAAGCTCGACGTAGCCTCTCAAGCTTTCGGGGACACGCTCGTAAAGCGGTTCGAGAGAAGACCCGCTCGCTTCCGCCGCCAGCATGCGGCTCAATTGCTGAATGTCTGCGGCGAACGCCAGAATATGCGCCTGCTCCCTGGTGGTTTTCTCCAGCAGCGCCGCTATCTCCTTCGCCCTGCTCGCCTCGTAGGCGATAAACGGCCCGCCACGCATCGCCGGGTTTCTGTGCGCGGCGACGTGCACCTGCGGAGCGGCGACGAACGATTGCATGATCTTCAAGTGCGAGTTGGCGACGAACATCGCCGAAGAGGCCGGTGAAATCAACGACGACCAAGCATACCATTGATTGAACAAAGGCTCTGCCAGCACATCTCCCCTCAGGTAAACTTTTTCAACTGACATATCACTCCTCCGGTTCAGGCCGCGACCTCAAAGGCCGGTTCGTGATGCAGAACCGGCCCGGATACGGGTTGACTCCTTACCGACGCCATAGAGAATATGAGGAACCGGGCGGGATGCTCGATCGAATCGGTCATCTGACCGCCGTTTTTCGCCTTGCCCGTGTGCTCACCGCGACCCGGCTCTTGACCTGGCGAGTCCGCTTCTTTGGCAGCAAGTTCCGGCAGATGGCGTCTATCTCGGTATCGTTCTCTTTGATGATGGTTTCCGCCAGTCCCTTGAGCGCGCTGATATTGGCCTCGCTCGTATTATCGAGCGGCTGGGTAACTTGCGTCAGTGGAACCTGGAGCCGGTGGTAGCGATTCGGTTTCCCGATCTCGTTGAGAATCTGTCGCGTCTGGTAATGCACGGTCTCACTCACACCATGAAACACGACGCTTAGTATGGGTTGGGCCCAGCTTACCACTCCCCAGTTCTTCACGGTTTGATAGTTGAGCGGCTGTGTTCGTATGCCCGTACCCAGAGAGACCATGTAGACATCATCCAAATTCCGGTTGAACTCGCGCAGGGCATCGACGAAAGCGCACATCGCAGGGTTGTTGGCAAACATCCCGCCGTCAATCAGCACGTAACGCTTCTCCTCCTTCTCTATCGCCTCCGGCTCGAAATAAGTCGGGGCCGCAGACGTTGCCCTCGCAGCATCCCTCATCAGAAAGTCGTAGTCCTCATCCTTCCGGGCTCGATAGCTCCTGAAGAAGAAGGCTTCCCGCAACTCGATCTCATAGCCCGTCAGCAGCACGTTCGTCAAAGCTTCCGACAGCCATGCCTCACCGAAATATTCTTGTAAGACCGCCTCGATCGGCTCGTTCGGATATTTCTTATCCAGAAGATTGCCGAGCGCCAGCAGTTGATGCAGCATGGAGCGCGAGAAAATGCGTCGGCCCTCGGTCTCGTAAAGCTGGACTAAATCCCTGGCCGTGTACTGCGCGCGCCCGGCGTTGTTGGGCTTCGCAAGCCCGAGGGCCAGGATGCCTCCCGTCGAAGTGCCCGCGATCAGATCGAAGAGTTGATGAATACGTTTACCCGTTCGACGCTCAATCTCAGCAAGTACGAGAGCGGGAATGATTCCCCGGATTCCGCCTCCGTCAATGCTGAGGATTCTGAACTGTGTCGCCATAGCCGCCTCCTTCCCGTAGAGTTCTGGTGCAGACCATTAAGGCTAGTTGATTATCAATAATATGTAAACGCGCACACTATCTCTATTCCATGAGACGGGCATTTAGCAACATAAATATCTGGCGCGCGAGGCGCGGGATGTGATAAAAATTTCGCGCACGCAGGTCGCCGAAGATTATAAAACGAGAACCCGTACGATCGCAGTCTCGATCGGGGGACGACGAGGAGGCAAAGCAGCATGAGTCAGGATGAGCGCGAAGACAATACCATCTACAAGGTGGTGGTGAACCACGAGGAACAGTATTCGATCTGGCCCGCCGACCGCGAGAACGCTCTCGGCTGGAACGACGCTGGCAAGAGCGGGACGAAGGCGGAATGTTTGGCCTACATTAAAGAAGTGTGGACGGACATGCGCCCGCTCAGTCTCAGGAAGAAGATGGAGGAATCCGGGGGCTAGTCCTTCGGCTAGGGCCGTTCAGCGATCAAAGCTTCGACGGGAATTTCCACTGGCAGCTTGACGACGCGCACGCCGCCCGGCAGCCGTCGATGCTGAGGGCCGCCAGGATAGTCTTCATCTTCAAACCTCACGGCATCATGCGGGGCGCGGGCGTCCGGCTCGCGGCCCGCATTCGATCGCTTGGGCCACGGACAAAAGTTTTCTTGACATAGATGTAACTCAGCAGTATGTTGCCTGCACCAATTCGCACGCTCTTTGACGAAGCCTGCTCTTAATCATCTTCGATCACAGTCATCCTCGCTTTCGCCTCAACAACCATCACACAGAAGGAGTTTCTGTGGATAATGGAATTCCAAGCCGGATAGCCATCGGGAGCCGGTCGGGAAATATCGGGTTTTCGGTTCTCACGACCATCCTCATTGCTGCGATGCCCAAGTGCCCAATCTGCTGGATGGCATTGATGGGTGCTCTGGGCGTGAACTCCGCCATCAACTCGGAATGGTTGCAACCGCTGGCCGTCACCCTCTTGCTGCTATCGGTCGGCGCTTTATTCGTTCGCGCACGCCGGAGACATGGTTACGGCCCGTTCTACTCGGGACTCGTCGCCGCCCTCGCAATCTACTTGTGCAAATTCAGATTCAATTACGACCTCGGGGTGTATCTAAGTGGAGCGGCTCTGCTCGGAGCTTCGATCTGGAACGCCTTACCGAAGCGCCGCGCATCGGACGCTCATTGTCACTGCTAAGCGTGGGCCCAAACTCTAATCCAACGTTCTCTGTTGATAGCTTAAAGACCCACAGGAAAAGCTTATACGCTACTGCGAGCCCTTGAAGGGCTCGCAGCTAGACGCAACCACTCTCACCCGGCAGATGGTTGCCCATGCAGTTTGACCATCACAAAAACGTCGGCGCTCCCCTCTCTCTCTTTGCGCCAGAGCTGGCGATGGAACGAGCGCCGATCAACCACTTCGCCGGATGGCACGGCAAAGCGAACTCGTCCGGCCGGCGCGACGATCCCTGCGGGTCATCAACGCCAGCCGGTATCGGAAGGAGAGCGTCATGGCTACCAAACCACTGACAAACCCTTTAGTGGGTAAATGGACATATAGAAGTTTCCTCAATCGACCTCAGGGAGACATCCCCTTTGATGAGCTGAAATTCGGCGAGGGCACGATCAATGTTAAAGCGTCGTCCGCGATGGACGAATTCGTCGGCACGATCGGCGGCGAGGGCTGGGAGTTGAAGTTGTACGGGTCTGTCAGCTACGGCAACCCCTTCACCGTGCGCTTTCAGGGGGTGGGAACCGTCAACAAGGAGACGTGGGTGTACGACTACACCGGATACCTGATTCCGCGTTGGCCCAACGGAGTCAACCAGCGGACGGTCATGGTCGGTTCGATCGTCCGCACCGTGCCGCACGACAACGGCGCGGGCGGTGTCTCGGCGGCGGGCGTCACGGCCTCCTGGATAGCGGTCAAACAGCCGTAAGACTTGACCTGTTCGACCTGCCCTATGAAGCGTGCCGCAAAGCTCGGCCACGAAGCGACGTACAGTATGAGATGAAGGAGAAATCATCATGGAAGACAAAGAGCTTCAGGACAAGGTGGATAACATTTTATCCGGCCAGGGAAAGTCGCAGCAGAGGGCGGGGGTATCATCGGCTGATGCTGCCGCCGACCTCGCGGAACCGGCGCAGCCGAGACCTCTCTTCAGCGCTTTCGTAGACCAGCACGTGACTCGGGCTTCCGAGTTGTCGACGCATTTCACTCAAGTTGCCGCCACGCAGGGGCTCGAAGCGGCGGTGCAGGCCATAGACAATGCGCTCCAGCAGGAGCCGGTGGTCGGCCTCGTTCAATACGCCCTCAAGCTCTTCCTCACACACTACCCGGAAGCTCGCGGAAGGCTCAAGCTCAGGCCGCTTGAAGTACGCCAGCCGAACCTCGTTCGCCCCTCGGAGCTTTCACCCGCTGCCCCGGAGCTTTCCGCGATGGACGAGGCGCTTCCGGCGGGAGCGAAAGGATCGGCCAGGAAAAGAAAAAAAAAGGCCGCCGCCGGGGCGACGCCCCCCGAAAATAAAATAAGCTTCTGGCGCGAAGACCCACTCTTGAACGAGCATCACGAGCACTGGCATCTGGTTTACCCTACGCGCCCGCTCACTCCTCCGCCAGGGCCCAGGCCGGACGGCGGCTACAATCTCGGCGACAGGCACGGCGAGTTGTTCGCCTACATGCACGAGCAGATGCTCGCTCGCTACGACGCCGAGAGAATCGCTGAGGGTCTAGACCCCGTTGAGCCCTTCGATGTCAAGCCGCTGACGGTCAAGGGACTGAGCGCCCCTATTCCAGAGGGGTATGACCCGGGACTACTACAACTCTGGGACGGGAGCCAGTGGTATCAGTTCCGCGCACGTCCCGCCGACGCCACCATCAGCGATCTGACGCTCGACGAGACGCCGGAAGGTGGGCCCAACTGGGCGACAAGGCCGGGGGCCAAGCTGAGCGATCAGGTGAAATTCGGCAACGAGTTGTTCGCCGCCACAGAGGGCGGCAACTACGACCTGATCGGCCCGGGCACTCCCGTCACCATCGATAATTTGGGGAACACGGTCGAGGCCAACGCCAACTCGGCAGACTTCTACAGCCCAGGCAATCCGCTCAATTTCAAACTCTACGGCAACCTTCACAACGACGGGCATATACACCTGATGCTGTTCGACAACACAGCGCCTTACGGTGTGATGGCGACGACGGCGACCGCCGTGCGCGACCCGGCCTTCTTCCGCTGGCACAAACTGGTCGACGATATTTATTACCAGTACCAGCAGGCCAGGCTCGACCCGTACGATTTCTCGGGCGGCCCCGCGGTGAAAATTCGCAAGACCACCAGACCGAACGGCACGGCGACGAGCAAGGACATCATCCTCTGTCTGGAAGAGGGGCTTCCGGCCTCCATCGCCGGGCATAAGTTCGGGAGCAGGGCTTACAACAACCTGGCCGCCGCCGCGTTCGCATATTCCGATCACCCGAAACGCAACGCCTGGGATCAAACCTTCTCGACGGGGAGATGTCGTCTGCCGAGCGGCGAGACCATCACGACCACCGACACATTGAAGACGCAGATGTTGGAACGCGAGATCAACGTCGTCGGCCCGGACGGAAACCCCTTGCCCGAAACCGTCAAGTACCTGTCGCACTCCGACTTCTATTACTTCATCCGCATCGAGAATATGAAGGCCGAGCAACAGACGGTGGCGGTGCGCGTCTTCCTCGCGCCCGAGACGGATGTCGAGAACCGGCGCGCGTGGATTGAGCTTGACAGGTTCTCTTACAGGCTCAAGCCCTCGGAGCGGGCCGTCATCTTCCGTCCCGCCGATCAATCCTCCGTCGTGCGCAAGCCTGCGCTCAGGCCGGACGACCTGACGGCTGACGACGGCACATCGCCCAACAGGGAAGCGCAGGCGTGGTGCGACTGCGGTTGGCCTTATACGCTGCTTCTGCCCCGGGGGACTGAGGAGGGGATGAAGTTTCGTCTGCTGGTCATGTGTTCGAGCGGCGACGACCTGATCATCCCGGATCATCCTGAGTGTTGCACCTCGATCAGCTATTGCGGGTTGCAGGATTTACAGTACCCGGACAAGACAGGGATGGGCTACCCGTTCGACAGGAGGTTCAAGGAGACCGTCACGGAGACCGTCCATGACAACGACAACTGGGCCTGGAGGACGATCAAAATTCGCTGTAAGAACATACGTTGAGCGAGTATGTCTGAGGAGTATCTCTTGCGAGCACGTCGGGCCGCGCGCGTGGCGGCCCGACGTGCTCAAGGCAACGGGACTTCAACTCTCTTCCAAACTCTCAAACTGAACCTCAAAGGCTTCCTTCACTACAGGCTGAACCCGCTCGTCCCTGATGAGCGTATCGAGGAAGCATTTCTGTTCCTGCTTCACGCTATCCGCTTCCGCCTGCCCGCTCGGGTTACGCAGACCTGATGCCGATCTTGTCCTGCTCGGACAGCACCCTGTTGCGCTGGCTGTAACAATGGCTGTTCTGCCGGTCGCGGAACATCCACTCGCCGGAGTAATACCACTGCATGTGAATTTAACGGAGCATGTGAAAACCAAAAGGCATCCGGGCTTTGAAGACCTCGGTTTGACGAGAGACCTGCACGAAAGATGTCTGAGGTCGAGTTGCGACGTTCAAGTGCCCTGAGCAACGCAGACCTCAGAGCGCGGGATTTTAAATGTCAATATGAAAGTGATGAAACGTTTTCCGACGATAATCCATACTTTCATGAAGGGTAGAGACCAGCGGACAGCCGCGCGTGTCGTGTGACGTTCGGCTACCGGCAGCAACGTCAAATGCTGCGCGCCGCGCGGAGAAACCTATGATGCAAACCATATCTTTCCGGCCTTAGAGTCCGACAATAAAAGGAGTCTTCATGGACTATCTTTCCAGCCAGCCACAATTCAACAATCTTTCGCTGTCCGACCTCCTGAAGGCTCGCGACCAGTTTCATGCGCACTTGATGCATAAGGCTAACGTCATCGGAACGGCTGTCGGTCGTTATCTGATACGCAAGGATGACCCCTACCACGGAGCGGAAGAGGATGAGGGGAGACAGCGGAAGAGAAGGCCGAAGCCTCCGCGCACGCTCGCCAATTCCGAGGTGCGCGACTATTCCTGGCCCTGCATTCTGGTGTTCGTCTCCAGGTGGGTTGAGGAGGAGAGGTTCAGTAGCGAAAGACATCTTTCCATGATCGACTTCGTGCCGAAGACGATCTACCTGGAGAACGGGCGCAGCGTTCCGGTTTGTATCGTGGAAGCGCCGGTGGTCAACACCGCTCCGCAGGCGCTTGCTTTTGAAGACCTCAATTTCCCTTCGTCCGGTCTCTCGGGCGCTTATCCTGTCTATACCAAGGTGCAGGGCGCGACGCACTTCGCCTCCATCGGCTGTCTCGTCACGGACGGGCACAAACTCTACGCGCTGACGAATCGGCACGTTGTCGGGCAGCCCGGCGAAGAACTCTTCAGCAAGGTTAAGGGCGAAATCCTGAGCATCGGTCATAGCTCGGAGAAGCAGATCGGACGTTTGCCCTTCGAGGAGGTTTACGACACTTGGCCCGGGAAACACGTCTACGTCAATGTCGATGTCGGCCTGATAGAGATCGAAGACCAGACGCAGTGGGAGCCCTTCGTCAACGGCATCGGCGAGCTGGGCCCATTGGCGGACTTGAGCGTCTACAACCTGACGCTCAGCATCATCGGTTGCCCTGTGCGCGCCTACGGCTGCGCCAGCGGTCGGCTCTCCGGGAGAATCGCCGCCCTCTTCTATCGTTATAAATCTGTCGGCGGCTTTGAATACGTGGCAGACTTTCTGATCGGCTCGCGCGACGAGAAACCGCTGCTCACGCGGCCGGGCGACTCGGGCACGATCTGGGTCATGGAGACGAACGATGCCCGGCAGAATTCGATGCCCATCGCTATCCAATGGGGAGGCGCAGTCTTTTCGGCTCCAACCGCGCAACTGCCCTTCGCGCTCGCTACCAATCTCAGCACGGTCTGCCGCGAGCTTGAGGTCGATCTCTTCCGGTCGCGCAGCCTGGCATCGTTTGACTATTGGGGCACGGTCGGCCACTACACGATCGGCGCGCTCGCCTATACGCAGGTCGTGGACGGGAACCTGCGCAGCCTGATGCAGGCCAACCGGGACAATATTGGCTTTGACGAGACGGGCAAGAACAAGAAGTACGTCGCAGGGTTCGTTCAGCTTGCCGACGTGCCCGACAATGTCTGGAAGGCAGACCCCGGCGACTCACCCTTTGGCCGCAAAGGGCCGGAGAATCCGAACCATTACGCGGACATGGATTATCGCCCGAAGAAAGGACAGGGCACTGCTCCCTCGCTGGATGACCTGACGCCCAACGCTGCGGCTCTCAAGACCAGCACATGGATAGCCTATTACGACTCGATCGGCTGGACACAATCATCTCAACGCGGCCTGCTCCCTTTTCGTATCTGGCAAATCTACAAAAAGATGGTCGAATACGTTGCTGCCGGTGATGTCGAGCGCTTCGTCACAGCCGCAGGGATTCTAGCCCACTACGTCGGCGACGCCTGCCAGCCG
This sequence comes from Pyrinomonadaceae bacterium, assembly GCA_036522655.1. Classification (GTDB taxonomy): domain Bacteria; phylum Acidobacteriota; class Blastocatellia; order Pyrinomonadales; family Pyrinomonadaceae; genus DASQYE01. Next base: position 17,039 of record DATDFK010000002.1, on the reverse strand, counting down.
CTTCATAGCTCTTACCTCGATGACGGCGACCCGTTTCGTTACCCGGACGGAAACCCGTCCGCGACGATGCTCAAACATAGCAGGGGCTACGGCCACGGCGTGCATAGCGCGTTTGAATCCAACATGCTCGACGATAAATTCAAAGAGTTCTTTCCGGGTATCTCGAACTATCTCGGGCAGGAACCTCCGCTGCCGACGATCAGGGGCGGACGCAAAGCCGCGTTTGCCGCCATCGAGTTGATGCGGCGCTCGCGCGCGCGTATTGAACCGATGAACATCGTCGAGACATACGCGGACGTAATACATTCCGGCAATGGGGACGACCCCTCGACCGCCCTCTGGGATAAGTTTCATGAACAGACTTACCTGGCCATCGCCGACGGCTGTCGCACGCTCGCGATGTTATGGGATAGCGCCTGGAAGGAAGGCCAGGGGAGCAATATCCCGACGAGCAAATTGCAGGAGATCAAGCAATACAGGTTGAAAGAAATCTACGAGGGCGAAGGCGACAGTAAAAGCTTCCTCCCTTCCGTCGAGATCGAGCAGATAGACGACTATCTCTGAAGATGAAAAGTCTCAATCCCTCGCTTAGAGATTGCCTCAGACCTCACACGCCGGGGCCTCCATCGAAGCCCCCGGCGGCTCAAACATAATGGCCGGAATTCGCATCCTCGCGCCCGGCTCAACTCTAATCAATCGCCTGATAAGGAGGCTCTATGAAATCCGGTCAACCGTGGTCGTTCATCGTCGTACTCACACTTCTGGTCTTACTGGCCTTCGTCTTGGTTTCCATCTTCGCGGAGAATTCCGGCGCGGGCTCCGTCAATGCGACTGCGATGCTGAGCATGATTACCGCCTGTGCCATCGGGATCGAGCGTGTGATCGAGGGCTTCTGGACGATCATCGGCATGACCAAAGGTGCTTGGTGGCCGCTGAATCTGGTCGACGACGAGGTCAATGGGCTCGTCAATAATTTGAACACCCAACTGGAGCCGGTTTATAAACAGGCGTACGATGCCGCAGAGAAGATGAAGGCCGCAGGAGAGATGACACAGGCGCAATTGGAGAAGGCCAGGAAAGAGATCGATGATCTACAGAGTCGGATAGAAAAACTCAAGCAACTCGCGCCGGACAATCAGCGCGTCAACCTGATTGCCGCCACGGCCTTTCAGGGCATCAGCTATCTTGAGAAAAAGTACCCGGATTACGTCACCACCGCGAACCTTGCCAATCAGGCCATCACGGGAGTCTCAGACTTCGTTGCCACGTTTAAGGACAATCCGGGCCGCCGTTTAATCAGCATCTACCTCGGCTCTCTTCTAGGTCTCATCGTCGCCGGAACGGTTGGCCTAGACCTGTTCAAGGCTACAGGTTTGACGCTCAAATCATTACCCTCCCTGCCGTTCACGAGCGTTGCGCTGACAGGCTTACTGATGGGGCTCGGTTCCAACCCGACGCACGAGGTCATTCGGGCCATTCAGGAATACAAGAAGAGTCGCAAGGCCGATAACGACCCCGCGCCAAGCATCGCCACTCCGACTGCCGCAGCGACGGGCTCTGCGCGAGGCATGGCCCAACCCGCCAGCCCTGTCACTAGCGGCAGCAGCCATCAAGTCAACACCTTCTCGCTCCGTCGTTCCTGACGTGCGGCTCCGCGCGCTTTGAGACTGTGCGTACGGGTCATCGTGGTATGGATATTCGCCTGCCCGAGCAGTTCCGTTCCTGCTTGCGCCGGGGTCTAACAACTAATTCAATCCGACCATTTGCAGCATGCCTTTCATCGCTGTCTTATCACACGAGGGTTGAAGGCTGCTCGCTCGGCGTGGGTTGATTCGAGCGTTGGGCGCTTGCTTGAATTTGAAAGTTATAGGATAAAGTCTTATGAGAAATTTACCCGCCACAATATTTCTTCTAGCGTGTTTCGCCTCGGCAACGTTCGTTCCGGCATACTCTCAGACGAAGGAACAGAAGAAAGAGCAAAAAGTATTTGCCGCCGTTCCACAGCATTTGCGAGCGAGGCTCGTTGAAAGATTAAATTTATACGTGGAGTATGAGCGCACGAAACAGTATGAGAAGTTATATGACCTTTTGTGGGAATATGTTGTCGATCCGAATAGTCTAAGCAGAGAGGATTATGTGAATGCCAGCAAGAAGACGATAGCCGAAGGGTATCGGGGCGTTCTTCTGGAGTTCAAGCCGACCGGCACAATTGATTTATCTGTTAATGACGAGGGGCTCATTCGCTATGACATCTGGGGAACAGCGAAAGTAAATAGTGAGGGAGAGATTTACAAGAAGGACGCGGCCATAGAGGCTCGCTGGATAAATGGGGAATGGTATTTCTCCAGTGTCGCGGACGTGATCATTGATTAAGCGTAGGCATTGCGCCTTTCGCTTAAGCCGCCCCAACAACTAATTCAACCGGATGCCGCGATAGCATGGCTTTTATGATTCTCCCTCGCGGCTTAAATTGCAGGCTGCTCGCGCGCTCTCGGTTGATTCGAGCGTTAGGCGCTAACTTCTCGTATGGATTAAGGATGCCATCCTTGGATTATATTGATCTCAAACTTTCCGGTTATGAAGCCGACTTACAGCCGATTTACCTCTTTGCCGATAGCCAGCTCTTGTTCTGGAAGGATGAAGGGACTCTCTTCCTCGATTCAGTTCGCCAACATTTGACACACGATTCACCCAAGGCTGCATACATAGGCGCTTCCAATGGTGATGCTCCTGAATTCTATCTCATCTTCGAGGCCGCCATGCAAGGCATCGGAATTCATGATTGCCGAATGATTCTTTCCTCCTTCTCCGCAGAGGATGAATCATTCCTCAACGAGGCTGACATTATTCTCCTGGCCGGAGGCGATGTCGAAAGAGGCTGGAACGTATTTGGCGAGATGGGGATAAGAGAGCTAATCATCAGACGATATTATGAGGGAACTATCTTGATAGGCATTTCCGCCGGGGCAATCCAGCTTGGACAATGTTACCTGGTCGACAGGGGGCAGGCACACGAGGAATTGATCGAGACCTTCAAGCTCATCCCTTTTGTGATAAATGTCCATGATGAGAAGCAGGAATGGAGAGGGCTTAAAAGGGCCGTCGAACTTTTAAACGGCACAGTAAACGGCATTGGCATACCGACCGGCGGAGGGCTGATCTATTACCCCGATCAAAGCATTGAAGCTATCAAACAACCTCTGTATGAATTCACGATCGAAGAGGGAGAGAGCAAGGATGCTTTGTTACTTCCAAGATGAGGAAGAATAAACGATGTCAGAATAAGGACGCGATGTTGTAATAGCGCCGCGCCTACGCGGGTTAAGTCGACCGTTATGCGGCGAGACACCAATGATACGGCAGCACTTTTCGCAGGTAGTCCAACCGGAGGAAAACACTAATTGTGACCAACCAAATCCGCTTCGCCGACGGGGCTGCCTACGAACGATACATGGGGAAGTGGAGCCAGCTTGCGGGTGATGCTTTCCTCGACTGGCTTGCTCCACAATCAGGTCTGCGCTGGCTCGATGTCGGCTGCGGCAACGGCGCTTTTACAGAGATGCTCGTCGAGCGGTGTGCGCCGGTCTCAGTGCAGGGAATAGACCCGTCGGAGGAGCAACTCGCCTATGCCCGCACACGACCCGCATCGAGTGTCGCGCAGTTTCGTCAGGGCAACGCAATGGCACTGCCTTTTCCCGACGACACGTTCGACGCGGCCGTCATGCCGCTGGTGATCTTCTTCGTTCCAGACCCGGCCAAAGGTGTTGCCGAAATGGCGCGAGTGGTCTGCCCGGGCGGCACGGTCGCAGCCTACGCGTGGGACATGGTTGGCGGTGGTTTTCCTTACGAAGCATTGCAGGATGAAATGCGTGGGCTGGGCGTCGCAGTCCCGACCCCGCCGAGCCCTGACGCGTCGCGAATAGACGCAATGCGGGACTTGTGGGCTGGTGCGGGTCTGGTACGGGTCGAAACGCGTGAGATCACCGTGCAAAGGACATTCGCCGATCTCGACGACTACTGGACGACCATCCTCGGTGGGCCGAGCGTCGGGCCACAACTCGCCGCGATGGCGTCTGAGGAACTTGCACTTCTCAAAACGCGGATGCGCACGCGCCTGCCGACAGATGGCACTGGCCGTATCAACTATAGTGCCCGGGCCAACGCAGTGAAGGGTCGCGTGCCGGATTGATTTTAAGGCGAATCCAAGGTCACGGCGCAGCCTGACAACTCATTCCACTTAATCGCGCGATAGTATCTCTTTCATCGTTATCTTCACTGATAATGTTGAAGGCTTCAGCTGGTTACTAAAGATTTGTCTCCGCGCGTTTATGATTGCTCAGGCGTGGGGAAATTGCCGGCGGCGAAATCGGCGAGTGCGGAAACCTGCCCTGACAACAATAGAGGCATCGCTGCGTCAATTTTTTCATCGGGCCAATTCCACCAGGCGATCTGCTCCAGGCAAGTAATCTGGTCGGGCGTGAAACGCTTCATGAGAATCCGGGCCGGGTTGCCGAAGACTACCGCGTAAGCCGGAACGTCCTTCGTGACTACGGAATATGCGCCAATGACCGCGCCATTCCCAACTTTGACGCCGGAAAGAATAACCGCTCCCCGGCCAATCCAGACATCATTACCTATGACGACATCTCCTTTCGTTTGGGGATGTCCTTCGACGCCTTTCGCGCACTCGCGTAACACCGAAAAAGGGTAGGTCGTGATCCAATCGATCCTGTGATTGCCGCCCAGGAAAATTGTGACCTCATCGGCAATCGAACAGAAACAACCAACATACAAAGTGGCTGGCTCTCCCCAATGCAAAATCGTCGGCTCGCCGTATGTGCCTCGCCCGACAGAGAAGCGTTCAGTCCATGATGATCGATGATCTGATGATGGCTGCGGGAGTCCTGTCATGGGAAATCCTCGGCGAATCGCGGCGATGTTTATATCTCAATTTCTAATCAAAGCCTTCAAGTCGGGCATCTCCAAATCCAACTGACGTAAGCCTCATCAGTGCCGCAGTATCTTACACCTACTGCGGAGTCGTGCGGCACGTTCACCGTATAATATTAGTCAGACCCGCTTCGTATCACAAGAGAGTCGAATCAGCCTGACAACTCATCGAACCCGACCGCCCTTCGCTTGCCTTTCATGATGCTTATGCGTTACATCGGAGGTTGTCGCTGGCGTCAGGCGTTGAGTTGATTCGGGCGTCAGGTGCTCAGAAAAAGATGCTTTCAATGAGACATGCACTTTTATTTGGAATTACTTTCTATCTGTGGCTGAATTGCTCAGCCGCATTGGGCGCTCAAGTAAACAGCGCGAAGCAGCCATTAGTGCTTACTGTTGAAATGATCGGTCAGCAATACTGCACGGTCAATCCAGATTTGGCTGCTCTGCAAATGAGGTTGAGGCTGCGATATACGAATGTCGGAAGCCAGAAGCTTATTCTTTACAAGGGACACGATCTCTTCTATCAAACAAAGATTCGCGCTGTCAGCACGGACAGTGCGAAACCGTATGAAATCACTTTCTTGAATTCCAGATACTTTGATGAGGAACCCGAACCAATCGAACAGCCGTCTCCGAGCAGGGTTTTTGTTGTCTTACCCGCAGGCGCAACCTTTGAAAGGGAATTAGTGATCGGCGTATTGATAGCAGGGCAGGATGCTGGCCGGGGTGCGCAGGCGATTAGAGATGGAGAACACACCTTACAACTAACAGTCTCCACCTGGTATAAATCTAAAAGCCTCGCTCAGAAGATGCGCCAGCAATGGGAGCGGAAAGGCTTGTTGTGGTTTGATGCGGTAACTTCCAGGCCGATACGTTTTATAGCTGAAAGGTCTCAATCGCTTGTGCCTTGCAGGTAAGCGCCGCGTCTAGCAACTCATTCCACCCGGCTCGCGCGCATGATTGAGGTGACGTATGACAAAGCTCCTCTCGCGAATCACTTCTCCGGCAGCGTCGCTTTATATCTTCGTGGCAATCACTCAGACCATCGCCGGTATTTACATCTCTCGCGGCATCGAGCTCCCGCCAGCTTTTACATTCCTGTATCCTCTTAGCCTGCTCTGGGTGATTGGCTGGTGGCTGCAAAAAGATAGCCGTAAGCATGGTGTCGCATGGATTTTCGATATGGGATTGTTTCTGTCCATCGCATGGCCGTTTATCATGCCCTATTATTTGTTCAAGACACGCGGTATGAAGGCGTTTCTGCCGATTCTCGCCTTCATAGGGCTTTATCTGGGGGGGTATGTAATGGGCGCAGTCATCTATGCTTTGCTCGCCTAGTAGGTTGAGCGCGGCGGTCGTTAAGATGAATCCCTGTATGTTTGCACGATGTCCAGTCACTCGTTGAACCCGAGCGGAAGTAGCTTACTTTGCATCCGGGAGACTTGAATGCTTGATATAATGTTTCCCGCCCGTTTAATGCGGGCGCTGGGCCGCTTCGGCGGCGGGGAGGATGCAGAAGCAGTCGAGCAATACTGAGTGAGAAGGAATAGACGTGCAAACAAACTATGTGCTCATTGATTACGAAAACGTACAGCCTCATGATCTATCGGCGCTCAAGCGCGATCACTTCCGTGTGGTCGTGTTCGTCGGCATTCATCAGAACAAGATTGCTTATGAAAAGGCGGCGGCGCTTCAACAGATGGGCTCGAACGCCGAGTACGTGAAGATTTCGGGAACCGGCCCAAATGCGCTCGATTTTCACATCGCGTTCTACCTGGGCCAGTTGGCGGTGAAAGAACCCGGAGCATACTTCTACATTGTTTCCAAGGACACGGGGTTTGATCCGCTCATTAGCCATCTCAAGACGCGGAAGCTCCGCGCCCTGCGAGTCAAGAAGGTCGGTGACATTCCACTCCTGAAGGCGAGTAACGCCAAGTCTACGCCGGACAGGAAGGCGGTTATCGCCAAGTCTACACCGGAAAGGATTGCCGTGATCGTAAACGATCTGGATAAACGTGGGGAATCCAAGCCGCGCACTGTCGAGACCCTGACAAGCACCATCGGCGCTCTTTTCCTCAAAAAACTCTCCCCGGATGAAATCAGCGCCCTACTGAAGGCGTTGCAGGAGCCGGGGTATGTGTCAGTTTCCGGTAACAAGGTGTCTTACAATCTCCCGACCTGAAGAGTTGTTCGGCGCTTCGCCAGCGCACAGTCCGGCGGTGAGTCGATTCGGACGTTAGCCGGCCACCACATTTACGGCTTCAAAAAATCCATACTGTAGGAGATAGAAAGATGGCGACATCTAGGCTCAGAACATACTCGCTCTTTCTGGCTGTGATTCTTTGGGGAACATTGCTCGGCGGGATTGCCTATTCACATCTCGTTTACTTTCCGGCTTACCTGTCGGCCCTGCCTGATTCGGCGGTCGTCGTCAACGGGCCCTATGGTCTGCACGAGGCTGTGTTCTGGATAACTATTCACCCGCTGCTCATCCTCTCGCTCATCATCACTCTTGTTCTAAATTGGAGAGTCCCGGCGCGGCGCAAGCTCATTTTGATCACCTTCGGACTGTACGTGCTGGTGCTCATTATCACTCAAATCTATTTTATTCCCGAATTAATAGCCTTCCAGCGTAGCCCGCAATCGAGCGTGTCGCCGGCGGAGTGGTTAGTACGCGGGCAGCGTTGGCAGAGATTGAGCTGGATTCGAGGCGCGTCAATGTATGCCGGAATATTGCCCTTACTGATCGCGCTGACTAAACCGGCCAGCGTCCCAAAGGAAACTGTAACGCCGTCCGTCCGCTGACAACTCCTTTGACCCGTCGCCCCGATAGCTTTCCTTTCATGATGCTTCCTTCGATAATAGATTGAGGGCTATCGACGCGGGCCCTTTGTTGATTCGGGCGTTAGGCGCTACCCGATCTCTTTATGCAGGCTGACGTGAGAAGGAAGTCGGTTGTGATCTCCGGTCGAGCGAAACGCGTCCTCGTCTACACGGCGGCACTGTTGATAGCGCCGATGCCGCTCATGCCTTACGAAAAGGGCACGCGTGAGTTTGTCCTTGCGATGATGGCGTGCGGGGCCATTCTCACCGTCTCCGGTTTCTATGTCGTACGTGGCGAACTGAGGCTTGTCGCACGCTCGCTCGTGGGTAATAAGCTGCTGGCAGCGTCGCTGATCACACTTCTGTTCGGGATTTCAATGCTCCTGGGCTCAATGGTGTATCTCTGTTCGGGCTAAAGAGTTGCTGGAAATGATGCTGAGAAATTCAGCACGTTGTTCGTCAAGCTGAGACGATATTGAAGCCATTTGACTTACACGTGAGGTTAATCATATAGTCACTTGCTTGATAAAAAGCCATTAGGTTAGAACTAATCATGCGTTGATTGAGCATCACGTTAGTTACGCCTTCTGTTGACAGCCACTTCATAAGGACTGTGTATACTGAGGGTTGCCTGCCACTTTCTGTCATCGGATTATCCGACCACCTTTCAGCATTCATCTTATGAAAACTGCTCCGCGTGGAGCGGGCGGCTTTACCACATCGCTTGAGACCTGCCTTTTAAAAGGCAGAGACGCTGATTGAAAGATCAGCTTTAATAAGAGGGGAAATAGCTATGTTAAAGAGAAACGTTTGTTACCTATTGCTTATCTTTGCTTTCAGCGCCGCTACGGCCTTTGCCCAGGGAGACGATACGCCGGTGGCAAATCACCCCGAGAGTGCGGCCGTCCTGAAGGCTCTAAGCGTGCCGGTCTCAAAAGATTTGAAACAGAATGTCACTTTCTCGACTGAGAAATTGAAAGTGGAGGGCAACTGGGCTTTTGTCGCCGGTCAGGCGAGAAATGCAGAGGGCGGCGCGCCGAATTGGAAGCTCACCAGGTATCAGGAATTCATCGAGAGCGGTGATTTTGAGGACAATCTTTTCGCGCTGCTGAAAAAGACGAACGGCAAATGGCGGGTGGTGACTTACATGATGAACTGCCACGATGTCTGCTATCTGGACTGGGACAAGAAATACAAAGCGCCGAAAGCGATCATCGAATAATTGCTTTTATCAACTTGATCTTTTAAGGCTCAGGTGAGCATCTATCCGGGGTGCTCGCCTGACGTAAACAAAGGGGACGGAAAGGAAAAGATGAGAATCAAAATCGTTCTGCTGATAACGCTCTTGCTGGCGTTGAGCTCCGTTGGCTACGCGCAGCCAGGAATCATGCCTGACGCGATAGTTAAAGATTTATATGCGGCGCACAAGGCCGAGTCCGGCCCGTTCTTCCAAACGAAAAGCCGCGCGCTGGTCGACAAGTATTTTACGAAAGAGTTTGCCGACCTGATTTGGAAAGACGCAGTCGCCGCTCAAGGTGAAGTCGGGGCGATCGGCTTCGACCCGCTTTATAACGCGCAGGACACGGAAATCACAGGTTTCAAAATCGGGAAGCCCATCTACGGCGAGGGCAATCTAGATGTCGCCGATGTTCCCGTCACTTTCAAAAACATGGGCCAAGACGAAACGATTCTCTTCCGCCTTGAACGGAACAGTCAAAAGATTTGGAGAATCGGCGACATCCATTATCCATCGAACCCCGCATCGAGCTCATCGCTTAAAGACATGTTGGTAAGCGCGCTGAAGGCATCGAAAGGCCACAGCAATCGGCCACGGAAATTTCGTCTCAGTGTGTGAGAAGTTTAGCCGCAGTCCCGAAAGGTGTTAACGGGTCAGTTTAAGATTCTGAGCCGACGGCGGTCTCAAGGGGACACCTGTGTTATTGTGAACGTGGTCTTCAGGGTTTCTAATTTCGCGAGGTATAAATGAAAAAGAGTTTGCAGCTTGGGTTGATTCTCATCGCACTTATCGTTGCTTCCGGTTCTGTGATCGTAAGCCGGGCCCAACAACGGCCTCCCACCGTGGGCGGCTATAAAAGGATGGCCAAGGATGCCCCCGAAGTCATCTCGGCAGCCGAGTTCGCTGTTAAGGAGCAGATGGGAAAAGGCGGCGGTTCGATCAAACTTATCTCCGTTGAGGCGGCTGAGGGCCAGTTGGTACAGGGAATGAATTACAGGCTATGCCTGCAAGTCGAGATAGAAGATGAAGTCAATAATGTCATCGTTACTCAGGGCGTGAGAGTGATTGTCTATAGAGACCTCAAGAAAAAGTATTCGCTCACGAGATGGGAAGAAGCAGATTGTAGTGGGAATTAGTGAGCTACAGTTCCAGCCGACAGGGTTGGTGATTCAAGCAAGCGCACAATCATGCACCGGGCCAGACGCCACGGCAGCATCTCCCTCATCGTTGCCTGGCTTCTGCATATTGGATGCCTGATGTTTGGCGCGGGTGAATTTGGGCGGCAGGCGCTTCGGCTCACTGTGGAAAACCCGGAGGGCGTATGAAACACTCTAGAAACGTTGTCCTGATCATTATTGTCCTGGGTGTCCTCAGCACCTTCGGCATCATGGCTTCCACGACCTCCGCTATCGGTGGCCCCTCCGATCTTCTCGTCACCTTGGGATTTTACCTTTGGGTTGCAGTACCCTTCATCGTCTTAATCGCGCTGACTATCTATATTCACCGGAAGGGGCTTTCAACAGCTTCTCGCGTTGCGATTCTCATCACATCAATATTGGTGGTCGTCTCATCGGTGCTTATTTACTGGGTTTCAATTTTCAACTCCCAATCATCTACGTCGGCGCTCGTATTTGTCTTTATCCCGGTTTATGCTCTGGCAGCCATTGCGCTGATGTATGGAACTGCCTGGCTACTGTTGAAATCGTTAATGCCAAAGTCTAAGGCGTAGTTATCTACGCCTGGCGCACATCACAAGCCATTAAATCAAAGCGCGAGTTAGCCAGCCTCTCATCCATCAGCTTGAATGTTTGATACGATACTTCCCGTCCGGTTAATTCGGGCGCTGGCGTGCGGCTATTCATCTCAGGTTTGACCTATGATGCACGTCTTAAATTCAACTCATCGGAGGTTATGATGAAAAGGTTGAAGACATTTACGCTTTACATCTGTTCGGTAGTTCTGCTGGCGACTTTATTTAGCACCATCGGGGCACAACAAAACGGCCCACGGGATGCTCATCGTGCAGTGCTGCTGTTCGCCACGCCGCCTCCGGGCGAGCCATATCAACTCAGATCAGGTGATGTGCTATCGATGCGCGTTTTCGGGAGACCGGAATTATCCGCAGAGGTTGTTGTCGACGAGCGCGGGGTGATAAGCATTCCTTTTATCGACGATGTGGAAGCAGCGGGTCTGACGATAGCTCAACTAAAGAACGAGGTGATTCTTCGCTATCAGAAAATGCTGAAGCGTCCGCAGATTTCAGTCCGCGTCGTGGAATTTAGCAAAGCAGCATCGGCAAGTGTTTACGCCGTATATGACAATCAGGGGCGTGAGGTGAATGTTTACACGTCTATGATGAGCGCTGAGAATGGGAGGATTAAGTGGGAAGTCCAAGCCTTGAAAGACGGCATGTTTCGTTTATCGTTCTTCTCGAATTCTTTTATTGATGGCCTAGACAAGTATGAGGTGACGGTCATGCTTGACGGCGGCCAAAGCCTGAGTCTGGGCCGGGCAATTAAAATACGCCCAACCATTGTCACTGCGCATAATGACCCGCAGATAGAGGTGAGATTGAAAGTACCGCTCGCAGCATTAGCGCGCACCGCACAAGCAAGAGAGGCTACGATGAAGATCGGAGACAGAGCGTTTAAAGTAGAGGGGAATAGTCTGGAAGCGCTGCGTTTTATCGTCTCGCATTTCTCCACTCCCGCACCCTAGCGACTCATTTAACCGGAGCGCGGGTTAAAAAAGCTGAAAGGAGTCAAATGAAATACGATCAATTCTTTTTCGTTTGCTGCTCAATAATTGTGTTATCGGCACTGCCCTTGTTTTCAGCTTCGACATTTGCGGCGGAAGCGACGCACCCGCTCGACCCGCTCAGCGAAAGCGAGATCGCAAGCGCAGTCAGGATTTTGCAAGCCTCATCAAGCTTCCCCAAAACCGCGCTCTTTTCCACCGTTCAACTTAACGAGCCGCCCAAGAGTGAAGTCCTGAATTTCAAAGCGGGCGATGCGTTTCGCCGCGAAGCCTTCGCCATCGTCCTGGACAGAGAAAAAAACAGAACGTACGAAGCGATCATTGATTTGCGGGCAAATAAAATCGCCTCCTGGAAAGAAATCACGGGCGTACAGCCGCTCGTCTTCTTCGGCGAATACGAGACATTACAAAAGATCGTCAAGGACGATGCGCGCTGGCAGGCGGCGCTGCGAAAGCGCGGCATCACGGATTTTGACAAAGTGGCGGTTGACGGCTGGGCGGTCGGGCAGGTTGACCCGCGCTTCACGGGCCGCCTGATGCGTGGTCTCTCTTATTTGAAAGGCGATTCCGCGAACTACTACGGCCGTCCGATCGAAGGCGTCGTGGCCCTCGTCAACATGAACACCCGGAAGGTAGTCGATCTAACGGATACGGGCGTTGTCCCGATCACTTCGAACAGCCAGGATTTTGACGAAAAATCGATCAGCAAGCTGCGCGCGAGACCTAGCCCCTTGATGATCACGCAGCCCGAAGGCCACAGCTACCAGATGAGCGGGCAGGAAGTCCGCTGGCAGAAATGGCGTTTCCGCTACACGATGCACCCGCGCGAAGGGCTCGTGCTGCATTTAGTCAATTACGAGGACGATGGCCGCATGCGTCCGGTTCTTTATCGCGCCTCTCTTTCGGAAATGGTCGTCCCCTACGGCGACCCGGACGCGAACTGGCGTTGGCGTGCGGCGTTTGATGTCGGCGAGTACAGCGTGGGTCGGCTGGCGAGCCCGCTTGAGCCGAAACTGGATGCGCCGGAGAACGCGCAACTTATCGATGCCACCTTCGCGGACGATTTCGGCAAGCCTTACATACTGGAAAGGGCCGTCGCCATTTACGAGCGCGATGGCGGGATTTCCTGGAAACACTTCGATACCGTTTCGGGGAAAAACGAAACGCGCCGCGCACGCGAGCTGGTGATGTTTTTCGTCGCCACTATCGGGAATTACGATTACGCCGTCAATTACATTTTCAAACAGGACGGCTCGCTCGAAGTTGACCTGGCATTGACCGGCATCATGCTCGCCAAGGGCGTCAGGGAGAAGCGCGCAGACGAGGATGGCACGATGCAGTCGCCGACCGCCGGACACCTTGTCGCCGAAAACATAGTCGCGCCGCATCATCAACATTTTTTCAGCTTTCGGCTGGACTTCGATGTTGACGGGACGCAAAATTCGGTGACGGAGATGAACACGTCGGCGATGGCTGCGGGCGCAAGCAATCCCTATTTGAACGGCTTTATGATGCGCGAGAGCGTCTTTAAAACCGAACTGGAAGCCCAGCGCAAGATGGATATGCAAGCGGCGCGGGTCTGGACGGTGACGAATTTTTCCGCCAAAAACTCACTCGGACATCACCCGTCTTTCATCTTAGTGCCGGGCGCAAACTCATTGCCGTATATCGCGCCGGAATCTTTGGTGAGGAAACGCGCCCAATTCATCAATCATCATTTCTGGGCGACGCGCTACAATCCTCAAGAGATGTATGCTGCCGGAGTGTATCCGAATCAGAGCAGAGGCGGCGACGGCTTGCCGCAGTTCATCGCTAATAATGAGACGCTCGAAAATCAAGACGTGGTGATTTGGTATACGCTCGGCATCACACACATTCCGCGCCCGGAGGAATGGCCCGTGATGCCTGTCACGCACGTTGGATTCAAACTCGTCCCCGGCGGATTTTTCAGCGGCAATCCGGCTTTGGACGTGCCGAAGTAGTAACGCGAGAAGGTTTCCAGATGAAAGAGACGGTTCGGCCTGGGAACTTTGGGCGGCTTGCAAGTGTGGCGTCGAGGGATGCACAATCCTGATGGTCAGTATCAACCATCAGATGATCGTCAGGTTGAGGGAAGTGATTATGAAAATTCTAATTTCGCTGGCTCTGATAGTCCTGTCGTGTGGCCTCTGCGCGGCACAAACATCGACGGGCGGGAATGCTGCGCCCGGTGTCTCGGTCTTGGAAAATCGTTGGCGCAGGCTCTGGGTTCGTAACCCTGCGCTCGATGAAGACCCGCTCAGCATGCTTGAAAACCAGGATCGCTCAGAGCGCATACGCACTGAGGTTATCCGGCAGAACAGCATCAGAACCGGGTTAGGCAAGGAGCCAATCCCTTTACCGGCCCGCAACGCCAATAACCCGATCTCGCCGCGCCGCCGCCCCTATCCGTACGAGTATTCCTATAGGGTGAAGATCACCAACACCGGGGCGAAAAAGATTCGCGGACTCGTTTGGGAATACGTGCTCGTTGACTTGTCTACGGGGAATGAGGTTGGCCGTCATCTTTTCACGAGCAAGGTAAGTGTCAGCCCCGGCAAAACCAAAACGATGTACGGACACTCTATTCTACCTCCCGCCAGCACCGTCGACGCCATAAGCGCCAGTGAGAAGCCGGAGGGCCAGTACTCAGAGAGCGTCGTGATAAAGAGCATCTATTACGACGACAACACAGTCTGGCAACGTACCTTTAAATAGTATCTCAATGGAGTCGGATTCCGGCATGACACACGGTCTCTAGTCTGTTGGTCAAGACTACAGTAATTATCATCGGAGACAAACCATGCGAACTCTCTTGCTCCTGTCGCTTCTCCTGTCTTTCGTTTCGACAGGCCAGGGCCAGAATGCCGCAGTCTCGGACGAAGGCGCTTCGGTAGTGGTGGTCGATTTCAAGTGGTTCAAGAGTCGGCAGACGATCAGGAAACCGGATGCGCCCAGCACCGCTCCGGCGGTGGCTATGATCCCGGAAAATAAAGTCCTGCAACGCAACGAGAGGGCACAGGCTCCGTTAGGGGTTAGAGACCCGAATGTCGATACTATAGACGGGCGCAGCGCTGCACTCGAAAAGAACGTGCAGGAATCGCGCTCGCCCAAGTCCATTACTGTGGACGGCTTTACGTATCAGGCGAAAATCCGAAACGCGAGCACGAAAGCGATCGAGATCGTTTTCTGGGAATATCAATTCAAAGAGTTGTCGAATCCGACGAATGTCATCCGCCGACAGTTCCTCTGCGGCGTCAATATCAAGCCCGCCAGGGAGAAAGAGTTGCTGGCCTTCAGCACGTCCGGCCCGAGCGATGTGATCAGCGTCGAAAGCTTGACCAACAAGACCGGCAATCTTTTTGAGGAGAAGGCTGTGATCAATCGCGTCGAGTACGCGGACGGGTCGATCTTGCAGCGCAAGGGCTGGAATTTTGCCGAGATGAAATCAAGTATTGAACGGGCCATCAAAACGCCCTGGGGAGCAGAGATGTGCCGAGGCATTTAAGAGTAACCGGACACCTCTTACGCGCTGGAATTCAATTCGACCGGAACCTAAGCCAACGCCAAAGCCATCGCGCTGAGTCTGCTTTCACCTGCTAAGCGATAGACGCTATCCGACAACTCATTCAACCCGACACCGCGATAACATCTCTTTCATCATCGTGCAGTTTGTGCGCCGTTTGCTCGCAGTGTGTCGATTCGAGCGGTCGGTTGCTAACTTGATGCAAAGATTTTACCCTCCTCAACGACACTTTTGCGGAACCTGACCAACTTCGACGCGTGTTGTGCATAATCATGTTAATTTGGAGGTCACTAATGAAAACCATATGTGCCCTGATGCGAAACGCGATTCCGGTCGTCGCGCTCATGTCCTCATTGGTCACTATCCCGAGAGCACAGGTGATTTCTACGGACGCTAGAAGTAATGAATCTTTTATATCGACAGCCTATCAGAGAAGTGATGCGCGGAATGAAAGCACCTCCCCGTTTGAATTTCGCAGCGGCTTCTGGATTAATCTTCATCACTTCCTTTATGAGCAGGCGCTGTTACGAAAACGTGCCGCCAATCCCGATCAGACGGCAAACACGAACCCGAAGAACCAGCTCTCATCAGGGCAGCAGAAGGTGTGGGACGCGGCGCTGGACTACTATGTGAACACGATGATCAAGCGCGACCTGACGCATGATGACGATCTGATCAGAATTAACGATCAACTGAGCGAATCAGACGGAGCGACCGATTTAAGTAAATCAGGACTGAGCGGCGACTTAATAAAAATTCTTGAGAGCGTTGCGCCTATTTACCGCGCGCGATGGTGGCCTCGGCACGACAGGGCGAACCGCTTCTGGATTGCCGTTGTGACGCCGATGGTGCAACAGTTTAGCCAAACGCTCATCAACCAACTCGCCACTGCTTATAAAGCAAAGTGGCCGGCCGAGCTGATACGCGTCGATGTGGTTGAGTATGCGAATTGGGCCGGAGCTTATACGACATTTGGTCTTGCAGATAAAGTGCATATCACGATGTCCACTGACCCCGGCAATCAAGGCTTCGCCGCGCTTGAGCTATTGTTCCACGAAGCCTCTCACTCGATGGTAGGGCCGCGCAATGGCGCAGTCGCCCGGGCCATCGCGCGCGAATGCCAGGCTCAAAACAAGCCGATACCGGATGGTTTATGGCACGCCATAATCTTCTATACTGCCGGTGAGTTTACCAGACGGAATTTAAGTGAATACGGCGTGAGCGACTACACGCCTGTGGCATATCGTGGCCTCTATGCGCGCGCGTGGCCGAAATTACAGCGACCGCTTGAGCTTTACTGGCAGCCATATCTGGAAGGAACGGTCGATTTTGACAAGGCCATATCAAATTTAATCAACGCTCTATAAAGCCCATCAATTTGCAAAGAAGCGCTTCCCAACTCGACTGCGCAGCCGAACAACCCATTAAACAGAAGCTGAATCAGCATCCATCTCGTCGAGAACTTACCGGGCTTCGGTGCTATCTCGCGGCGGGTTAATATGGGCGTTGGGCGTCTTCCTGTTTGTCTCAAAAGCAAATTCTATTACACTGAGCATGATGAAAGAACTTAAATTCTCAGAGAGGCAATATTATGGGTACGGAAGAAAGAATATTGCGGCTTGAAAATGCATTCACCACGCTGGCCGAACTTGCAAGTGATCAGCATACACGTATATCCGGTCTTGAGAAGTCATTTCAAACCTTAGTTGAACTGGCTCAGAGCGCAGA
>DATDFK010000001.1:0-26553 GCA_036522655.1 Pyrinomonadaceae bacterium | reverse complement strand
GTTTTACTTTCGGACGACGGATGTGACCGGGGTGGCGCATTTGCCGGAGGGAGTAGAGATGGTGATGCCGGGGGACAATGTGGCGATGGAGATCGAGTTGATTGCGCCGATCGCGATGGAGAAGGGGTTACGGTTCGCGATTAGAGAAGGTGGGAGGACAGTGGGAGCAGGCACTGTCTCCGACATCATCGAATAACTGCTCTTCGCTGTGCGAGAGGGTTTGAGGCGACGCTTGAGTCGCTCGCTGGGATTCTTTAAAGTTTGAGAAGGTGAGTTATGCCGCGCGATAATATTGTGCTTCAATGTACGACCTGTAAGAGTCGTAATTATGTGACGACGAAGAATAAGAAGACGACGCCGGAGCGTCTGGAGTTTAGTAAGTTCTGCCGTCGTTGCCGCAAACATACGGGCCACAAGGAAACCAAGTAGGGGCCGGGCGTCGGGGGTCGGTTGAAACTTTTTGCTGGCCCATGACCCCTGATCCCTAACCCCTCTGAAGGGGTATAGTGTCAATGGTTAGCACGTCGGTCTCCAAAACCGAAAGTCCGGGTTCAAATCCTGGTACCCCTGTATCCGTTCCAAATGTAGAGACGGAAGCACGGTAATGCTGATAACTCTAATGCTGGTGTAGAGAGAAGGAAGTGGTCGGGTGTCGAAGAAAGCCGACAAGATAAACGAGAGCAGTGACGACTCGGTGGATTCGCCGGAGCCGCCGCCGACACATGTCGGCGCTGATGATGTGCCGCCGGGCACTCCCCCGCCGCGTGCTACGCGCTTCGGCGCGGGCGGCGAAGGCAGCGGCGGACGGCGCGAGCGAGGGCTGGCGGGTCAGCGTGCCGGATTCCTGACGCGCACGACGCAGTTTCTGCGGGATGTGCGTGCCGAGATGAAGCGCGTGTCGTGGCCGACGTTCAATGAGGTGAAGAATACGACGATCATTACGCTGATCGCCGTCATCTTCTTCGCCGTCTACCTGTTCGCCGTTGATCAGGGACTGGCGTTTCTCATTACGCAGTTAACACGCCTGGTCGAGTGGATCGCAGGGGCCGCTTAAGAGAGCTAAGGGATTTTTCTAATGAAGCAGTGGTTTATCCTCCACACTTATTCGGGCCACGAGAAGAAGGTTCGTGACAGCCTGAAGGCGCGTATCCGCGACACGGATTTGCAGGCCGAGATTTCCGAAGTCCTCGTCCCGACGGAGACGGTCGTCGAGATGCGCGGCAACAAGCGCGTTGAATCTTCGCGCATGTTCTACCCGGGCTACGTGCTGGTCGAGATCGAATGCGACGAGCGCGGGCACATCCCCGACAACGTCTTTCACGCGATCAAATCGACGCCGAAGGTGACGGGCTTCGTCGGCGGTCACAACCCGACGCCGCTCACCCCGGACGAAGTCAATCAGATCGTTCATAACGTGACGGAGGCGGCGGAGAAGCCGAAGCCTAAGTTCTCGTATGCATCCGGCGAAACGGTGCGCATCAAGAGCGGCCCCTTCGCCAGTTTCACGGGCAAGGTCGAAGAGGTTAACGAAGATAAGTCCACCCTGAAGGTGACGGTGACCATCTTCGGACGCTCCACGCCCGTCGAATTGAATTTCCTGGATGTCGAAAAGGTGACATTCGCAGAAGAGGAGTAAGACCATTTTGGATTTTGGATTGAAATAAGGCGACGCGCATTGTACAGCAATTCTTAATCCAAAATCTAAAATCCAAAATTGAATTATGGCAAAGAAGATTACAGGTTATATCAAGCTGCAAGTTCCGGCTGGCAAGGCCAATCCGGCCCCGCCCATCGGCCCGGCTTTGGGCCAGCACGGCGTTAATATCATGGAATTCTGCAAGGCTTTCAATGCGAAGACCGCGCAGATGGATCCAGACCTCAAGATTCCGGTCGTGATTACGGTCTTCGCCGACCGCTCCTTCACCTTCGAGACCAAGACGCCCCCGGCGGCTGATCTCCTCAAGAAGGCGTCTGGAGTGCCGAAGGGCTCGGGCCGTCCGAACCGCGAAAAAGTCGGCACGATCTCGCGCGCCAAGATCGAAGAGATCGCCCGCACGAAGATGCCGGACTTGAATACCACCAGCCTTGAGAGCGCCATCAAGACCATCGAGGGCACGGCGCGCAACATGGGACTGACAATCGAGTAGATGGCCGTTTGCCGGATGTCCGTTGAAGGCAAAGAATTAACGTTATCCGGCATCTAACACCGGCATTTCAGAGGGAGAGGCCGACTTACTCGCTTCCTCAAGCGTGCAAGCCTCGTTTGAACCTCGGAGGTTGACTTAATGAAAAAGCATGGCAAGAAGTACCGCGAGGCCCTGGAAAAGATAGAGGCCGGGCGGAAATACACCTTGGAAGAGGGCGTGGATAAGGTCAAAGAGATCGCCTTCGCCAAATTCGATGAGACGGTCGAGCTGACTATGTGGCTCGGCGTAGACCCGCGTAAAGCCGACCAGTTAGTGCGCGGCACGGTCGTCCTCCCTCATGGGCTCGGAAGATCAAAGACCGTGCTGGTCATCGCTCAGGGCGATAAGCAGAGGGAAGCGCAGGAGGCTGGCGCGGATTTCGTCGGCGGCGACGACATGGTAGATCGCATCAAGGGCGGATGGCTGGATTTCGACGCCGTGATCGCAACGCCCGACATGATGCGCTCGGTCGGCCAGTTGGGAAAGGTCTTGGGCCCGCGCGGTCTGATGCCCAATCCGAAGACCGGAACCGTCACCTTTGACGTGGCGACCGCCGTGCGCGAGACCAAAGCCGGTAAGGTCGAGTATCGCGTGGATAAAACGGGCGTCATACACGTGCCCGTCGGCAAGGCGTCGTTTGAGCCGCAGAAGATTCAAGAGAACGCGCGCGTGCTGCTCGACGCCGTCGTCAAGGCCAAGCCGACGACTGCCAAGGGCAAGTACGTTAAGAAGGTCAATCTGGCCGCAACCATGAGCCCGGGCGTCCTCCTGGACGAGACGGCCTACGCCAAATAGACGTGTGAGGAGCGTGAGATGAAAACCAAAGCACAGAAACAGCAAGACCTGAACGCCCTCACGGAGCAGTTCCAGCGCGCCACCGCCGCGATGCTCGTCGGCTTCAACAAGCTGACGGTCGCCAAAGATCAGGAATTGCGTAACCAGTTGCGTGAGGCCGGCGTCTCCTACGAGGTCGTCAAGAACACTTTAGCGCGCAAGGCCGCCGAGGGCACGCCCTTCGCACAGGCGGCGGAGCATTTCAAAGGCGTCACGGCCATCGCCACGAGCGAGGGCGACCCCGTGAGCCTCTCGAAAGCGATCTCGAAGTTTACCAAGGCCAACCCCGACATCTTCAGCTTCAAGGTCGGAGTGGTCGAAGGCAGAGTGGTCGCGCTTCCAGATGTCGAAGCGATCGCGTCCCTGCCGTCAAAGGAAGAGTTGATCTCGAAGGTTATGTTCCTGATCAACTGCCAGGCGCAGCGGCTCGTGACGGTGCTCTCAGCCGTGCCGCGCAATCTGGCGATCGTCGTCAAACAGATCGGCGAGCAAAAAGGCGGCGGCGAAGAGCCCGCTGCCTAGCGCGATTTTGGATTTTGGATTTTAGATTTTGGATTGAAATCAGGCGACGCGCCCTGTCCGGCAATTCCTAATCTAAAATCCAAAATCTAAAGTCCAAAATGTGAAGAGTCAGCCTGACCAGGGATAAACGAGCGAGGCGATATGTCAGATCGCCTGTCACGGCTCGGACGCACGCAGCGGATTTGCGATGCAGCAGAGAAGGCGAGCGTCCCGTGGGTTCTAGTGGCTGCAAACCGTAACAACCGGGGCACAACTGAACCCTTTTTTGAGGAGGATAGAAAGCAATCATGGCAGCAACACGTGAAGATGTTATTGAGTATCTGAAGGGCATGACCCTTCTGGAAGCCTCGCAGCTCGTCAAGGAGCTGGAGGAGACCTTCGGCGTCTCGGCAGCGGCGGCGGCCGTCGCGGCGGCTCCTGCGGCGGCAGCGGGCAGCGCCGATGCGGCGGCCCCTGCGGAAGAGAAGACCGAGTTTGACGTGATCCTGCAAGCCGCCGGCGGCAACAAGATCAACGTCATCAAGGTCGTACGCGAAGTCACGGCGCTTGGTCTGAAGGAAGCCAAAGACCTCGTCGAAGCCGCTCCGAAGGCCGTCAAAGAGGGCGTGTCCAAGGAAGAGGCCGAGACGGTTCGTCAGAAGCTGGCCGATGCGGGCGCGACTGTCGAAGTCAAATAGAATTCAGGGGACAGGGGCCCAGGAGTCGGTGGCCGGTAAATGGAGACCTTTTTACTGGCCCCTGTCGCACGGCCCCGGCCCCCATCCTTTGTACGCTTGACACTTTAATCGTTCGCGGTTAATGATAGGGGAGTATTGAGAGGCGCTGGCGTTACTCCCAAAAAATTTTGAAGAATAAGTCGAGCTGCTTTTGGTTCAAAAGCGGTCGGGGCTTTTTACGCTCCGACCGCCATTTGGCGTCTCTACGCATTTTAGATTTTGGGTTAACCGATTTTAGATTAATGGATTATCCCGACGGCCAGCCGCGTCGCCTCAATCCAGAATCTAAAATCCAAAATTCCTAGAGGGAATCACAGATGTCTGCAAATCCGCTTCAAACAATCGCTAGTGGAACTGGTCGCCGCACGAGTCAGGCTCCTGATCGCCAGGACTTTTCCAAGATCAAAACGGCCGTGCGCATCCCGAATCTGATAGAGATTCAGCGCGAGTCCTACAACCGTTTCTTACAGATGGACTTGCTGCCCGAAGAGCGCGAGAACACGGGCCTTCAGGCGGTTTTTCGCTCGATCTTCCCGATCTCGGATTTTCGCGGCACGGCGACTCTCGATTTCGTCGAGTTTCAGATCGGCAACTGGCAGTGCAAGTGCGGCAGCCTCGAAGGCTTGAACTACCTGCGCGGCAACTGCAAGACCTGCGGCGCGACGATCAAGGTTGACCCCCTGACGCCGTCCGAGACGCTCTGCCACAAGTGCGGCACGTTCAACTCAGTCCGCCCGCAACTGTGCGGCAACTGCGGCGAGCCCGTCGGCCTCAAGCACAAGCACGACCAGCAGGAGTGCCAGGAGCGCGGCATATCCTACAGTGTCCCGCTCAAGGTCAAGATTCGTCTGACGGTTTTCGATAAAGACCCCGAGACCGAGGCGCTGTCCATACGCGACATCAAAGAGGAAGAGGTCTTCTTCGGCGAAATTCCTTTGATGACCGACAACGGAACCTTCATCATCAACGGGACGGAGCGCGTCATCGTCTCGCAGCTTCACCGCTCGCCCGGCGTCTTCTTCAAGCGCGGCGCGATCTACGTCGCCAAGGTGATTCCGTATCGCGGCTCCTGGGTCGAGTTCGAGTACGATCAGAAGAACCTTCTTTATGTGCGCGTCGGCAAGCGCAAATTCCTGGCCTCGATCTTCCTGCGCGGCCTCGGAATCTGGCTCAACCAGGAATTCTCGGGCAAGCAATTCGCCTCGGACGCAACCCTCGAAGAGTCCGTCAAGAACGCTTCCTTCTCGGACGAAGACATCCTGCGCGCCTTCTACACGGCGGACGAGGTTCGCGTCCAAGAAGGACGACTCTTCGTGCAGATTCCCGAAACGGGCGCGAGCAATCTGGTCGGCATGCGCGTTGACGCTGACTTGAAGGGTCGCGGCGAGCCGATCGTCCGCGCCGGAAAGAAGATCACCTCTTCGGCCTTGGACGGACTTCGTAAAGCCAAGGTGGGCGAGGTCGAGATCGACAGCACGCAGTTCGAGGGCGCGTACGCCCTCGGCGACATCGTTAATACGGAGACGGGCGAGGTCATTCTGGAAGCCAACAACGAGATTACGCCCGCCAAGCTGCAAGAGATCATCGAAGCCGGAATCACCAGCTTCAGCGTCTTCTTCCCCGAGAGGGACGATCTGGGCACGATTCTCTCTCAGACCTTGAAGAAGGACGTGATCAGCAAGCCAGTGGATGCGCTTCTGGAAATCTATCGCAAGATGCGCCCCGGCGACCCGCCGACCGTGCAGACCGCCTATCGCTTGTTGGAGAGCATGTTCTTCGACCCGCGCAAGTTCGATTTCTCGCGCGTCGGGCGTTTGAAGTTCAACATCAAGATGGGCAAGCCCGAGCGTGATCGCATAGACGACCCGCTGCTCTCGGCGCAGGACTTCGTGGAGGTCGTTTCCTATCTCCTGAAGATGCGCAAGAATCCGGCTGAATACCAGGCGGACGATATCGATCACCTCGGCAATCGTCGCGTCCGCGCGGTCGGCGAGCTGCTTGAGAACCAGTTCCGCATCGGCCTTGAGAGGATGGAGCGCGCCATCAAGGAGAAGATGTCGATTCATCAAGAGATGCAGACGACGATGCCGCGCGACCTGATTAACGCCAAGCCGGTGACGGCTGCCGTGCGCGAGTTCTTCGGGTCTTCCCAACTCTCGCAGTTCATGGATCAGACCAACCCGCTCTCGGAGATTACGCACAAACGCCGCCTGTCGGCGCTCGGGCCGGGCGGTCTCTCACGCGAGCGCGCAGGGTTCGAGGTCAGAGACGTGCACCCGACGCACTACGGCCGCATCTGTCCGATCGAGACGCCTGAAGGCCCGAACATCGGGCTCATCTCAAGTCTCTCGTGCTTCGCTCGTATCAACGAGTTCGGCTTTATCGAGTCGCCCTATCGCAAGGTGATTGACGGGCGGGTCGTGGAGTACGTGCGCGTCATCAACGGCGGCGATACGAAGTTCAAGCCAAACGATCACGTCCCGCAGGAAGAGGTCGACAAGGCCAATAAGAAGATCGGCGCTGAAGGGCGCAAGGCAGAGTTTGAGCCCTGGCCCTTCTACCAGACGGCCTGGGAAGAGGACAAGCACGTCATCGGTCAGGCCAATATCGAATTGGACGAGCAGGGCTATATCGTCAACGATCGCAACGCGGCGCGCAAGGCTGGAGAGTTCATCCTCGCACTGCGTAAGGATATAGAGTACGTTGACGTTTCTCCGAAACAACTCGTCTCCGTCGCGGCATCGCTCATTCCGTTCCTTGAGAACGACGACGCGAACCGCGCGCTGATGGGCTCGAACATGCAGCGCCAGTCAGTGCCCTTGCTGCGGGCTGAGGCCCCCTACATCGGGACAGGCATGGAGAAAACGACGGCGCGCGATTCGGGCGCGGTCGTCGCCGCGCGCCGCGACGGCGTGGTGGACTACGTCGATTCCGAGCGCATCATCGTCAAGGCCGATCACAACGTTGACGGCACGATCTCGCGCGAGGTGACGGCGGACATCTACACGCTGATCAAGTTCAAGCGCTCGAACCAGAACACCTGTATCAACCAGCGCCCGATCGTCCAGATCGGCGAGCGTGTCTCGAAAGGTCAGGTCATCGCCGACGGGCCCTGCACGGACAGGGGCGAGCTCGCCCTCGGTCGCAACGTGCTCGTCTCCTTCATGCCCTGGCGCGGTTACAACTTCGAGGACGCGATACTGGTCTCGGAGCGTCTGGTCAAAGACGACTACTACACTTCGATCCACATCGAAGAGCTTGAGATAGAGGCGCGCGATACGAAGCTCGGGCCCGAAGAGATCACGCGCGACATTCCGAACGTCGGCGAGAACATGCTCAGGGATTTGGACGAGTCGGGCATCATACGCATCGGCGCACAGGTCAAGCCGGGCTCAATCCTCGTCGGCAAGGTGACGCCCAAGGGCGAAACGCAGTTGACGGCGGAAGAAAAACTCCTGCGCGCCATCTTCGGCGAGAAGGCCGGAGACGTGAAGGATGCTTCGCTCGTCTGCCCTCCGGGCATTGACGGCACGGTCGTTGACGTGCAGGTCTTCACGCGCAAGGGACAGGAGAAAGATCAGCGCTCGCAATCAATCGAGCAGGAAGAGGAAGATCGTCTCAGGCGCGACCTCGAAGACGAGATACGCATCCTGCGCGAGCAGCGCGACGCTCGTATCTATGAGCTCTTGGAAGGCCGTAAGCTTTCGGCGGATTTGACGGCCAACCGTGAAGTCCTGATTCCGAAGAACGTCACGATCACGCGAGAGATGCTGGAGGCAGTCGAGCCGAAGGCGCTCAGAAAAGTGCAACTGGCTTCGTCGCGCGTGGACGTAGGGGCCGAGATCAAGGAATACGAGGAGCGCACGGAACGTCAGATCAAGATTCTCTCCGACATCTACGAAGAGAAGATCGCCAAGCTGCGCCAAGGCGACGAGCTTGCGCCGGGCGTGATCAAGATGGTCAAGGTCTTCATCGCCATGAAGCGCAAGCTTTCGGTCGGCGACAAGATGGCCGGACGCCACGGTAATAAGGGCGTGATCGCGCGTATTCTCCCCGAGGAGGACATGCCTTATCTGCCGGACGGAACGCCCGTCGAGATCGTGCTCAACCCGCTGGGCGTGCCTTCGCGCATGAACGTCGGGCAGATTTTGGAGACGCACCTCGGCTGGGCCGCACGCGTGCTGGGCCTGCATTTCGCCACGCCTGTCTTTGACGGCGCGACCGAAAAAGAGATCAAGATACGCCTGCGCGATGCCGCCGGACGCTTAACCGAGATGGGCCTGCCCGAGATCGTCAACGAGAGCGGCAAGACCATCCTTTACGACGGACTCACGGGCGAGCCCTTCGAGCAGAAGGTGACGGTCGGCTACATCTACATGTTGAAGCTCTCGCACCTGGTAGACGATAAGATTCACGCCCGCTCGATTGGCCCGTACTCGTTGATTACGCAGCAGCCCCTCGGCGGCAAGGCGCAATTCGGCGGGCAGCGTTTCGGAGAAATGGAGGTCTGGGCGCTGGAAGCCTACGGCGCGGCCCACATCCTACAGGAACTCCTGACGGCCAAATCGGACGACGTGGCCGGACGCTCGAAGATTTACGAGGCCATCGTCAAGGGCGAGGCGGATTTCGATCCGGGTCTGCCGGAGTCCTTCAACGTGCTCGTGCGCGAGCTGCAATCGCTCTGTCTCGATGTTGAGCTTATCAACAAAGATAACGGCGACGTAGCGGCGGCGGGCGACGGCACGGGCGAAGCCATACTCGTGAGCGGTAGCGCGGAATAAAAAAACAGGAGTCAGGACGCAGAACACAGGACACAGAATGAAAAGGGTTTGCTTTTATTCTGAGTTCTGAGTTCTGAGTTCTGAATTCCAGGAGATTTTTAAATGTTTCGATTCCAACAAGAAAAAACGCAACTCGCGCCTGACTTCGAGGCGATTCGCATCTCTCTGGCGTCGCCTGAGAAGATCAGGCAGTGGTCGCACGGCGAAGTTACCAAGCCCGAGACGATCAACTATAGAACTTTCAAGCCGGAGCGCGACGGCCTCTTCTGCGCGCGTATCTTCGGCCCCGTCGCCGATTGGGAGTGCCTCTGCGGAAAGTACAAGCGCATGAAGCATCGCGGGGTGATCTGCGACAAGTGCGGAGTCGAAGTCACGCAGGCCAAGGTGCGCCGCGAGCGCCTGGGCCATATCGATCTGGCCTCACCATGCTCGCACGTCTGGTTCTTCAAGGGCTTGCCTTCGCGAATCGGTCACCTGCTCGACATTCCTTTGCGCGAGCTTGAGAAGGTGCTCTACTTCGAGTCCTACATCGTCATCGATCCGGGCGACGCTCCCGTCAAGGAGCGAGAGCTTTTGACGGACGAGCGTTACCGCGAGCTGGTGCGCGATTTCCCCGGCATGTTCGTCGCCAAGATGGGCGCGGAAGCGATCAAGGAACTGCTCGCGATGGTCAACGTCGAAGAGCTTTCGACAGAGCTTCGCACGCGCATGAAGGAAGAGACCTCGCAGCAGAAGAAGCTCAAGTATTCCAAGCGCCTGAAGGTCGCGACCTCCTTCTTAAAGTCCGGCAATCGCCCGGAGTGGATGATTCTCGACGTGATTCCGGTGATTCCGCCTGAGCTTCGGCCGCTCGTGCCTTTGGATGGCGGGCGCTTTGCGACCTCGGACTTGAACGACCTGTATCGTCGCGTCATCAATCGCAACAATCGCTTGAAGAAGCTGATGGAGTTGCGCGCGCCCGAAGTCATCGTGCGTAACGAGAAACGCATGCTACAGGAAGCCGTCGACGCGCTCTTCGATAACGGGCGACGTGGCCGCGTGCTGCGCGGCGTCAACAATCGCCCCTTGAAATCTCTGTCGGGCACGCTCAAGGGTAAGCAGGGACGTTTCCGCCAGAATCTTCTCGGCAAGCGCGTTGACTATTCGGGCCGCTCGGTGATCGTCGTCGGGCCGGAGCTGAAGCTTCATCAATGCGGTCTGCCGAAGAAGATGGCCTTGGAGCTATTCAAGCCCTTCATCTACAACCAGCTTGAGAAGCAGCAGCACGCCGCGACCATCAAGCAGGCGCGCGAGATGGTCGAGCGTCAGGAGCCGGTGGTCTGGGACATCCTCGAAGAGGTCATCCGCGAGCATCCGGTTCTACTGAACCGCGCGCCGACTCTGCACCGCCTCGGCATTCAAGCCTTCGAGCCCGTGCTCGTCGAAGGCAAGGCGATCAAGATTCACCCTCTGGTCTGCACGGCCTTCAACGCGGACTTCGACGGCGATCAGATGGCCGTCCACATTCCGCTCTCGCCCGAAGCGCAGATAGAAGCAGCGGTGTTGATGCTTTCATCGAACAACATCCTGAGCCCTGCGAACGGCCAGCCCATCGCCGTCCCTTCGCAGGACATCGTTTTGGGTTGCTACTACCTGACGCGCGACAAGCCGGGCGCTAAAGGCGAAGGCCGCGTCTTCGCCTCGCTGGACGAAGTGCTGCTCGCCCTGGACGCCAAGGAAGTAACGACGCAGACGCCTATCAAGCTGCGCGTCACTGGCGATCTGGTTGACCTGACGCAGGAGCACGACACGCAGGACGTGATGCGCGCCACGGAGCAGCAGAACATCCGTCGCGTCATCAATACGACGGTGGGCCGCGTGATCTTCAACGATCAGATACCGCCGGGCCTGCCCTTCATCAACGGCACGATGAAGAAGAAGGGCTTGCAGTCCTTAGTCAACTACTGCCACATACGCCTCGGCCACGTGATGACCGTCAAGATGCTCGACGACCTCAAGCAGCTTGGCTTCCTCTACGCGACCAAGGCTGGCATCTCCATCGGCATTGACGACCTCGTCACGCCCGATGCGAAG
Source organism: Pyrinomonadaceae bacterium (assembly GCA_036522655.1). Classification (GTDB taxonomy): domain Bacteria; phylum Acidobacteriota; class Blastocatellia; order Pyrinomonadales; family Pyrinomonadaceae; genus DASQYE01. Next base: position 15,441 of record DATDFK010000001.1, on the reverse strand, counting down.
AAGACTCTTGTGGCGCGTGCCGACTCGGACGTGATCGACGTTGAGCAGCAATACCTGGACGGCGTTATCACCAACGGCGAACGCTACAACAAAGTCGTTGCCATCTGGTCTGAAGTGACCGACAAGGTCGCCAAGGAAATGTTCAAGGCGATGGACAAGCGCGAGAAAGACCTCGACGAATTGAACCCGATCCTCGTCATGTCGGATTCGGGCGCTCGCGGCTCGGCGCAACAGATTCGTCAGCTCGCAGGCATGCGCGGTCTGATGGCCAAGCCTTCGGGCGAGATCATCGAGACGCCCATCCGCGCCAACTTCCGCGAGGGTCTGGACGTGTTGCAATACTTCGTCTCCACCCACGGCGCGCGAAAGGGCTTGGCGGACACGGCCTTGAAGACTGCCGACTCCGGCTACCTGACGCGTCGCCTGGTGGACGTGGCACAGGACGTGATCATCAGTGAGCCCGACTGCGGCACGTTGCGCGGCATCTCCGCGACGGCAATCGTCGAAGGCGGCGAGGAGATCGAATCTTTGCGTGATCGTATCGTCGGTCGCACCTCTCTGGATGATGTGATCGACCCGGTCGAAGGCCGCGTCATCGTAGAGACCGGCGACGAGATTGACGAAGACCTCGCGGCGGAGATTCAACGCTCCGGCGTCCAGCGTGTTCGTATCCGTTCGGTCTTGACCTGCGAATCGCGTCGCGGCTGCTGCATCAAGTGCTACGGTCGTAACCTTGCGACGGGCAAGCCCGTTGACATCGGCGAGGCCGTCGGCGTCATCGCCGCGCAATCCATCGGCGAGCCCGGCACGCAGCTTACGATGCGCACGTTCCACATCGGCGGAACCGCCCGTCTGGAGGAATCCTCCAAGCACGAAGCCCGCACGGACGGGACGATTCATTACGTTGACCTGCAAACCGTCAAGAATCGCAAGGGCGAGATCATCGCCATGAATCGCAACGGCGCTCTGACCATCCACGACGAGCGCAATCGCGAAGTGGCTCGCTTCCAGATCGTCTACGGCGCGCACATACAGGTCGAGGACGGCGCGCGCGTTCGTCAAGACCAGTTGCTCGCCACCTGGGATCCCTACACCTTCGCCATCCTGACGGAGGTTGCCGGTCACATCAAGTTCCAGGACTTGAAGGAAGGCGTGACCGTTGACGAAGAGGTTGACGAAGTGACGGGCCAGTCCCGCATGGTCGTCAAGGACTCGCCCGACGAGAAGAAGCAGCCGCGTTTGGAAATCCGCAACGCCTCGAACAAGGTGTTGAAGACCTACCAGATGCCGGTGCGCGCTAACCTGATGGTTGCGGACGGCGACATGGTGGAGCCCGGCGACATCATCGCCAAGATTCCGCGTGAGACCACCAAGACCAAGGACATCACGGGCGGTCTGCCGCGCGTGGTCGAGTTGTTCGAGGCCCGCAAGCCAGCCGAGACAGCCGTCATGAGCGAGATTGACGGAACCGTCAAGCTTGGGCCCATCGCCAAGGGCAAGCGCAAGCTGATCATCGTCGGCAACGACGGCGAGGAGCGCGAGTACGACATCCCTCGCGGCACGCACATCAACGTGCAGGAGGGCGATCGCGTCCGCGCCGGTGAGGCACTGATGGATGGGCCCCTTAATCCGCACGACATCCTGCGCGTCATGGGTATGAACCGCTTGCAGGAATACATCGTCAACGAGATTCAGGAGGTCTATCGCTTACAGGGCGTCAACATCAACGACAAGCACATCGAAGTGATCGTTCGTCAGATGTTGCGCTGGGTCAAGATACGCGAAGTCGGCGACACGGACTTCCTCCTGGACGAGCAGGTTGATCGTTTCCGCTTCCAGGATGAGAACGAGCGCGTGCGCGCCCTCGGCGGCGAAGCTTCACAGGCCGACCCGCTCCTTCTCGGTATCACGAAGGCATCGCTCTCGACCGACTCCTTCATCTCCGCCGCCTCCTTCCAGGAGACGACGAGGGTTCTGACCGAAGCGGCAATCTCCGGTCGCGTAGACTACCTGCGCGGCCTCAAGGAGAACGTCATCATGGGCCGCCTGATTCCTGCCGGAACGGGTATGGAGTTCTATCGCAACGTCCGTGTTGACCGCGACGATACCATCGATCAGGCGGGCCGCGACCGCGACCTCGAAGATTTCCCCGAGATCACGGGCGGCGTGGACGTGCCCACACCCACAACCCCATCCCGCACCGCCGTCGCGACGGGCGGCGACGGAGACGCGGGCGACGAGGAATAAAAGCCTCTCAGCCTCCACAATCAAACCGGAGCGTGCCCAACAGCATGCCACAAACAAGACCGGCGAGGCTTCACAAAGCCCCGCCGGTCTTTCTTACGCCAAAGCAACAGGTCAGTACCGCCTGCGTAAGCCGGGCGGGTAGCTCCACTTGAGACCCGCCCGGCTTACGCAGGCGGTACTGACCAGTGTTACGTCACTGCGACCGCTTGTTTCCTTTCAACACCGGCGCGATACCCATCTTATCGCCTCCCTCAATCGGCATCCACTTCCCGCACCAATCACAAAAACCGTAGCCGATGATGTAGTACCAAAGGTCTGCGGGCGGATGCTGCCGCGCATGCCCGCAGTAAGCACAGTTGAAGTGGCAACCGCACACGTGCAATCTAACCGTGACGAGCTTCCAATTAATCATCATGTGAGAATTTCCGGTTAAGAGGACAACTCGCAGGGAGATGACGGCTGGCCCCATATTTTGGTATCTTTGCCGCGCGTTCTTTCAACAACCGGCAACGACCCTATGCGAAGCTCACCCTCACAGGAAATGGAGTGATGAGCATCGCCGTTGAGCACAAAAGGTCAAAGCTCTCGGCGATTACGAAACGCGACTACATCTTATACGTAACTACGCATAAGGGCAAGCTCCGGCGCGTGAATACTGTCCAGACAGGAGGCGTTTCCTGATGGGCAGCCCGCGTCCGAGGCCGGAACGACTTGCGGAAAAGCTTTTACAGATTCGCAATGCGCTTGAGCTTTCGCAAACTCAGATGCACAAGCGTTTGGGAGTTGAAAATCTCATTTCGTACCACCGCATCTCGGAATACGAGCGGGGAAAGAATGAGCCGCCGCTGCTGATTCTTCTGCAATACGCTCGCGTTGCACGCGTACATATGGAAGTGCTTGTTGACGACGAACTGGACTTGCCGGGACACTTGCCCGGCCCGACGAATCACGAGGAAATCAAGCGCAACTTCAAATCCCGTAACAGGAAAAGACGATGAAACACATTTTTGCTTTTTAGCCATCACGACTCCACGCCAAGGAGACACAGCAGATGACGACGAAGAAACCCCGTAAAGATAGAGCCGACATGACCGTCGAAACCTTCGAGAAGAAACACGGGATGCCGCCCGGCACAGTCAGAAACCCGGACGGCAGAGACACCAGGGGCGACAAGAAACTTTCAACCATTCGCAAACAGGCTGCCAAGAAAGCAACCAGGAAAGGCGGGAAGAAATGATCGAAGACAAAGCCACCGAACGCTGGAAAGACCGCATGCGCAAACTCGGCCTCATCGTCAACGCCGGAGCCGACAAACCCCAGCCCAAACCCAGCGGCAAAGATACCAAAGTCGGTGTTAAGCCGAACAAGAAAGGCAGTAAGAAGTGAGCATCGAAGATCGTGTTGTCAATTTAGAACAGGCTTTTCTCGCTCTCATGAAGCGCGAGGACGAGCGGCAGGACACCGTAGGCCAAAGCATCAAGCTTCTCACGGAGATGATACAGCACCACGAGCAGCGCCTTGATACAGTATACGCAGAGCAGTCGAACGCGGATGAGCGCATAGCAGCGCTTGCCGACGCACAGATTAGAACCGAAGATGCCCTCAAGGAACTATCTGCCACACAATCGAACGCGGACACGCGTATCGCGGCCCTGGCCGACGCGCAGATTAGAACCGAAGAGGTTTTAGCGAAACTCACAGGAAAGCTTGACCGCTTAGCCGATACTGTCGAGCGTCATATAAAGGAAGGCCATTAAGAAACCGCCTTAAAGGTTTACATAGCAGGGCCCGGCTTGGGAGAGTGCACGTCACGTCGAACGCCAAGCCCGTCGTAAGGGCGGAGCGAGTAAACAGCCACCCACATCAGACTGATGCCAGTATCCCTGGCAATCAGTCATCGTTAACAAAGACCGGCTGAGGCTGTACGAGGCCCGCCGGTCTTTCTATTTTTCTACCTTTACGACAGCTTGATCTGCTAACGTAAGCTTTAGCCCGTTAATCCGATAAGCTTTTAACAGAGGAGGATGCAGAAGCAGTGCTTAATCCGAAAACTACGCCCTGTTATGTTTGTATGGCTCTGAGCCTGATTCTATTTGTCTTGCTGCCTGGTGAAGAGGAGAGCAGCGCTGCTCAAACTTTGCGGGTCGTGTATGACGGTCGCGCGGAGTCTAGTGCCTCGACTCCTTCCAGTACGGACGTACAGCTTGTCAGACGTTACGCTCTGCCGAAGGCCAGGCGATTGTGGCGCGCCAGCGGCGGGTGTAATGAGGGCTTTGAAGTGATTGATGTGGCAACAGGCTCTTTCACAAAAGCTAAGACAGAGCAAAGGGCTGTGCTGTATAGATTCTGCGTGACGGGACATAACTTTGCGAACAACGGCATAGCCATCATAGAAGGCGGGAGCATGGTCGCTCACATTGTCTATGAAGGTGGAGAAGATTATTCGATTGGAGCTTTGCCGGACATTAACGGTAACGGCCTGTCGGAGATTATTCTGGGCGACGGCTCGACGAATCAGGGGTATACAACAATGGTCGCCATCCTGATCGAGGCTTCCCCGGCGGGCGTGAAGAAGTGGGGCATCGCGGATGTTTACGAAGATAACTGCGGAACTATGGAGCGGTGCGAAATGACCGCCTATAAAATCTCTGTCAAGCCGGGGCCGGCTCCCATCTTTTACCGCGAGGCTTACAAAAAGAGAAATGAAAGATGGACGAGAGCGGGTAAGGCAACGCGGTATGCTCTCAGAAAGCTTGAGGGCAGTTACAGGCTTTTGGATTAGGGGCGACGAAGACAAACATCGTTTGCGAAGATGTGAGGGCGCGCGACAGCGTCCGGCTGAGCCTTTGGAGATCAATAATGAGTACGGAAGAGGCGCGTTTGAGATTCGGCAGGCGCATACAGCGTTGCTACGGCTGCTTTGTGGCGTTTTACCTGAAAGACATGTGGCTCGGCGAGGATGCCACTTATTACTGCGAGCACTGCAAGGACGAGACCATGTTCCACTTTGATGAATTCTCGCGCGTGCTGGATATATCGAAACTACCGGGCGAGCAGCAGGACAACGGCCATCATCACTGAAGCTTATACCGGCGGGCGACGGCGCGGGCAGAGGGTTTCATCAAAGATTCAGCATGAATTAGACATGCCGGTACGATAAAGCTCTGTCTATACTTGGGGCTGTATTTTCGCGCCGGAGGTGTAGTAGAGCTGGATGAACAGATTATATATTCGATTCAACGGGCGACTCGCGCTCGGCCTTATTATCGCAGTCCTTTTGATGGGCGCTTCTAATTGCAGTATCAAACAGGACGCGGGCGCGCAGCCAACGCCGGGCGCTCGGACAGCAACGCAAAATCCTGCCACGCAGAAGCCTGGTTCCGTGCTCAAGGGGAAGGCCGCGCTGGGAGATTGGACGACGGACGCGCCCGGCGTGAGACGGCTGATCACGACCGCCGATATGCCGGAGCCCTTCGCCACACGCTCGGTCGATAATGGGCCCAGGCGTGTCCCGCGTCCTGACGGCGCTTGGCCGCAAGTGCCCGCAGGGTTCAAGGTCGAGGAGTTCGCGACGGGTCTTGAGAATCCGCGATTGATTCGCACCGCGCCCAACGGTGACATCTTCGTGGCTGAAAGTTATCCGGGGAGAGTGCGCGTGCTGAGGGCGGCTGATGGGGCCGGTAAGCCTGAGGCTAACGAAATCTTCGCGGCGGACTTGGACAGGCCGTTCGGTATAGCATTTTATCCGCCCGGGCCCAACCCGCAGTACGTTTATGTCGCAAATACGGGGTCGGTCGTGCGCTTCCCTTATCGCAACGGCGATCTTAAGGCGCGAGACAAGCCTGAGATGATCGTGCCGGATATTCCGGGCGGCGGGCAGTTGCGCGGAGGCGGCCACTGGACACGCGACATAGCCTTCTCGCGCGACGGGAAGAAGATGTTCGTCTCCGTCGGCTCGCATTCCAACGTCTACGAGAATCCGAACGAGAACGAAGAGCGCCGCGCGGACATACTGGAATACAACCCGGACGGCACGGGCTTTCGCATCTACGCTTCGGGCATACGCAACGCTGTCGGCATAGCCGTTCATCCGCAGACGGGAGAGCTATGGGCTTCTGTCAACGAGCGCGACGGGCTGGGCGATGATCTCGTCCCGGACTACATCACGCGCGTTAAGGATGGCGGTTTCTATGGCTGGCCGTGGTTCTATATCGGCCCCAATCAAGACCCGCGTCATAAGGGCGCACACCCGGAACTGCGCGGCAAAGTGATCGTGCCCGACGTGCTGCTGCAATCGCACATGGCCTCGCTGGAGATGGTCTTCTATACGGGCGAGCAGTTTCCGAAAGAGTTCGCGGGCGATGCCTTTGCCGCCCAGCACGGCTCATGGAATCGCGCGCTTCGCACGGGCTACAAAGTAATCCGCGTCCCACTTCGCAACGGAGCCCCGACGGGCGAGTACGAAGACTTTATGACAGGGTTCGTCACCAATGAAGGAAACGTCTGGGGGCGTCCAGTCGGCGTAACGGTCGCCAGAGACGGAGCGCTCTTTGTAAGCGACGACGGCTCGAATACTATCTGGCGCATCTCGTATCAAAAGAAGTAGCTACGGCAGGAGTGGAATGCTGCCAGGGTAAGATAAATGCCAGCGATTGAGAGTTATGATACGGCTGTGGTCGGCGCGGGCGTCTTCGGCGCGTGGACGGCCTTGAGCCTGCGTCAGGCAGGGCAAAGGGTGGCGCTGCTGGACGCTTACGGGGCCGCCAACAGCCGCGCCAGCTCCGGCGGAGAGACGCGCGTGATTCGCATGGGCTACGGCGCGGACGAGATTTACACGCGCTGGGCCGTGAGATCGCTCAAGCTCTGGCAGGAATTCTTCAGCCGGACGGGACAGCCCCTCTTTCAACGCACGGGTGTGCTCTGGATGGCCCATGAGGAGGACGCGTACGTTGCCGCAATGCAACGCACGCTCGAAAGCTCCGGCGTCGAGATTGAAAAATTGTCGCGCGCACAATTGGTCGAGCGATACCCGCAGATCGATTTCGGCCCTGTGACGTGGGCCATCTTTGAGCCGATGAGCGGAGTGCTGCTGGCGCGCAGAGCCGTTCAATCACTCGTCCGAGAAGCCGTGCGTGGCGGCGTCAGCTACTTAGAGGATGCCGTCACAATACCTTTAGGGCCGACAGAAAGCGCTCGGCTTGAGCACATAGACACATCCGGCGGCAGACGCATCTTCGCCGATAGCTTCGTCTTCGCGTGCGGCCCGTGGATGGCGAAACTCTTCCCGGAGATTCTGGGAGACCTTATTCACCCGACGCGGCAAGAGGTCTTCTTCTTCGGCGTCCCGGCAGGAGATAGGCGCTTCGCTCCGCCGCTCATGCCTGTCTGGCTCGATTTTCACGAATTGATTTACACCATCCCTGATATAGAAAGTCGCGGCTTCAAGGTCGCTATCGATCGTCACGGGCCGGAGTGTGATCCTGACAACCTGGAGCGCATCGCGACCGCAAGGGGGCTCGAAGAGGTGCGCGAATATCTAGGCGGGCGCGTGCCCGCGCTTAAGAGTGCGCCCGTGCTGGAAACGCGCGTCTGCCAGTACGAGAATACCTCTAATGGCGATTTCCTGATCGATCGCCACCCGTCGATGGAAAATGTCTGGCTGGTCGGAGGCGGCTCGGGCCACGGTTTCAAACACGGCCCGGCGGTCGGCGAATATGTGAGCGACAGAGTGACGGGAGGCGACGCGCCCGTCGAGCCGCGCTTCGCGCTCGCCGCCAAAGAAAAGGTGCGCAAGCGCGCCGTGTTCTAACTTCTATCCTGCATGGCACGGAAAGTTATTTGCCTCGCGGGGAAGACACTCTATACACGAAACAGAACCTTCGGCATGGTTGCAGACCGATAGCGATCGACAATGATTCTCAGCGCAAGACAACTGGCGCAGTATGAGCAGGATGGATTTCTGATCCTGGAAGATTTCGTGAGCGCGGACTTGTGCGACGGCTTGCGGCGTCGTGCGGAAGAGCTTGTGAACGGGTTCAACCCGGAAGGCGTCAGGTCTATCTTCACGACGCGCGAGCAGACGCGCACGAGCGACGATTATTTCCTGGGTTCGGGCGATCAGATTCGCTTCTTCTTTGAAGAAGACGCCTTCGACGCCGAAGGGAATCTGCGCCAGAGCAAAGAGCGTTCGATTAACAAGATCGGACACGCCCTTCATGACCTGGACGCGGTCTTCGACAGCTTTTCGAGGACACGGCAGTTGGCCCAATTGATTGCGGACTTGAATGTCAAAGACCCTCTGCTCCTGCAATCGATGTATATCTTCAAGCAGCCGCACATCGGCGGCGAGGTGACGTGCCATCAGGACGCCACGTTCCTTTACACGGAGCCGCTGAGCGTCGTGGGACTGTGGTTCGCGCTTGAGGATGCGGGGATAGAGAACGGCTGCCTGTGGGCGCTTCCGGGCGGACACCGTATGGGGCTCAAGTCCAGATTTGTCCGCGCGCCGGGCGGCGGGACGCGCTTTGAAGTCTTCGATCGGAATCCCTGGCCGCTGACCGGATTGCTGCCGCTTGAAGTAAAGAAGGGAACACTGATTATCTTAAACAGCCTGCTGCCGCACATGAGCCGGGCCAACAGGTCTGCGAAGTCGCGCCAGGCTTACACGCTGCACGTCATGTCAGGCGCTTCCCGTTATCCGGCGGACAACTGGCTCAGGCGCTCGCACCGTATGCCGCTGCGCGGATTTAGTTAAGTGGATTCACTCTAGGCCGCTCGCGCTATCAGGTAAAGCAGGGAGCGATTGGCATTGCCTTGAAGCCGCTTGGCCCAGGAGGTGTGGAGCGTGCGCCATGCGGACGCGGAGAGAATGCCCCTCTCAAATATTTCAAAACCTGCCTCGGCGTACCTGTGAAAGAGAACGGAATCTATATAACTGAGAGAGAGGGGCGGCAATCCAAGCCGTTCGATCTCGGAGCGGTCTCGCTCCGGGTCAAGACCGATGACCACTTCCAGCAAAGCCCCTGCGGCGCAGATACGCCGCAGGCTATCGAGCATCGCTCGCTCACCTGTCGCCGCGCCGCGCAGTAGACTGCCCCAGGGAAAGTGTATATGTACCTCGTCGGCCACCGTCTCTAATTCGGGAGGGAGGTCTTCGACGGCGGCCTGTATGAAGAGGACATTAGAGAGGCCACCTTTAGACGGTTTCCGGTAAATCTTCTCCGACACCTTCTCCAGCGGGCGCGGGCTCGCATCTATCCCGATGAAAAACTTCCGTGGATTCTCCTGCGCGCAGCGGTATACAAAGAGACCGTCGCCCGTCCCTATGTCTATCACTATCCCCTCGCCTGTAGGGAGCGATGAGTTGTCGGAATGCTTCCGCGTCGAGTTATCAGAGGGTTCTGCCACGAATTAACTTTAACATGACGGTTGTGTCCTTCCTGATCGGGTTAATTACGCGGTGAATATAGCTAATCTCTTATGGGCGAGGCAATCGCTAACGGACGACGCGCAGGTCGCGCTCGCTGGTGATTCTCCACTCTCCGTTGATGCGCTGCCAGCGTAGTTCCTGTATGACTTCGCCGCGACGATCAACGCCGCCGCCTTCTATCGCATAGCGTTTGTTGAAAAGCATGATGGCCGTGCGCCCGTCCGGGCTCAGGCGTATGGCTGGAGTCCCCGTGCGTATGTCGATCAGGCTGGCACGCTCGAAGACACGCGCTTTGTCGGCGCGCACGTCGTCGCGTGAGGCGTTGCGCATGCGATAAAAAGAGTCGACGACGGGATTATAAAATCTCATCTGCTTATCAATGTCGCGCGCGTTGGTCGCCGCCACCCAGTCGTTAAGCGCGCCTCTCAGCGTCGCTTCCGTCTCCTCCGGCGCTGCTCCGTCGCTCTTTGCGCCAACTGCGAGCGCATCCGGCGACTCTTGAGCAACTTCGCTCGTCGTCTCCGGCGTTGTCTTTATCGAACTCTGTTCCTGAGGCGCGCGGCCCGGTTCTGCTACCACCTCGCTATCCGAAGCCTGCTCAGATTGAACAGTCTGCGCAGCATCCCTTTTGAGATAGATGCCGGGCAGGATGCCGCCGATGATGCCGCCAGTCAAACCGGCTAGGATGGCGATGATGAGCATCGTGCCGGTCGGCCAAGACCGCTCGGGCTTAACTTGTGCGAGCGGGACGGCTGGACGCGCATTCTCAATCGCCTCTGCATTGAAATGAGGCGTCGCGAGAGTCTTTTCAGACGGGGCCGCAGCCGTTTTTTCAGAGCTATTTACCGATGTAATCCGGCCTTCCTCTTTCATCCGTTCTGGTTCTGGCCTCCCGAACTGATCGTAACCGGGACAGAAATTCACCGGCCACATTTGACAAGCAAACACAGTTCCAGAGGTCGCGCCCGGTTGACTCGCGCCCGGAATTAAAGTAGATACGTCCTTGATCTAACGGAAACCCGTTTCAAGATAAGTAGCCTTTATGAAACTGCTCGTTCCAGCGCTTGCGGTGTTGTTGGCGGGTGCGTCGTGTCTGGTCGGCTGCAAATCTGCCAGCCGTTCGACGGAGACGACGACCACCAACGTCTCGACAACCGCGACAGCTTCCACCGCTCAACCGACTCCGCAGCCGGAAGCCACTCCACCACCTCTCACGAGCGAGCAATCGGAAGCGCGCACGCTGCTCGAACAGGGTAAGGAACTGTTCCGGCAGGATAAGGACAAGGAGGCGGCTGAGACTTTCCAGAAGGCTCTTGAGCTAGACCCTGATTTCGGCGAGGCACACTTCAGGCTGGGGCTGGCCTATGCGTCACAGGGCCGTAAGCAGGATGCGGAAGACGAATACACCAAGGCCGTGGAGGCTTATAAGAAGTACGTTCGCACCAACCAGAAGGACGCAGATGCTTTCTTCAACATGGGCCTGGCATACGGGAAGTTGAGAAAACATGACGAGGCGGTCAAGGCCCTCAAACAGGCTGTCAAGCTGCAAGACGAAGACGGCGATATGTATTACGAGCTGGGCATGGAGTTGAGCAAGATCGCCCAGTATCAGGAGGCCGTCACGGCGCTACAGAAGTCGATTGAGCTTGACCCGGATAATTACCGCGCCGTCGAGGCGCTGGACAAAGCGAAAGTCGGAGCGGAGCGCATCAAAGTGCTGCAAAAGCGACAGGAAGAACTCTTGAAGAAACAGGAAGCGGCGGCCAAGCGGGCCAATGCAAACGGCTTAAACAGCAATGGCGGCACGAAACCGGCCCCGACCGCGACGCCCTGAAATGTCCGATGGGCCCGCAGGGCTCCACGTCGCTTGACAGATGACGTTTTGATCTTTATAGTTTCTCGTTTCGGACTACATGGTCTGATCCCATAGTGCAACGCTTAGCAGGTTCTGTCGGTGTGGAGGCGTTGCCCGGCTGTCTGGCGTTAATGACAGTCGTTGATAATTATTGTGGCGTAAATGCTCGCGCCGCGACCCGCTTTAGGCTTCCGACGAGGTTTAAAAAGGAGTCGCTCCAGCGTCCGTAGCACGCGAACCGGCCCGTAAATAGCGGGCTTGCTCGTCCATTTTAAGGCGACGCCACAGAAAAGCTTCGGCTTCGGGGGAAGCCAGTATCCACACCAGCGCCGGATTTGGAGCGCACTTCAGAACATCCCTCAATCAAAAGCTAAGAACAGGGCAGCCGCCTGCGCTGACTGCCGAACAAGTTTCGGAAAGAGGCAGGTCAAGCCTTTTTGCGCGTTTTCAGGCGAGTTTGGAAGCCGCGCTAGCCGAAAGTAGTAATTTAAGAGGACTGAACGACAGTGCCAACAATCAACCAGCTTGTCCGCAAAGGCCGCCAGGCGGTGAAGTACAAGACGGCCAGCCCTGCTCTACAGGAATCGCCGCAACGTCGCGGCGTCTGCACGCGCGTCTACACGCAAACGCCAAAGAAACCGAATTCGGCCCTGCGTAAGGTCGCGCGCGTGCGCCTGACCAACGGGATAGAGGTCACGACCTATATTCCGGGCGTCGGCCATAACCTGCAAGAGCACTCGATCGTGCTCATACGCGGTGGCCGCGTCAAGGATTTGCCGGGCGTGCGTTACCACGTCATACGCGGCACGCTCGACTCGGTTGGCGTCGCCGATCGCAAGCAGGGACGCTCCAAGTACGGCGCGAAACGGCCCAAGGCCGGTGCTCCCGGTACTGCCAAAGGCGGTAAAAAATAAAGGATGAAGGATGAAGGCGGAAGGATGAAGTAAAGACAATTTTCATCCTTCATCGTTGCCGCCTTCATCCTTAAGAGATTGATTATGCCAAGACGAAGAGTTGCCGAAAGACGCGAAGTGCTGCCCGACCCGGTCTATAACAATGCGCTGGTGACGAAGTTCATCAACGGCGTGATGTGGGGCGGTAAGAAGTCCACAGCCGAGAGAATCTTCTATAACGCGCTGGCGCGCGTCGGTGATAAGACCGGCGAAGAGCCGCTCAAGGTTTTCAAGCGCGCGATCGAGAATGTCCGGCCCACGGTCGAAGTCAAGTCGCGCCGCGTCGGCGGTTCCACCTACCAGGTTCCGATTGAGGTACACCAGGAGAGGCGTGGAGCGTTGGCCATCCGCTGGATAGTGCAATACGCACGCGGGCGCGGCGAGAAGACGATGATTGACCGGCTCGCGGGCGAGCTGCTCGATGCGGCGAACAATCGCGGCAACGCGGTCAAGAAGAAAGAGGACACGCATCGCATGGCGGAAGCCAACAAGGCTTTCGCGCACTATAAATGGTAAGAGAAGAGGGGCCGGGCGTCAGGGATCAGGGGTCGGTAAAGACGATCATTCTGGCCCCCGGCCCCTGACCCCGACCCCTTAGAATTATGGCTAAGCACGATTTAAAGAAGTTCCGCAATATCGGCATCATGGCGCACATCGATGCCGGTAAGACGACCACCACGGAGCGCGTACTTTATTACACGGGCGTCTCGCACAAGATCGGCGAGGTGCACGAGGGTACGGCGACGATGGACTGGATGGAGCAGGAACAGGAGCGCGGCATCACGATCACCTCGGCCGCGACAACCTGCTTCTGGAAGCGCGAAGGCACGGAGTATCGCATCAACATCATCGATACGCCGGGCCACGTTGACTTCACTATGGAGGTCGAACGCTCTTTGCGTGTGCTGGACGGAGCGGTCGCTGTCTTTGACGGCGTCGCCGGAGTCGAGCCGCAGTCGGAGACCGTCTGGCGTCAGGCGGACAAATACGGCGTGCCGCGCATCTGCTTTATCAATAAGCTCGATCGCGCGGGCGCGAGTTTTCAGCGCTCGTTCGATTCCATCGTCACACGCTTGGGCGCGAACCCGGTCGCGCTGCAAATCCCGATCGGCCTCGAAGACCAGTTGAAGGGCGTCGTCGATTTGATCGGGATGAAGGCGCTGATCTGGAAGGACGAGACGAAGGGCGCGGAGTACGAGGTCACGGATATTCCGGCTGATCTTCTGGACGAGGCGAAGGCCGCGCGCGAGAAGCTGGTCGAGGCGGTCTCAAGCATCGACGACGACCTGATGATGAAGTACCTCGAAGGCGAGGAGATTTCCGAAGCGGAGATTCGCGCAGGGCTGCGCAAAGGCACGATCGAACTAAAGCTCGTGCCCGTCGTCACTGGTTCGGCCTTCAAGAACAAGGGCGTGCAGACGCTGCTCGATGCGGTCGTGGATTATCTTCCGAGCCCGCTCGACATCGCGGCCATCGAAGGCATCAATCCGAAGACGGGCGAGACAGAATCGCGTCCGGCGGATGCGAGCGCGCCGTTCTCCGGCCTCGTCTTCAAGATCATGGCCGACAAGCACCTGGGCCAACTCTCGTTCGTACGCATCTACAGTGGCACGATCAAGGCCGGTTCCTATGCTTACAACCCGACCAAGGATTCGCGCGAGCGTGTGGGCCGATTGATGCGCATGCACGCCAACAAGCGCGAGGATATTGACGAAGCGTCGGCGGGCGAGATCATCGCCATCGGCGGCATGAAGCAGGTCACGACCGGCGACACGGTCTGCGACGAGAACAAGCCCATCGTGCTCGAAGCGATGGAATTCCCAGCGCCCGTCATACGCGTGGCGGTGGAGCCGAAGACGCGCGCCGATCAGGACAAGCTGGGCGTCGCGTTGTCGCGTCTGGCGCAGGAAGACCCGAGCTTTAACGTCTCGACAGATCACGAGACGGGACAGACGATCATCGCTGGCATGGGCGAGTTGCACCTTGAGATCATCGTCGATCGCATGAAGCGAGAGTTCGGTGTTGAGGCCAACGTCGGCAAGCCGCAGGTCGCCTATCGCGAGACGATCACGCAGCCAGCGCCCGGCAAAGAAATCTTTAAGAAACAGACGGGCGGTCGCGGTCAGTTCGGCCACGTCGAGTTGGAGATCGAGCCGGCACCGGGCGAAGGCTTCGTCTTCGAGAACAAGATCACGGGCGGCGCGATTCCGAAAGAGTTCATCCGCCCGACAGAGCAGGGAATCAAGGATGCTCTGGAGCGCGGGTATCTCGCCGGATATGAACTGGTGGACATCAGGGTGAAACTGGTCTTCGGTTCATATCACGAGGTTGACTCGGACGAGCGCTCGTTCCACATCGCGGGCAGCTTGGCGTTTCAGGACGCGGTCAAGAAGGCCAAGCCCGTACTGCTTGAGCCGATCATGCGCGTCGAGGTCGTCACGCCGGAAGAGTACATGGGCGCGGTCAACGGCGACCTTAATCGTCGTCGCGGGCAGATCGAGAAGATGGAGCCGCGCACGGGCGGCGTACAGGTCATCACGGCCTTCGTGCCGCTCTCGGAGATGTTCGGTTACACGACCGACCTGCGCTCGGCCACACAGGGGCGCGCCACTTCGACCATGCACTTCGAGCGCTACGATCAAGCGCCCAAGAACATCGCCGATGAGGTGATAGCGAAAGTGCAGGGAGTCGCAAAATAGTGATCGGTGACGGTTCGCGAGTGATGAGTCGAAACAGATTCTCACTCGTCAACCGTCACTCGTAACTCATCGCTTTTAGAAACGGAGTGAGGGAATCAAGATATGAGCAAGGAAAAGTTTGATAGAAGCAAGCCGCACGTCAACATCGGAACCATCGGCCACGTCGATCACGGCAAAACCACTTTGACCGCCGCCATCACCAAAGTCCTGGCCAAGCATAACCCGAAGATCACCGTCCGCGCCTTCGATTCCATCGAT